>JAFYYV010000053.1 GCA_017557405.1 Prevotella sp.
TATATTATAATAAAATTAGTAATTTTACACTCGCTTCATTTTTTTGTGCTCAAATCTTCAGTTTATAATTGTATTATACACACTTCAAGCGATTCGGCAGGTCGAAAACACCTTATTGTCACTTTGTCACTTTGTCACTTTGTCCTCGCCCTAAATGAGAAAGTAAAATGAAAGATGAAAAATAGCTTTGTCAAAGGGCATCTTTGACCGTGTCACTGCATAGCTTTAAGGTGGTCATTTGTGGCCTTTTACAAATGTAAAACATATGAAATGAGAGTATTTCAAATTGTAAGTAGGGAAAAGAGGTGAAAAATGAGGGTGTAAAGAGTGAAAATTAGGGTGGAAAATGGCAGAATGAGCACGAAAAACGAGGGAAGCAGCCATGTTTGGGGGCTCAAAATACGAAAACGAGGGGGTGAAAAACAAGGATGAAAAGTGGTTGCAAATTGAAAGGGAAAGAATAGTGTGCAAAACAACACGAGCGAGGAAACCAAAAGGTCCTCGCCCGCATTATTTCAGCATTATTTCATTCGACAATCTCGTCGAAAAACGATTATCTCAGGATGAAGGAATCCATGAACCAATAGCACAAGATACCAGCCAGATAACCCACGAAGGCGATCCACGTGATCTTCTTCATGTACCAGCCGAAGGTGATCTTCTCCAATCC
The DNA here is from genome assembly GCA_017557405.1 of Prevotella sp. Classification (GTDB taxonomy): domain Bacteria; phylum Bacteroidota; class Bacteroidia; order Bacteroidales; family Bacteroidaceae; genus Prevotella. The sequence goes on from JAFYYV010000053.1 coordinate 671, forward strand.
CATAACCACCACACCGGCGGCGCTTCCAATGATGAGCATGGAACCACCCACACCAGCACAGTAGGCCAACAGCTGCCAGAAGATGCCATCGATTGCCATCGCTCCTTCAGGAGCCACGGGATACATACCCATGCAACCAGCCACGAGAGGTACATTGTCGACAACCGATGAGAGCACACCGATGATGCCGTTGATGACGTAGTAGTTGCCCGAGAATGCATTGTTAAGGCTATCGCCAAGGGCTGCCAACACACCAATCTCCTGCAGCACGGCCACAGCCATCAGAATGCCGAGGAAGAAAAGGATGGTGGAGAGGTCGATCTTTGTGAGGATCTTCGATACACGCTTAGCCATCGTGTCGTCTTCAGAGGTATTGTGATAGAAGATTTCGGTCACCGTCCACAAGACGCCGAGCACGAGCAGGATGCCCATGAACGGAGGCAGATGGGTGATGGTCTTGAAAATGGGCACGAAGCAGAGACCACCCACGCCCAGCCAGAAGATGATGCGACGCTGGGTCTTTGTGAACTGGCTCACTTCAGCCTTTGCCAAATTCTGCGACTTGTCGAACTTACCATGCAGTTGGTATTGCAGAATGAAGGCAGGCACAAGCATCGAGACGAGCGAGGGCACGAAGATTTCGGTGAGCACACCTTGCGTGGTGATGACACCCTTGATCCAAAGCATGATGGTAGTGACGTCGCCAATGGGTGAGAAAGCACCTCCAGAGTTGGCTGAAATCACGATGAGAGCTGCATAGATGAGTCGTTCTTCGCGCTTCTGAACCAGTTTGCGGAGCACCATGATCATGACAATCGAAGTGGTCAGATTGTCGAGGATGGCCGAGAGGAAGAACGTCATGAAGGCCACACGCCACATCAGTTTGCGTTTCGAACTTGTCTTCAGAGCGTCGCGCACGAAGTTGAACCCGCCGTTGGTGTCGACAATCTCAACAATCGTCATCGCACCCATCAAGAAGAACAGGGTGCCGCCAGCATCGCCCAGATGATGTTCGATCACTTCACTAATGTGGTGCATGATGCCATCGCCGGCAAAGTCGGGATAATAGGAGCCGGGATTGAGCATCAGCAAAGTCCAACAAAACACACACATAAGCAGCGCGATGGCTGCCTTGTTGATTTTTGTCACGCTTTCCAAAGCTATGCACAGATAACCAATAATGAAAACGGTGACAATTAGAACTGTTAATGTTGCCATTGATTTATGTATTAAAAATGTTTGAAGTCTCGCGAGCTCCACTTCAAAGGCTTATAGGGTTTAAAGAGGAGTGGAAGGGTCTAAAACGGCCCTGTACATTTCCATTCAACTTGCCGGATTGAATAAAATGCGTGCAAAGGTACGAATAAGTGAGAGAAAATGCAAATTTTATTTGTAATTTTCCGATAATCAATGTAACATTTGTTTCAAATATTATAAAAAATGTAGCATACGACCATCATCGTCGATGTTTTTATGGTATACATCACACTTTTTTCCAAATAATTTGTAATTTTGCACGCTGAAATTAAAAACAATAACTCTAAGATGTGGACATCAACATTATTATCTGCAGTTTTGGTCATCAATGAATTGATGGCTTCCAACGTGGGCGATGTAATGAGCCCCGCAGTCAATTTCGACAGCTGGATTGAAATATACAACCCCTCCGAGCAGGCGATCAACCTGGGCGGCATGTACCTGAGCAACGACGCCAACGACCTGATGCGCTGGCAAATGCCTTCGAACATGGGTACGGTTCCCGCTGGGGGATACAAGGTCATTTGGCTCGGATCAAACGACATCAAAATCGGATGGGATGAGGAAGAGGTTGGAAAGCTTCAGGCTCCTTTCAAGCTCGATTGCGATGGTGGCACCATCTACCTGAGCGACAAGAGCGGAGAGCTCATCATCAGCCAAGAATATCCTGAATCCATGAGCCACTCGTCTTGGGCTCGCAAGACCGATGGCGGTGAAGAATGGGGATGGACGAACGACTTTACTCCTGGTCAGAGCAACGCCACTGCGAAGTTTGCCACTGAAAGATTGGACGCTCCTGTTGTGAGCGTGGCCAGCCGACTCTTCACGAACTCTCTGAACGTGAAGGTCAACATTCCCGAGGGTGCCACCCTGCTGTACACCACCGATGGCAGTCTGCCGAAGATTGAGTCTCCTTGGAAGGAGATGCTCTCCAACGGCAATTGCGAGGGAACTGACGCCACTTGCTTTGTGAGCCGCGATGGTGATGGAAATGGCGACGTGAACCGCATCCTGGATGGTGTGGGCTTTGAGGGCTCGCGCGGCATCAAGGTTCACTCCATAGCCAATGCACCCAACGACTGGAAGACCCAATTCTTCGTTTATACCCCCGACCACATCTGGAAAACCAACGAAAGATATCGTTTCCGCATGAGGGTGAAAGCCGACAAGGCCTGCAAGATCAGCGTTCAGGCTCACCGCACTCCTGGCGACTACATCACCAACGGTCTGCTGGGCAGTTCGGTCGATGTCACTACCGAATGGACGGAGTTCACCTATGAAGGCGTTGTCACCAAAGAACAAGCCGATGAACAGACCTCCGGCGGCGGTGGCGGCGGAGGCTGGGGCGGCTGGGGAGGCGGCGGCTGGGGCGGCTGGAACCCACAAGTCACCACCTATGCCTTGCAAACCATCGCCTTCAACTTGAACACCCTCAAGGATACTGACAACAATTTCTACTTCGATGACATCTCGTGGGAGACGTACGAGGACATCTCCAGCCAAGAGAGCAAGGATGGCAACTTCGCCATTTCGAACACCACCAATCTGACCGTCCGCCTGTTCAAAGACGGCTATCTGCCAAGCGTACCCGTGACCCGCAGCTATATCAAGACCAACAACAACTACACGCTGCCCATCATTTCGATTGTCGGCGACACGAAGTTCTTCAACGATCAGAAGATTGGCTTCGATTGCGAGGGCGACGGCACCAATGGTGCACTTGGCAACGGACAAAACCAACCCAGAAACTACAATCAGGATTGGGACCGTCCTGCCAACTTCAGCTACATCAGTCCTGACGGTGAGATGCAATTCAACCAGGATGTCAACATCAGTGCTTCGGGCGGATGGACTCGCTCTCAGCGTTTCCGCTCGTTCAAACTGAAGTCGAACAAGATATTCGACGGACAGAACCGCTTTGACTTCTCGTTCTTCCCACAGAAACCCTATACCCGCAACAAAGCTCTGCTCATCCGTAATGGCGGTAACGACTTCTGGGTGCACAACGCCCGCTTCATGGATCCCGCATTGGAGACCATCATTCAGCGCTCGGGCATTGATATCGATGTGCAGTCCTACGTGCCGATCATCGAATATGTGAACGGTGAACTGCGCGGTGTGCTCAACATGCGCGAGGTGAACAACGACAAGTTCGCCTATGCCAACTGGGGTTACGATGACGAGGAACTCGATGCTTTTGAGAACATGAAGATGAAGAATGGCGATGCTGAAGTCATCAACCGCATCTTCGAGTTGGGTCGGAATGCCACCAACGAAAGTGCATACGAAGAACTGAAGACATTGCTCGACATCGATGAGTTCACCAACTACATGGCTGTCACCATGTTCCTCGACAACGACGACTGGCCCAACAACAACATCAAGGCCTATCGCAGTCGCAACGATGGCCGCTATCGCTTTGTGAGCTTCGACCTCGACTATGCTTTCGCACTGCGCGGCTTCAACAGGGACAACGACGACCCATTCACCTACTTCCTCAGATTCAAGGATGCTGAGACCGTCTATGACGAGGGCAATGCCAACCGTGAGATTGTGCGTCTCTTCCTCAACCTCATGGGACGCGATGACTATCGTCGTAAATTCATCGATACCTTCTGTCTGATGGGCGGTAGCGTATTCGAACCTACACGTGCCGGTGTGATTGTCGATGAGCTGTTGAACAACGTCACAGCCATGTGCCAACTGATGAGACAGCAGGGCATCAACGAGGGACATGAACCCAAGCGTGCCGCTGACGAAATCAAGAGCAAACTGAAAGGCCGCTCGAAGAAGATGGCTGGCTTCCTGAAGAAATTCTCTTATGCACAACTCAGCACAACGGCTCAGGAAGTGGCGCTGAATGCTAGCGTTCAGGGAGCCCACATCTACATCAATGGTTTGGATGTGCCCTATGCTGAGTTCAACGGCCACCTCTTCGCTCCTGTGAAACTTTCGGCAAAGGCTCCTGCAGGCTATCGTTTTGCTGGATGGAAGAAGGACAACACCATCGTGAGCACGGATGAAGAGATCAACCTGCCTTCTGACAATACTGTCAGTCTCACCGCTACTTTCCGCGCTCTTTCTGATGACGAAAGACTGAAGAAGGACATCACACCGGTGCGTATCAATGAGGTAAGTGCAGCCAATGGCATTTATGTCAACGAATACTTCAAGCGCAACGACTGGATTGAGTTGTACAACACCACCTCTAAGCCCATCGATGTCAAGGGTATGTATCTCTCTGACAATCTTGAAAAGCCTCACAAATACCAAATCGGCGAGGCTGTGGATGCTATGCAGAGCACCCTCATCCTCCCGTACAGCTATTTGGTTGTCTGGTGCGACAAACTTGATCCGCTGTCTCAGCTGCACACATCGTTCAAACTGGCTGCCGAGGGTGGCGATGTATTGCTCTCCGCAAAAGACGACTCGTGGTGCGACCGCTTTACCTACGCTGAGCACAAGAGCGACGAGACAGTGGGACGCTATCCTGATGGCACGAACAACGTCATCGTGATGAATGTGCCTACGATTGGCAAGACCAACTGCACATCAAGCTACGCTGTTGCTATCGAGCAGGCAGAGACTGCAGGCATCCAAGACCTCCTTGCCGACAACTCGGCCTCTCTCTCCATGCTTTATGCTTCAGGCAAACTCATCGTGCGTGGTCAGGCTGACGAGAAAGCAAAGGTTAACATTTTTAGCAATGCCGGACAAATGGTCGCCACATTCGCTGTTCAGCTCAACGGCGGCTTTGCTGAAATCTCTGTCGAGGGATTGCCTACTGGCTACTATGTAGCAGAAATGACCAACCAGCAGGGTGATCAAGCTGTCTGCAAGTTTGTCAAGCGATAACAAGCATATCATTTTTCGAATAAAATAGTAATGAGCAGTCATTCATTTGGCTGCTCATTTTTTTATCTTATACCCTCCCCCTTACACCCTTTATGCCCTTTCACTCCCATTTATGCCCTTTATACCCTTTCCTCTCCCTCCCCCTTACACCTTTTATGCCCTTTCACTCCCCTTTATGCCCTTTATACTTTTTTTTAGGAACAAGGACAAAAAAAGAGGACGAAAAATCAAATAATGATGTTTCCGCTTTCGCTTTTTTAGTACTTTTGCCAACACGAAAAACGAACTATCTGCTAATAAACAATTTAAGCCAAATGGGAAACAATAAGTATTTCTTTGCCGTCGACCTAGGCGCCACCAGCGGTCGGTCCATCATTGGAAGCATCAACGAAGGGAAGTTTGAATTGGAGGAAGTGACCCGCTTTCCCAACAACCTTATCGAACAAGGCGGTCATTATTATTGGGACATCCACGCACTATATTTCGAGATTATACGAGGACTGAAGGAAGTGGCTCAACGCGGATTGGAGATCACTTCGATTGGTATCGATACGTGGGGCGTTGACTTCATTTTCATCGGTGATGACGGAGCTATTCTTCGCAATCCACGCGCTTATCGCGATCCTATCACCTTCGATGCGATGGACGATTATCTGGAGAATGTCATCTCGAAGAAAGAGGTCTACAACGTGACAGGTATCCAGTTCATGAACTTCAACAGCATCTTCCAACTCTATGCGATGAAGCGTGAAAACAACTCGGCGTTTAAGAATGCACAGAAAATTCTGTTCATACCCGATGCTTTGAGTTGGATGCTCACAGGGAACGATGTTTGCGAATATACGATAGCCTCAACCTCACAACTACTTGACCCTCGCACAAAGCAACTCGACGAGCATCTGTTGGATAGTCTTGGCCTCACACGCTCGAAGTTTGGAAAGATGGTCAATCCAGGTGCTGAGATTGGTGTGCTGACCGATGAAGTACAACGGTTGACTGGTCTCGGAGCCGTTCCCGTGATTGCTGTGGCAGGTCACGACACAGGTAGTGCTGTGGCTGCCGTTCCTGCCAAGAACGAGCAATTTGCCTATCTGTCGAGTGGCACATGGAGTCTGATGGGTATCGAGACGAAGGACGCTATCATCAGCGACCGCAGCTACGAGTTGAATTTCACCAACGAAGGTGGCATTGAAGGCACCACTCGTTTCCTGAAGAACATCTGTGGCATGTGGCTCTACGAGCGTTGTCGGCAGGAGTGGCCTGAAGAAGTGCGCCGCCTTTCACACCCCGAATTGCAAGGTCAGGCAATGGATGTGGAGGCATTCCGCTCGTTCATCAACCCCGACGATGCTATGTTTGCCAATCCATCATCGATGATTGAGGCCATTCAAACCTATTGCCGACAAACCAACCAACCCATTCCCGAGACTCCCGCTGAGATCTGTCGTTGCATCTTCGATTCGCTGGCACTACGTTATCGACAAGTCTTTTCATGGTTGCAGGAGTTCGCATCCTTCCCCATCAACGTTCTCCACATCATCGGGGGTGGCTCGCTCAACACCTATCTCAACCAATTCACCGCCAACTCGTGTGGTGTGACGGTGTTGGCAGGACCACAAGAATGCACAGCCCTTGGCAACATCATGTTGCAAGCAAAAGCCAAAGGATTGGTGAAAGACATCTGGGAAATGCGACAAATCATTGCCAACAGCATCTCGCTGGTGAAATACGAACCTACTGACAAAACCCTGTGGGACAAGGCGTTTGAGAAATGGAAAACTATAATCAAATAAAATAAAACCTTATGAAAGCAGAATTGATTGAAAAAGCATACGCCGTAGCGAAAGAGCGTTATGCAGCCATTGGCGTCGACACCGACGCAGTACTTGACCAACTGCAGAAGCAGCAAATCTCCCTACATTGCTGGCAGACCGACGATGTTGTCGGTTTCGAGCGCAATGAAGCCCTCAGCGGTGGCATTCAGACAACGGGTAACTATCCTGGTCGTGCCCGCAACATTGACGAAGTGCGCCAAGACATTGAGTTTGTAAAGACTCTTCTCGGTGGCAACCACCGCCTGAACCTTCATGAGATCTACGGTGACTTTGGTGGAAAGTTTGTTGATCGCGATGAGTGCGAAGTGAAACACTTCCAAAGTTGGATTGATTGGGCCAAAGAGAACAACATGAAGCTCGACTTCAACTCCACCTCGTTCTCTCACCCCAAGAGTGGCGACCTCTCATTGGCGAATCCCGACAAGGGAATCCGTGACTTCTGGATTGAGCACACAAAGCGTTGCCGCCGCATCGCCGACGCTATGGGAAAGGCTCAAAACGACCCTTGTATCATGAACATCTGGGTGCACGATGGAATGAAGGACATTCCCGTACAGCGCAAGAAGTATCGTGAAATCCTCGCTGCCTCGCTCGACGAAATCATGGAAGAGAAACTCGACTGGGTGAAGAACTGCTTCGAAGCCAAACTGTTCGGTATCGGTTTGGAGTCCTATACCGTTGGCTCACACGACTTCTACACCGCTTACTGCGCCACCCGTAAGTGCATCTACACGCTCGATACTGGCCACTACGAACCCACCGAGAATGTCAGCGATTTCGTATCTACGCTGCTCATGTATGTACCCGAACTGATGTTGCACGTCTCTCGTCCCGTCCGCTGGGATTCTGACCACGTGACCATCATGAACGACCAGACGCTCGACCTCTTCAAGGAGCTCGTCCGCAGCGATGCCCTCAACCGCGCACATGTTGGCCTCGACTATTTCGATGCTTCCATCAACCGTATCGGTGCATATATTATAGGTACGCGTGCAACTCAGAAGTGCATTCTTCAAGCCCTGCTTGAACCGAAGCAGAAACTGCGCGAATACGAGGACAACGGACAGTTCTTCGAGCGTCTCGCACTGATGGAGGAAGCCAAAGCAATGCCGTTTGGCGCCGTCTTCGACTACTTCAACCTGAAGAACAACGTACCTGTGGGTGAAGAGTTCATCGCCTGCATCCAGCAATACGAGAAGGACGTGACGAGTAAACGATAATACTTCTTACCTCTCACCACTTACCTCTTACCTCTAAACAATATGGAAATCATTATTGGTTTAATCATCATTGCCATCGGCGCCTTCTGCCAATCATCGTGCTACGTGCCCATCAACAAAATCAAAGATTGGTCGTGGGAGTCGTATTGGATTGTGCAGGGTGTGTTCGCTTGGCTTTTATTGCCCTTCCTCGGCGCTTTGTTGGCCGTTCCCTCGGGCGAATCACTCTTCGGATTGTTCTCCTCAGCACCATCGTTCAATCTTTGGATGACCATCTTTTTCGGCGTGCTTTGGGGAGTGGGCGGACTCACGTTCGGCCTCTCTATGCGCTATCTCGGCGTGGCTCTCGGACAAAGCATCGCACTCGGAACCTGCGCTGGCCTCGGCACCATTATGGGACCCGTGCTACTCAATATCTTCTTCCCCGAACTGAAGCCATTGGAGTCGCTCACATTCGCCGTCATTCTTGGCGTTGTCGTTACTCTCATCGGCATCGCTATCATCGGTGTGGCAGGTAGCATGAAGGCGGCATCGCTCTCTGAAGAGGAAAAGAAAGCCGCCGTAAAGGATTTTAATTTCCCGAAAGGTCTGGCCATCGCCCTGCTTGCTGGTTTCATGAGCGGTTGCTTCAATGTTGGTTTGGAGTTCGGAAAAGGCATCAACTTCGGCGAACTCACCGATCCGATGTTCCGCACGTTGCCCGCTACGTTCCTCGTAACACTCGGCGGATTCGTCACCAACGCCATCTACTGCTTCTACCAGAACCAGAAGAACCACACGTGGGGCGATTACGCCAAGAAGGAAGTGTGGGGCAACAATCTGCTGTTCTGTCTGCTAGCGGGTGCGTTGTGGTATTCACAGTTCTTCGGGCTCTCACTCGGGCGTTCGTTCTTCGAGACAGGCGGCACGATGGACACCCTCTCGTTCTGCATCCTCATGGCGCTCAACGTGGTGTTTTCCAACGTCTGGGGCATCATCCTGAAAGAATGGAAAGGTTGCTCACGCAAGACCATTGCCGTCCTCGTAGTTGGCATTATCGTGCTGATTATCAGTTCGTTCCTGCCGCAACTAATTTAAGAAGAAGTTAGAAGAAAATAGAGGGAGTTAGAAGGAGTTAGAAGCCAATAGCCTTACAAATGAGAAGAGTGATGGCCTTTACTCCCTTTAACTCCCTCTGAATTCTTCTACTCCTTCTTCTTTTCCTTTTGTCAAATTAATTCTGAATTTCACCCCCTTAAAACGGGGCATATTTCAAAACAAAAACCTTTTGCTCGCAAATACGCGAATTTTGAGCATTTTTGGAAGTCGCTGATAATCAACAGTTTCCATTTTTCTTACATTTTGTTGACCTGTCAAAGCTATGCTTTCACCTTGCAAGAGCTATGCTTTGAGCTTCCCATTTGTGGCATCTGACGCCCTTAGATGCCACAAGTGAGCGTCTCATATGCCACATCTGACAACCTCAGATGATACATGTGACAATTTCACTTGTAGAAAATGAGGAAAATGAAGTGAAAAACACCAATCCTTTTTAACATTCCCATCCTAGATTGAGCAGAAAACTCGACAATATTTTGTCACATTTTTTCATCAAAAAAAGCATTATTTTCACCTCTCGCTCAAGTCTTAAAACAGCCTCCATTTTGCACTTTTTGCCTGAAATATAGTAATATTTCAAGAAATTGTACTATCTTTGCACCCAAATTAGTTAGAGAACAGGAGTACAGGATGAACCACGCAAAGGCAATATCTCGAATCAAGGCAATCGGATTTGTCTTTTTGCTCACGATTCTGTCCACATGTGAAATGCGGGCTCAATCAAATGACAGCATCGTCGTGGCCCCTGACAGCAGCAACTTCGTGACCGCGAGCCTGCTAGTGGCAGAGCCGTTGCATGCGCTGTATTCCGTATTCGGTCATGCCACGCTCCGCATGGAATGTCCCGTGCATGGACTTGACTACGTTTTCACGTTCGAGAGTGATCCCAATTTCAACACCTTCATGACGGGAGTAGCGGGTAAGGCAAAGGCTAAATACATAGCGGTGCCGACGGACACATTCATTAGCGACTCCAAGAAATTGGGGCGTGGGTTGAAGCAATATAAACTCAACCTGACGCACCACGAGAAGCAAGAGTTGTGGCGATTGCTCGACGAGGAGATGATGGCCGGAGCATACCGTAATTTCAATCTGCTCTTTACCAATTGCTTGACAACATCTATCTTGAACATACAGCGTTGTCTTATTGGTGAGCATTTTGAATGGGGTGAGTTAGAGTTTCCGCAAACACTCAATGATGGTGAACTATTCCGTCATGCCGTGCGGCATTCACCTTGGGCTGAATTTCTATTCATAACCTTCGGAGGAACGGCTTATGATAGACGATCCATACAAGAGTATCGACTAACGCCCGAAACCATTGTTCCTATGTTGCGAAAGGCGACGATTGTCAACGACTCAACTGGCGATAGTCGCTTCGTAGTGACAGATCCAGGAACAACACTCGTTGAAAGCAGTGGTACCGATAAAGCTATGCCCATCACGCCCACCGTCGTCTTCGGCGTATTACTGTTGCTGACATTGCTCATCACATTGGCAGAATGGCTACTAGATTGGCGACGATTAGCTAACAGTTATGACGTACTGCTCTTCACAGCACAAATGCTAGTGGGATTGTTGATGCTCTACGTGACGTTCTTCTCAGAACTCTTCGTCAGCGTGTGGAACTGGTATCTCATCGTGTTCCTGCCATTACCATTGCTGTTCAGACTGATTCGACAAAAAAAGACTGTTTCGCATTGTTGGCTATGCTATAGTATTATACTGGTGCTCTTTATTCTGGCAACACCAATCATCGGTTTGCTCGATTTCTCTCATCAACTCATCACGGGTTCACTACTTGTAAGAAGTATTAGTAATTATTGTCAATATAAAATAGAAAATAATTAGATAATGAAAATGTTTATGTTAAAAAAGAATCCGCACAGAATGCTCTGCACTCTGTTGCTTATGTGTACTGGGATAACGACGGCCATGGCTACGTCAACCTTCTATTATGCTGCGAACGCGTATGCATCCCCAACGGGAGGCGGCAAAGTATATGTTAGTTCTACATCAACGTCAACCCCTTCATATCAGCAATCACCTCACGGAATCACTGGAAGTCAACGAACCGTTGGTTATGGTGAGGTTACATTATACTATTATGCCAAAGCCAACGATGGTTTTATTTTCGACCATTGGTCAGAAGGCTCCGGTGATGGTGAAGCTATCAGCACAAATTCGTCATATACCGCTCAGGGGTTACAATTCCGCAGCACGGATAGTGGCAATCGTACGACCTTCAATTATTGTGCCGTTTTTAAAGCTCAGACTGGCCAGATAAAGGTGAAATCTGCTGATGAAAGCAAAGGAGGTGTAAGTATCAGTAATCCAGATAACGAGATGGGTGACGAGGTGACACTTACAGCCAACCCGGATGTTTCGAATGGTGTGATGTTCTTAGGATGGAAGAAAGACAACACAGGAGACTATGTCTCCACCAATAATCCATTAGTGCTGACTGCCAACAGTGAAACAAAAGGAACTTATTGGGCTTATTTCAGCGATCCTGCCACAAAAGTCTATATCCGTCTGAAAAATAACAAGACGGGGCGTTTCCTGAGTTTCTATGGCACTGGTACTGGTCCAAATAAAAATAAAGTTTCCGACCACACTCGAGATTTTGAGTACAATGGAAGAACTTATCCTAACGTTAAAGATGGTTTCAAATTTGAAGAGAGTTTCAAAATGATTGATGCTACTGACGCGCAGGGTAACCCAAGTACGGTGTTCTTGCGTTCAGGTCATGGTCAAGGTACAGGCGTTACCAAGGGAGTGGATTTCTCCGCACATGGTGTAGCATATTCTTCTTTGGTTGGTGCAAACACAAGCCAAGAAGATGGTAAATATATGCTTACAATGGAAGGTGACGGCTCTTCTGTTCGCATTTATACCACTTACACTGTGTCTGTTAGTGGAAGAGAACTCGACCTTCCCACTTATCTTTTCGACGAGGAGGGTGAAGACTATGCTGTCATGAGAACCATTCAGGGATTGTCTCAGGAACAACAAAGAGCTGCCGAATGGACACTTTATTCACTCGATGAAACAACTACTGCAGGAGCTTTTGGAGCCAATACTAAGGCGAAGTTTACGAAAGACGGCAAGTACTATACTACCATGTACACCGACTTCCCATACCAATTACTTGACGGTGTGAACGCTTATTATCTGGTATTTAACGAAGAATTCACAGACATCGTCGACCGTGTTGTGTTTACTCCGGTGAATGGTAAAAAGGTGGCTGCAAATACAGCGGTTATTTTGGAATGCCCTGCTGTGCAGAACGATATCACATCAACAGATGTTGTCACAAACCGTTTGTTACCACTTACAAAAGACTATCCAGCCGAGACCGTTAACTCAGGTTTAAACTTCCTAAAAGGCTACATTTCTGTAAATGGTAGCACAGTAGCAAACCAAGATAATTTTTATGTTCTGTCTTCCAACAAAGACGGCGTTTTGGGATTCTATCCTTATTCCAAATCTACCATGACTCCAAACAAGGCTTATCTGGATGTGCGTGTTTCTGATCAAACAGTTGTGGAACAACATGCCAAGAACGTAACCTTCTATTTCGGCGAGCCTGAGGAAAATACCGACAACAGTCAGACAACCAGAATAGAATTGTCTAACCAGATAGTTGATGAGGACGACAGCACGCCTGTATATAATTTGAATGGAAGCAAGGTTGCAGAAGGCAAGGCTGCAGAGAATCTGCTGCGTCCAGGCGTATATGTGAAGAAAGGTAAGAAGTTTGTTGTTAAATAAGTAAACCAACCTCTAAATATAAGATTATGAACAAAATGAAATATATAAAACCTGAAGTAGAGGTTGTATTGTTGAAGGATCCTCTCATGCTGGAACTGCCTATCAGCAATACGGTGGTTGATGACGAGGCTGCCAAGAAAGGAATGTTTGACGACGATACTGATTGGAATAGTCAAGAATCCATTTGGGGAAAGAAATCACAATCAAAGGATGATAGTTGGGAAGTGTGGGGAGATAATTAATCGTTTCCACACAATAGACATATAACAAAAACAGGGACGGAGTTGATTCTCCGTCCCTATTTTTTATTGTCTTCCAGATAGTAGTCTGTCAATTGTTAATTGATAACTACTTCAGCTTCTCGTATTTCTCGGCTGTCCTCTTGGCTTTCTCAGCAGCTTTCAAAGCTTTCTGTTGGGCCTTTCCTGCTTTTTCTTGTGCTTTAGCGGCAGCCATTGGATCGCCGCCAGCGGCCTGCTCAGCTGCGGCTTGAGCCTCTTGAGCTTTCTGCTGAGCTTTCTCGGAATCGCGAGCAGCCTTTTCAGCAGCCTTCTTAGCGTTCTCGCGCTTCTCTATTTCCTTTTGCTTCTTCTTGGCTTCCTTCTCGGCCTTCTCAGCCTTCTTCTTGGCTTTGTTGGCCTCCTTCTGCTGTTTGTCAAAAGCCTTCTTCTGTTCCTCAGCAGCCTTTTGGGCAACTTGCTGTTGTTGCTGCAAAGTGGGATCCACTTGTGCGTTGACCGACATTGAGCCCATCACGAGCATGAAGGCACATACGGCCAGTTTTTTCATTACATTCTTTTCCATAGTCTCTATTGTTATTTGGTTAATAATAATATTATTGGGTGGTAGGTGGTAGGTGTTGGCTATTGGTTAATACCAAAAGCCAAGCAAACTAGCGCCCAGCAATCATCGTGGAAGATTGAATGCGCGAGTCATCTCTGCCATTTGCTCTTGGCTCATACCTTCAGGCACAAAGCCCATCGAACGAGCAGCGATATAAATCTTGGCAGCCTTCGAGAGCACATCAATCTGATCGAAAGCGTCCATCACATCGAGTCCTTTGGCAAACACACCATGCTTCTCCCACATCACCACATCGTAATCTTCAAGTTCACGGAGCGTCGCATCTGCCAATTCGTTGGAACCTGGCAACGTGTAGGGTACAATGCCCAATCCTAAAGGACAGAACGCCTTGGTCTCTGGAATCATCGACCACAGGATGTTTGTCAACACGTCCTTGCCCAGCATTTCGCGATTGTGGCTCATAGCCACCAGTTCTATTGGATGCGTGTGCACCGTTGCCTTATAAGGAGAACCACTTTCTATCAAACGAGCATGCACAGTCAAGTGGCTAGGTAGTTCACTTGTCGGCATCACGGCCTCATCGGCAATAATCACATATGAGGCGCAATCGTCGAGGATGCGGATGATGGAGCCATTCTCCATTGGCCACCGAGCCAAATCACGCATACGTTTGCCCGTTCCTTTACAATAGAAATATGTTCCTTTCAAAGCGGGCAGTGTCACACCAATTTGCTTCACTTCGCTGATGGCTGGTAGTTGTCGAATCTCATCGTCCACCAAATCTGTCACGTTCACCGTGATGTTTCCACCATTTCGCTCGGCCCATCCATTCTCCCAAAGATAGCCAGCCACTTCAGCTATCTTGTAGATTTCCTTTTCCAAGGCTGGACGGCCTTCCAATATACTTTTCATCTTTGTCTCAGTAAAAGTTTGTTACATGTGGATGTTGCAAAGATACAATAAAAAATGGCAACACGCACATTTTTTTATTTTTTTTGTCTGAAAGTGTTGACATTTTGCATCCGTTTCATAGAAAAACAATAACTTTGGCTTCGCCGATGTTACTCACACTCGGAAAAGCTCAAATAAATTTGGCTCTTCTCTCGTTTATTCGTAACTTTGCAACTATGAACAATCAAGAACAACAGAAAATAAATTGGAGCGAGAACGTCATCATTGCTGATGCTGACTTTGTAGACAGCGTGGCCTTCAATCTCATTGTTAATTTTGAACGCATCATAGGTCGTCGCATTTCGCAAGCTGATCTCGCTCATTGGGTGGAATGCATTGCATTAGATGGAGGAATGCGCCCCGATGAACAACAAGCCACCAACACCCAACAACAAGTCCACGTTGTCCTTATCCACGAAAAAGGGGCACTATCATTGGAGAACTTCTGCCCCTCCAATTTCGAAGAAGAAATCAATGCACAAGCATTCAGTGGGTTCTTGGGCGAGTTCACATTCAGCGTCGTCAATGCTGAAGGATTAGCAACGAAAGAGGAGTTTTTCGCTGACACGCTACGCCTTGTTGCCAGTCAAAAGGACGTGAAGCGCATGATGGTCATTCCCGACGAACGCTATTATGACGATATCCGAGAGGCATTACGCAACGTTGACGATGACTCGAAACGCATTACCGTCTTTGCTATGCAACCTATGCCTGGCGGCAATTTCCGTCAAGAGATTCTCGGCTATTCACTCATGCAAGCACTCGGCATTCGCGCCGATGAAATCAAGTGATACTATTTGTAATTTATAACACAAAAAA
This sequence comes from Prevotella sp., assembly GCA_017557405.1. Taxonomy (GTDB): domain Bacteria; phylum Bacteroidota; class Bacteroidia; order Bacteroidales; family Bacteroidaceae; genus Prevotella. Next base: position 16,284 of record JAFYYV010000053.1, read on the forward strand.
CAACAACATGCTAGAAAAGTTTCTCTCCCCCGACACATACGCACTGATAGGACAATGGGCACTCAGTTTCTGCAAGAGTCTCATCATCGCCATTGTGGTCTTCATAGTAGGCCGATGGCTCATCAAGTGGATTAACAAACTCTTCATCAAGATGCTTGAGCGTAGTAAGGTCGAAGAGTCGCTCTATACATTCCTGACCAGTGTGGTCAGCGTATTGTTATGGTTGGTGCTGGCCGTCATCCTGGTGTCCATCTTCGGCATCGAAACATCATCGTTCATCGCTCTTTTTGCATCGGCAGGTATGGCCATCGGTATGGCCTTGAGCGGTACGTTGCAGAACTTTGCAGGCGGTGTGATGATTCTGATCTTCAAACCTTATAAAGTGGGTGATTATATCGAGGCACAAGGGTATGCTGGAACCGTGAAGGAAATCCAAATCTTCAACACCATCATCCGCACCCCCGATGCACAGACCGTCATCATCCCTAATGGCGGGCTCTCCACGGGCACCATCAAAAACTACTCAAAAGAACTATACCGCCGCGTTGACACCGAATTCCATTTTGCTTATGGTACTGACCTCGAAGAAGTGAAACAAGCTATCGGAGAAATCCAACAAGCTTGTCCACAGATCGTGCAACAACCTGTACCCGACAGCCCCGTCGTGGCTGCTCCTTGGATAGGATTGAAGCAATTGGGCGAGAGTGGTGTGTTGGTGACCACACGTTCGTGGTGCAAAAGCACTGATTATTGGACGGTGTTTTTTTATATGAACGAGACCGTCTACCAGCAGCTCAAGGCTCGCGGCTTCATGTTCCCATTCAACCGAATGGACGTGAAGATTGTTGACAAATAACCATTCTTCCAATGGAACGAGGTTTTGCTAAAATAATAGAAAAGAAATAACGATTTTCTGTCTGTGTTTGCAGAAAAAGTTGTATCTTTGTAGCACATATGAACTATTATCATGGCACGTATCTATCGACTGAAGAAAAACCAATGGGAAGACTCCGTTTCGGAACGCAAGAACGGACAACGAAGCGATGTGTTCACCGAATATATGATTGCCTTGAGCAAAAAAAAACAAAAGAATACTAACATCATAGAAGAACGAAGAAAAATGAGCAAAGTACTAATGATTGGCGCCGGTGGCGTCGCAACTGTGGCTGCGTATAAGATTGCGCAGAATCCCGACGTGTTTACAGACTTCATGATTGCCAGCCGTCGCAAAGAGAAATGCGACAAACTGGTGGCAGCCATCCACGCGAAAGGCTACACGATGGACATCAAAACTGCACAGGTGGACGCCGATGATGTGGAGCAACTGAAGGCTCTTTTCAACGACTATCAGCCTGAACTAGTTATCAACCTCGCCCTACCCTACCAAGACCTTACCATCATGGAAGCTTGTCTGGCTTGCGGATGCAACTACCTCGACACAGCAAACTATGAACCGAAAGACGAGGCCCACTTCGAATACTCATGGCAATGGGCCTATAAGGAACGCTTCGAACAGGCTGGACTCACAGCCATACTCGGTTGCGGATTCGACCCAGGCGTCAGCGGCATCTATACCGCCTACGCAGCCAAGCACCACTTCGATGAGATTCATTATCTTGACATCGTCGACTGCAATGCTGGTGACCACCACAAAGCCTTTGCCACCAACTTCAATCCCGAAATCAACATTCGTGAAATTACGCAGAAGGGGCTCTATTACAAAGACGGACAATGGATTGAGACCGAGCCGCTGGAGATTCACAAGCCGCTTACCTACCCCAACATCGGCCCGCGCGAATCGTATCTGTTGCACCACGAAGAGTTGGAAAGCCTCGTGAAGAACTACCCCACCATTCGTCAAGCTCGTTTCTGGATGACCTTCGGCGAGCAATACATCAAGCATCTCGACGTGATTCAGAACATCGGTATGAGCCGCATCGACCCTGTCACCTACGAGGCTCCATTGGCTGACGATCCCACCAAGACTGTCCGAGTGAACATCATCCCGTTGCAATTCCTCAAAGCCGTGCTGCCCAACCCACAAGACCTTGGCGAGAACTACGAGGGCGAAACCTCCATCGGTTGTCGCATCCGTGGTATCAAGGACGGAAAGGAGCGCACCTATTATGTATATAACAACTGCTCGCACCGCGCTGCCTACGAAGAGACGGGCATGCAGGGCGTCAGCTATACAACTGGTGTGCCCGCCATGATTGGCGCAATGATGTTCCTTAAAGGATTGTGGCGCAAACCAGGAGTGTGGAACGTGGAGGATTTCGATCCAGACCCATTCATGGAACAGCTCAATATCCACGGTCTGCCTTGGAACGAAGTGTTTGACGAGGACTTGGAATTATAAGTGAAAGATAAAAGAGGTAAGAGGTAAGAAGTAAGAGAATACTATTGCTAATCGAGTCCTAATTTATATAAACAACCCTATGGATGATTTCTATTATAGGAAATTGAAGGTTTATCATCAGGCCAAGCAATTGACCAACGATGTTTATGAAATCGTCAAGCAATTTCCACTTGAGGAAAAGCATATTCTTACGAATCAGCTATTGAGAGCAGCATTGTCTGTTCCCTCAAATATTGCTGAGGGCATGGGGCGTTTTTCCAATAAAGAAAGAATCCATTTTCTTGAGATTGCTTTCGGATCACTAATGGAAACTATGTGTCAATTAGAAATTGCTGAAGCTCGCAACTATATTACCTCAAACCAATTCTCTTTACAAGAAACTAACATTCGGGAAATTGCACGGATGTTATATGGATTAAGAAAAACTATTGAAGAAAAAGTATAAAGTATCACCGAGGAAATGGTAAGGACTAAGACTATTCTCTTACCTCTTGCTCCTTACCCCTTACCTCTAAAAACCAAACAACTATGGCAAAAAAAGAAATTGAAGAAAGTGCAGCCGTCAATCCCAACTCTGAGAAATTGAAGGCACTACAGGCTGCCATGTCGAAAATAGAAAAAGACTTCGGAAAAGGTTCTATCATGCGCATGGGCGATGAACACATCGAGCAAGTTGAAGTGATTCCCACTGGTTCCATTGGACTGAACGCCGCATTGGGAGTGGGCGGTTATCCTCGTGGCCGTATTATCGAGATCTATGGTCCTGAGTCATCAGGTAAGACCACGCTCGCCATTCATGCGATTGCTGAGACACAAAAGCAAGGCGGTATCGCTGCATTCATCGATGCCGAGCATGCATTCGACCGTTTCTATGCACAGAAACTCGGCGTAGATGTCGACAACCTGTGGATTTCGCAGCCCGATAATGGAGAGCAGGCGCTCGAGATTGCAGACCAGTTGATTCGTTCCAGCGCCATCGACATTATCGTCATCGACTCCGTGGCCGCATTGACACCAAAGAAAGAGATTGAAGGCGACATGGGCGACTCCGCCGTAGGTCTGCACGCCCGACTGATGAGTCAGGCTCTGCGCAAACTGACAGCCACCATTGCCAAGACCAACACCACTTGCATCTTCATCAACCAATTGCGCGAGAAGATTGGCGTCATGTTCGGCAATCCCGAGACCACTACAGGTGGCAACGCATTGAAGTTCTATGCATCGGTAAGACTCGACATCCGTCGTGTAACAAGCATTAAGGACGGTGATGAGGTCATCGGCAACCAGGTTCGCGTGAAGGTCGTGAAAAATAAGGTGGCTCCTCCTTTCCGCAAGGCTGAATTCGAAATCACATTTGGTGAAGGCATCTCGAAAGTTGGTGAGATTCTGGACCTCGGTGTGGAATACGGTATCGTGCAGAAGAGTGGTTCATGGTTCTCTTATCAAGGTTCGAAACTTGGCCAAGGTCGCGATGCTACAAAGGCTTTGTTGAAAGACAACCCCGAACTGTGCGACGAATTGGAAGCGCAAATCATGCAAGCCATCGCCGACAAGCAGGTGTAACCTATACCTTATTATATAATAATAGCAGGAAGAAGTTCTTCCTGCTATTTCTTTTTGATCACGACGGCAATTCTCATACCGTCACTATGGAGCAATCATTATTTGCCCCTACTGGAAATCTTCCATTTACCCTTCTCGTCGAGCTGCAACTTAATGTCCATCGTATCGGGCTTGTCTTCGTTGTTCACATAAGCCATCTTTACAACCGATGTGGTGCTGTCGGTCTGCTCCGAGACATACGAATACGTCTTGATGCCTTTCCAACCTTTCTGGCTTTCGCTACTCATCGACATCTTACTCTCCAGCATCTGTGCCATGTTCTCTTTCTTCTGTGCAAGCTTCTCAGGATCGGCAGAATCGCTCTCGCTGAAATACATCAAGTCCACATAGCCCTTGAAGTCTTTGTTCTTCAAGCATTCCATAGCTTTCTCAGCCACTTGGCGTTGCTCACTCTCACTCGCGCAACTTGTCAGCATCAAGATCATGCCGCAAGCCACAACCATCATTGACATAAATAAAAACTTTCTCATTTTCTTAAATATTTAGGTTAGACATATTTTCACTTTCTATTATAGACTCTTTTCATTCATCATCTTGGAACTGAAGCACCGAATGCAGATAGGGCGACTCATAAACTTGTGAAGGGAAGTAGCAATCTACCTTGAATCCAGGTAATTCAACATGCTCTGCCTCTCCGTTTGCCAATTCCATCCCTTGCCGTTTGTAGGCGTAGATGACCAATTCGGTGCAATACATCCGTGTCGTGTCGTTGCCATTGTAATCATGGTCGAACAATGTGTGACGATCGTAAATCTGCCGAGCCACCTCGGCAGCATTTGCCGCCACCAAGCTATCTTTCACCCTGCACACTTCACCACGACTGGCCCTCTGCACATCGAAGAAACTCTCGGGCGACTCCATCTTCACACGATCCACATCGCCATCGAAATCAGGCTCGCCTGGAACAGCATGCACAATCATCGGCACACCTGCCGAATCAACGACTATGCCCACATGTGAATATTGACCATGAGCATCGAGAAGAACGACCGAATGGCTTATGATGCTGCCACCACGACGGAAAACCACATCGCCCGCTCGCAACTGACAATCGTGCGGCATGATTGAACGATGATTTCCATCCGCCACATCCGACTTACACGATAACAGCGAAAAGATGACCGACAGCAGCAAACAGCCACACCATCCTCGCCTCGGCAGCACATTCCACGGTTTCTTTCGTTCCATCTCTGCAAATATAACAATAAAACGTCAAACTCGCAATAAAGAAGCATGAAAAAAACATCAAGACTGACAACTTGTCACCCACAATGGCAGTCAAAACCAGTTGGCACGCCTTTTGTCATCTTCTTGTCGGACACTTATGTCCAATAGATTTCTGAATAAAAACAACAAAATAAAAAATAAAGAATTATGGGAAAGATTATTGGAATCGACTTAGGAACTACCAACAGCTGTGTTGCCGTATTCGAAGGCAACGAGCCAGTAGTAATCGCCAACAGTGAGGGCAAGCGTACAACTCCCTCGGTGGTTGGTTTTGTGAAAGATGGTGAGCGCAAGGTGGGCGACCCCGCAAAGCGTCAGGCCATCACAAATCCGAAGAACACAGTGTACTCCATCAAACGCTTCATGGGTGAGACTTATCAGCAAGCCCAGAAGGAAGCTGAGCGTGTGCCTTACACTGTTGTCAACGAAAACGGCTACCCACGAGTAGACATCGAGGGTCGCAAATACACTCCGCAGGAAATCTCGGCTATGGTGCTGCAGAAGATGAAGAAGACCGCTGAAGACTACCTCGGACAAGAGGTGACCGATGCCGTCATCACCGTTCCTGCCTATTTCTCTGACTCACAGCGTCAGGCTACAAAGGAAGCTGGTCAGATTGCAGGTCTCAACGTGCAGCGTATCGTCAACGAGCCTACTGCTGCCGCTCTTGCCTATGGTGTCGACAAGGCTAACAAAGACATGAAGATTGCTGTCTTCGACCTCGGTGGTGGTACATTCGATATTTCCATCCTGGAGTTCGGTGGCGGTGTGTTCGAAGTGCTCTCCACCAATGGTGACACCCACCTCGGCGGCGATGACTTCGACCAGGTCATCATCGATTGGTTGGTTAGCGGCTTCAAGTCCGATGAAGGCATCGACCTCTCGAAAGACCCGATGGCCATGCAGCGTCTGAAGGAGGCTGCCGAGAAGGCAAAGATTGAGCTTTCTTCGACAACTACCACTGAAATCAACCTGCCGTATATCTCTGCTGAAGGCGGTGTGCCCAAGCACCTTGTGAAGACACTCACACGCGCTCAGTTCGAGCAGTTAGCCCACTCGCTCATTCAGTCGTGCCTTGTGCCCTGTCAGAATGCCATCCGCGATGCCAAGTTGTCAACCTCTGACATCGATGAGGTTATCCTCGTGGGCGGTTCGAGCCGTATCCCCGCTGTGCAGACCCTCGTGAAGAACTATTTCGGCAAGGAGCCTTCAAAGGGTGTCAACCCCGACGAGGTGGTGGCAGTAGGTGCTTCTATTCAGGGTGCTATCCTCAATAAGGAAGGTGGCGTAGGCGACATCGTGCTACTCGACGTGACTCCTCTGACATTGGGTATTGAGACCCTTGGCGGTGTGATGACCAAACTTATCGACGCCAACTCGACAATTCCTTGCAAGAAGAGCGAGACCTTCTCTACCGCTGTCGACAACCAAACAGCTGTGACCATCCACGTGCTGCAAGGTGAGCGTCCTATGGCTTCACAGAACAAGTCCATCGGTCAGTTCAATCTCGAAGGCATTGCTCCCGCACGTCGTGGTGTTCCTCAGATCGAGGTGACCTTCGACATCGACGCCAACGGTATTCTCAACGTCTCTGCCAAAGACAAGGCAACGGGTAAAGAGCAGGCCATCCGCATCGAAGCATCGTCTGGTCTCAGCGAGGATGAGATTAACCGCATGAAGGCCGAGGCCGAGCAATTTGCAGAGGCCGACAAGAAGGAGCGCGAGCGCATCGACAAGATGAATCAGGCCGACTCGATGATATTCTCTACTGAGACCTTCCTCAACGAGAATGGCGACAAACTTCCCGCCGACCAGCGTCCCGCCATCGACAATGCTCTCCAGCAGTTGAAAGACGCCCACAAGTCAGGTGATGTCAACGCCATCGACAACGCCATCAACAACCTCAATCAGGTCATGCAGGCTGCATCGGCACAGATGTATCAGCAGGCAGGTGGCGCCCAGCCTGGAGCAGATGCTGGATTCCAAGGTGGTCAAGGTTTCCAAGGTGGTCAGCAGACTCAGTCGAACCCCAACGATGATGTTCAGGATGCTGACTTCGAGGAGGTCAAATGAGACGCATAAGCAAAGACATAACAAAACACTATCAAATGGCGTGTAGCTCAATGAGTTACACGCCATTTGCTTTTTATGGGCTCATGTTTTCTATGTGCTTATTCCCCCTTTTTTTACGGCTTTTTTGTTACATGTGTGTAGCACGACAAAAATGTCGACCAAGTTCGACTAATTACGACTTATCCATACTTATTCCTACTTAAAAGTAGATGAAGTACAGGATGGTTTACTGACAAAATGTAAGTATAACATTTAGGATACATACTCATATTAACTAATAAAAGTAACAAAAAGATGCCAAAATTAGGATTAGAAATCAAAAGGAAGTGCAAATTCTGTGGGAAAGCGTTCATCATAAAGACGCTTGACAGTATTTACTGCTGTAAGAAATGCAGCGAAGCTGCCTATGCACAAAAGAAGAGAGCAGAAGCCAAAGAAAAGAAACTGGCGTTGGTAGCCAAAAGTGTTCCCAAGGTGAGAGAGTATCTTTCCATTAGGGAAGCAGTGGCTATCTATGGTGTTGAACGTGATACGCTGTATCTGATGGTTCGCAGAGGACAGATACCAAGTATCAACATTGGGACCAGACTCACAAGGATAAACCGTAAGGATCTGGAGAAGATGTTTGTGAAACGGCCGATAGCCAAGCACATCAAGGAAACACCTCTGCCTAAGAAGTACAGTCTCGAACCCGAGGACTGCTACACCATAGGAGAAGTCTGCGAGAAATACCACATCAACGATAGTTCTGTGTGGGCACATGTCAGAAAGTACTCCATCCCCTCTCGTCAAATTGGCAACTATGTGTATGTACCCAAAGAAGAAATTGATAACTTATATAAATCAGAAGAATAATGAGAAAACCTTTATTACACACAAAAGTGACGGTTAAGCTCCGCAAGTCGGAGTACCGTGAAGAATGGTACCTCTACACAGAGTCGTACCCAGTACGCAATCCAGGTAGCACTAAGCCTAAGAGAGTCATTGAGGCGGTCAACCGCACCATCACCACTCCCATCTGGGACACAACTGCTATTACCGGCATCGATTGCGAAGGCAACTACAAGTACAAGCCGAAGCGGGATTCTAACGGCATCATCCAATGCTCCTCGCAGTTGGACAAGGAGGCATGTAGATATGCCGACAAGGTACGTGCCTTGCGTCAGCAGGAGTACGATACTGCTGTGGTTTTTTCCGACAGAGAGCAGGAAATGATTGCTCAGAACGAACGTTCGGAACAGGATTTCATTGCTTACTTCAACAGCATCATCTACAAGTGCCACCCAAACAGTTCAGATGCCATTATTGTCAACTGGACTCGTGTAGGCAAGCTGCTGTCTATCTATTCTAAGGGCAAGCCTATCCCCTTCAAGACAATCTCCGCAAAGTTACTAGAAGATATCAAGTTGTTCATGCTCTCTGCTCCACAGGGAGGGAACAAGGGAGGAACACTCTCTCAAAATACAGCCGCCACCTACTTCGCCATCGTTAAGGCTGGTTTGCATCGTGCCTTCATTGACGAATACTTGACCGTTGACATAGCCGCCAAAGTAAAGGGCATTCCCGATGTAAAGGTTAAGCGAGAGACACTGACACATGAAGAAGCAGAAATGCTGGCCAAGACTCCATGTGAAAACGAAGTGTTGAAACGTGCGTTCTTCTTTGGATTACTCACAGGTATTCGTCTGTGTGACATCCAAGACCTCACGTGGGGAGAAATAGCGCAGACAGGAAGTGGATGGCGAGTGGACTTTACTCAGCGCAAGACGCATGTAGTGGATTATCTTCCCATCAGCGAGCAGGCATACTCGCTTTGTGGAGAACGAGGTGAGCAAAAACAACGAGTGTTCGAAGGACTGACAGGTTCTTCTTGGATTTCCCGTCCGTTGAAGAAATGGATTGAAGCATCGGGCATCAAGAAGCATATCACGTTCCACTGCGCCCGCCACACCTTTGCCACCCTACAGCTTGAACATGACACAGATATCTATACCATCAAGGGAATGCTTGGACATACCAACGTGAAAACAACCCAGATTTATGCTCACATCGTAGATAAGAGTAAGCGTAATGCTGCCGATGTTATTCACATCGATAATCTCGATGCTGTAGATGCGTCCAAAGAAAGTGTAGCAGCCATTTAACCATCTTTATTTATCTTTATCAAGCCTCTGAGTCTTCGGGGGCTTTTTTTATGTCTTTACCATCCCTTCCGTGTTGGTTTCTATGTTCTTTTGTTCTGTCGCCATAAATCATTGTATGTGAGTTTTATAGTATGATTTTTTCTGCAAAATCATACTCGAATCTTAAGCAATTATAATATCGGCCTGTTGAAGCTCGAATTTTATGGTTGTTCGTAAAATAGTGACTTACTTTGCATCGCCGAAACGCAAGAAAAGGCTGAATAACATTATTAAAATATATAAGTATTATGACAGAACTTTTTGAAGTAAAAACATTGGAAGAGATGCCGAAAGCATTAAACTTCCTTATTAAAAAGGTTGATAACCTTCAGGAGACTGTAAACACCCTGCGGCACAAACAGCAGGCCAGTGAATCACCTCGATGGATGAACATCGATGAGCTTTGTGCTTATCATCCCAGCCATCCTAAGAAACAGACCGTCTATGAATGGGTATCCAAGAAGGCCATTCCCTATCATAAGATGACCAAGGGACTTATGTTCCTGCAGTCTGAGATAGACGAGTGGTTGAAGCGTGGTGCCCAGAAGTCAGAAGAAGAACTGCTGCAAGAAGCCAAGGCTTTTGTCTTGTCAAAGAAAGGGAAAGAAGTATGATGCAAGACTACGCAACCGATTTCTGGCACGGTATGGACGACCTGCATGGATTCTCCTTTTACCGAAAACCCATTCAGAACATCGAGCCATGCCGTGCCATCACGGTAGTAGATGTCTATTGCTACCTTGTCGGTCACTATGCCAAGCCGCAGACCGACACACTCCGCTCTCTGACATCACCTTCGGAAGCCAAGAAGTACAAGGCAACCCACTTCGACTACTGCACATTCTCGGGATTGTTTCGCAAACGGAACGAGAAGGAGCTGATACTGCACTCCGGATTGATGTGCCTTGATTTTGACCATGTCGGAAATCCCGACAGGTTCAAAGAGCGACTTCTGAAGCATGACTACTTCGATACTGAACTGATGTTCACAAGTCCCTCAGGCGATGGCGTGAAGTGGATTATCCCCATCGACTTGAAAGGATGGGAGCATTCCCGCTATTTCAAGGCTGTAGCCAACTGCATTGAGTCAACTGGATTACCACCTGTGGATAAGTCGGGAAGCGATGTGGCTCGTTCCTGCTTCCTGCCCTACGACCCACAGGCATACATTAACCCTAAATACTCGGAATATGTCAAAGAAAATATTTTCCGCCCCAGATTGGGAGAATGCCCCTTCTAAACAAGAGGCTTCGCTCCCAGCCTTGCAGACACATGATTCACATGAGTCTGTAACAGACCTCGCGGCTGACATCGAGCGAGTAGTTAAGGAGATTGAGGCCAATGGTGTTGACATTGCTCCCGATTATGCTATGTGGGTGAATGTTGGTTTCGCTTTGGCCGATGGATTGGGAGAACAAGGGCGAGACTTCTTTCACAGAGTCAGCCGACTCCATTCCGATTATGACCCAGCGAACACAAACAAGCAGTTTACTCATTGTCTGAATGGCAGAGGTTCAGGTGTGACCATCGCCTCCTTCTTCCATTATGCAGCCCGGGCAGGTATTGAACTCCACCACTCTTCTAATACCATTTTACCAAATTACCAAAATGGTAAAACGGCAAAATGGGTAAAATCAGAAAGCGAACTGCCTCACTTCCCCGAAGATATTTTCGGAGCTTTGCCGCCCTTCTTACGGAAAGTAGTCGGCAATGCCATCTCCATTGAAGACCGCGATGTGATACTGCTTGGAGCCATTGGCTGTCTATCCGTCTGCTTCTACAATGTGTGTGGTGTCTATGATGAACGTGTGGTTTACTCTAACCTTTATCTGTTTGTTGTGGCCGAAGCTGGTATGGGCAAAGGAGCTTTGACGCTCTGCCGTGAACTTGTGGTACCCATCAATCAACGTCTGCACGAACAGACTGCTCAGAGGATGATTGAATATAAGCGTGAACTGTCCGAGTATCAGAAGTGCAAAGGCAAAAATCCTGAAGCGATGGAGCCAGTTACTCCACCACAGAAGACTCTTATCATTCCAGCCAATAGCAGCGCAAGCTCTTTGATTAGCATACTGCATGACAACGATGGTATAGGGCTACTCTTTGAGACCGAGGGTGACACGCTTAGCCAGACGCTCAAATCCGAGCATGGCAATTACTCCGACTTGCTCCGAAAGGCGTTCCATCATGAAACAATCAGTATGAGCCGTCGCAAAGATAGAGAATACTTGGAAATCGACAATCCGAGAGTCTCTGTAGTCTTGGCTGGTACTCCCGAACAGATACGCCACCTCATACCCGATGCGGAAAACGGACTGCTCAGCCGATTCATCTTCTATTTTATTCCCTTTCGTCGAGGAATACGCGATGTCTTCGCCACCGATGATGTGACTCGCTCGAAACATGCTGTATTCAAGATTTTGGGTGATGAATTTCTACACTTGCTCGATAAATTAATGAATCAAGGTTCTTTTGTATTCGTATTGCCAACTCATCTTCAACATCGCTTTGTTGAGTGGCTGGCCAGACTCAATGATGAGTGTTGCGATGAAGTTGACAATGGTATGCAGGGAATCGTCCGTCGGTTGGGACTTATTGCCTTTCGCATGATGATGCTGTTTACAGCCATTCGTGCATTCGACAGCTCCCTACCGCCAACCAGAACTCCAGACGGAAGGATTATTCTGGAGTGTTCCGAAGAGGATTTCAATACGGTGTTGTGTATTTGTGAGATCTTGCTCTATCACTCTATACACATCTATTTGAAGTTGCGTCTGACGAACAATCGCAATGTCCTCCCCGAAATGGAAACTGGTGTCAATGCCCGTCGCTATGCGTTGTATCACAAGCTCCCTGATGAATTCGACAAATCCGTTTACGACCGAATCGTTTCTGAAGTGAACGAGAATCCCAACACTGCCGCCAAGTGGATTGACAAGTTCATTCAGGACGGACGACTCAAGCGAACGAGCAAAGGCAATTATGTGAAGAGTTAGAAAAGTATTAAACCGGGCGAAAGCCCAAAAAAGAAAAACGAAATGAAGAAAATTAAATTTAATGTTTCCCCATCATCTCCATTCAATATGAGGAAATCAAAGGCTGGCAAAAAGGGCCAGCAGCGTGTGAGAACCGAGTGTCGTAACTTCCTTACATCTGATGAACTTGCCAAGTTCGAATCAGTCGATGTTAGCGACGATCCTATTTTGGAGGAATACCAATCTCTTTTCATGGAGCAGGTGTTCAGTGCAACTCATGATGAAGATATGGTTTCGACCTATGAGTTGTCTGCCTATCGCAATTCTATTGCAGAATTGTTGTTTAGAGCAGATATTGTTTGCGATTCGAAGCCAAAGGCTTCTTACATAGCAGACCTTGGTTTCCGTACTTCGAACAAAGTGCTTAGTGAATTTCATTTTGTGGATTACGAATTATCTAATGCAGAATAACGACTATGAAAAACTTGAATATTCCTATTGATCATCTTGTGATGTTGGCAGAACTTGATGATAAGGACGCGGGACTGATGGCAAAAGCCATCGCCCAGTATGCCAACAAGGGTATTGCTCCTTCGTTCAGCAATAGTGCGCTCAAAGCAATCTTCACCCTGTTTCGCTCCAATATCGAAGCGCAACGCGAATCTTCTGCAAAACGCAGCGAAATCAATACGACTAATGCCATGGGCAAGAAGTCGGCTGCAAAAAAGAAGGTTGTCAAGAAAGTGACATCTACTGATAGCGAATCGCAGCAAATCGCAGACGATGTTACAGAAACATCAGACGTAGTTGAAGAATCGCTCCCTCTTGATGCAATCGAAGCGGTATATCCCAAACTCGGTACTTATCGCAATGAATCGCTCTCCATTTGGGAATCTTTCAGCGAAGAGAAGAAACGTAAGGCCATCGGTTTTGTTCAAACCTACATCAGTCAAACGCCTAACGCTATTGACCAGATGTATCTGAACAGATACCTCGGGGCTGAACCTTGGGAGAAGTAAGCCGTAACGAGTCTGCTTGCAGACCTTATAACCCTTTGGTGTAGCCTAATACACCAAGCACACTTGGCTGTTAGGCTCTCCTAGGGGTTGAGGTCTGCCTAATGAAAGAGCAAGCTCTGGCAGAATAATCACTTTTATGTTAAACCATTATACAGGATAACTATATGGGTAAAGGTAAAAAAGCTATGCTCGAAGTCAGCAAAATGAAGATGACTCCAGCACTCAGCGCAGAACATCAGCGCAAATGGGATGAGTCCCGATGGGAATGTAAACTTGATGACCCTGAACGCAATTACGACAAGAGTCGTGCGCACCTAAACTTTGAGGTACGCAAGGGTGGTGTCATCGCACCAGTAGATCAATCAGTCTGCATCAAGGAAAAAGTAGATGCACGTATCGCAGAATGGAAAGCCGAAAGGCTTGCTGCAACAGGAAAAGAACCGATAGTCAGAAGCACTCAACATCTCTCTGTTTCTCTCGTTATTGGTGGTAATAGTGAACGCATGAATGAACTTGCATTCGGAGATCAGGTGCTTCAAGAGCGAGGAAACAACGCTCACATCAAGCGTATGCCTGAGATAGAGCAGTTCGCTCTCGACAATTACAAGGCACTCGCAGAAAGAATCGGTGAGAATAACATCATTTCCTTTATCGCTCATTGTGACGAGAAAAATTGTCACATTCATGCTACCATCACTCCTATCTTGGAGAATGGTCGTTTGTCTGCCAAGGACATGTTCGGAGGCGGTTCTCTTGTTGCAGCTCGCGACAAGATGCGAGAATGGCACGATTGGTATGCTGCCGTCAATGAGAAGTGGGGATTGGAACGTGGCGATGATATTCACGAAACAGGCGCACGTCACAAGTCTCTCGAAGAGCATAATCGTGAACTGCATCGCGAGAACAAGTCTCTTGAAGAGGAACTTGAAACCAAGCGTCGTGCTGTAAAGGGACTCACCACCATGATAGAGAATCTTACTCGTCGGCAGGAAGAAATCCAATCACGGATTGAGGAGCTTGAAGCTAAACAACAGGAATCCGACTCCAATAAGGAGGATATCTTGCGTCAGATAAAGTTCCTCAATCAAACGCTGACTGAAATTAGAGTCAATTTGAGAGAAAAGAAAGGAAAGCTTGACCAAGTTAATCAGGAATTAGACAGTCTCAAATCTACCTACAATACCAAATTGAAAGGGTTGGATGCTATCATGAAGAAGGACAATGTCATGATAGACTATATCAACACAGATGCCGAGATTATCCTCAAAGCTTCCATTTTTGATCAAGTGCTATATGAAGCAGTCAAAATATGCCGAGAAATACCCGAAGCTGAGGCAATGGCAGAAGACACATTCATTGATGACCGTAACAATTTCCGTTGGAAGGATGTGCTAAGCACAGGTCTGAGAGTCTTCATTGCCGGAATAGATGGCGCGACTGGTGTAGCCCAAGTGTCAGGCGGTGGCGGTACATCAAACGATATGCCGTGGCGAGACAAGGACGAAGACTTTCTCGATTGGGCCCGCCGTGTTATGCGATATGCCCATGCCAAACATTATCCTGGTAATAGGTTCAAACGGACGCTGAGCAAATAATCCTTGCGCGCATACGTATATAATAATGAGTGGGTGCTCCCAATTGGGGAAAACCTACTCATTTGTCTTATCCGATAGAACATTTGTCCGAGTCTTACAAAATTTTATGGATAGTGTCGGACAAATGCTTTTGTTACCTTAGACATTCTTAATCATAGTCTTCCATATAAGTTGATTACTTAATCAATCTTCCGGCGCATCAAACACTTCTATTGAGACGCATCTTGTGCCTTTTAGTCCAAGGAGACCCTTTTTGACGAGATTCTCTGCCTGGCCTTCAGCATCACTGCCGCTGACAGCTGTAATACTGAGCAGTTCCTTCTCGCCAAGTTCAGTTTCAATCTCCACTTTATAGTGGTGAATAGACTCACGCATATTGCCTTGCAATGCCCTTTCAACCATTGATGTTTCCCAGTTGATTTTGTCAGCAGGAGCCTTGCGGATATTCTTCAGCAGCTTTACCTTGACGGGCGCATCTGTGCCATCAGGATTAACCTTACGGAAGCGTTTGCATCCACATGAGCAAGCCCAGATAGGAGGACGACGGGGAATGTTGTCACCTCCCATGATACCTTCCTTACGGTATTCCAGCATGAAATCAACTTCTGTCATATCACCAGTGCCGTAGATAATATCCACGACACGTTCACCACAAACAGGGCACTTGCTCGGTTTGCGCTCAACATTGATAATTCTTGGACGTTCTAACATAAACGTTTATTTGATGAAGTGAATGATTAGTAAGATAATGAACGCTGCAATTATTATCCATCTGTTAATATTGATGTTTTTTGCTGTTTCGTTCTTTGATGTTTCTAAAGTCTTCTGTAGTGATTCTGTAGATGATTTTAATGTGGAATGTATCTGTTCACATGCAGTCTTTATTTCATGACTCAAAGAATCAACCTGGGAGAGTTGTGAGCTGATATTATCTGCTTTGCCATGTAGTGACTCTATCTTTTCAGCTATACCATCTGCTTTGCCTATTATCTCGTCACTCTTTTGTTTAAGGTCATTCAGCACAGCATCCTGACTTTCCTGAGACTCTTTTAGATCTTTTGAGATTTGAGAAAGAGATTCCTTGACTGCCTGGATTTCTGACGTAGCCTTTTTTATCTCATCCTTTAGCGCATTCAAGTCTTGGACATGCTTATCCAGTTTACCAATTTGTTCGGTAAATCTTTCAATTACAGGCTCTGTTTTGGCTTTGAAATCCGTACTTGTCTTTTCCACTTCAGCTTCAAATGAGCGAATAACTTCAGCACAAGTTGAGCCAACTCGTGTTATTGCCTCTTCATATTCACGGGACAGAGCCCCTTCGCGTGCTCGCAGATCAGATGCCCATGACCGAAGGCTTACACAGAGAGCTTTAACAGCAGAAACATATTCTCTGACTTCCTTCTGCAACTCTGAGCTTGCATTGACAGTTGATTCTACCTGCTTCCTTGCAGATTCGACTTCATTCAGGCTGGCTTCCATTTTAGCCAACGATGCTAATAATTCATTTGATTCCATATAGCTAATATGTTTATTATTCAGATAAGTAATTGTCCTTAAACCCATTGAGCCATTCATTGTGCAAATCAACTTCACACAGCATGTCCCAGATTCGCATTTGACTTATTTCTTCCTCAGTGGCGGCATTACGTCCATCGACTGTAAATGCACGTTTGAACTCCTCCATCTTCTGATAGAAGTATTGCTTGTCATCTGTTCTTTTGTGGAACTCCCGATAACCACGCATATAACTATTCTTCAATTCTTCTTGCAAGTTGCGATTTGCTCCCACTTTGAGATATGTAAGGCAATATACATTCAAAAAGTCCAATGTCGGGTTTGGCTCAGCTATAGCTCTTCTTATTAAACGCACTGCACCTTGCAAGTGTTTGATGTTATCTTTTGGAGAACTGGTACCAACTACATCATCATCTATAACCCTCATATATTTGAAAAGGATATCATACGATGACTCTTTTCCTTCTTTAGTGTCATCGGTAAGAGAGAAATCCTGCCCACTCTCAGTTTGGTAATCCTTACGAGCGTATTTAGAATTGAAGTAGTAGTAAATGTAGTCTTTAAGAGCTTCATTTGCATCTTTCCAATTATCCCCATAGCTAACACCTTCCATGCAGAATGAACGGATGTCATCAATAGCTTGTTTCCGCTTTACAGCAATTTTTTCATAAATAAACTCTGTCAGGTAACCCAAACATTTGTGAACTTCATTTTCACCTCTGTAGTTTGGAACTTTATTGATTTCTTGAACTGCTCTTTCCTTTGTATAGTACCTTTCAAGAAAAGATTGCAATGCTCGATAATAGGAACCATCCTTTTTCCTTACGGCGACAACACGATAGACCTTCTTACCATAATCTTCTGTAAAATCATCAATGAGGCCAATACAACACATTCTATAGATAGCCTTGGCTATGTCACTCTTGTCTCTGAGGATTTCAAGACTATCCTTATTTGTATCGTACTCTATTCCGGTCTCAATATTCCGTACACGACGCGCAGCACCTTCTTTCCATATCAAATAGACTTTCTCTTGTATGCCACCATTATCAAACAGATAAATAGGGATGGAAGATATGAAAGCGACGACCTCTGTTCCTTCTTTAGCTTCAAGCACCTTCTGCAAGAAATCTGACACTTGAACAGTATCTTTTAGTTCAGCATCGTTTCCATAGAAAATCTGAGTTTTAGAGCGGCTTAAGAGTTCAAACATAGTCCTCTTTTCGACGAGTGTACCTTTGAAGTTGTTATTATAAAAGTACATTACCGTTTCAAAGTCAACGTTCTGGTATTCAAAAGCTCTGGCTGGAATGGACAACCCGGATTGCCGGAGCAGTTCTTCCAAGTCATTTTTATAAACATACCCTCTTCCTGCGTCAGGAACTCTCCTTAATTGACACTGATTATAAACGGAACATTCTCCTTCACAAGGCCCTCTGTTACAACGTTGGCAATCTTGATTACATAGACGGAAGGCAAATCGTTGGTTACAAACATCGCAATGAAGCTTTACCATGTCCTTTTCCGGCGTACAATAATCAAAATATCGCTCATCAATGGAGAGTCCATAGTGATCTAATATTTCCTGTAAGTCTCCATCGTAAAACCATTTGTTTCGGATGATGGACATCGGGAAGTTATTGACGGGACAGCTACGGTTAATTCTGACAAGTTTGTAATCTGCTAACAGGATGCATGATAAAGCCATCTTTCTGTCACGTCCAGCACGTCCGGCCTCCTGAACAAAGCTCTCCAAGGAACTGGAATAGTTCATGTTCACCGTAAAGCGCACATTCGGTTTGTCAATACCCATACCGAATGCCTTTGTTGCTACCATTAAAGGCAATTTGTTATCGCGGAACAAGTCGAGGTTTTCAAACGATTCCCTGTCAATCTCGTCAGCATCGTCTCCATCCCCGCTACCCATAAAAGTACCTAACTTATGAACGCTTTCGCATAATGAATCTTTATTTGCGTTTACGGATATGCCTGTGTTGTTTTTATGCGGACAAAAAACGATTCCTGCCTGAGCGTATTCTTCTGAATCCCTAAAGAAATCTTCGGGTAATTCAACAGACAAATCATCATCAATACTTCCTTCGATATTCTGACGCTCATTAAAACGTTCTTTTATCAGCGCAACAGATTCTGGTTCCTCCAGTTCCTCAATGAATCCAGGAATTTTTTCCAGGTAGTCTTTCAAGAAATCTTGTTTGGACGGATAAACACTCCATTTACTTGTCATTTTGACCGCTTTTGGCAGGCCATCGTCAAGCATGTGGTTTCTGTCATAGTATTCATCTTCCTCACATACGACGGGAACTCGTTCTATCTTATACTGTAGTTCAAGGCGGTTTGTATTTTCCTCCCTTATAATTGTGTCGGAATCAAGTTCAAAAGCTCCATCGCCAGACAACTCGCGTTCTACGTCAGCTAAAACGTCAAAGGATGCAGTTGCTGTAAGTCCGAACAACGTTAAATGCTTATCACCGTCCTTTTGTTTAGGTAACACATATTGATAGAGATTCCTTCCAAGGTGCAAATAAGTAAAACGGAAATCATGGCCCCATTCCGAAACGCAGTGTACTTCATCAATAACACCATAGCTAAAGTAAACACCTACATTGTGCATGTTTCTCAACTTCTCACGGAAGCTGTATGTACATAGCCGTTCCGGTGAGAGGAATACAAACTGTACCATTGATGTTTCCATCATCTTTGCCCGTTTCTCTTTCTCTTGGGCATCGACAATGGAGTTGATATACGTACAGGTGTCGATGCCTGCCTTTATCAGTCCATCATACTGGTCTGCCATAAGAGACCTAAGCGGGTCAACTACCAACGTTACTCCGGGCTGAAGCATGGCAGCCAATTGGTATGTCAAAGACTTACCGCCACCAGTAGGTAGCAGACCTATGACGCTCTTATTCTGGAGGGCGCGGCTTAATATAGGTAACTGTCCTGGTCGGAAATCATCTTTACGGAAAAGTAGCTGGAGAAAATGCTGGAGTTTATTCTTCTTTTCAGCTATTGGCACATAGATACCCTGGGAATCTCTATTCACCAAAGGCTGATATGTGATACAATCTGACGTATAGATGTGCCTTTCCGAATGGATGTAGTTAGCTGAACGAATAAAGAAATAACAATTGTCAGTACATTTGAAACTACTGAAAGATTTGTCCTCTAGTCCAGAACGACGCATAACAGCTACGTCGAACACTACATCATACTGTTTGGCATGATTTGCCTTTTCTATGCCATTTATAACATTGACACGGATAGAATTATCCTCCACATTAGGCTTGTGAAGAGACGAGCCAACAAAAGCTGGAGAACTGATGACATCCAGTTGTATGTTTGGGAAGCGAATATCTTTATATTCCTCACTTAATGTTGCCAGATTATTGAATGATTCGGCTAAATCTTTCAATGCGAGAACAACACAAGGAACATCACGCTCCAGTGCAAGGATGTTCAGAGTTTCTTTCTTGTAATCCACCCTGCCTGTTATCATAGCCTCTATAAGAGTCTTCTGAATACGGGCAACACCTATGGGAGAAAGTGTGAGCTGTAAGTTTCTAATCCATGATGAATCAAAAGACTTCCTCCATGCTTCCTTAACTTTCGTAAAGTATTCATTCTGCGGAAGTGTTATACTCTGACCAAAATCGTTGATGTCCCTTATACGTATGCAATCCCAACCTTTGCCGATTAGAGCCGCTGTTCTATAATCATCTGATGCTCGTGATCTTTCAGTATTGTGGTAATTAGCACCATCTATCTCGATAACGAAACCACGATTCTCTTTGCCATCTTTGCCGATTACTGTATATGGGTACTCACAGGCAAAATCTACACGCTGGGAGTGATGAGCCCGCTGGCCAGTTATAGACATCAAGCTTCTTTGTGGCATGAAAACCTGACGAAGCTCTGCCGGAGCATTTCTGAGAATAAAGTCCTTTTCGAAATCGCTTTCTAAAACGCTGCTACAATATGTATTCTCATCCAGAGTAAGCCGTCCGTCGATCGCATATAGTGCCAATAATATATCATTCAGCTCTAGCCCATTTATATCATAGTTCAAGGCACCAAGATTATCGTCCAATTTCTTGTTGCCAAAAGATTCAAAAGCATCCTCGATTGTAGGACTAGTCCTCGTCGGAAGTCCCCTTGTCACCATATTATTGAGGACGGCAAGTATAGGATCCACATCATCGTAAATACTGGCTCCAATATCAAATGGTGCAGCAACCTCAAAAGCAGAGAGCTGCCGATACAAGCCCTGTATCTTCTTTTGGGTGTCCTCATCTGCGCTCTGGGTCAGATTTCTGACTGCATCGAGCTGATAAGATGCAAAGAATTGGGTGTCAGGATAATAATCAACGGTGATGAGATTGATTTGATTGTTTTCAAGCTTGAACACCTTAATGTTGTATGAACAAGGCTTGTTGCTCTCAGAGTAACGATACTCGGAGGCTGTTTCGTTCATAAAGGTCTCAGGGGCGTTGAAATACTCATAAAATCGGTCAATCCTCCTGTTGCCACTATTCATCGGACTTATGCAGAAAAACAGATGCTGTCCATTAACATTAGAGCCAACTTTTTCTGCAAGCGACTTCAAATCTATTGAGTCAATATCAAGGATATTCGAGAAGAAATGTATAGTGACCGGACTATCTCCTGCGATGGATTCCTGTGTAACATCATCCAAATAGCGGTCAATGCAGGAAACCGTAACCTTATCATCAACATAAGCTCCTACATGTATAGCAGCACGTTCTAATGTTGCTGGTGATGGCTCTATTAAAGTAACCTTCTGAACCTTATTCTCAATATTGTGTTCACGAAGGTAGTCAAAGAAACAAATTGTGGCCAACCCCTGACCACACCCCCAGTCAACAATATCAAATCCATCAGAGGTATAAGTAGAAGGACTAATGCAAGAGAGTGCCCTATAAATCTTGGCTTGATGCATCTTGCCAAAAGAGTATAGGTAGCACTTCATTTGTGCGTCAGAATCCAATAGTTCGACACCTCGCTTCAGAGACTCATAAAGGTCATTTCTCTCCTGTTCAGATAAAGACATGATATAGTCCTGAGCGATGCGACGGATGCTATTGAATGAGATATTCCGTATAGCCGATATGTCGTCCTTGTATGCCATACTATTTCCCTGTTATTGTATCTGCAAATCTATTTTCTTGATGCTGTTTCCAGTTCTGCAATGCCAATTGTTTTGTGGTGTTGGCATAGCAGTATTCACAAAGATGTGGGCAGGTGTTATATTCACCAATATCCTTAGAGGCCATGCACTCACAGAATGGTCGCTGCCCTTGGTCTTTCTTGTGCTTACTGATGAAATAATGGTTATGAGGCAGGAGAATTGCTCCTTCTGGCAACTCAGGCTCGCCAAACAGTGTCGGAGCTGGAATATCCTCAATCTTCACCTTCATGAAATCCATCAGCTCCTTGTCATCCCAAGCAAGGCGGGTGATAAGGTCACCATCGATGCAGCGATTGTGCTGAATGCCATATTTCGAGATGTCTATCCTTTCACCGCATGTAGCAAGTTGAAAGTTCCAGCCACGTTCACGATTCATGGAGGAAAGTTTGTCGGCAAACTCTTCCATCTGCTCGATTTCCCACTCATGGTATGGTATGCCGTTGACTTCAAGGTTGTGTTTCACCTTTCGATACGTGCCAATATCAGCATAACTGAATACCAGCTTCTCAGTATAATCTTTCAGCTGGTCACCAATGTTTTGAACTTTCTGAAGCAAATCGTCAACAGATATGTTATCAGTCAGTATCATGGGGTCAAACCGCCAGATTACCGCACCTTTTCCAAGCTGCTCGATAAGCAATTTGAATGTTTCTATACGATTAGCCAAAGAAGGTACTTTTTCTAGCTTCTCCTCTTCGTAGTCGTTAAGTGTGTATTGGACGTAGCATTTGATATTTCGTTCCTTTAAAATATGCAAATATGGCAACAATGGCCGAGGATCCTTCGACCAGAATACGATGAAACGTGTATTCTCATACGAGACATACGACTTAACACCGTTGAAGGGATTCGTCCATGCTGAATAGCCTTTCTCCAAACGTTGGAAAAACCAATCTGCATAGAAAGCTGGAATATCAGTACTTCTACTTGCTGAAACGATGAGAGGAGCCTGTGCTTTCACAGGCTGTCCATTTATCATTATTTCAGTATATCTCCATGTTGCCATATCTTGATTATTCTTTATAGAAACTTAAAGGTTACAATTCCCAGATAGTTTTTGCAATCTGAGAGTACAAAACACATCTTTGCTCTATAGCTGATTTGTCAAAATGAGCATAAGATTTGAAGTCAAGATGCTTAGAACTTACAAAGGACGTAAAGTTCGGATTATTCTGATATGCCTGAGGACAAAGGGACTTTGCCAGCAGGTTCTCCTTCACATAGTGTGTAATCTTTTCATCCTCTTTCATATCATTATATGATTGGTTCGTTCCATTGGGAAGTAGCACCAGATTACCAATTTTATTACGGAAACGCATAAATTCTTCTGGATGCTCAAACTCATCAGTATGTCGGTCATAATGATCACTCCAAATATGTTCTATCTCAAAAGGCTTGCATCCAGGATTTGTCATATAGCGCTTGAAGTTGTTGCCCATTCCACTCTGTTCCTCAATATAGGCAGTAATGCGACATAGGAAATACTTTATGAATGGGCCGTTTTGTCCGTGCAAACGAAGGTCATTCATACCTGTATCAATGTCTAAGTCTTCAACACGATCTCTTAAAACTTCCAGCATTTCGTCATAAGTTTTATTGCGCAATGACTTGATGATATTGAACATTGTGTAAGCAATGGACGAAGCGGTATAGGACCGGAAATTAATTTGTCTTCTTACAACGAAACCATCCAAGAACCGCGCAACCAAATTCATCTTCCTCTTGCATTCATCATCGCTGTCGTCAAGTTTGAGACCTGCCAACATCATCGGGAATGCCAAATATGGGGAGATACCTCTAAATTGGTTGTAGTAAACCCATTCCAATCCAGATACTATATCCTT
Organism: Prevotella sp.; assembly: GCA_017557405.1. GTDB lineage: Bacteria > Bacteroidota > Bacteroidia > Bacteroidales > Bacteroidaceae > Prevotella. Next base: position 39,924 of record JAFYYV010000053.1, read on the forward strand.
TTGTGCCTCCTGAATTAGAACATATTTGTTGAAGAAGAAACGATAGTTGGTATCAAGGAAGTTTTCCATACTTCCATTGATTGCGTCCTTTAATCGCCCCTTCTCATAGTTATCCCGGAACCAACTATGGAAACGCACACCAATATGTTCGAAGTCCTCATCAACAGCCCCAGCTTTGCTCTGACGTTTTGTTTCGGCAAACTGCGAGCGCATCCATACGGTGAAGAACGCATTATCATAGTCTTTACCATATGAAAGCAGCTGATGCATATCTCTCTTCCACTGTTCATTGATGGCTGTTCTTTTTGCATCATCATGGAACTTAGAGAGGATGAACCCCTTCAGCATATCACTATTGGTGAGGTTGAGTCCTCTGTCATTCATCGTCTCAAAGATTGTATAGGCATTCTCTTCCGAATATGCTTCAATCTTTACGATGACGATATTATTGATGACCCAATACATGAAACTTTCAAGAGCTTGACCTTGAAGATCGTCAGGAAAACTGTCCTTTATGTCATTATAGCGGTCTGCCATAAAACGCACGCTATCCTCGTCTGTATCTTTTGGTGTATACTCATTGTTGTTATAGAGTCCATCCAGACAATCCTTGCGCTCAGGTACTTGGATATTAAAGGATTTCTCTCCATAGCTGTCACTGAATATCATATTTTGCAAGATAGCTCCCTTCGCAACACCAATAGCATGATACAGATATATCAATAGAAGAGTTAATGATGTTATACGTTGCTGGCCATCAATGATGCTCATAGTGGCATCATCCTTAGCAATAACAACTATAGACCCCATAAAATATGAGGCATAATTAGCAACATCTTTTGTGGAATGCTCTGGCCGATAATCAGCACGGAATGCATTATATAGGTCATCAATTAACTGGTCTATATTCTCTTTTCTCCAACGATATTCCCTTTGGAAATAGTCGATGGAATACTTATTGTTGCTCAGAATGTCCTTCAAGGGATATTCTTTGGCCACTATCTTCTTATTCTGTATTGTACTCATATGTTATATTGCTATCACTATTTTTTACGGTTCAATAAATACGGGAGTTCCCTTTTCGTTTTCAGGATTTAATTCAATCAGTTTCTCTATCATTCGATGATTAGCCAAAAGACTTAAATCGATGTCAAGTGGTTTTATAGAGAAAGTCATGTAACTCTTGCGCGGATTCTTGTTGGGATAGTCCATCGCTTTCAGTTCTTCCTTACCCATCTCCTTATGTCCCGTTATAGAATAAGCTGATAGTTTATCTGGTCTACCAAAATCATAAAGAACTAACAAAGATGTTCTACCAAACATTTCTCTATGTTCTTCCATTGACCCCTTAGTTTTGCCAAGCCTAACATTATACATACTATGCGCAAGAATCCAATCTTTTTGCTTCTTATTCTTAGCACACCCTACGAGGATGGTCTTATCGCCACCAAAGAAATCAATGATGTTTTTGTCAAACCGATTCCATTTATAGCACTCAAATGGTTCAGCAGCCATCATCATCTCGCCTTCTTCTTCAATAGGAGCATACATGGAAATCACAGGTGCAGGAGTAGCCTTTACCTCATTATAATCCACATCCTCGTTTTCCTTGAAATTCTCCACCTGTTCCATCACCTCACGGAACACTTCTGGAGTGTACTGTGGAGGATAGCCATTCTTGACAAGGCAAATCTTGATGTCTTGTTTCAACTGGTCACGAACGCGCTGATTGTTGAGCCAATCGGCAAAGGACGATTTTGCATCAATAATCTCTCGAATCTTACATGCAAGACTCTTACACTTATCATTGACAACAATACCATCAACCTCTTTGTCTTCTCCGTATTCGAAGTTGTTCTTGTCTCTTAGATGAATTAAGATGTCATAAAATGCCTTCTCTTCAAAGGTAAGCCCCAACTTACGAAAACTCTCACGGTCGGCCTGCATACCTTTGAGAATGATCAGAGCCTGCTCGGTGGCATTCTTGATGATGCTTTCGGCAGTGGCTTCCTGGGTTGCACCTGCTTCTTGTTCGGACAAGAATTTGCGCCTGTCGTGGTACTCCTGAATGGTAGCCTCCAACATTTCCTGAAATTTCTTCGATGCTACTTGATTGGTCTTACCATATTCTGTGATTTGTTTACGAAGAAGTTTTATCAGCGTTTCAAGTTTTGAGGCTGGCATCTTGATGTCTTCAAGCCTTTCTGTGAATTCTGGTCCGAAGATATCCATTTCCTCACCCTCTTCAAGAATGCTCTCCACATTGTTATACTTCAAGGCCTCTTCCACCATCTTTGCCACTCTTCTATTCATGGTATCAGTATCTGGAGCATCTGTTCCATTCATCTTATATACCATTCCGGCAATAGCCATGAAGCACTGTGCCAATGCCGACTCATCCTCGCTGAGTTCTCCCGAAGGCTGACAAAGGTCGTAAGCCTTTCGCATCCTCTTCACATTTTGCAGAAAATAGGTCTTGAAAGTAACTTTCTTTGTTTTCTTTCCATCCTTGCTGACAGAGTTGAAATTCTCATTTGACGAGAAAACAAACTCCGCCGCCTTTGCCAATAGGGTGTATCTTGTTGCTGGGTCTGTCTCCGGATTCAGGAATGGAGTCAGATCATAATTTTTGAACAAAGCCTTCAGAATCTCCATGTACTCACGGAAGATGAGAGTGGCCTGTTCTATGTCATCTTCAGTTAATGCCACGGAATTGTCGCCACCATACATCTTCCTGGCTTCCAACATCTGGTCACGAATGCCGATATAGTCAACAATCAGACCATACTCCTTGCCTGGGTATTTTCGGTTAGCACGGCTGATGGTCTGTATCAATGAATGTTTCTGCAACGGCTTATCGTTATACATGTAGGTAAGACATTCCACATCGAAGCCCGTTATCCACATATCCACAACAATCACAATTCGGAAATTGGAATGTACCTGTTTGAAAGCAGCATCCAAGTCTTCCGACCGTTGGTCGTTCTTCACTCCTCCAAGATAATTGTACATATCGGCCGCGTCATTGCTTCCCACGCTGGCTACCATTGCGATAGTCGGCATTTCCTTCAGTTCTTTAAGCTCTTCTGGCGAAACATTGACACCTTCAGGTGTTTTCCTCTCATCAAACCATTCAGGATAATGAGCCTTGAATTTCAATAGCAAGTCGTAAGCAATCTTCCTGTTTGAGCATACTATCATTACTTTCTGTACTCTGTCTGGGTCGTTGGCTACGGAAGATACGTAATGGTCATGTATATCAACGGCAAGTTTCTCCAGACGGTCAGGCTCGCCAAGAATCATCTCTAACGAACTCATGGCCTTTTTGCTCTTTGCAATGTCTTCTTTGGTCGAACCTTCATCAGCGCACTTGGCGTAATAAGCCTCAATCTCTTTGGCTTTCTCCTGATTCAGCAACACCTTGGCAATACGTGGATGATACTTGATAGGCACAGTTATCTTGTCCGCAACAGCCTGATCCATCGTGTAGCGGTCTATCTCGTCGCCGAAGGTCTGATAGGTTTCTGCAATAGGTGTTCCCGTAAAGCCTACAAATGTTGCATTGGGCAATGCTTCACGTAGCACTTTGGCATATGGCTTTGATATCATGGCACGCATATTCTCGTCAGCATCCTCGCTAAACTGGATACGCTTTGAGCCTTCAATCTGTGTGCGATGTGCTTCATCGCTGAAGCAAATGATGTTACTTCGTTCATTTATAAGACCTATCGGGTCATCCTTCCTGTCGCAGAACTTCTGGATAGTGCAGATGAAGAAACCGCCGCTGTCTCTCAGACTAAGTTCTTCACGAAGCTTTTTGCGGCTTGGCACAACTGAAACCTCGCCCAAGCCCAAAAACTCAGTACTCTTGGTAAAGAGTTTTGCTCCTTGCTTCTGAAGGTCTTCACGGTCAACAATCATCAGTATGGTTGGCGAACCTATCTCTGCTGCACAACGCAACGAAAGTTGCCGGGCAAGGAATGCCATCGTATAGGTCTTGCCGCATCCAGTGGCACCAAAGTAAGTTCCTCCCTTACCACTTTTTGTCTTCACCGATTTGATGACACTCTCCCTAAGAAGTCGTGTGGCAAAGAACTGTGGATAGCGGCACACTATTTCCTTTTCATCGCTGTCAAAGTTCTCATCTTGGAAATACACATAGTCTCTGAATATCTCCAAAAACCTATCAAGACGATAGACACCTCTCACCATTGTCTCCAACTCGTCGAAAGGCATGGTGCTTACTTTATCGCCATTCTCTACGCGCCGCCAAGCATAGAAATGTTCGTAAGGTGTACGTACTGTACCTAATCGAGTCTTTACTCCATCGCTGATACAAGCCAGTGGACAATAGTGTAATAGGCCTGGAATATCTCGCCAATAGCGGATGTTGATTTGTTCCCAGGCATCCTCGATTGTGGCATTTGCATCGGCTGGATTTTTAAGTTCTATCACGCAGACGGGGATCCCGTTCACATAGAGCAGTACATCGGGGCGGCGGTTCTTTATTACACCGTTGTTCATGTATTCCACTGTGAACTGATTGACTACTCGGAAGATATTTGTGTTCTCTTTCTGCGGATTATCTAAACAGGCAAAGTCTATCAAGTTAACTGTTGTTGGCTTTCCGTCCTTATCAACAGCTGGCACACCATTCACCATCCACTTATAGACCTTATGCAATGTGGCAAAATCAGAATCGGCTCCAACCAATCTGACGTTATCTGCTATTCTTTGCAGTTCCTCGTCCTTCACGTTCTTATTGTTGTCTTTCAAGAACTGAAGCAAGTCTTCCATATTGAGCACTTCTTTTCTGTTGGCTCTTGCTATAGAGTCACCATAAAGATATTGCCATCCTTCTCGTTCAAGGAAAGCAATGAGAGCATTCTCGTAATCGCTCTCCACAAAGTGACCGCTGATGTTCGTTAATTTTGCCATAATTCCTTGCTTTAGATTTCCTCGTAATAATGATTATTCTCTGCTGTGAGATTTTTAATCCTTCCGTAGAATTGACCTGATTGTATCAAAAATCGGCTTGAAGTTGTTCCAGCTTTCTTCCGAGATTTCTATTTCATCTAATGATATAGCATTTGCGAAATCATCTTTTTTTGCTAATATGTTTTCTTCTTGCTCATTATAAACAGCTTGCCCTCCATTGTTTTCAACAATTTTATGCTTGCCCCTATCTGATTGATTTGATAGTGTAAGCGTTTTATCATTCTTATGTCTACCTGTTTTTGCGGAGAATTCATCACCAAAGAACAAACTACAACCATTTTTCAATTTAGTGTGTATTTCAACGTCGCTAAATAGAAACTCAATAGAAATATCCTCTTCTCCGTTTATTCTTCGTGATTCTGGAAGAGGAATACAAAAGGCATAGACATTGTTACCAAAGTCTTTTATTTGCTGCCCATTCTTTTCTATATCCTCAACCGTTTTCTTTATGTCACGATCAAAAATACCAATAATAATATTTTTGTTCCCTAGATGAGCTGATTGTTTTAACAAATTATTCAAGTTGGTTTCTCCGTCTGGCTGTTGATCTTCTTGTATAGTATCAAAATCTAAATCCGTAACGCCCAATTTTTCTTTTGCCTTTAATATATGTTTAATGTCTGTTTTACCCTCTGTTATAATCAAAGGCTTTGTCAATGATTCTAATTTCACGGTCAAATCTTCGCATAGTTTGGCGAAACGATTGTTTTCGTCAATCATCAAGTTATAAACTTCCTCGTATAGGTCATTCTTTGTTGCAGAACAAGAAATCCCATTATGATCCAAATCAAAAATCATATGTTTTCCCGATAACTCTGCCGCTAATCCCATATTCAAAAATGGAGAATGAGAACTTACAATGAATTGCACATTTGGGAACAGAGCAAACATTTTAGGCAATATTTCTTTTTGTAGGGTAATATGCAAGTGCTTCTCTATTTCATCAATTACAACAATACCCTTAATTTTTTCAAGCGGCATATTATTCTCATTATTATCAGCTTGATGGAGAATCTCCCCAAAGATAGATATTAATGCCAATTCTCCAGAAGATAATTGAAATATCGAAGGGCAAATCTGATAATGATGTTCGTTATCAACATCATTCATTATTGCTATTCTTGCCATTCCTCCATTTCTCTTTCCGATTCCAAATCTCACACTACCTTGATACTTTTTTGATGATAGTGTATTAGAAAGAATATTGTTTAGATTCGTTAATACAATATTCTCTTGCGCAGGAATAGTTATAGGAAAAACATTATTCTTACCATCCTTAAAAAGTTGTATCCTTTCACCATTTTTCAAGTCTAATAAAACATCTAACAACCAATTTGAAAAGGAAGTAATATCCGAAATGACCTCTATTTGATTCGGTAAATACCCACTAAATTTACTATCAATAGAGTATTTTAAGGGATTAGAATAGGAATCATTTAAGTATGCGGGCAATTCAAAACGATATGATGGGAAGTATGTTAACACATTTTGCTCAAACATTTTTTTTCTTATATCATTGTTTTGAACATTCCAATATTTGGAGAAGTTTTGCTGCTTTAGCCTTCTCTGAAAATTGTTATAATCAATCTTATTGTCTACATCTATCGCAGTATCGTATTGTTCCTTAGTACATGTATCACGTACATCAATATAATCATAAATATCTTCACCATCTTTAAATCTAAAGTATACTATAGATGGTTTGCTTGAATTTATATTATACAATGGTGAAGAAACACGATATAGTTTATTTTCCTTTCCCTCAAATTCTTGTGGATAAGCTGGTCGGGCAAGTTCATAAAAAGCATCTGCAATATGTGATAATATGGTTGTTTTACCTTTACCATTTATTGCAGTGATTACGTTAACTCCACTGTTTTTGAAATCTATTTCAAGATGTTCAAATGGAGCTCTATTGTCGAATATGATTTTCTCTAAATACATAGTTCTCTTTTTTTATTCTGTTAAACTTCCCCGAATCAGCACTGGGCATATTTTTTTGAGTTGTTCTTTAAGTGCCTCTGCTATGCGTTGGCGCTCGATATAACACTTATGGATGTTGACTATCTCACGTTGAACAGAGATGTCTGGGATTGGGATAGCCACGTTATTCATATCATCCATCGTAAACACCTCTCTTGCACTGCCCCAAGAATTGAAACGCGCATAGCGATCGAACTCTTTCCTTGACAGATAAAGAGCCAAAAACTGTAGATCTAAGATGTTTTCGTCCTTTGATTTGAATACCTTGTCAACAGAAGATACAACAACAGGATACTCTTGGTCATTATAAGCAAACGCCAACACTTTTTCATTACCTGTTGTTTGAACAAAGGCTATTTCCTTTGGACGTACAACAAGGTAGTTCCTTAGCTCATTCTTGTTGACTTTTGCATTAGTTAGTTTAAACTCTTTCGTAACAGAAACACTCCTTACCTCTTTTATCTTGTTATCGCTATTCTTTGTATTTGACTCAATAATATACTCACCAATTTTTTCACAAGGAAACCTTCTTCTCAACTCCTCTATATACCCATCACAGACAAGTTTCAATTCTTCCACTTTGCTTTGATAGGCAGCAAGATTGTTTTGGAGTGCCAAATAAACATCAACGTATTTGCGCTGCTGTTCGATGGATGGAAGAGTGATGTCGATGTCACAAAGATCTTCCCAGTTGTAGAATTCTGTAGAACTACCCCATGAGTTAGTGATAACAAATCGATCAAACTCTGCTCTACAGAAATACATATATAACCATTCTTTCATAAGAAGATTATCACAATCTTCCTTGACACGAAATGCAACATAATCCTCCGTAAAAATATGTGGTCTGGAATCATAATTGTAAGTAATACTGAATTTACTGCCATTACGGGAAGTTCGATGATTAAATACAAAAGTACCAGATCTTACAATCTGAAACTTTGACAAGTCACGGCCATTCAAATCCGCCTTTGTAGTCATCATTTCTTTCAGATTGCTTATTCCCCGTACATCATCAGGACCAAATAGTTCATCAGAATTAGTCTCTTCAACCAATTCTATTAGTTCACCTAATTTATACTTACTCAATCCCATAGCCTATACCTTTAAACGCATCTTCAAGCATCTTTTGTGATTCTTTTTCTCGTTGCATCAGTTGTTTCATCTCCTGCTGAATGCGAGCCATTTCCTTGGGATAGTCTATATCCAAATCGTGGTCAATGAACTCAATGTACTTGCTTGGTACCAGAGTCCAGCCATTCTGTTCAATCTCGTCAATGCCAACGCTGCGATACAGTTCAGGCACAGCAAAGTTGTTGCCGTCCGTTCCCTCAGACTGCCACTGATGATAGATGTCTGCCACGCGCTGTATCTGCTCCGTAATGAGACGTACCTTTTTCTTCTGTTCGCCTTTCACAGGGTTCTCCGTCCATTGGCGCAAGTCCATGAAGAGTATTTCATGTTCTCTATTACGGAGTTGTCTACCATGATACTTCCCGCCCTTCTTGTTCTGATTGAGAATCCAGAAGGTGACGCTGATATCTGTCGTTATGAACAACTCCCTGGGCAAGATGATGACGGCTTCTACCTTGTCGTTCTTTATCAGTTCCTTGCGGATTTCAAGTGCATCGGTGTCTCCCAAAGCGCCATTGGCCAAAAGGAATCCAGCCACACCCGAAAGTGGCTTCAGGTGAGATAGCATGTGAAGAATCCACGCATAGTTGGCATTACTCTCCGGAGGAGTGGCGTAGTCTGTCCAACGAGGGTCGTTCTTCAAATTATCATTATACCAGCCTTTCAAGTTGAATGGTGGATTTGCCATGATATAGTCGAAGTAAAGACCTTTATGCAAGTCGTTGGTGAAAGTGGAATCGCTTTCAGAACCCAGATTATGACTGATACCGCGCAGAGCGAGGTTCATCTTTGCCAAACGATAGGTGGCTGCTTCTTTCTCCTGGCCATATACATTGATACGACTGATGTCGCCTTGTTTGGCTTTTACCAGGTCGGTGCTCTGAATGAACATACCGCCAGAACCACAGCATGGGTCGTACAATGTGCCATCAAACGGCTCAATAACAGTAGCGATGAGCTGAACAACATCATGTGGTGTGTAGAACTCACCTTCCTCTTTCGTCGCATTAACAGCAAACTCCTTCAGGAAGTATTCATATACGCGACCTATCAGGTCCTTCTCCTCACCAAAAGTCTTGTGGCTGATTTTGTTGACTTCGTCCACAATCTTCTTCATGTCGTTGGCTCCAAGATTGCGTTGGGTGAATGTACCTTCCACGAAACAACCCTTCAGCGTAGGGTTCGTTTCGCCGATACTGCGCAGCGCAGTATCAAGAGCCACATTCAATTGAGGTGCAGCCGTGTTGATGATGGTTGACCAACGAGCCTCTACCGGCAAATCGAAGGTACCATCAGCAAAAGTGGCATCATCGAAGAAAGCCTTGATAATCTCCTCGTTGTCTGGATCTAACCCTTCCTCAATGAGTCGTTGACGAAGTGAAGCCACTCCATCCTCGTATTTCTCGCCCATAAAGCGGAGGAACACGAGAGTCAGCATCATATCACGCTTTTCAAAGAACGATCCAGAGTTCTTTGCTTGTCTTAATATATCTCGACACTTGAACAATATATTGTCAAGGTTCAGTGTTTCTTCTTTCTTTGTTGATTTCTTTGCCATTTATCTTATTGTTTTCTTTTCGTTTGCAAAATTACTCACTTACTATGCAGGTTTTCTTCGTTGCTCTGCGATAATTATTAAAGATTATAGATTCAGTTTCCCAGTAACTGCATCGAAAATCAGTGCATCTCTGAATTCTTTCAGTGATGGGACAACAACTCCCAGATCTTCGTGGATACTATCAATTTCATACACAATAGGTCTGAGGAATTTCACAATACGCTGCTGCTGTTCCAAAGAAGGAAAGTAGCACAATGTCGAATTGATAGCCATAGCCGAAAGGTTTGGGATGCCCATTCCCTGTGAGAGGGAAGAAAAGTACTTGGACATCGCCTGAAGCATATAAGACGAAAAGTCTTTGTCTACAAAATAATTTGTGGAATCAAGAATTCGCATCCTATAAATCATATTGCCCAGTATGCCCTCCCTGCCTTCGAACACTTCTCCTGCGTTATACCCTGTACGGATGATGAGCATATCGTCATCAGTAACTATTACTGACTTATCTGTAAGCGCTACGAACTCAGTAGATTCTTCATTTCGTAAAGACTTTACGGTTAAGAGTGCTTTAGTTCCTGGTTCAAAAGATTGTCGAGGAGCCATTTTGCACTCAAAAATATTTTGGAGCGCAACATGCTTCCAATTAGTGGGAATTTTACCAGCCCATTGTGATTTTTGGGATGCAAATTCATCATCGAGATTAACTCTATCAGGCATTTGCAATGCTTCAATCTCTCTTATATATTTAGAAACATAATAGAGCGTATCTTTTAAATCGCTGTGAAGTTCGTTGGAAGAAACTTTACTTTCAGGATTCTGAGAAAAAAATGCGTTAAAGTTTACCGTGTAATCAACAGTGGTCTTTTCATAAAGCACAGTCCACGAACCATTTTCAGAAATGTCATAACCTTGGTTCAACAATTCATCAAGACCTTTGGCACTATTGGAAATGGTTGTTTTAATTGTACCACCATAACTACGGTTTTGCAAAGTCACATTATATGTAGCAAAATCCGAAGTTGGGATAAGTTTTGAGAAAAGATTTTTTTTCTCATTCCCTTCAAGTTCAAGAATAAGTTCATCGTGTATGATAGTATGAGAAGGTACATATTTCTCCATGAGTTGAAGATCTATCAGTTGAACCATTTGTTTCTTCTTTTGAGCCTTATTCTTATTCAGTATCCATACGAACTTGTCTATTCCAGTAAAAGCTGATTTTACCTTTGGAATACGAACAATCGAGTCTACGTAGTCCATGCTGAATAGCCAAGAACGGACATCTACACTCTGCATATTGAATAGTGGTCCTCCTGCTGTAATAACTGCGGCTTTTCCGCTGTCCGTTAGGCGATTAATAATCATCTGAATGAAGTACATCTCTGGACTAACCTTAGAAGATATACCATTTACATATGCATCATTGACAGCCATGTCTTTAATATCATGCTCCGACAAACGGCCACCAATAGGAAGGTCAGCTACGACGAAGTCGAATTTCATTCCTTCAAAACTCTCTTTCACGAGAGCGTTTGAGACTTCCACATGAAGATTGTCAAGGCCAAGTAAGAGTTTCAAAGCCTTAGACAAAGCAACTGCACCCATATATATGTCAGTGCCGAAACATTCATAGTTTTCAAAGATGTTTTTCTTTAATCCTGCTTGTGCAATAGCATTCAGCATGAGTGAAGATCCACAGACAGGATCAAAGATGGTGGCATCAACACGGACATCTGTTTTCTGAAACAAAAGGGCTGCTATTATTTCACCATATTCTTTAGGAGAGAAAAATTGACCAGCACTTCTTGAACGCATTGACATGAGCAATTCATAAATAAGTTCTGCATCTAAAGGCTCTGTCAGATTTATTTGACTGACACTCTGAAGCAACTTATAGAAAGCGCGTGACTGCTTCATTATAGACAAATTCCGATTGAAACCCAACCCATTGAGAGTATTTTTAGTTTCAATATCGAAGCCATTAAGCCATCGATCAAAACGGTCTGTAAAATCCACCTCACTTTTAAGCAAGTCGTCAAGAGATTTTCCACTATTATTATAGAAAGTCAAGCCGTTTGTTAATTCATACAAGTGAAGATCGTCAACCATGGAATGAGCAAAAGCGTTACGCACTTGCTTATAGTAAGGCAGAAATAGACAATCCATCCTTCGGAGGAAAAGGAAGGCAATAACAGCCTGTCCAATGTCATTTATTGGAAACATGCGTAATTCTGACGCAAGTTTCCAAAGTGATTTGTTCTGTTCTTCCGTATTTATATTGTTCTTTATCATTATGAGTGCAAAATTAATGTCTTACTATGCAGGTTTTCTACATTATTCATAAAATCTTTCTAAGCGATTAACGAGGTCCTTAGGCGAAATCTTCGTAGGATTGGCTTTGGCATCTTGCCCAAACCTGAACTGAGGACGAGGATTGTTCTTGTCAAATTTTTCTCTCGCGTATCGTACTATTGAGCATACCTTTTTCATAATAATCTGCCGTTCTTTTTCAGGAGTTATAGATGTGGTATTAATACCATCCGAATAGAGGCTTTCTATCGTAAACTTCTGATCCCATTTCATATGGTCTTTATTATCATACATGCCAAAACCATGCTCAGCTGTTATGATGGAATAGTTTGTTACTATCTTACGATTATGCATATCCTCAAACATCTTAGGAGGGTTAAAATCACCAGCAAGAAACTCCACCTTAATACGAAGGTCATTTATCTTTTCAATAATGGGCTGAAGACCTGTTACGATATTGCGGAATGCCTCTTTCCTATTTTCTTCAGATGTTCCTACTTTTGCATTGTCAAAAATAATCAGTAAATGGCAGTAGGATCTCTGAAGCTTTTTACCCAATAACCGAGAAAGTATTCCTATAAGACACTTACCTTCTTTATCATCATCAAACAGATATTTGTCAATAACCACAATGCTGTTACAAGGTAGTATCATATCTTCCGGTATTAAGTCTGCAAAAGTCAGATGACGTGGTTTAGTTGCAAGGTCATATTCAACAGCATTGTCCTTTATTTCTCTTTCACAAAACTCTGTATGCCGCCTAGTAAGAATGGAAAAATCCATATTGTCTTCCGACATGCACAAAACGCCAAAAGAGTTTTTGATATTTTCGGCGGTCTTTTCATCTACGTCGAGCACAAATATACCATCAGGGATTTTTCCTATTGCTGAATAATTACCATTCTTTATTTGATCAAAAATCTCTTTGGCCGCAGAAAATGTTACATTAACATGCTCTTCCTGGAAGTCAAAGAACGGATTTGTACCATATCCTAAGCTTTCGTCATCGGGAATGAGAAGCTTGTCCAGTTGATCATCTGTCATATCAACATAAACCTTCGTCTGCTTGGATAAAATATTATATTCAAGTGACGAGTCTTCCATGCTCTCAAAAGCCTTCTTTGTCAGATATACACTAGCCATTAAACTGCCTTTCCACTTTATTAAGATCACGATTCAATCTACCGGCTTCATCAAAGAAGCCAGACCCGAAGGAATTTTCAAAGCGCCCATTGCTTAAAAACGTCATTAAATACGGGTGCGCATCTTCTGGGAAGAAATAAACTTTAATCCATTCGTTGATTTCATCTTCGTCAGCTTCCTCCTTCTTTATCTCCTGTGCAAAGATAACCTGCATCTTTCTTACTAGGTATTCTGAATGCGTCTCAACAAGTATTTGAAACTTATATTCATGTGATATCTCAAAGAAGAGGTCAGCCAGCAGACTTTGTACTTTTGGGTGTAGGTTTTGTTCTGGCTCTTCGATAAGAACCATAGGCTTCTTAGATGTGTACTCGTAATTTTTCATCAGTGTAGCTACTTTTAGCAGAAGAATCATTAACTGTATTGACCCCATGCCCTTGTCAGCAAGTGCCATCCACTTTCCAGTAGCATCCATGATGTCCACGGAATAAGATTCGTTGTCATAACTGCAGATGTGTAGTCCTGTTCCAATTCCGAATAACTTCATATATTTGAGTACAAAGATCTCAGGCAAGGTCAATTCATAACCTTGTTGTTCCAAAACTTCGACAGAGCCATTAGCATCATCTTTTCCTATGCCAGCCTTAAAGAACGCATGAATAGTCTGCGCAGTATAATCAGACTTGTCGTAGGTTGTATAGAAAGCTCTTTGAGAAGCAGCATGGGCCGCCATGTACTCAAATTGATAATTGCTGATAACTGTTGTCAGAGATAATATGGACGCTGCTATATCAGCCTCCCGTGAAAGCAAATATTTTCTAGCATCTTTCACATTCTTGCTGTCTTCCTTACTGTCTTTCTGGTGAGCTATCCCTATGAAACCGTCCATGAGATGGATTATAAAGAATGGTGCGGTATCATCAGTAAAGGAGGTGATTGCGAATGTGAAAGAGTTCCTATCTATTGATTTTTCTAAACGTATTAATCGACTTTTGAGTGATTGTATTTCACTGTTAAGCTTTGAGATTTCCATAAAATCTGTCATATCCTTAAGGCGCAACTCCATTTTTTGAAGAGATTCCTTCATGATATTGACTGCCATTTCATTGCTACTATCCTCATTAGAATCACCAAATGAAATATACATTGAGTGTGTTTTCTCAAAATCAAACTCATATGTTATATTTAGGTTCCTGTCTTGAATACTGACAAAAGATATAAGACCAAATGAATTTGCGGTGGATTCAGATGATATTACCCCTAATGTAATATCAAACTCATTCAATGAAATGGAAAACGTTATCACATCTTTAAGAGGAAGACAATTATTATTAAGCGCACGTACAAAGGAAGACACATGAACGTTATCAATATCAAAGAAGAATTTCCTATTTTCCCTATCGTTAAGCAGAGTTTGAGTAGTGTTAACACGTGGGGATTTTAGAAAATTCATAGCAAGCATAGCTGCCTTCACAATTGTTGATTTTCCAGAGTTGTTTCCTCCAGACAGTAATGTGAGACTGCCTAATTCAAGTGGATCAAAGTCCACAAATCGACGGAAATTCTTAAATCCTATTTTTTTCATTATTCGTATTATTGCTACAAAGTTAAATATTTAGTACGCAGGTTTTCTTTATCGTTTTATAATATTACAACAAAAACAACTTGTTTAAGTCTTCATTAAGCATCACATGTTCCTTGAAGGAGATGGTTTCACCATCATATACAGCAGATACATCAACGCCTCTATCAATGAGTGTATCGATGAGCGCGGTGTCATGTGCTGCACGAGCTGAAGCCCAGCACCGTTTACCAACTTGAACATTGAATTGCTCTACCAAAGCCTCAGTGCTCTGATGATTTACACTATTCTTGATGTTTCTGTACTTATAAGTTCTTGCCATAATCTACTGTTTTATTATTTTCTCGCTGCAAAGGTAGTGTCTAACTATGCAGGTTTTCTTCATCGATGTGATAAAGATAATTCAATGCACGAATACTCTTAGTAATTTCGGCTCTGAGGGATGCAGGAGAAACCACTTCTATGTCAGGGCCAAAAGAAAGAATGAGTGCAATGAGCTCTTTGGTAATCTTGACATTGATAGACATCGTGGTGTGATTCTTATCTTCAGAGATAACTCGCTGTGAGAGGTGTAGGGGTTTTGTCTTGATGTAGTTGAAACGATTATTGCTGACACGCATCACCACATCCACAGGTTCAAGATGCTCTGGAACGGTAACACCAACCACGTCATCAAAGTACTCCTCAAAATCCACATCAGACTCTTTGTAGGGCATAGATATTTCCTCGAAACCCTCAATTCGGTCTAAGGCATAATGACCTAAGGAGTCATAGCCCACTGCTTGGGCAATGAGATACCAGCGGTCATTGAACTGTTTTAGATGGTAGGGATATATCCTTTCGCAATAACTATCTTTCCCAAAAGGAGCGTATGAAATCTTCAGTACACGCTTTTTAATGATGGCCTGTAATAACTGTCCAAAGAGATCGATACCCTTTAGGTCTGGATTAGACTGGAAAGAAACAACGGGAGTGGACTCATCGGTAAACAAGCCTCCCTCAATCTGCATCAAAAGTGTTCTGGCCCAGTCATACATGGGATCACCCTCGAAATTATCCAATACACGGATAGCATCGTGAAGCTTATGGCGCTCTTCATCGTTGATGCGGAACAATTGAATCGAATAATTAGTATCAACGTACCGATAGAGGCGCTTCTTGCCTTGTTTCAGCTTCTCATCAAGCATAATGCCATAGTCCGCTTCCAAGATATTGATGTCGTTCTGAATGGTGCGCTTGGAAACATCTGGCTTATCCATACGACGCAAAGCCTTGTTGCACTCATTAACAAGGTCGTCGATGGTGTATTCCCTATATCTATTTCTGAAGCACTTGTTCAGAACCTGATACCGCAACAATACTTGTTTATCTACTGGCATATATCGTTTCTTGTTTACTTCTTACTCTCTTCTTCCTTCCGGCTTTCTTCTTCGAGCCATCTACGAGGGAATAAGCTTAATTCTTGCTATTTACACAATCTCCACAACCGAATTGAGTGGAATGTTAACTTCCCAGTGGCCCGAACGAGGGGAACCAGTTCGAGATATATAACCTTTTTGTTTCATGTCTGCGATTTCTCTTTCCAAAGTACGTTTCTTTACCGCCAATTTTACCGCCATTTGGTCAACGGAAATCGTCCCATCTTCCCGAATTGAATCAATTATATCTTTCTGTATTTCAGTTAATTCAAATACGGGGATGTCATCACCATTATTACCGCCATTATTACCGCCAACATTACCGCCATTTTCGTTTATATAGTTTTGGGCGACTTTCACATCCACCTTGAATGCCGTGATCAAATTCACATTAAACTCTGCGGGTTGATTGCCATTCTCTTTCAAGTCCGCCTGAACTTGTCCCACACCTCGATTGAACATATTGACATAGCCCATCGTCTTCATGGCACTGGCAACAAGAGGATTGCGATAGTCATTCACGCTGGGGAAATTCTCAGGACGGGCATTACCATACAAGCCACCGGCATTCAGAATCTCCAGATGGCTGGCAAACTCATAGAAACGAAGCGGCGTATTACTCTGCATATCGCGGTGCATACAGGCGTTTAAAAGTAGCTCTCGAATGGCCGTGTAGGGGTAGTTGCTGACCATCTCCTCACGTAGGATGGAAACGAAAACAGGTTTCTTCTTGATGACAGACAGCTCCAGAAGAGATTCCAGACGTGGCAGCAGTTCACAATAATTGCCTTCCAACTGCATCTCGTTCTCAACCTCACTGGTCACATCCTCTCCCTTGAAACAAACATACTGCACGTACAGGCCAGGCATGAAGCGGCGCGGCTTGTTGCCAAACAGAACAACTGCTGCGTATGTGGGGCATTGGTGCTCTGTGTCATACATGCCCACAGCAGCCATCTGTTCCTCGATGGAACGAGTGTCTGACTCCACTAACTCATTGCCTAATAGCGGTATCAGATACTTGGTGCGCAACAAGTCTGTGTTGATATCATTCATTTTGGCAGCCAGACATGGCATGGTGTCGAAGGTTGCCATGAATGACATCCTCCGTTCAGCCAGTATGCGCTCTTCTGCTTCCGTTGCTATGTCACGACGGGGACCAATACGTATAAAAGTACGTCCACGATATCGAACAGGAGGCAGGTCGGACGGACTGACCTCAGCCACCAATAAATCACCTTCTGGAAATGTGAATCTGTCAACACTCATTACAGGTATGGGCAGAATGTTTCCGTTGCTACGTATGGCAGCGATTTTCTTCAGCAGGTCATCGGTAACCTTCAGCCCCGACAATGTGCCGTTGTCATAAGCACCCAGTATCAGGTAGCCCTTCTTGCGCGAATTGGGCAAGTCGTTGGCAAAGGCACAGATGGCCTCCTGGAACTTATCCATATCGCCAGTTGACGTGGTTCGCTCCACACGGTAGGTTTCTGTGCTATGCAGCAGTTCTTGTATCTCGTCTTTTGTTATCATTTGATTTATTTCTCTTGATTGAATTCTTCTTGTCTTACCAACTCCTGCACAGGCACTTCAAGCGCATTTGCTATTGCAATGAGGGCTTCAAGGCTAGGCTGGGTGGTATTGGTGACCCATTTGGAAATAGTTGCCTGATCCTTTCCCAACTTATCTGCCAACCACTTGTTGTTCAGGTCGTGTTCAGCTAGAACGATTCTTATCCGATTTAATTTTGCCATGATAGTTTTCTCTTGTTTGTGGGCAAAGATACAAAAATTTATTCATAATTCAGAAGAATACACTTAATTTTTATTGTTCGTGGCGAAAATTTGATGATTTTATCAAGTATTTGATGTTGATATGACAAATTCACTCATCTATTATATAATAGGCATGTGGTTCGGAAAGCAGATTTGTGAGATACGTCTCACTTTTTTAAAACGCATAAATGGCATGACGCATTTTTGCCATTTCCGCATTCCATAACCAA
This sequence comes from Prevotella sp., assembly GCA_017557405.1. Lineage (GTDB taxonomy): Bacteria > Bacteroidota > Bacteroidia > Bacteroidales > Bacteroidaceae > Prevotella. Next base: position 58,052 of record JAFYYV010000053.1, read on the forward strand.
TCCAAATCAAGAAAATGTTGCAAGGATGTGATTTTTTCCGTGTTTTCTTTTGGTTGTTTGGGGAGAAATATATACCTTTGTACCGATGTTTGTAACATGTTGATTATCAATGGTTATTTCCGTTTTTGCGACATGTATGCAACATCCGGTGCTAACGCATTGATAGTCAGTTAGAGTCGTTTTCGAGGAGGTCCATTAATAAAAGTATAACATCAATAGATTACTCACAAAAATCCGTGCAATTCATTGAGTTGCACGGATTTTTTATGAGTTGCACTTTGCTTCTATATTCTTTTCAAGTTGTTGCAACAATGCCACGCCTCACATAACCCGTTGAAAGACAGCGTTTTGAGGTGTGGCATTGAGGTGGCATTGGTGGCAACAAAATCGAAAAAACGAGTATTTGCTTGTCATTATAGAACGGAAACATGTTATTTGGGTGTCACAAGGTATTCGGTTCCGCGCCGCGTGCGACGACGGACGAGGCCCTCCATATTGGCGAGGATACGCCCGAAAGCCCGCAGGTCACCTCTCGGAATGGCTGAGCCGGCACGGCGTTTCACTTCTGCAAAGATGGCCGTCGGAGTCATAAACTGCCCTTCCTCCTTGTCGGAAGGGATGGAGAAACACTCGTGGAAATAGAGTTCCTCGGGCAACCGTAGCTGGAACTGCCTGTTCGACGCCATCACGCGTTGCGTCTGCTCATCATCGAGCCAATAGGGAACACCTTGTTCAAGGAGCGCCATCGCCTGGGCATAGAGCTGCGTGTGGTTGATGCGCTGATGAACATCGATGGGAGCCGTCAGCTCGATGCCGATGAAACGGCGATTGCCCGACGGGTCGCTAAGGACGTCGGTCATGTTGGATGTGGCGATGAACGATGCCAGACGCGGCAGGTCCTCCACGTGTTTCGCATACGGGCGCTTCACTTTCACCGACGCCAGTTGGATGATGTTCTTCAGGAATCCCTGCTGCACCTTCGGCGAGATCTGGTTGAACTCGTCGAGGTTGATGAGCAGGAACTGGCTCATGGCCTGCAAGACGCTCTTCTTCTCGGAGAGTACGAGGTTGTCGTTGTAGCCCCATTGCAGCTCTTTCGGGATGAGCGAGCGGCAGAACGTGGATTTGTTATACCCTTGTCGCGAGATGAGGAGCGGAGTGATGGAATTGCCATAGCGAGGATTCTTCCCCAACCATTGCGCCACCATCCCCAGAAACCACGTCTGGAACCAGCGAGGCCAGTTCTCGTTATCGGTGGGCACGGTTCTTGCGAGGTTTCCGATGTGGTCGCGTCCGTCCCATTTGTCGCGCAGGTTCCAAAGATATTCCTCAATGGGATTGTAGGTCTTGATGAAGTTCGACTTCAGGAAGCGCGACACATCTAAGTCCCACACGTTGATGCCAGCGAGGCGTGCCTCCATCGTGAAGCCCTTCTGTGTACGCTCGTCGACGGGTCGCCAACCCACATGCCACTTCTGTTTCGAACGGTATTCCGTGTAGCCCATCACCGTGTTCTGGCGAAGGGAATAATGCCGATGCATGTATTCCACCAGCTCTTGCGTCTCATGACCCACTCCCTTTTTGTTCTCTCCCGTTTGGGTTTGTTGCTCGACATGTTCGTCGGTTGCAACAATATAGTTGTTGTCGGTGACGAGCAGGCTTGCCGTTTCCCTCCGATAGAAAGGATTCTCGTCGAGTGTCATGCGGAAACCAGCCCACAGCAACAGGCTTTCCTCGTGACATAGGGCGGGTTGTACCGATATTTTCTCGCTTGTCCGAGCCAGGTTCAGCAACCCTTGATAAACATGGGTCGCCAACGGATAGGCCTGACGGCAGAAGGCTTCGGCAGCCTCTTCATCCTTGGGCAGAGAACCATCTGGCCGTGTAGCAGCGACGATGATTTTCACCGTCCGTCCGCTACTTCCTCTGAAGGCGGCAACCGTAGTGGGCAACATGGCAGCGAGTTCCTTCACCATCTCCGCCTCCTCTACGTCACGAAGCGGTTCCACGGTCAGCGTGAGCAGCCCGTTGAAGCGGTTTAACACTTTGTTGCCGTCTTTGTCGAGGTTCAGCTGAGCTGCTGGATAGACCGTGGGCAGTCGCAGGATTTCCTCGTATTTTGTCGGGGAAACGTCATTCTCCCCTTGTAGCCAGTTGCGCTGAAGGGTATTGCGCATGATGCCGATGTCGCCGTTCTTGGTGTCGTGCTTCATTGCTTCCATGAGTTCGCCAAGGGCAACCAGCTTTCTTGTTTGCCGGTTCGACCGACTGGTCTTGATGGTTGTTATCTTCATTGCATTCATATTGTTCTTCATCATATATTATTCACTTTCGCCACCGCTGCGTGGTAGCATCCCCACCGCATAGTGGTAATGACGTTACCGCATAGTGGTAGTGGTGTTACCACATACTGGTAACGATGTTACCGCATAGTGGTAACGATTTTGGATATGCATCAGCTGAAGTCATAGGTGGTGACATAAGCGTTGAACTGCACGTTGTCGTCGTAGCCGAAGTCGCGGAATATCTGTCGGATGGCTTCCTGCTGCTCGGGCATGAGCAGTCGCTCGCCGCTATGGTAGCGGTAGAAGGTGCCGCCCGTACCGAGGCATTTCATCAGCCGCCCTCGCATGGCTCGATAGTCGTTGCGTCGCACGTCGGCGAGTATGTCGCCAAATCCGCGTGCCGCCTTGACGACGCGAATCTGCTTGAAGTGCTTGCACTGGCCGTCGGCACAGGCATTGGGATAGACACTCTTGCCCCAAGTGAGTTGGCTGGGCACATGCTCGCCCGCGAAGTGTCGCAGGCATTGGCCGCTCAGCGGACAACTGCCGTTGAAACAGAGTGCATAGCCGCTGGGGACACTATCGAAATCAAAAAAATCGTTTTCCATCATTTTCTCCTTTCTTTTTTGTTTTTTGGGTTAAATAATAGTTTCTTTTTTATGCTGAAATCAAGTGATCTTTGATTTCACAAAGTTACAAAAATAAATCCAGATATGCAACAATTTCGTTGCATATTTGCAGCTATTTTGTGTTAAAAATTAGTTAAAATTGCCATTTGTTGCCACCAATGCCACCCTTCTGCCACAACACAACCTTTTGTTTACCAACCAATTATAAGAAGTGTGGCATTGTTGCAACAGAAAACATAAATTTATAGTTGTTTTTAGAAGTCTCTACTCTCTGAACCCTCGCTAGCCTTCCTCTCTCGATGGCCACTCAACACATTTTTCCATCAAAAGCCATTCGCTTGAATAGAAAAAAATGATTTTTGCCCCCGAATCTTTGAATGTTGAATTTTTCTTTGTATATTTGCAGTTATATAATCTATAGAATAATGTCGAACAATCAATAGAACGTGTACAGTCTCATATTATATGAAGAAAGAAGAAATACTTGCTCTTTTTAAGAGCTATGAAGATGCAGTTTGCACAATAGACGATACTGAATGCTGGAGTGCAAGAGATTTGCAGGAACTATTTGGTTACAAACTATGGCAAAACTTTACTAACGTGATTGCCAAGGCAAAAGAAGCATGTACTAATGTTGGACAGGACGTTCTCGACCATTTTATTGACGTCAATAAAATGGTCGAATTAGGTAGTGGCGCAAAACGTGAGATTGATGACATTTTGCTCACTCGCTATGCCTGTTATCTGGTGGCACAAAATGGCGACCCCCGTAAGCCGCAGATAGCATTTGCGCAGACCTACTTTGCAGTACAAACTCGACGGGCTGAGCTTATTGAACAACGACTTTTGGAAGTGGAACGTGTCAAGGCTCGTGCCAAATTGCAAGAGACAGAGCGAAAACTCTCTGGCATATTCTATGAGCGTGGTGTCAACGATCAGACCTTTGCCGTCATCCGTTCCAAAGGCGACCAGGCTCTTTTCCGCCTCAGCACCAATATGATGAAGCGCAAGATGGGTGTGCCCCAGAGTCGTCCTCTTGCAGACTTCCTGCCTACTATCAGCATCAAAGCCAAGGATTTCGCTGCCGAGATGACCAGCGTCAACGTTCAGGCAAAAGACCTTCAAGGCGAAGCATCTATTATGAAAGAACATGTTGACAACAATGCGGCCGTTCGTAAGATGCTAACTGAGCGCGGCATCATTCCAGAGAACCTGCCAGCAGCAGAAGATGTTAAAAAAGTGGAGCGTCGCTTGGCAAGTGAAGAGAAGAAGATGTTGAAGAACAAGAAGTAATAATTATTTAGAAAGTACTTGAAATCCATGAGGCTTTGCAGAAAGCCAACGAGAGTATTAACAAATTAGGGCTTGTGCCAGTTAGTTTTAAGAATTGAATATGAAAGGTGATTTTAGAAAAAAATATGATTTCTCCATTATAGTAACGGCAGAAGATTTAAAAGCTTTATCGGATACAATTACTAATGTTTTTAAATATGTTCGCTATGAAATAGAAACAAGTGATGGGGCCAAATACACAACATACGAGTTGAAAGACATTTTGGAATATACAAATCCTGATACTCGAAAAGTCGAATTATTGCGAATACGCGGCAATTTAAATGAAGGCGAATCATTCTTTTCGCCTAATATTTGTATTTCATTATTTGATACATCTAAATATGATAAGTCTGTCATTTTTGATTTAAATGAAATGGAAGAAAAGGAGATTATCTATTATACAACGATAATTGACGAGTTCGCCCGAAGAATTAAAGCACCTTATTGGTGGATTTTCAAAGATAGGTTTTATTGGATTTGTGGTATTATTCTATATTTTATATTCAGTTTCATCTACTTATCTAACACTGATATAACAAATACTATCAATAAAGTGTATAGCATTTTGCTTTTACAAGGTGTATCTGCTGCATGCATGGCATTTTCTATGTTTGCCTTAAGCAAAGTGGTTTCATTCTTCTTTCCAGAAAGCTGTTTTGCTTTTGGCGAACAGGAAAAATATAAAATAAAGAAAGAAAAGAGAAGAAGTATAATATTTATCACATTACTTTTAGCTCTTTTTGTTGGGATTTTGTCAAATATCATTTCATATTATATTGTAAGTAAATAAGGTACAAACATTATGATTAAAGATATCATTGGGAATAATGCAGAAGTAAAGCCTAATTCCAAGAAGTTGGAGGCTTTGAGGGAGTACTTTGCTGGGTGTTTTACGGCTGAGGGCGCGTTTGATATTGAACGCTTCAAAGATATGATGAAAGATGAGGTGAATATCAGCAATGAGGGATATTCGCTCGACTTTCTCGGTAAGGATTATGCTAATCTGATAGCATCAATAGACACCACTACGGTCATTGAACCAGATTTGGAACATAATGCCAAACCAGAGAATAAGGATAGTGAGAATATCTACATTAGTGGCGACAACCTTGATGCGCTAAAGCATCTTCTGAAATCGTATGCTGGCGAAGTGAAGTGCATCTATATTGATCCCCCTTATAATACTGGTTCCGATGGGTTTGTGTATAACGATAACTTCCGCTTTACACCAGAGGAACTGGAGAAAAAACTGAGTATTGACGAGGAAGAGGCAAAACGTATTCTCGACTTGACCTCACGAGGCAGCAGTACTCATTCCGCATGGTTGATGTTCATGTCGCCAAGACTTCAGCTGGCTCGCGACATATTGTCGAAAGATGGTGTGATCTTTATATCCATTGATGAAAATGAGCATGCAAATTTGAAGTTGCTATGTGATTATATCTTTGGTGAAGATAATTTTGCTGGAGAAATAATATGGAAGAACAGTAGCAAAAATGATGAAGACTATATTTCAGTTCAACATGAATACATTCTTTCTTATGTAAAGAACAAAGAGTATAACAAAGGAGAATGGATTGAGCCCAAACAGGGAACTGATGAAATCTTTGCTGCTTTCGAAAAATTCCATGCCCAACATGGTAATGACTGGAAGGCGATTCATCAGGAAGCATTGAATTGGTATAGGCAATTCAATGAGGCTAATCCTATTTATGATAGCAAACACTATAACTGGATGGATGAGAGAGGAGTTTATTTCCCTGATAATATTTCAGGACCTCATTTTGGGCAGTATCGTTATGATGTAATCCATCCAATAACTGGTAAAGTTTGCAAAGAGCCAGCAAGCGGATGGAGATTCTCTGAAACCACAATGGAAGAGAAAATAAGAAACAATTATATCCATTTTGGAGAAGATGAGACTACAGTCCCCAATAATAAGACATATTTGAAAGATACGCTAAATCAGAGTCTGACTAGCGTCAAATACAAGGACGGTCGTGTGGCTACCAAGAAATTAACTGCATTGATGGGCTGCAATTGTTTTACGAATCCAAAAGATGTTGATTTGTTAGCAAAACTTTTCTCAGCATTGCAATTGAAGGATGGCAGTATAGTATTAGATTTCTTTTCTGGATCAGGAACAACTGCAGAATCAGTATTGGGAATGAATTCTCAGAACTCGAAATTGAAATATATCTTAGTTCAAATACCTGAGGATTTAGATGCTTCGTATCAAAGAGCAACAGGTAGCGGTAAAACTGTAATTAAGAATGCAATAGAATTATGTGATGCATTAAGTTTACCTCATACTGTTGACCAAATAGGCATGGAGCGTATCAAGCGTGCATCGAAGAAAATCAAGGAAGATAATCCGTTGTTTGCTGGTGACTTGGGCTTCAAGCACTATACGTTAAGGGATGTTCCTGAAAATGTGCTTGACAAGATAATTGAATTTAACCCCAATGTTGCTGCCTTTGGCCAAAATATGCTGGAATTGTTTGGCCGCGAGACGGTGCTTGAAACATGGAAAGTGCGTGATGGTTATGGCATGAATGCCAAAATGGAAGAGGTGAAGTTAGCAGACTATACGGCCTACCAATGTGGCGACCATCTTTATCTGACAGATGAGGGAATGAGCGATGATGCTATTACTGCGCTGGTAGATAAATATGGCGAACAATCGGATTGGGGGCCTCACTACGTGGTACTCTTTGGCTATAGCTTCAACTTCGGTGCCACAGATGCACTGAAGAAAAACCTGCCTCTACTGAATGAGGGCGAGAAACAAATCAAAATTAATATTGACACCAGATACTAAACAAACGATATGGATATCATACTCGAAGCTGGATTACCACATCAACAGATACCCGTTGACCGTTTGGTAGAAGTCTTTAAACAGACACATTTAGAGTCTGTCAAACCCTACGAGAACCCACTGATTGACCACAGGGATGTTACGACGGAGCATAATCTTCGTAACATTCTCTTCACGCAAGAAATGAAACCATATAATAGAAAGGTGGTGTTGCCAGAGAAGGGTACGCTGAATCTGGACATTAAGATGGAGACGGGTACTGGTAAGACGTATGTCTATACGCATTCCATCTATGAGCTGCACAAGCGATATGGATTCAATAAGTTTGTGGTTGTGGTACATTCTTTGCCAGTAAAATCTGGTGCCGTGCAGTTTATCAGCGACCCATACGTGCAGCGTCATTTCCGCGACACGTTGGGTTATGGGTCAGAAATAGAACTGTGCGAAGTGTCCACCCTGAAGAAAAAGAAAAAAGGACATAACTACTTCCCTTCGTCTGTACGAGACTATGTGAATGGCTCTTGCCAAAACAAAAACAGAATATATGTCATTGTGGTTAATCAGCAGTTGCTTCAGAAGAACAAATTGTTAGACAAGAAAGATTACGATATAGCCGTACAAGGTTTTGTGCGCCCACTGGATGCCATTAAGGCCACTCGTCCCATCGTGATAATTGATGAGCCTCACCGCTTTGAGCGTAGTAATACGACCTATAAGCGTATTCTGAGTGAAATGGCTCCACAATGTATCATCCGCTTTGGTGCCACCTTCCCAGAGATCCCAGTGCCTGTACTAAAGCCAAACAAGCAAGGGAAAATGGTCTGGCAGAAGGAGATGAAAAAGGACTATTTGAATCTGCTTTATAATCTGACAGCTTGTGATGCCTTTAACCATAATCTGATTAAGGGCGTGGCCAAAGAACACTTCAATCCAACTACATCAGAGAATGAGAAAGTTAAGATTATCTCTATTAATGGTCGTGAGAGCGTGACGATGCACTTTACCAAGAAAGATCATACCCAACGCTTTGAGTTGCACAAGGACGAGTCGCTGGGCATTATGAGTGAGCATCTCTCAGGCGTAACGGTTAGCGGCATCAGTAGTTCAGAGGTAGAACTATCGAATGGTCAGACGAAACATGTTGGTGATGAATTTACTGCAGATATCTATTCCACCTCGTATCAGGAAAACATGGTAAGAATGGCTATTCAACGCCATTTCGAAACAGAGCGCATTTTGTTTCATCGTGAGAGTAAGATTAAAACTCTGGCACTATTCTTTATTGATAATATTGTGTCATTCCGAGGTGATGACGAGGGACAGAATGCCTGGCTCCGCGATATCTTCGATAAATGGTTGGAATATCAGTTGAAGGAGGAATTGAAGAACGCTGAGAACTCTGCAGAATATACAGACTATCTGAAAGCAAGCCTCAGTAATATCGCAGGATGCCGCGCTGGATATTTTGCCAAAGACAATAGCGACAGCGATGAGGCTATTGCAGAAGAGGTGGATGATATTCTGCGCAACAAGAAGAAATTGCTGTCATTTAAGGATGAAAAAGGACGATGGAATGTGCGTCGTTTCCTGTTCTCTAAATGGACGCTAAAAGAGGGCTGGGATAATCCAAATGTGTTCACTATCGCCAAATTGCGTAGTAGTGGCAGCGAGATCAGTAAATTGCAAGAAGTTGGACGAGGTTTGCGCCTACCTGTGGATGAATATGGTAATAGAACAACTAGCCAGGATTTCATGCTCAACTACATCGTGGACTTTACCGAAAAGGACTTCGCAGACAAGTTGGTGCGTGAAATTAATGGCGATATAGCCAAGAAGACTAGTGAGCACATCATCTTGAACAGCGATGAGCTTGGCCGTGTTGCGAATCAGCGTGGTTTGGGTAATGGTATGGTATTACTAATGGAATTGACGCAGAAGGGATTGGTAACAATGGAAGGTTCCAACATTATTGTCATTGACGACAAGGTGATGGAATTCAAGAATCAATATCCAGAGTTTGAACTTGATAATTTGAACTTGAATAAGATTATTGATAGGAATGCTACTAATAACCGTTTGATGGTAAAAATCCGCAAAGATAATTATCAGAAGATTGAGTCTTTGTGGAAGGAAATAAACAAGAAGTATCTGATGTTTTATCAGAAAGATATTGATGAGGAGATAGAAAAGGCATTACCTTCTATATTAGAGAATGGAGTATTTACAAGGATGTCTGTTTCTTCTGAACGCTCTGAAATACAAGTAGATCAAGATGGTGCAACTGTGGTAAGTGAGGCGAATGTTACCTATATGGTTTATGGTAGGGACTTGCCATATAACGATTTCCTGAAACGAGCCAATAAAGGAACTGCTATTCCCATTGAGATAATTCACAAAGCCATTTGTGAATATGCAAAGAAACATGAAGGGTTTAACAAGAATCTGATTAACGATTTGACGCTGTCTCAATTCATAGGACGTTTCAGAGATTGGAAGATTAAGAACTTAGGTGGATGTATTTCATATAAACAGGCAAATTACAAGACAAGAACTACTGCACTTACCAAAGAGGACGGAAGTGTAAGAGAGGAAGTTGTTATGGGTAGAATCGGTAAGAAAACAGATGATTCCAAAACACCAGCAAAATACCTCTATGAGCCAATTGCCTATGACTCTCCTTTGGAGAAAACCAACATATTAGACAAAATTGATGTTGCAGAGTTAATAGTGTATGGTAAGATTCCAAGTAGTAGTATCAGGATTCCAACCATCACAGACGAAACCTATTCACCAGACTTTATGTATATTGTCAAAAAGAAAGATGGTACTATGACTATGAATGTTGTCATTGAAACCAAAGATGTCAATCAAGAAACAGATTTGCGTCCAAAAGAAAGTGCCAAGATTGATTGCGCAAAAGTATTCTTTGAACAAATATCCAAAGACAACCCATCATTCCCTGTTAGTTTTGAGCGACAAATTAACAGGCAAAGGATGAATGATATCATAGACAGGTTGATTACATCCAAATAAATTCATTCAAATCAGAGCAAAATGAGAATAGAATTGCATGATATTGATTTAAAAGAAAAGGTTAAGGATTTCACCCAATATCTTGAAACTACTGATAGAATTATTCTATCAGCAAAGTTTGGTGATGGGAAAACCTTTTTCCTCAATCAATTACGAAGCAGTAATGAATTGAACGAGGAATATAAATTCTTTACCATCTATCCCGTCAATTATTCTGTTTCAAAAAATGAAGACGTTTTTGAATATATTAAGCGTGACATTATTTTGCAATTGAATAATGAAGGACTACTTGACAAAGTTGATATCAATGCATTATTCGATTCCATTTTCGATTTCTCGGATTTACAAACATTGGTTTCTTTTTTGCTATCCTTTATACCTGGAGGTGGCTTTTACGAGAAAGTATTAGCCAAATTCTACGAAAAGTGTAAAAAATACCAAGAGAGAAAGCGTACAGCCGAAAAATATTTATCTTCTTTTTCTCAAATTAAAGGTAACATATACGAAAATGATGGATATACTGCCCTAATAAGAAGTGCGCTTAATTGGATAAAAGAAGATCACGCAAAGAATGGACCTGACTGGAGGAAGAAAAAGCCAGTTCTCATCGTAGAAGATTTGGATCGTCTTGATCCGAGGCATTTGTTTCGCATCTTAAATGTGTTGAGTGCTCACATAGATGATACGACTAGTCCTGATATTGTTACAAATAAATTCGGATTTGATAATATTGTCTTAGTGATGGATTATGAAGCTACTGAACATTTATTTCATCATTTCTACGGTAATAATGCATGCTATGAAGGCTATATGAGTAAATTTTTATCAAGAGAGCCTTTTAGATATAGTATTCAAGAATCTATAGCGTTAGAAATTGAAAGTGAAATATCGGACAAACTTGATGTTGCCAATATCTTACCAACCTTCGAAAATTTCTGGAGAAGACTATATAAACTATCTATCAGGGATTTGAAGAAACTCACAATGTTTGATACTCAAGACAGAATAAAAACGGCTTATTTTGAATGTAATAAGATGAAGTTTTCAACATCTATGCCACTCTTTCATCTGATTATTTATATGGTAGAAATGGGACTGACTTTAGATGAAATCGTAGAAGACTTGAAATCACAGGTTACACATAGGGAAAAAGGAGAAATGAGCTTTTTATGTCCTGAATATATTAGGTTGACATATCCTCTTTATGCGCTTAAGGAATATCGGGATATCAACTATTTTAGTTATGACACTAGAAAATTCTCAATAACCAGAAAGACAGAGAATGAAGTAATAACTGAAGTGGCAGTAAGCCCTGCTAATTCTTGGGATCAATCTATTGTAAAAATAGATGGAATGAATATTGAGGATTCTGTAAGAAGGTTTCTCAGTGATTGTTCAACCTGCATTAATTTGGCAGCACTTGGAGACATCAATTACACATAAATCAGATGTAACATTTTTAAGCTTTGGATACTATAATATTAGGAGATAAACAAACGAAATAAGAACGGAATAAAAACGTTATAGAAATAAAGAAAGACGATATATGGCAAAAGAAGAAAGAATGCATAGAGACGAGCTAGACAAGTCATCAGGAATCATATCGGAATTAGTATTTGTTCCAAATGAATCTAAGATGTGAAATAGTCTTTCCTCCCTGCCATGTAGAAATCTAATCCTAAAAGAGGTTATGAAACCTACGAAGAATAAAATATTCTGTGTGTCTTGCAAGCGGTCGAAGATGCTTTTCGAGTCGCAAGCAAAGGCTGATAATTTTATTCTTTACAACAAAGAGGAAATAGAAGAAGAGAACGGTAAGGCTCCTGTTAGAAGCTATTATTGTAGGCTGTGTGGTGGATGGCATGTGACAAGTAGCCTATCTGAAAAAACTATAGCAAAGGCTGAAAGACGTGATAGGCAGATAGCCGCAGAGGCTGATAGGTTTGCAAAGATATATGAGGGTGTTGATTCGGTTATCAAGGAAGTGGATAGGCGACGGGAAGAGGCTGAAGTAGCTATTTTACAAGGGCGATTGACAGCGGCCGAATTGTCAATGAAAGAATGTTTAGACATGTTGCCTCCCTTACGAATCAGTAGAGGCTGGAAACAGGAAGAATGGGACAAATGGACAAACCGTATCAATGATATACAAAGGAAAATAGCTTGTTTCAAAGAATTCATTATCCTACCCGAAGAAGAGCGCGAATCATTTCTTGCAAAGGAAGATAAAACTAGAACGGAAGAAGAAATGTGTATGGCATATCTAAACTATCAAACTTTATCCAAGATAGAGTCGCTATTTGACGAGATTGAGAATGACACTCTGAAGGGTGATAAGGATGCGGTGAGGGAAAAATTGATAGTGTGTAGGAAACTTGTGAACAAAAATATTCAATGTCCATATAAAAAAAGTTTGATAAGAGATTATCGGAATCGAATCAAGGAAAAATGCTATAGGGCACAAGTCTCTCTGGATCAAGAAGCAATGCCGAGGTATCAGATAGATGGGAAATATATGAAATATCAGGATGCCATACTATATCTGATAAAGAAATTCGAGGCCTTGAGGCCAATCTATGATTCGGGCGATTTCTATGGGTGCATGTGGCAACTTTCTATCATCGAAAAGGGAATAAAGGAATTGCCTGACAATCCAGATACAAAGGTGCTAAGACAACAATATGAATATTGGAGTGAGTTTCTTACGTAGCAAGAAAGTGAACAGATGTAAGTAGTCTCTGTTTCCGTATCACCATCCCTTGCCACGAAGCAGCAGGCAATATTATTGCAGACATTGCCAGTAAAGACAATCATGACCCAAAAGATGACCCAAAAGAACTGTCTGAGCGTCAACTACTTATATTAGACATCATAAGAGATGATGACCAAATAGCCATCCATCAAATGACCCAAAAGATAAATGTCTCAGAGAAGACTATTAAACGTGAGCTTGCAATTCTCCAAGAAAAGGGTATCCTCTCTCGTGAAGGTGGGCGCAAGGAAGGTAGGTGGGTAATCCTTAACAAGAAAGAATAAGCCAAAGTGGTATCATATAACGATTTCCGCATTGTTGGCGATAAAGCAGCGATAAACTAACCAAGAAATCCGTGCAACTCTTTGTGTTACACGGATTATTCTTTTAGAGCGTTTTGAAAACACCGACAAATGCATCGGCAGAATTCAATGGGTTGACTATTTCACGACAACCTTCTCGCCTCCAATGACATACACGCCACGGGGCAGTTTCTTCGTTTGACTGCCTTTCACGCCACTGCGCACCAGTTTTCCGTTGAGGTCGTAAACATCCACAGAGCCTTCCTCAGCGCTCACTTGCAGAATGGCGGTGACTTCAGACTTACTGATGTGGCGAATCTCCAACTTCGTGGCGGAAGGAGACTGCTCCTCCCATACGAATCCACAACGAGTGGGCAAGAACGTCTTATCGCCTTCAGTGCGCACGAGCACACTCTCCAACGGAGTGACGTCCTGCTTGGCGGGAATGCCATAGCGACCCATTTTCTCCACACTATTCCAACTGCTGCCGAAGGAGACAACATTGCCTACACCATCGTTCATGCGAACCTGCTTCAACTCATTGCTGAAGCCCAGCGACTCGGTGTTGCGGACACGTAGAGTTTGCGTGGTGGGCGAGTAAATGAGATAGGGACATCCAGCCTGCAGACCCTCATCGGTGCAAGGGACGAAATAGAGAACCAGCGTGTTACCCTCCTGACGGATGGAAACCATGCGCTCCACTTGAATGTCGAGGGCTGCCGCTTTCAACTGGTCGGCACTAAGCGACAAGGGCAGGCACAAGGTGTTGTAGCCAGCATAAAGAGTACGATTCAGTTGCACGGTCTGTGCTTCATCTTGCAAAGCGCTGACATTCAGCGTCGTGCTGTTGGCAGAAATGCTTTTCACTCGGTTTTGTGCTACTGCTTGTGTGCACATCGTGGCTGCTGCCATCAAAACAAGTACAAAATGCTTCATAATAAAAATGGTTTTTAGCGTGTCGCACACCTTTGTGCTCACGAATGGTTTTCTCCCACAAAGATAGTGTTTCTTCTTCAAACCTCCAACCTTTTCAAGTTTTTTTAGCTTTTATTATGTCGCTAAAGACGTTTTTGCAAGTTGTTCCACAACTGAATGGTTGCAACTGGTCGCCCATGATGTCGTGCATGATGGAAAACGCTTGATTGCCCGTGCAATGGCTGGTGTAGAACGTGGTGTCGGGATAATCATCCTTCAAGCAACGAGCCAATGCCTCCAGTTCGTGAGGTTGTTCGTATGGTTCGTCTCGATGCGAATCGAGCAGATGGAATCCACCAACAACGGTGTGCAAAGACCACGGACACGCATTGAGGATGTTGAGCAATCCGCTGTGAGCACAGCCTGTAAAAAGTAGCCCATCCACATATATGGCCATCTCATGACGGAAGTCGTCGCTGACAAGTTGGCCTTGTTCGTTCATGACAAAAAGGTTGCTGTTGGCTGAAGGAAGCGGATGTTCATGCGGAATGTTGGCAATCACCCATATCCCTTCGTCAACCTGAACATGATGCGGACTTTGCAAACCAGGCTCCACCAGCATCAGCCGCTCCCCTATCCCATCGAGCGGCAGATGGGCGGTAATGGAATGAAGGTAGTTGCGCTTGGAATAGAATTTCCGCCCCACGACTTGGTTCGACATGATAATCCGCGCCTGATGATTGATTTCAAGGAAATGGCGCAACCCGCCTGTGTGGTCGGCATGTCCGTGAGAGAGAAACACATAATCCACCATGCGTAAATCAATGCCCAAGGTGTTGGCATTCTGCATGAAAATCTCAGAGGCGCCCGTATCGAGAAGCAGATGTCGCCCACGGGATTCAACATAAACCGACAACCCGTGTTCGATAGCGAAACGGTTGTCGGTAGTCCTATTATCAGATAATATCGTGAAAGTCATATATAGAAAAGGAAAGTTTCGTTATACTTTAAGAGCACGCATGGCATTAAGCACCGCCAACACCGTGACACCCACATCGGCAAACACCGCCATCCAAAGGGTCGCCAAACCGAGAGCCGCGAAGATGAGCACGGCTATCTTCACACCAATGGCAAACCAGACGTTCTGACGAGCAATGCCAATAGTACGACGGGCGATGCGGATTGCCAATGGAATCTTCGATGGTTTGTCGTCCATCAGCACCACGTCGGCCGCCTCGATGGCAGCATCACTACCCAATCCTCCCATCGCAATACCTACGTCGGCACGTGCCAACACAGGGGCGTCGTTGATGCCATCGCCCACAAATGCCAATTGCGTGTCATCAGACAACAGTTGCTCCACTATCGCCACCTTGTCTGTAGGAAGTAGTTCTGCATGATACTCGCTGATTTGCAGTTTCTTCGCCACACGCTCGGCCACCTCTTTGCGGTCGCCAGTAAGCATGACAGTACGCTCTACACCCAGTTTTCTCAATTCGGCTATCGCCTCTGCACTATCGTCCTTCACTTGGTCGGTAATGACGATGTGGCCAGCATACTCGCCATTGATAGCCACATGAATGATGGTTCCAGCATGGGTGCAGTCACGCCACTTCGCTCCGATAGCGTCCATCATCTTCGTATTTCCCACGCAGACAAGGTCATCACCTACTCGTGCACGAATGCCTTGCCCCGCCACCTCTTCCACATCGGTCACCTTGCAACCATCGGTGGCCTCATCAGGGAAAGCGTCGCGCAGAGCTGCTCCAATGGGATGGGTGGAGAAATGCTCCACATGGGCGGCGAGATGCAACAAGGTGTTGGGTGTTGGGTGTTGGGTGTTAGCGGATTCTTCACACGATTTATCTCCTGAATGGACAGCCTCAACTGCAAACTGTCCGTGCGTCAGCGTACCCGTCTTGTCGAAAACCACAGTGTCCACTTTCGCCAACACATCCATGAAATTGGCTCCCTTGATGAGGATTCCCTTGCGCGAGGCTCCACCGATTCCACCAAAGAAAGAGAGTGGCACACTGATGACTAATGCACACGGACACGAAACAATCAGGAACATCAATGCCCGATAGAGCCATGTGGGGAACACGTCCATGAAGGAAGTCGGAGTTTGTGCGATGGATGAGAAAGAGAGCACAAGAGGAGGAAGAATGGCGATGGCGATGGCGGCAAACACCACAACGGGCGTGTAAATACGGGCAAAACGAGTGATGAATGCCTCGCTCTTCGATTTATGTTCGCCAGCATCCTCCACCAAATGGATAATCTTTGACACCGTGCTTTCACCGAAACTCTTCGTCGTGCGCACACGAATGACACCCGAGAGATTGACACAACCCGATATCACCTCATCGTCCACGTTGATTTCGCGCGGCATACTCTCGCCTGTCAAAGCGACAGTATTGAGCGAAGAGGCTCCCGACAACACCACACCATCGAGTGGTACCTTCTCACCTGGTTTGACCACAATGACAGAACCAACAGACACTTCCTCGGGAGCGACTATCGTCTCTTTGCGAGTTCCATCGGCTTCCGTTGTCTCCAAGTTGGCCACATCAGGACGAATGTCCATCAAATGGGCAATGCTGTCGCGGCTTTTTCCTTCAGCATACCCCTCGAAGAGTTCACCTATCTGGAAAAACAGCATCACGAAGACGGCTTCTGGAAACTGCGTCTCAGCGCCAGGAAGGAAGCCGATGCCCAGTGCACCGATGGTGGCCACCGACATCAGAAAATGCTCGTCGAAAGCCTCTCCATGGGCGATACCCTCGGCTGCTTCTTTCAATGTCTCGTGTCCAATGAGCAGATAGGGAACCAGATAGACCAATAGCAATTGCCATGTGGCAAGTTGGCAATGTTTCTCTATCAACACTGCTATAATCAACAAGACGATGGTGGCGGCAATTAACACCAATTGTCTTTTCAATCCACCATGCTCGTGATGATGCTCATGTTGGTGATCGTGATGATGTTCATGGGCACAACACTCGTTGCCCTGCTCATGATGATGTTCGTGATGATGTGACATACTTTTTCCTGTTCTTTTGAATTCCGCTGCAAAGATACGACAAGAATCTCGCAACTGAGTTGCAAACAGCATCGAATCTCATTTTTCTGCAACTGAGTTGCAACAAAAGAGGACATGGCTTTTAAATTTAACGATGCACATACTTGCTTATTTCAAAGAAAAAACGTAAATTTGCACGCAAAATCTAAAAACAATTTAATCTATTAAAATATGTACAAAAGAATTCTTACTGCGGCAGCCATCCTTGCCATCAGCCTGCAAGTCAATGCCCAAGCGACCATCGCTGACAACTTTAAGCCGACAGGTCAGGCCAATCCTCTCAGCGGCTGCGTGTTCTGTGCAGACCCTACGGCCCTCGAGTATAATGGCCGTCTATATGTCTACGGTTCCAACGATCATCAGCAGTTTATCAAAAACGGCAAGAAAGGTGAAAATGGCTACGGTGACATCAAGTCACTCGTTGTCTTTTCTACCGACGATATGGTGAACTGGACCTTCCATGGCACCATCGATGTGGCCAAGCTCTGTTCCTCTTGGACGGGGAATCCATGGTACAAAGGCTTTATGAACTCGTGGGCACCATCTGTCACATGGCGTACGACAGAAGACGGCAAGGAGGAGTTCTTCCTTTACTTTGCCAACACTAGCCATGGTGTAGGTGTGCTGAAAGCCAATTCTCCTATAGGGCCTTGGACATCGCCACTCAATGCATCTATGATCAATAGAGATACGCCAGGAGTGCTTCCCTGCAATTGGATTTTCGACCCAGGAGTGGTAATCGATGAGAACGGCACTGGTTGGATTTCCTTCGGTGGTGGTGATCCGAACGATCAAGGCAACAGTCTACAACCCAATAATGCCCGTTTTGCGAAGCTGAAGCCCTCGATGACTGGAATCGATGGCAGTGTTGTCAAGATTCCAGCCCCCTATCACTTCGAAGCCAGCGAACTGAACATCATGAATGGCAAGTTCGTCTATACCTATTGCTCTAACTGGGCAAATCGCAGTGATGCAGATTGGAACAAATATAAGCAAGAGCAAGGTATCAGCGTATCGAAACCTGGTACTTGCACCATGTGCTATATGGTTTCCGATGATCCTACCAAATCTGACTCATGGGTATACAAAGGAGACTACGGTCCCCATCCCGGCAGTTCGCCCAACAACCATTCCCACTTGCACAAATTCAATGGGAAGTATTATCACATCTACCACAACGGTTCCTTGTTGGAAGGCATGAAGAACAAATCGGCTGTCGATGCTAATGCATCAACCTATCGCTCCATCTGTATTGATGAAGCCACTGTCGACGAAGCCACGCAGACAGTCAACAAGGTGAATCTGACTACGAAAGGCGTCGCCCCCCTCAAGCCATTGAACCCTTACCAACTCCAGCAAGCTGAGACCATGGCTTCATGTGGTGGTGTCAACTACGAGGACTTCAAGAACATCAAGACCATCACCTCGAAAAACACTTTAGGCAACGATGCCTCAGAGAACATGTATATCAAGATGGCGTCAGGCTCGTGGACGAGTGTGCGTAATGTTGACTTTGGTGAAGGCGCCAAGTCCTTCATCCTCAGGGCAAAGGGTTCCGGCACCTTCGAAATCCGTTTTGGCAGTAAAAGTCAGCCAGTCGCTACGATGGAATTCTCTTCAACAACAATGGAAGATCATGTGATGGAAATCGATCCTGAGGTATTCAAAGGCACCAAAAACTTTGTCTTCCTAGTGTTCACACAAGCCACGAAT
Source organism: Prevotella sp. (assembly GCA_017557405.1). Classification (GTDB taxonomy): domain Bacteria; phylum Bacteroidota; class Bacteroidia; order Bacteroidales; family Bacteroidaceae; genus Prevotella. The sequence continues at coordinate 76,919 of JAFYYV010000053.1, forward strand.
GTGCAATTTGATGCCTGGCAGTTCTCAGATTCAGAGGCTAGTGCCATTTCCGCTGTAACAGATGAGAACACCGTGCCTTCAGCACGCTACGACCTCAGTGGCCGCCGTCTGTCCAACACACAGACTGCTCCCATCGTCATTGAGCAGTTCATTGATAAGAACGGTGTGAAGCAGAGCAGAAAACGCGTCAACCGCAAATAAACTTAATGACGTAAAGAATAGTGACAACATATCAGTTGACGCAAGCAATCATAAAAAAATGCAGCCGAAATGGCTGCATTTTTTGTTATGTTTTGAATGCTATATGATTGCCTAAAGGAAATCACAGTAATTCGCATTATTCTGGCATCATCACAATTTGATCATGATGCCCGCTCTTCAAAACCACATTCTTCAAGAAATCGCTGACGCTCTTGGCATTGACAGCCTCAACCGTCTTCTTGTAGTCGGTATGCACATCGATACCAAAGCGTTTCCATGTGCTCAACACGTCCGTCCAGTAACGATTGGTCTTGGCGTCAACATCAGCCTGCTTCAACAGGATCTGCTTCACCTTCTGCAAGTCTTCAGCATCAGGCGACTTCACCAACGAGTTCATTCCTTTCAGCATTTCGGGGATTGCCACAGAAGCCTTTTCAGGATTCAGTTTTCCTATGCCTTTGATAATAATATAGGTGTCGGGACCGTCAATGTCGATGTCCGACTCGGCTCCAGCATGATAGGCAGCAGAAAGACGCTCGCGAATCTCGCGGTTCAGCATCATGTCGAGCAGACGACCACTCACATCTTGCAACACACTATTCTGCAGTGTGAACTTGACAGGATTAGAACGCCAAACTTCGGTTGCCTGAGATTGAGGATTCTCCATCTTCTTCAAGAAAGAGTTTTTCACATCGCCTTTCGCAAAAGTACGGACTTCCTTTCCTGTGAGCGTGACTTTTCCTGTAGAAGGCAACGAAGCGATGTATTGCTCAATGAACTGACGCAGTTGGGGTTCGTCGTAGTTACCCACGAATGTGAAAGTGAAGTTTGCGGCATTGCCGTAAAGAGTGCGCCACATCTCCAACACGCGGTCGTAACTGATCTTCTCTACAGCCTCGGCCTTTGGAACACGGAAAAGCGGGTTGTTCTTATACATAACACTCATCACAGAGTCTTCGAATACAGCCTCATTATTCAAGCTGATGTTCTTCAACTGAGTGGCAATCATCGTCAGGAAGTTGTTGACCGACTTCTCATCCTTTGTAACTTTCGTGAAGTCCAAGTAAATGAGTTGGAAGAGAGTCTCAAGATCCTTCGGAGTCGAAGAACCGCTCAAACCATGACGAGCGTTCTCGATACTGAACTGCGTCATTACCTGCTTGCCGGCCATTGCCTTCTGGAGGTCAGTGTATGAGAAGTTTCCAAGTCCGCTTTGCATCAGCACATAGTTCGCCAACTGGATATTGTTGACATCATTCTTTCCGAACACTGATGCACCACCTTCAGAACGAGCACGGAAAACAATCTCGTCAGCATTGAAGTCGGTCTTCTTTATCATGACGGTTGCACCATTCGACAATGTCAGCATCTTGAAGCCAAGCGTAGCATTCTCAGTCTCTTTCACGATGCGACCTTTTGCAGGCATCTCTGTCATCAAAGGCTCTTGCTTCACGTTGTCGATATAAGCAGTCAGCGTCTCACCACGCACGGCAGCCACCGTCTTCTTCATGTCCTCACCCGAGAAATATTGCTTGCCATCTTTCTCCTGCACAGCAGCCAATGCCACGAAGTTCGTGTCGTTGTCGCTGATGAGTTGCCCAGCAATCTGATTGATGATCTCGACTGGAATATTCGGAGCCAATTGGTTGATGAGCTGATACTCGTCTTCGATGCTGGGGAATGGTTCATTCTCAATGAAATTGTCCACGTATTGCTGGCAATACTGGTCAGTGGGATGCTTCTCGCGATTGTTGTAGACTTTCTCGATGCGACTGAGAAACTCTGCCTTGGCACGTTCATACTCCGTAGCTGTGAATCCAAAGTCCTTGATACGTTTGAGTTCGCGCATGCCAGTTGCCAAGCCTTCCAGTTCTTTTCCTTCCTTGGGGACAAGGGTAAGCATGAATGCATCTTTCGTTCGTGAGAACAAATAGTGTCCATCTTCGGCACTACACTGCAAGAAGGGGCACTCCGGCTTCTGAGCCTCCTCGGTGAAACGAGCATTTGTCATCTCCGCAATCACGTTGCGTGCATAATCGAAGACCAAATAGCTCAGACTGTTCTTCAAAGAGTCGGGCGTGGCATCGTGTTTCATGCAAAGAATCATGAGCGAAAGCTGCTGCTCCTTGTCTTTACCCACGACATAAATTCCTTCGTTATTGTCGGGTACTGGTTCCAATTCCACCTTGGCGGCATTGGCAGGAACCTTGATGGAACCAAAGAGTTCCTTGATTTTCTGCTCAGTGCGATCAACGTCAATATCACCAACGATAATGATGCCTTGGTTGTCGGGACGATACCACTTTCTATAATACGCACGCAAGGTTTCGGGCGAACAACCATCGATGACGGACATAAGTCCAATGGGATAACGTTGTCCATACTTGGAACCTGGATATAGGTCGGGCAAAACATTCTCCAAAATCTTCTGCGTACCCACAATGCGCATGCGATACTCGTTGTGCACAATATCGCGTTCCTGATCTATGGCCTTTTCATCAAGTGTGATGCCCGTAGACCAGTCTTTCAAGACGAGCATACAAGAGTCGAGGGCGGTGATTCTTGCAGTAGGAACGTCGGTAATGTAATAAACCGTCTTGTCCGTGCTGGTGTAAGCGTTCAAGTTACGACCATACTCAACACCAATGGATTGCAGATACTCCTGCAGAAGGTTGTCCTTGAAATGCTCAGAACCGTTGAAGGCCATGTGCTCCAACAGGTGAGCAAGACCACGTTGGTCCTCGTTCTCGTTGATGGAACCCACTTTCTGTGCAATGTAGAAGTTAGCCACATGCTCTGGATAACCATTGTGTCGAATGTAATAGGTCAATCCATTGTCAAGTTTGCCCACACGAACATCCTTGTCTTGCGGAATCGACGGCATCTGGGCATAAGCCGACATACCAACGAGCAGCAATGCTGCCACAAATAAATTCTTCAGTTTCATACGTTTTGAGTTTTATAACATTTTGCTTTCTATCTCTTACATATTTGTTGTTCCATTTATCTGCTCCTGCTCAGACTTCTTCTCCATGAAGTCGTTCTCGATGCGACTCTTATGCTCCTTCGTACGCACCTTTGTGTTACCGAAGGTATAGCTGACATTCAGCTGCACTTGAGCGAGAGGCACCTTGATGTGTTGCACATTCGTGAAGTCGCGTCCACGTGAATGGCTGTCCATGTTGATGCATCCTCCCTTGTTCAATCCTGTGACACCAGCAAGGGTAATGCTCAGGCGATCGTTGAGCAAAGATTTGGTAATGCTTGCCACGAGAGCTTCCATTCCTGTGCTCCATCCCTGCAGCGTGTAGGTCTTTGAGTTGGCGATGGCATTGACTGACAACTTCAAGTCCCAAGGTAGTGTCTGCTGGGCTCCTAACATCAAGTTCCCTTGCCATCCACTGTTCTTCATATCCAGCATGTCGCTACGCAGATCGACATAATCGAGAGCTCCGTTGAGCATGAAGCGAGTCTTCGGTGTTGCCATCCAATTAAGGAAAGCAGACAATGAGGAGTTGCGCTGTTTCACGACGTTTCCATATGTCGTGTGGAGCAAACCACCTTCATAAAAACTGTATTCCGAGATGAGGTTGTCAGAGAAACTCTGATGCAATCCCACGTTGACCATCAATTTCTGGGAGAACGAGCTATAGGTAAGTCCCACGTTGTGCATCTTCTCCACATCGATATACGAGTTTCCATATGAGATGTTGCCAGGCAGCGAACGGTCGATGTAGGGATTCAGATAGGTGATACCAGGACGCGAGATGCGCATGTTATAAGTGAGGCCGATGTTCTTTGTCATACTGGGAGACAGACTCAAAGCCACACTTGGCACTAGGTTGCCATAATCCCTTTTGAAGTCGACACCATTACCCTTTTTGTATTCCACGTTCTGCCACGTATGCTCATAACGCAAACCCGCTTTAGCACCGAAAATGCCGAACTTGCCTTCGTATTCCACGTAAGCGGCACCGATATCGTTTCCGTGTTCATATTCCATATCCTCCGACCATGAGTCGTTGTCGCGCATGATGTACTTACCACCCAAGTTCAAGGTCTGTCCCATCGCAATCGGCGTGGTATAATCGAGTTGGAATGTCTGCTCGAGCGATTTCGGTTTGTTCACCGTGAACAAACTCGGCATTGGAGCCTCATAAATCTGCGAGATCTCTGTGCGCTGAGGTGCATAGGTCATCAGATAGGAAACAGTCAGAAAGCGATCTCTGTCGGCTGAAAAGAAATGCTGCCAATCGGCACTTGCATTCAGCGATGTACTACGCATGCGGGTCATCATGTCGTATGTGTAAGAGAAACCTTCACCATAAGCAGCACCACTCATCTGAGTCAACGGACTCGAAGACATCTTCGCCCTGAAGGCCGTCAAACCCACCTCAGCACTCACCGTGTTCAGCGAGTCGATATCGTAGGCAAGATTCAGGTTGCCCATCGTGAAAGGAACACGTTGCGTTCCATCCTGCTCATAGTGCATCAAGCCACCACCTTCAGTCAACGTCTCGCGATCCACCGACACTTCCAATCCCGACATTTTCTGATACTGGTACATAGCATTTCCAGAAGCCGAGAGTTTACCCTGTTGAGCAGAGAAGAACACACCGCCGCCAGCACCTTTATTGCCTACAACTCCGCGTATAGTTCCCGTAGTACCATTCAAAGCCTGGGCAGCTGCCCCACCCTGCTGCTTTGCCAACATAATGTTCAACACGCCAACAGAACCTTCGGCATCGTATTTCGCACCAGGATTGGTAATCACTTCAATCTTCGAAACGGCGGCAGCAGGCATCATCTTGAAGATTTGCGAGGCATTCTGCGAGAACATCACGTTTGGCTTACCATCCACATACACTTTGAAGGAAGAAGATCCATTCACGGTGATGTTATCCTGTCCATCAACCGACACCATTGGAACCTTCCTCAGCATGTCGAGCACCGTAGCCGACTTCGAGTCGGTATCACCCGCAACATCGTATGTCATCTTGTCAGCCTCCATCTTCACCAATGGTTTCTGGGCAGTCACAGTCACGCCCTTCAATTCCAAAGAATCGAAGACTGCATCCAGCGAATCCATTCGCGAAGTCATTTGCTGTTCCTGCATGTTACCACTCGTTTCGTTGTTCGTTACTTGAGCCATAGCAGCCGACGTCATTGCCAGCATACCAATGGCTGTCATCATCACTTTTATCATAATTTTATTGTTGGCGTTTTGTGTTGTTAATTACTTTGACGTTTCAAGCGATTGGAAAGTTGCACCGCCCTCACATCATTGTCTTTTTTTCTATTCTTCTCTCCAGAGAGATATGATAATTACTGTGTATTCAATTTTACTAAGAATATAGCAGTTGGCTCATACAAACTGATGTCTTCATCGTTTTCGCCATTGATGGCTTTTGAGCGTGTCATTTGTGGCTTTTGACCTCCCCATTTGTGGTCTTTGAGCATGTCATTTGTGGTCTTTGACAAGACTGTTTTGACGCTTTATGTTTGTAGGTCAACTGCTATATTGTTATCTTCATTTTGATGTTTATGTTTCATTTAGCTAAGCGGAGTATCTTTCCACATCCGCTCAACATCCTCCATGTTGATGCCTAACAGGCGCATTTCTCGGAACACCTCAGGCAACCTCTTCTCCATGAAATCACGACGGCGGACGTCCATGATATGGGCACGTGCGTCTTCGGCAACGAAATAGCCAAGTCCACGCTTGTTGTAGATCACACCCTCGCGTGCCAACTGCTCGTAAGCCTTCACCGCCGTATTCGTATTCACAGACAGCATCACAGCATATTCGCGCACACTCGGGATTCGATCGTCAGCCTTGTAAACACCTGACAATATCTCATCGCACAACCGATCAGCCATTTGCAAGTATATTGCTTTTTCATTGTTAAAATCCATATTCTTTCCTCCTTCTTACATCATTTGATGATTTTAATTCTGTGAGCCTCTATCTGGCGACGGCAGAACAGCTTATAGGAAAGCCACAAGGCCAACATGCCTAAGGCAACTGATATCCCACTCATCCATTTGAATACTCCGTCGAGCAATGTGAAAACCACACTCAGATCTGAAGATTCTCTGACAGTACGGAAAAACTCGGCCATCGTGTCATTAAAGAGAAAAGTCGATACAATGATACCGCCTACCGTAAGAATAACACCAACGACCAGAATAATCAAAGCCGTGTAGAGCCATCCCATGCGACGGAAATAAGTTCCACCCAGGATGAACAATGTAACAAATAGGAAAGACCCACAAAAGTCCACAATCCACACCCAACAGTTCACCTTGACGTTTGTGATATTCTCCATTAGGCTGTTGTTGAATTGCACATCTGTCAAAAGCTGCAAAGGAGCAATGTCGAATAGGTGGCCAATGCCCTCACATAGGAACAAAGACAAATAGAACACAGCATCCACCATCAGGCAACCCACCACGAAAACGTATATCACACGACTGAGCCATTTCTCGAGATTCGTGGCAGGGAACATCAAATAGGAAATCTCACCACTACGGTTAGACATGTTCGAGCACACAAGACTCAAAATCACATAGATGAATATCGAAACCACGATGCTCGTGTTGGAAATAGCCATGAGGGCAGACATCATATCCCCATTGAAACCCTTGAGCAGAGGGTTATCCGTTGTTGTAATACCAAACAGCGAGAAATAGAGCAAAGAAGCAGTCGACAACAGGAGTACAGCCAGCGCCACCCACATGATGGTCTTCCACCCATCTTCAAAATGATTCTTCAACAGCGTCCAGAAACGACACCAATGAAACTTATTATTCTTTTCCATCATTTCCCTCCACATTTAAATCAATTTCAAATTGACAGAATCTACGATAAGCAGCCCTTTGCAACACCACTGCGACCCAAAGGGATGGGATCACTAATGTAAGTATGGCGAACAACTTCGAATTCAATGCTACCGAGAACATCAAGATAAATCCAAAAAACACTAACAACAAGAAAAATATGCCGATAGAGAGGACTATTTTGTTCATGCGAGAAGAAGCCACACTAATCTGGATCGGCATGATGATACCATTAAAGACGACGGCGGCCACAGCAAACAGAACCAGCAAGTTCTGACCTGTATCAGGAACGCTGCAATAGATAGCGTATGTGCTGGGAAAAACGTTGCTCAATATCAATCGCCAAACTAATTCGGCAATATACCAAGACACCGTCCAAATCACCATGAAGCACACCAGCGGCTCCACCACGAGCGAGATGTAACGTTCAAGATTTGTCACAGGCAGCGTGAAGAAACGTATTCCATCCTCACGGCGCAACACCCGATCGACAAACAGCACTATCATATACATCAGCGCACCAAATCCTATCAACCTGGTGATGCCGGCAATGCGCGACAAACGTACCGCCATATCGCCATTCACAAAAATACCTGCTGCGCAAATCACCTTGACGGCAAACAGCAACAACGGCAGTCCTAACATGAGCAGGACAAGAACGCGCCGGTTTTCGGAAAAGCGCAAACGGCACAAATGCCAGAAGCGTTTCATACTGAAATTACTCATCTTTCCAATTCTTTAAACCGTCACTTCACAAATCCTTTCACAATAGCATTGAAAAGAAGCTCCATCCTGACCGTCGTGTCCTGACCATCTTCGTTCTTCACAATCAAGGCACGTCCTTGCGGAGTTGGTTCCGAATAAATGGCATCGCTACAATCCTCTCCTACCGAACGATATACGAATGCATATTCCTCGGTCACATCGGCCAACGAGCGATCGAAGAGCACCCTGTCAGCATATTGCGGAACATTGTCCTCACCTTCCTGCGGCTCCACCTTACCCAGCACAATCACGTGATCGAGCAGAGCATCTACATCATACACCTGATGCGTGGAGATCAGAATGGTTTGTCCTTCGGCAACATGACGAGCCACCATCTTGCGGAATAGGCTCTTAGCGGGGATGTCGAGACCATTCGTAGGCTCGTCCATCAACAGCAAACGGCATTGGGTAGCCAATGCGAAACTTACCATCACGCGCTTCTTTTGGCCTAAAGAGAGCTTGTCGAGCTGCTCGTCCATGCTGATTTCGAAATCCTTCAAACAAGCATCGAGCACCTCCTGACTGAAACGAGGATAGAAAGGCGCATAACGTTTGACATATTTGCTGAGCGTCATTGAAGGGAACGAGAACTCGTCGGGTACGAAACAAATCTCTTGCAAAAGAGCTGGTTCACGCCGACGAGGTTCACGCCCGGCAATCAGAATCGTGCCCTTCGAGGGGCGTAACAAACCAGCCATCAGGTAGAGCAGAGTGGACTTGCCAACACCGTTGCGACCCAACAGCCCATAAATTCGATTTTCGTCAAGAGAGAGAGAGAGATTATTGAAAACCAAACTGTCCCCTCCAGCATACCTGTAACTGATGTTTTGAATCTGAATCATAATCTTATTTTGTTGGTGTTCGTTATATTATTAATAATGTGTATTAGTGTACCACTTTAATAGTACACTGCAAAGGTAATGCATTTTATCATATCCTCCAAACTTTTTGACGTTTTTTTTCAAAAAAATCTGCTTTTTCTTCAAAAATCGTCTTTCACATCTAGAAAAACGAATAATTGTTGCATAAAAAACAAGAAACCGAAAACGAATGCTGCCAAGTGGGCTTCTTCGTTCTCACCTATTGGCTAATGACAACAAAAAAGGGGCCGAAGCCCCTATATATATTAAGGTGTAGTTAAATCACAACCCTTTGGTAGAGACGACCACATGAGCCGACGAGTTGGAATAAATGGAAGGAACCGTATAGGAAACGCCGTTATAGGAAACGGTACCACCCTTGTTGACTTTCACACTCGTGTATGTCTTGAAGCCTTGCGAACCACTCTTCGGAGTTGACTTTTTGCCTCCAATGCCCATCAAAGTTCCTCCATTGATGGCAAAACCGAGATCGTGTTTGAAAGCAACGCCTTCATCGGAAGAAGCGGCTACATAGGACTCTCCACCATTAAAGGTAATTTTGCCATCGGTTTTCACACCATGTGGTTTGGTGTCAAGTGAGGCACTATATGTGTATGTATCGCCTATAGTGGTAGCTATCAGTTTTCCACCATTGAACACGATGTTGCCTGTTGCATTCAAACCCTTGCCGCCATCACCTGTACTGGTGAGCGTCAACAAACCCGAAGACAACGTAAAGGCGCCTCCTGTCTTCAAAGCTGCAGCACTACTCAAATCCTTTTCAGTTGCATCATAAGCAGCATTACCCGATGTGGTAATCGTTGCAGTAATGCCATTCACCACAACTGTCGAGTCGGCCTTCAAACCCTTCGATGTTGCGCCATTCACGTTGATGGTGAGCGTGCCACCATTCAAGAAAACGAAGCCATTATTCTCATATTGGTCTTTCGTACCTTTGTTCACTCCCTTGAAGCCCACATCAATTCCGTCGCCTGTGCTAGTAATGTTCATCACGCCACCATCCATCTTGAAATATTGGCCCACATGAACACCATCGCCCACAGCACCCGAAACGTTCAACGTTCCGCTTGTCATAGTCATGTATTCATCGGCCGTCAGCGCATGCTTGGTGTTGCCCTTCAGGTTGAGGGTACCCGAGCCTTTGAATTCGGGGTGTCCGTTGATGTAGAAGCAAGCGTTTTGCTGCCCACCTGCGCCATCAGTCAAAGTGTTTGTACCCATCAACGTGATGTCTATCTTCTTACCATCCTCGATGTCAATAGCAGCACCCGACGGGTTGGTCAACGAAAGATTGTTGAGGATGAAATTAGCTTTATAAGAACCATCCATGAAGAACGAACCGTTGGACGAAGATCCGCTAAGAGTATAATTCATCTCACGCTGCAAAGCATCGCTCTGAATGATGCTGACATGCGAGTCGGTGGCAGTCACCGTCAGATAGCGCGCAATATTACCTGCAACAACCACTTTGGCAGAGGTGCCGTTATAAACGACACTCACGGTATTGGAGGCAACGTTTCCATCAGCGACTACGATACTATCAATTTCGCTGATGTTGTATACACGGCCTTCAATCGTCAATGTCGTTCCATTGTTGAAAATCATTTTGCCCGTGGAAGCAGGATCATGACTATAGGTCACATTACCGACATTCACATTCAGCAACTGGGCATAAGCATCGCTAAATGACAAATGACAAATGACAAATGATAAAAGGAGAAGGTAGAAACGTCTCATTTGATATACACTTTTATAGTCTTGTCACCTTGTTTCATCATATACACCCCTCGAGGGAGTTTCTGCTGCAAGTCAGTAGGCGAAGAAAACACACCCACACGAACACCCGATGGGCTGAACACCGTTAATGGTTGCTCCTCGTTCTCCTTCAACTGCTCAATACCCGTTGTATCTCCCGAGAAAAACATCTTGCTCAATTGTGAAAGCGGGAAAGTGGAGGTTACACCATTCTGCTGTACGAGCATGTTTCCGTTCTCGAAGGTCAACTTCAATCCCGATACCCCAAACGCTTGTTCTGTACCGTCGGTTTGCTGGAATATCAAATAATTATAGTCAGATGCGTATACACGAGACGCTGAAGCTATAAAAAGAAATATCAAAAAGGCGATTTGTTTCATTTTCTGTTGCATTTAAAAGATTCTGCTGCAAAGATAATGAAAAACATGAAAAACCAACTCATTCACCTCATTAAATGATAAATCACAAATGATAAATGTTGTTAAAGCCGCTTTTTCATCCACTTTCCGCGCGCCAAACGAATGAGGAACAACACGCCTCTGAATGTCAATTCAATAGCCATTGCTGTCCAAACGCCTGGCAATCCGTATTCACGAGCAAGCAAGGCCGCCAACGTCAGACGCACACACCACATTGACATCAGGTTGATGATAGCAGGTTTGAATGTATCTCCCGCTCCCACACAGACACTATAACTCACGATAGAAGCGGCAAACATAGGTTCGGCAAAGGCTTCTATGCGCAGACATTGTACACCTAAATCGCGAATCTCAGCCACTGGTGTGAGAATACCCATCAGCTCGGGTGCAAATACAAACATCAACACACCCATGAACGCCATGATGGCCATACCTATTCCAACTGTCATGTGGGCAAACGAACGACAAACATCCATCCTTCCAGCACCCATACTCTGTCCTACCAACGTTGTGGCAGCCTCACCAATTCCATAGCCAGGCATGTAGCACAGGCTTTCTGCCGTAATGGCGAATGTATTGGCTGCGATGGCAAAATTACCCAACGGCGCCACAATCATCGTACTGACAATCTGCGCTCCACTCATCAACATCGATTGCAAAGCCATCGGCGAGGCTATTTTCAAAGCATTCTTCACATAATCCGACACCCAATGAAATGGTTCCTTATCGCGCCAAAGTGCCAGCATCTCACTACGGAAAATGGCAAAATAGCCCTGCAAACATGCAGCGATGAAAATGGCCAAAGCAGTTCCGATGGCAGCACCCATCACGCCAAGATGGAAAACAAAAATGAAAAGGTAGTTGAAAGCCACATCGAGCACACACATCAGCACGCTGATGATGCTCGGAATACGCATGTTTCCCGAACATTTCAACATGGCCGCCGACAAATTAGAAAACATGAAAAACGGGGTGGCCATACCGAAAATCAGGAAATAAAGACTTGCATCGTGGGCGATATCTGCACCTCCACCCAACCAGAAAGGCAACGGATGGGCTATTGACAGACAAATAAGGACGATGAAAAAGCTAAGTAATGTGGTGCAGACAAGCGCATGTCGAAACACTTGTCGAGCCTTCTGAAAATCGTTGGCGCCAATAAAATGAGCCACCTGCACCGAAAAACCCATCGAAGCCGCAGAAGTAAAACTACCGAAAAGCCATGTGGTAGATTCAACCAAACCGATGGCTGCTGACGCCTCCGCGCCAAGATGCCCCACCATAGAGGCATCGATGAAAAACATAAGCACACTTGTTATCTGCGCCAATATCGACGGGATACTCAAACTGACAATCAGATTGAATTTGTCGCCCGCACCCATTGGCTTGCCATCACGGATGGCTGCCAACAACAAGTCGCTTTTTACCATAAGTTGGCCGCTTTAGCCTTGAAAGCAGGCTGAGTGGCACCAGGATGATGATAAGAGACGAGCGTGATATCGAATACCAACGTGGAATAGGCAGGCACGACAACCGCTCCTGTATTGCTGTTCTTGTTGTCCTGGGTGCCATAACCCAAATTATAGGGGACATAGACTTTCCAACGATCGCCTATGTGCATGTTCTGCAAGGCTGTGGAGAACCCATCTACCACGCCCGCTACAGCAAACTGGGCGGCTTTGGCGGTTGCAGGGTCGAATGTTCCCGAGAACGACTGATCGAACACCCATCCTGACAGATAGTTGGTGGAAGGAATCAATCGACCTTCATACATGCAACGCACAGTATCGGTATAAAGTGGGCAACCCGCACCCTGACCTTCGTTGAGCACCTGAACGATGATATAATCGTCAATATCAAGATGCTCTGTTTCGGGCAACGACCATTGGCGAATGATCTTCCAATTGGAATCACCCGATGAAATTCGCCGCTGGGTTTGGGCATAGAGATTGCTAAAATACTCCTCGTTGACCTCCTGCCAATTGGCAAACTCTTCCACAGTATCGTCCTGTTCGCTGCAGGCAACTACGCTAAACGACAAATGACAAATGATAAAAGATAGACTTATCATTCGCAACCATTTTTTTAGCGTTCTACAATTGTTCATATCAATATCATTTGTCATTCGTCATTCATCATTTTTTCTTTATCATCTAGGGCGAAGCCCATCTATTAGAGTTTCTTCAGCAACGAAGTGATGCTCACCTTGTCTTCGATGATGGAAACAAGGTCGCTGATCTTCACACGCTCCTGAAGCATAGTATCGCGGAAACGCAAGGTCACACAATCGTCCTTGAGTGAATCGTGGTCAACAGTAACGCAATAAGGAGTACCGATTGCATCCTGACGGCGATAACGCTTTCCAATGCTGTCCTTCTCGTCGTATTGGCAATTGAAGTGGAACTTCAGGTCGTTGATAATCTCGCGAGCCTTCTCGGGCAGTCCGTCTTTCTTCACCAAAGGCATCACAGCCAACTTCACAGGAGCCAAAGCAGCAGGCAAACGAAGCACGGTACGCGTCTCGCCATTCTCAAGTTTCTCCTCGCAGAAAGAGTGGCACATAATGCTGAGGAACATGCGGTCAACACCAATAGAAGTCTCGATGACGAACGGAGTGTAGCTCTCATTGGTTTGCGGGTCAAAGTATTTGATGCTCTTTCCACTATACTTCTCATGCTGAGACAGGTCGAAGTTGGTGCGTGAGTGAATACCCTCCACCTCCTTGAAACCGAACGGCATGTGGAACTCGATGTCGGTAGCGGCGTTGGCATAGTGAGCCAGTTTGTCGTGGTCGTGGAAACGATAGTTTTCGGCGCCGAATCCGAGAGCCTGATGCCAAGCCATACGCGTCTGCTTCCACTGCTTGAACCATTCGAGTTCGGTTCCAGGCTTCACGAAGAACTGCATCTCCATCTGCTCAAACTCACGCATGCGGAAGATGAACTGACGAGCCACAATCTCGTTGCGGAAAGCCTTACCAATCTGGGCGATACCAAAAGGAATCTTCATGCGACCTGTCTTCTGCACGTTCAGATAGTTCACGAAGATACCCTGAGCCGTCTCAGGACGCAGATAGATCTTCATCGAAGCATCGGCCGAAGCACCCATCTCAGTAGAGAACATCAAGTTGAACTGACGCACGTCTGTCCAGTTCTTCGTTCCACTAATGGGGTCAACAATCTCCTCATCGAGGATAATCTGCTTCAGAGCCTCGAGGTCGGGGCCTTGCATAGCAGCAGCATAACGCTCGTGCAGAGCATCGCGCTTCTGTTTTGTCTCCAAAACACGTGGCGAGGTCTCCAAATACTTCTGCTCGTCGAACGACTCGCCAAAGCGTTTGCGGGCCTTCTCCACTTCTTTTTCAATCTTCTCGTCGTACTTGGCTATTTGGTCCTCGATGAGCACATCTGCACGATAGCGCTTTTTCGAGTCGCGGTTGTCGATAAGGGGGTCGTTGAACGCATCCACGTGTCCACTTGCCTTCCAAATGGTGGGGTGCATGAAGATGGCAGAGTCGATTCCCACGATGTTCTCGTGGAGCAACACCATAGCCTTCCACCAATAATCCTTGATATTCTTTTTCAACTCAACGCCCATCTGGCCGTAGTCGTAAACGGCGCCCAGGCCGTCGTAAATTTCACTGCTGGGAAACACGAAACCGTACTCCTTACAGTGGCTCACAATCTTCTTGAAAACGTCTTCTTGTGCCATAATTTTTGTAATATTTTGCAAATTTGGTTGCAAAGATACAATTATTTAATGGAAAAACACTCGCTTTCCAACATTATTTAATATATAAGAATCATTCTCATCATGATTCTTTATCTTCACTTTTGACCAATTTGCTTCAGTTTGCTCTTTCCACCTAGGGCAAATATCCAGATAAGCAGAGCGGAAATCGCCAACAAGGTGAATCCCAGAGTTGGACGATAGAAGAGCCACGCGAGGGCTATGACAGTTAGCGACCAAACGAACCCCAAGACGGTGCAAATTACGCCTACGCCCCATCCTATGATATTTGACACGAATGGAATAAACTTCAGGAGTGTCTCGACGAAGCCGAAGATGAGCTTAAAAGCTCCGATGACCATCATGATGCCCAATATACGAACCATCCAAGTTTTGAGAGTGTTAGCGGTTTGTTCATCTTCGAAGAATTGATCCATATCCTTCTTGCCCATCACCAACTTCTCTAATGTATAGCCGTTCTTGGCCTTGAAAGGCTTGAAACTATCACCATCAACAACGGCAACAACTGTTACCTCATGGACAGAGGGCACCTTTTCGAACTTGACGCGCACATCGCCAATCGTAGGCGAAGTTTGGTCAGGGCCAAGATACAACTGATTATCACTCACGTGGACGAAGTTGTAATCGTTACTATTCAGATCCTTAGGAGTGTAATAACGCTCGTATGCCGCCTGTGTGGTTTTGTCCAACTGACGCATCAGGTTGTCGCTGAGGTCCAGTTTGAGCGGTTCAAAAGAACTGATGCTGTGAATCAGGTTGCTACTGAGGTTGTAAGCGCCAAAGGAAACATGCTCCGCCCATTGCACGCTATCTTCAATAATAGCCAGCACCACGTTTTTATGTCCGGAAGTGTATTCGAATTTACTGGAGTTGACAGGTTTTTTGCCCCATGCTTTGTTGTATTCGTAGGAGTAGGTCTTCTTCATACCACCGCCTCTCTTCTCCTTGGTTTCCTCTTTCTTGATCTCGTGCCACTGATAGTACTCAGCCGTACGCTTCATCGAGATGGCTTTGACGCCAATTCCGAAGTCGTTGTCAATAAGCGAGTCGGTGGTGGAAGTAACAGCGGAACCGCATACCAACTGACCTTCCAAGTTGGCGTCCTTCGTGCTGGGGTTCGGCATTTCTACGCATACCGCCTGAGCCTCTTTGAGCATGTCGCGAGTTTTCACGGAATCACCCTCGTTCCACCACAGCATAACCGTAGCAGTCAGGAAAAGCGTAAAACCTGTCGCAATCTTTTTGAACGACTGTTTGACGCGAGAGCCATAACCTATTGTTTCTGTTTTTTGATAAGCCATACAATTTACTTCTTCTTGATAGATGCCAATACTGCATCGAAGATGGGTTTATACTTTGTCTCTTCGCTTGTAAGGAAAGTCATCTTGCCTTCGAAGACAAGACCATTTTCCACGACGAAGTAAAAGTACTGAACAATATCGCCAGCGGTCATGCGGAGGGTGAGATACTTGCCTTTGACAACGGGATCGTCAACCTTCCAGCCCTCGTCTTTCTCCTCGAACTCCTGCTTCTTGTAGTTGCCCCAATAATTGAAGTCTTCCACTTTCACATCGCTATATTCATCGGGCCATACAGAGAGTTTGTGGTTGTCGTCCTTCTTCCACTCGTTCACAACACCAGGAGTCCAATCGTCTACCACATCGGCATACTCCTTAGGGTGCTGAACACTGAACTTTTCACCACTGTAGGTTACCATCTCTCCTTGTGCATTAGCGGTTAATGTGATGGCTGCGAAAGCCAAAATTGAAAAAAACTTTTTCATTGTTCTTTCTGTTTTAATGTCTAATGTTTATTGTTTCATGTTTCGATTTTTACGTCAAGCAACGTCATTACTTCACCTTCTTGAAGTTATAGGTCTCGCCATTGCCATTCTTCAGTTCAAAACTCTCGGCAGTCTGTTTTGTAATGGTACACTTGCCGCTGAACATGACTTGGTTGACTGTGAGTTCTTTCTTCTCATCGACATCATCCTGCTCAAACTGCCTTAAGGTTTTCTCCAATGCGGGATTATTTTTGATTTCAGCCTTCACTTCGTCATTGAACTTGATGTCTGTAATCTTCATCTCGACCTTCGAGGCGTCGAGTGTAAAGTTCAGCGTTTTCCCAGGTGTATAACTCTGAGCTGGGGCGGCGAGGCTGTAAGTCACTATACCAATCTCCTTCTCAGCCGTGGCCACCAGACTCTGGCTCACTTGGTCACCCTTGAAGGCCAGGATATAGTTCAACGCTGCAATCCCCATCTTCTTCTCGGCCTGCCAGTTACCATCCAGACTCTGTGCACTTACTGTCATTGTCATAGCTGCGAAAGCCAGAATAGCAAAAATCTTTTTCATTGTTCTTTCTGTTTAAGTTATTCTTGTTTGGTTAATAATAGTCATCGCTTTGCGCGATTCGGTTGCAAAGATACAATTATTTCACGGAAAAACACTCGCTTGACAACATTTATTTAATGTGAAATAAAATGCAACAATCAACGAAATGCTTGTTTTCAACGAAAAAACAAACTGTTAAAAAATGATGAAATATCCTTACAAATGAGTGTTAGAAAAGCAACAGACAGCATGAATAACTCGAAAAACAACCCATTTTTGAGCTCCAAAATGCATTTTTATATAAACTCGTGAATATCAATAACTTACAAGTTTTTATAGATAATTACACCCAGAAACCATCAAGAAAAAAGGGTCAAAAGCCATTTTTCACGTTGTCAAAGCATAGCAATGAGCTCGTCAAAGCATAGGAATGAGGCGATGAAAGCTATGCTTTGAGCGGACGAAAGCATAGCTTTGACAACGTCAAAGGGTATCAATGGGAGCGCAATTCGTCATAAAACATGCACAAACTTGCCGTTTTGTGCAATATTTAAAGCTAGAGCACATTCTCCTGAAGTGTTAAATTTGGAAAAGAAACTTGACAAACTAATTCATCGTTTCATCGACATCTAGCAACCTTCAGCACTACAAACATCTCATCGGCGTGTTGTATTTTAAGCAGATTGCTTGCCGCTAGACAAATGAAAATAAAAAAGAAATTAATCGAACGGAATGCTGATTTATCAAGTTTTTTTCGTACTTTTGCGAGTAAATTGAACGAAAACCTGAATAAAGAGACGAAAAACAGATATGAGCGACGACTTTGAAAAAGACGAAAACCTTGATTTGAACGACGAGGAAAAACAATTGGAAGACGAGGTGGTCGACACGGAAAGCAACGAGACGGAAGCCACTAACGATGCTGAAGAAGCCGAAGAAACCGAAAAAACAGGCGATGAAGAAGGCGAAGAGGAGGACGATGAAGCGACTGGCCATTCCGACTATCGCCCCGCGAATCGCTTTGATGCATCGGCCGTTCACCATCTGAGCGGTATGTATCAGAATTGGTTTCTCGACTATGCGAGCTATGTGATTCTCGAGCGTGCGGTTCCACACATCGGCGACGGCTTGAAACCCGTGCAACGACGCATTCTTCACTCCATGAAACGCATGGACGATGGTCGTTTCAACAAGGTTGCCAACATCGTGGGACACACCATGCAGTTCCACCCTCACGGGGACGCTTCCATCGGCGATGCTTTGGTGCAGATGGGTCAGAAAGAACTGCTCATCGACATGCAAGGCAACTGGGGTAACATCCTCACGGGCGACCACGCTGCCGCTCCTCGATATATTGAGGCCAAACTGTCGAAATTCGCGCTCGATGTGGTGTTCAATCCGAAGACTACCGAATGGCAACTCAGCTACGACGGACGAAACAAAGAGCCCATCACGCTGCCTGTCAAATTCCCGTTGCTGCTGGCTCAAGGGGCCGAAGGTATCGCTGTGGGATTGTCTTCGAAAATCCTTCCTCACAACCTCAACGAGATTTGCGACGCCGCCATCAGCTATCTGAAAGGCAAGCCGTTCACTCTCTACCCCGACTTCCCCACAGGAGGCTCCATCGATGTTTCAAAATACAACGATGGTCAACGAGGGGGTGTGTTGAAAGTGCGCGCTAAAATCGAGAAGCTCGACCAGAAAACACTCGTCATTCGCGAGATTCCGTTCTCGAAAAACACAGGTTCGCTCATCGATTCCATCCTGAAAGCCATTGAGAGAGGGAAAATCAAAGCCAAGAAGGTGGAAGACAACACCGCTGCAGAAGCCGAGATTCTCGTGCATCTGGCTCCTGGCGTTTCCAGCGATAAGACGCTCGACGCCCTCTACGCGTTCAGCGATTGCGAAATCAACATCTCGCCCAACTGCTGCGTTATCGAAAACCAAAAACCTTGTTTCCTGACTATCAGCGATGTTCTTCGCCATTCGGTGGAGACGACAATGGGGCTCTTGCGCAAGGAATTGCTCATTCGCAAAGGTGAACTCGAAGAACAATTCTTCTTCTCGTCGTTGGAGAAGATTTTCATCGAAGAGCGCATCTACAAGGACAAGAAGTTCGAGAATGCCGAGAATATGGACGCTGTGGTGGCTCACATCGACAGCCGAATCAAGCCTTTCAAGGAGAGCCTCATCCGCGAAGTGACCCGCGAAGACATCCTTCGCCTCATGGAAATCAAGATGCAACGCATCCTGAAGTTCAACAAAGACAAGGCCGATGAACTGATGGCTCGCATCAAGGCTGAGATTGAACAGATTGACAACGATCTCGCCCATATGGTGAATGTCGCCATCGAGTGGTTCCGCTACATCAAAGAGAAATACGGAGCCGACCACCCACGCCGTACGGAGATTCGCAATTTCGACACCATCGAGGCGGCAAAGGTGGTGGAGGCCAACCAGAAACTCTATATCAACCGCAACGAGGGCTTTATAGGAACGGCGCTGAAGAAAGACGAATTCGTGTGCAACTGCTCCGACATCGACGATATCATCATCTTCTACAAAGACGGAAAATACAAGGTGGTGCGAGTGGCCGAGAAGATTTTCGTTGGCAAGAACATACAGCATCTGCAGGTCTATAAGAAGAACGACAAACGTACGGTTTACAATGTCGTTTACAGGGATGGTCGCAAGGGATATTGCTACATCAAGCGTTTCAATGTGCCCGCTGTGACTCGCGACCGCGAATACGATCTCACACAAGGCACGCCAGGTTCGAAGATCATGTATTTCACCGCCAACCCCAACGGAGAAGCAGAAACCATCAAGATAACGCTCGAGGCAAGTCCTACCATCAAGAACATCTTCATGGTGCGCGACTTCTCGCAGATTGGCATCAAAGGACGAACATCCAAGGGAAATCTGCTCACTAAGAAGCCTGTGCATCGCGTTGGATTGAAGAGTCATGGACACTCCACGCTCGGTGGACGAAAGGTGTGGTGGGATCCCGATGTCAACCGCCTTAACTACGACGAACACGGAAGGCTTCTCGGCGAATTCAACGAAGACGACCTCATCCTCGTGGTATTATCCGACTATTCCTATTACATGAGCAACTTCGACGCCAACAACCACTACGAGAACAACATCTTGCTCATCGAGAAATTCGACCCTGAAAAGGTGTGGAGCGTTGTGCTTTACGATGCTGATAACGAAGGATATCCTTACATCAAACGTTTCACCTTGTCGCCCAACAAGCGCAGGCAAAGCCTCATAGGCGAGAATCCCAACTCGAAAGTTGAGCTATTCTCCGACCATCCTTATCCTCGCATCCGCATTACGTTCGGCGGCATCGACAAGCATCGTGAACCGATGGACATTGAAATCGAGGAGTTTGTGATGGTGAAGAGCTTCAAGGCTAAAGGCAAGCGCATCACCACTTGGAAGATTGCCAACATCACGGAATTGGAGCCCACGCGCCAACCTGAACCTGAAATTGTCGAAGAAGAGAATAATGGAGACGACGTAGAAGAAGACGAGACAACGGAAACCGCCGAAGTCCAAGAAAACGTCGATACTTCGGAAGAAGTTGAATCGCAAAAGGAGGTAGAAACATCAAAAGATGTTGTTTCTGATGATGTCGAAACAAAAGAAGACGAAGAGTCTCCAGAAGTCGTCGATGAAGAATCTACTGTCGAAGACGTGCAACCCGTAGAAGAGAAACCTGTAAAGGAAGAGCAACCCATTGAGGATGAACCTATAGAGGAGAAACCAGTAGAGGAGCAACCAATAAAAGAGAAGAAACCTGTTGAGCCTACGCCACCCAAGGCCAGTAGGAAAAAGACTCCTAAAACAAATAGGAAGAAGAAAGAAGAAGAGGCTCCCGCACCGACCTATCATGATGACGAGCCCAGCCCTCAGTTCAAGTTTGACCCCAAAACGGGGGAATTAAGCCTGTTCACAGATGACGAAATGTAGCCTTTCCCTCCCCCATTCCTTCAGCAGAATCATTCTTATGGTTGTGTATGTTGCGATATCATCGCAACTACCCCTTCCTGCCAACGCACAGGCCACCACACCAGCTGAGGCTCTGCAGGGACAGCTCATCGACCCACTTCCTATCAGGGAGAAGGCCACGATGATAGCGGTGGGTTCCACCAATATCCTCGACACCTATCTCTCACCCGAAAGCTACAAGGGCGAGGAGATTCATTTCATCAGCACCGTCCATAAACCCACCCGATGGAACAACATCTGGCAGACGGTCGTAAACGAAGGAAGCATAGCGACTGTCAACAACCGAGCCGACAACAACGATGAGATTGGTGGAGCTTACGATTTCCAATATCATTTGCGCCATCATTGGGAACATGGGAACTTCAACTTCGAGGTTGGTGCAGCCATCGGCGCGCATCTGGGATTCCTCTACAACACCCGCAACAGCAACAATCCCGCACAAGCCTACGCCGCCATCAACCTCATGCCGTCGGCTGCTTTATCCCGTTCGCTCACGCTCTTCAAGCGATCTTCAGCCCTTCACTACGAACTGACTGTCCCCTTGCTCGGTTTGATGTTCTCCCCCAACTACGGACAATCCTACTACGAGATCTTCTCACGTGGTAACTACGACCACAACATCGTGCCTACTACCATCGGCGCAACACCCTCTCTGCGCCATTCGCTCACGCTCGACATACCGCTCTCGCGCCAGAAACCCACGTTGCTGTTCCGCATCGGTTATCTAGGCGACTACCAACAAGCCAAAGTCAACAACCTCAAGCAACATCACTACGCCCATCTACTCCTGATTGGCTGGACAAAATACTTTTGAAACCTATGCTTCGAAACACCATCATAAAAACCCTATCCATCTTTCTCATCGCCTGCCCTCTCTGTGCAGGACTCGCATCCTGTGTGGATGAAGATGAGTTCGACGACACCCCGCAAGGCAACTTCGAGGCACTTTGGCGCATCATCGACGAGCATTATTGCTTCTTCGACTATAAAAAGCAGCAATACGGACTCGATTGGAATGAGGTCCATAACCGGTACCAAAAGCAATTCGCTCCCGGTATGACGCAACTCCAGATGTTCGAGGTGCTTGCCAACATGCTCAGCGAACTGCGCGATGGCCACGTGAACATCTACACTCCCTTCGATGTTGCACGCAATTGGGCTTGGCACGAAGACTATCCCTCCAACTTCAGCGACACCATATTAAATATATACCTGCGCACGGATTATCGAATTGCCTCGGGCATCAGATACCGCGTCCTTGACGACAACATCGGTTACCTACGCTATTCGTCCTTCTCAAGCGCCATCGGTGAAGGCAACCTCGACGAAGTCCTCACCTATCTTGCACCCTGCCACGCACTCATCATCGACATACGCAACAACAGCGGAGGTCTGCTCACCTATGCCGAGCAATTGGCTGCCCGATTCACCAACGAAGAGATTCTGGTGGGCTACATGCAACACAAGACCGGTCCTGGGCACAACGATTTCTCGTCTATGGAGGAACAAAAGCTGAAACCCTCGAATGGAGTGCGATGGCAGAAACCCGTTGCCGTGCTTACCAATAGGTCCGTCTATAGCGCCGCCAACGAATTCGTGAAATACATGAAGCAATGTCCCAAAGCCACCATCATCGGCGACCAAACGGGAGGCGGAGCCGGAATGCCGTTCTCGAGCGAACTGCCTTGTGGCTGGAGCATCCGTTTCTCAGCATGTCCCATGTACGACGTCCACCAACAATCCACCGAGTTCGGAATACAACCCGACCATCAAGTCTCCCTTACCGACGAAGACTTCGCACGAGGACGCGACACCATCATCGAATACGCTCGTAAGCTGCTCACAAAAAAATAAGGTGTTGATCAATAAAGACCATAAATAAAAAAATCTCAAGCAGTTCACACTACTTGAGATTTCTTGTGTCGACACTTGGACTCGGACCAAGGACCCCCACCATGTCAAGGTGATACTCTAACCAGCTGAGCTATGCCGACTTGTTGTTTCGGAGTGCAAAGATAATAAGAAAACATTGTATTTCCTTCATCCCGTCTCGTTATTTAATACAATTTAACAAGATATATACAACGACCACCTTTCAGGGTGTCTAATGCAGGCTGGAATATACAAACAACAAAATGTATGATACAAATGGCAAAGTGTATTTAAATAAAGGTATATAACTTTGCAATTGAAAACGAACTATCTTTTTTCAAATCAAAAAATTTAAAAACTAAACAACGTAAAAACATGAGAAAAATTACCAAACTGTTTGCCATCCTGGCACTTTTTGTGTTGGGTGCAATGAACGTTGGTGCACAGGAGACAGTACCTCTGTCGACTGACATTTTCTTCGAGTGGGACGGTTGGGGTGCTGACGCCCAGAAGATCGGACCTGCCGAATGTGCTCTTGTGCTCAACCAATCTACAGGTCAGCCTTATGGTGACCCCAGCGTCAACAACTATGCCGACCTGTCGCTTTATTCAAAGCTCATCGTGAAGGCTACCGCAGGTACGCCCCGCTTCCTCTTTAACCGTACGAAGGCCGAAGGCCAGTATAGCGCAACCGAGGAAGAGTCGTTCCTGCTCGAGTATCCTAAGAACGGTTGGAGTGATCGCTATTTCACGGTCACCCAAGAAGATGACGCCACCGTATACACCGTTGACCTGAAACAGATGGTGAAAGACAAGGGATTTGCCCATCTCCACGCCATCAAGGGTGCCAACTGGTCAGATGTGACCGTCATCAGCATGGACCTCGTACGCCAAGGAAAGGCACAGGTTGTGGGTTGGACCGACCTCATCACCAATGGTGACATGGAAGGCGAAGAAGTCATCAGCTTCTACTCTAAGGAGAACGCTGGTGCTGCCGAACCTTCAGTCATTACTGATGGCGTTGGTGTCGACGGCAGCCGTGGTATCCAGGTGCACTCTGCAGCTGGTGCATCCCAAGACTGGGACGCTCAGTTCTGGATCAACCTGCCCGAAACCCTTCCCGAGGGAACCAAGTATCGTGGTTCGTTCGCTCTGCGTGCTAGCATGGGTGCTACAGCCGACACACAGGCTCATGCCGATCCTAGCGACTACATCCACTGGGCAATGATTGGCTCTCCCACCTTCACCACAGAATGGGATACCTATTCCTTCGAGGGTGAGATCTCAGCTGAACAAGCTGGTCCTAATAGTGGTGGTGGTCTGATGCACTCCATCGCTTTCAACCTCTCGAAAGACAAAGCCAATGACATCGACTTCTTCTTCGACAATGTCAAGTTCGAAGTGTTCAAGTTGGGTACGATGGCTGAATTCAGCAACGACGTCATCCTGCTTGACTTTGGTTTCGACACCAACCTGCCCGAACTGGTGAAAGCTACTGGTAAGAGCCGTCTGCTCTATGCCATCAACTGCGCCGACGTGACGGTGAATGGTGAAAGCGTAGCCATCGCTTCTGTGGAAGGATTCGAAGACGGACGTTTCTACATCTTCTTGGAAGAGCCCGTGAACGACAACGACGAAGTGTTGGTTTCGTTCTTCAACCCGAACGACCTCGCTTACCACCTTGTTTATACTTCCGGTCCTGGTGGCGATGTGAAGAACATCACCGACTTGGAGGCTTCTTACAGCCCAGAAGTTGAGGACAACGATGGTTATCCTTGGGCATTCATCACACCTTCTATTATTAAGGCTGATCCTGAGGACGGTTCGTTCAACCTGCCCAACAGCATCAAGGAATTCAAGGTGACCTTCGACAAGGAGGTTGACTGTGCAGCACTTGTTGCCAAACTTGACAACGAAAAGTTGGCTGTGTCTCCCGCAACAGGCTTTGCAGAGGCCATCACATTGACTCGCACCAGCACGGGCGACCTGAAGACAGGTGAGTACACCATTCACATCACACACATCTATCCTCAGATGCGTCTCGACGACTCTATTTTCGGCGACACCATCTACACCATCAACGTAGGTAAGGTAGTCATCGACCCGAACGATGTTCCCGCCGACCTGCTGCCCGATTACTTCTCCGAGTGTCCTGCCGCCACCATTCCTGAGGGTTGGTTCGTGATGTTCGGACAAGAGGAGCGTCCTTCAGGATCGTCCAATGGTAGCGGTCCGCGTATGATGGACTTCGGTGCCGGTGGCGACTTCACGAAGGGTCTCTACTTCCGTGAGGGCTATGCCGAGTACGGGTCCACTCCTGGCTACGAACTGAAATTGGAGGCTGACAAGCGTTACAACATCAGTTTCATGAGCGCTATGTGGAAGGACAATGGCAACAAGACGCGCTTCGAGATTCTCACCGAGGCTGGCGACGTGGCATTTGTCCAGGTGGTTGACAACAAGCCTAACGTGAATGGTAGCAATGGTGCTGTGAACGGCGCTGCTTCCTACACCTTCAAGTTCTATCCCGAGACTACGGGCAACTACATTCTCCGCTGGACTTCGTCTGGTTCTGAGACTGGCGATGGCGGTTGGATGGAAGTCATTCTGGCTAACCCGCAGGTGAAGTATGTGCCCAACGTGGTGGGTATCGAAGAGACCCAGTTGCTGAACAACGCTCTTGCTAATGCCAAGGCTACCCGCGACGCCAATAGCGACGAGCGCTATGCTGGTACTGCTTACAACGTACTGGTCAGCGCCATCGAGAAATACGACGCCGAGGCTCCCACCTACACAGCTCCTTCTGCTTACAAGAACGCCGCTGCTGCTCTTGATGCCGCTACACAGGCTGTGAAGGATCACCGTGCACTTTGCGACGCTTACGATCCTCTGCCACAACAGGCTCAGGACATCATCGATGCAAATGCTGAGAAGAAGTTCGCCAAAACCGACACCTACACTAACTTGATTAAGTTGGTTGCCAAGTATGCTACTGCTACCACCGAGACCGTTGTCGATCCTGAGACTGGCGAAGAGAGCGAGAAAGTTGTCCTCGTCATCAAGCAGCTGACCAACGACGCTGAACTGAAAGCCGCTGTCGATGAGCTGAAATACAACATCAACAACGCCAACCTCATCTTCACCGAGGGTGAGTCTAAGACTGCCGACACAGGAGTCAAGGTGCTTGCCGAGCGTCTACGCTTGGGTGCTGAGGCCCTGAAGAGCCTTGGTGTTGCTGAGAGCGATCCTCTCGTACAGGCCGCTTACAACACGCTGACCGACGATGACGAGCTGGCTGAGCGCGTGAAGCAACGCCTCACCTTGGAGCTCTACGGTCAACTGAAGGATCCTAACAACAATCTGTTCGAGGAGACCATCGACGAGAACACACTTGAGAGCATCACCGCTTCTTACGACATGACCGTGTTTGTGAAGAACCCGAACATCTACAAGCAAACGGAAGATGTGAACTTCACATCCGAGAACGTTCCCGGATGGGAGACCCCCGAGGGCTACAACCGTCCTGGTCTGTCATGGGGTTGGAACGCTTCAAGAGGTACCAACGAGATTGCCGAGGACTGCATGTTCCAGACTTGGGGTAGCAGCTACCGCGTCGAGCAGACCATCACCGACCTTCCTGCTGGTGTCTACACCGTGAAGATTGGCTTCGGTGAGCGTATGAACGACGACGAGAACAACATGGTGGGCAGCTTCATCTATGCGAAGACCACCGATACTCCAGAGGGTGAAGATGGCCTGACAGCTGATGTTCCTGGCATCGGACAGTCGTTCCCCTATGCCAACACCATCATCGAAGATGTTCTGGTGACCGACGGTTTCCTGACCATTGGTGGTAACGGAGGAGCTTCTTCTCATACCTTCTTCAACGATGTACGCCTCGTGCTCACAGCACCTGCCGCTGGCTTCGACTACGAGAAAGCCTACACGGCTGGCATTGAGACCGTCACCAACAAGCAGGCTGATGTGAAAGCCATTGAGATCTTCAGTCTCGACGGCCGCCGCCTGAGCAAGGCTACTAAGGGTGTCTTCATCATCAGGAAGCACATGAGTGACGGTACCATCCAAACCGAGAAAGTGATTAAGAAATAATTCTTTCTAAACTTCATCAAATGCGGGCAGACAGATAAGCCGTCTGCCCGCATTTCTTTCAACTAAGAATCAAACAATAACATGAAACCTACTTCCAAACTAAAAGCCTCCCCTAGTTGGGGCAAGATGGTGGGGGCTTTCCTTCTCTTTCTTTTTGCTCTCACAACCTCTGCCGAGGACATCACCGTCGACAACATCAAGAGAAACTACATCGTCTATGCGCCCAAAAACCTGGGTACAGGGCGACCGTTGCTCATCTCGTGCCACGGCATGAACCAAGACGCCGCTTACCAGAGAAACATGCTGTCGATTGAATCGGTGGCCGACACCGCCAAATTCGTTACCGTGTTCCCCAATGGAATCGACAAGAGCTGGGACATCTCGGGCGACCAAGACATCCGCTACATCTTGGCACTCATCGACGAGATGGAGAACAAGTACTCCATCGACCGCAACCGCGTCTATCTCTCGGGATTCTCCATGGGAGGCATGTTCACCTACCATGCCATGACACGCATCGCCGACAAGATAGCAGCCTTCGCCCCCATCAGCGGATACCCCATGTGGGGCGGCAGCTACACCAGTTCGCGACCTGTCCCCATCATCCACACCCACGG
The DNA here is from genome assembly GCA_017557405.1 of Prevotella sp. Lineage (GTDB taxonomy): Bacteria > Bacteroidota > Bacteroidia > Bacteroidales > Bacteroidaceae > Prevotella. The sequence continues at coordinate 104,479 of JAFYYV010000053.1, forward strand.
CACCAGCGACGATGTGGTGGATTTCGGTGGAGTGGCATCTGTCTTGGCAGGATGGGTGAAGCGCAACGGATGTCCCACGCAGGCGAAGGTGCAAAAACCTTACCGCGCCAGCCATATCACACGCCACACATGGGGACCTGGTGAAGAAGGAGTGGAAGTGGTGCTCATGGAGATGGCCGACAAAGGGCATTGGATATCCAACGACAATGGTGTGAAGACCGGCGAGGAGATTTGGAAGTTCTGCAAGCGCTACTCGCTGAACATGAAAGAGCCCATCGTGCGAATCACGTCGCCGAAGAACGACCTGAGGATTCTCACCTTCGGAGGCTCAACCACCATCAATCCCATACAAGTGGATGTCACGGCGACGCCTCGCGAGGGAAAAATCGCCAAGGTGTCTTTCTACGATGGTTCAAAATTGTTGGGCGAGGTCACCGAGGCTCCCTACACGTTCTCTGTTGAGAGTCTCACGAAAGGCAAGCACACTATCCAAGCCGTGGCCACCGACGACGCTGGTCGCACAGCCAGCAGCGAGTTCTTCGTCACAGCCAACGAACTCTCAAGCAACTACGTGTTCAGCCTCTTCAAGGAAGCAGGCACCGTTCCTGAAGGATGGGCTACCAGCGACAGCCAAGATGAGCGCGTAGGCTACGAGTCGGGACTCACCACCGGTTGCCGCGTGTTCCAGTTCACAGGCGCTCAACACGACTTCGATTATGGTCTCTATGCCCGCAACATGCGAGGCACCCCCAAGAAAGGTTATGCTCGCTTTGCCGACAACAGAACCACCACTATGCTTTACCTCCACCCCGGCAACTATCAGATTCTCGCCCGGATGGCCAACTGGAACAGACCCAACCTCTCGCCTGCCACCATCGCCCTCGAGACCATTGATGGCCAGACCATCCATGCCGAGACCTTCACACCCGCTGTGAACATCGCCTGCAATACCGCCAACAGCTTCACGGGCGTCAACACCGACGAAATGACGTTCGACGTGAACGAGTTCGGGCAGTATGCCATCACCTTCTACACCGCCGATGTGGCATGGGCCGACCTCATCGTGGGACGTGCCTCCATCCGCCGCTTGGGCGAACCTGCAGGCATCAGCACCCCCGAAGCCGACACTCCCGTCCGCTACGAGTACTACAACCTGCAAGGACAGCACGTCACTCCTTCCTCCTCAGGCCTTTACATCCAGAAGGCCGTATCAGCCAACGGAAAGAGCCACAGCCGCGTCATCCTGCGATGAACACAGAGTGCACATAACGTGCAAACAAAAAGCAAACAGAATTGCCACATGTATCATCTGAGCTGGTCAAAGCATATCTTTGAGCGGCTCAGATGATAGTTTTGACACCCTCAAAGCATAGCTGTGACAACGCCATTTCATGCATTTGAGTTTAGGCCGTGAAATTCTCTGTATTAGGTCAACTCCAATAGCATTACTTTCACAAAAAGGTATCACAATTGTTCCAATTAGTAGTGAAAAATGGCAATTGTTACTTCCATTTTCTGCTACATGACTGCCATTTAAGTACAAAACACCTTCCAAATGAGGTTATGATGTTGATTTTTAGAATCGCCTAAATGTGCGCAAAGTGTAGGGAAAAACATCGAAACGAGCTATTTTTGCATGCATTTTGAGGCCTTTTAGAGGAAAAATCAGCATGTTTTTGTCCTTTTTACAGGTTTTGAATCGCAGATGCAGGACCTTTACCAATTCGTATCTTGTTGATAATCAGCCTTTTAGAGAAAAATAAAATAACCAAAGCGTTCCAGTTCCAGTTGTTCCAGTTTTTTTTCAAGGGTATCTGTTTTCTCTTATATAATATATAACTATCTATATATCAATTAGTTATATAATCTTTAGAAGGAGGTTCGTACCATTTTTTTTAATTGGAACAACTGGAACTGGAACACTCGGTCGTGATTACTTATTATCCAATTCGACTTTCTTCTACGAGGCCTGTTAGAACCTTCGAAATTCTCCCATCACCCTGATGGCAGTGCCCTCAATCATACCTCCTACAACAATTTTCCATGGGGTATAACGTATCTCTCACCGTAACTTGTTGATTTGTAATGGTTTCCATTTTTATTTCTTTTGCATATTTTCCATGGGTAAGTGATACAACTATCGTAAAAATGTCGTATCTTTGTCCCCGAGGAGTAATGAAACTATCAACAAGTATGTATACAAAACCATTATACATATTCATTATAGCCGTTCTGCTGATGGCTTGCGGTCGTGGGCAGCAGGATGCAAATACACAGACGGCAGCACTTTGTCTGGAGGAAGCAGAGGCTGCTTTTGCCAACGATAGCATTCGTCTGGGCGAGACCTTGCTACGCAAGACCATTCATTTGGCAGAAGAGTCTAAGGATTGGCACACCAACTATATTGCGTACCAGCGGTTGGCTGAAGCATTATCGCAGGGCAACCCAGAGGAGGCATTGCGATTGATGAAGAAAGCCCTGACCATCTATGAGCAGCATCCCGACGATGAGCGCAACCATGTCATGCTGCTCGATTATGCAGGCACTTACGCAGCACAAGTAGCATTTAACGCAGAGGGTTCATTCGACGAAGCACTCGATTTCATCCATCGTGCATACGATATCGCAGAGAAAAACCAAATGAAGAACCTGATGTGCCAGACGCTAACCAGCCTTGCAAACATCGAATGGGCAAAAGAGGATTATCGTCAGGCAGTCAATTATGCCCGACAGGCAGAATCCCTCCCCCTACGGGGGGGAGACGGAGGGGGGCTTGCCAACCTGCTGCCTGGCACGCTACAGGTGCTCGCTCGCAGTTACCTCAGCCTCAACATGCTCGATTCGGCAGAAACCGTCTATCGTCAGATTGAGCCTGGAGATGATGTCCATCTGGCTTATATCGTACAAAGCAACCTCGCCAAGATTTCGCTTCGACGGATGGGCGCTACAAAGGTGGAGGATGACATCGAAGAGGCTTTCGAGCAAGTGGAGGACTTCTACTATAAGGCACTCGAACAAAAGGACCAGTATTATCAGGAGACGTTGCGTCAGGAAATGGAGAACCAACGACTCGAATACCGCTCGCAGATGTATGCACGTACACTCCTTACCATATTGATTGCATCGCTCATCGTCATTCCGGCGATAGTGTTGATTGTTCGGTATAGGATGCGGGTGCAACGTCAAGAGAAACACCAACTGCAGCAGGAGGCAGAGCATCAGAAGGCCCAGCTGCACCAAGCAAACGAAGTGGTGGCGTTCTTGCAGAACTTTATCCTCGAACGTACGGAGGTGATGAAGAAACTCAACCAAAGCGGCGATTCGCTCATCACCCTCAATCCGCACGAATGGGGCGAGATAGAACGCACGCTCAACGCCATCGACAACAACCGTTTTGCCCGCATACGCGAGCAATACCCCTCGATGCAGGAAGACGACATCCGCCTGTGCATCCTCACGCGGCTCGGCCTCAGCAACCGCGCCATCGGCAACATCTACTGCATCACCGTCTCTGCCGTCCAGCACCGCAAACTCAAGCTGAAGAAAGATGTGTTCGGAGAGAGCAATCCCGACATCACGCTGGAACAGATTCTCAATAGCAAATGACTATAACAAACGGAAATAACAAAAAACAGACAGATATGAAACGAGCATTATTATTTATTCTGTTATTCTTGCCAATGCTGGCAAGTGCCGATGCCGTAGAGATCGGCGGAATCTATTACAATTTGTCAGAAGAAACCAGGGAAGCCGTTGTGACATCGAATCCTCAGAAATACAAAGGAGATGTCATAATCCCCGAATCCGTTGAATACGAAGGTATTACGTATAGTGTAACCTCTGTCGGCACTTATGCTTTTTTTAATTGCAGCGACTTGGTCTCTATAACCATTCCTAACAGTGTGACCTCAATCGGGCTTTATGCTTTCTCTGGCTGTAAAGAATTGGCCTCCGTCATCATCCCTAACAGTGTGACATCTGTTAACGCTCATGCTTTCTCTTTCTGTGAAGGTTTGACTTCTGTCACCATAGGAGGTGGTGTGACTGAAATCCTCCATTATGCCTTCTGTGGTTGCACAAATCTGGAATCAGTTACCATTCCTAACAGTGTGAAAAATATTGGACCGTCTGCTTTCCAAGACTGTAGTGGCTTAAAAACCATCGTTGTTGAGAATGGAAACTCTGTTTATGATTCTCGCGAAGACTGCAACGCCATAATTAAGACGAGTGAAAATGAATTGTTATTCGGATGTATGAACACCACCATCCCCAATACCGTGACGAGTATTGGAGCAATTGCTTTTCAGAATTGCTCTGGCTTGACCTCCATCATCATCCCCTCGAGCGTGACGAACATTGGAACAAGTGCTTTCTCTGGTTGTATTTAGAGACCTCTAAACAACTATAAACAACGAAAAACACATAGAGATAAAGCCCTGTATATCAACCACTTTTAGATTTTAACACTTCAGACTTGCTTTTTGGTAGTTCTCAAAAATCCGCTTACCTTTGCAACGCATTTCTACCGCGGAGAATTTTGAGGGCTTTTATTTTGCCATCTCGTGGACATGGTTGACAAAGGTTGACAAGAGTGTACAACGGTTGACTGAAGACGGAGAGGAAAAGGAGCTAGGAAGTGACCTCATTTTAAGAACGTGACATCGTGGAATGAGTTGACCAGGGTTGTCAATGATTGACGAAAGTTCACTCCGTGGCGGTTTGCATGAAAATAATTGTAAAACCACATAAAAAGGAGTCAAATGAGAAAGACAAGAAAATGTGCCTTCTGCGGCAAGGAGTTCACTTGCAATAGCGGTTCGCAGAGGTATTGTTCAGAACATTGTGCCGAGGCGGCAAAGGCTCAGCGCAAGAAAAAGCAGCAGGACTTTTTGAAGGCAATCCAGCCAGTCATAGACATTGCCAGCCAGGAGTATCTCACATTCTCCAAGACTGCCATCCTCATGGGATGTTCGCGCCAGTACATTTACAAATTGGTAAACGAGGGGAAACTTCCTGCTTCCCGAATCAGCAGCCGAATGGCATTCGTCCGTAAGGCAGACATCGAGAAGATGCTTGCTAGCAATCCTTATCATCGTGTACTGCCAACATCCAAGCCAAAGATTTCCTCTTCCCTTTCATCAAAGAAAGACAATAACCACATACCAGAAAATGGTATGCGGTCATCAGAACCACTTGACTATATCTCTGGCGAAGATGTCATGGCTACCTACAAGGTTAAGAAGTCGTGGCTCTATGCCTCTGCAAAGAGAAACAGCATACCCATGTGCAAGATTGCCGGAAAGAACTATTACAGTCGGAAGCACATGGATGCACTCTTCGGAGTTACTGCCGAGATAGAAGCTCTGACAGAGTGGCTCACCACCGAGGAGGCAGAAGCCTTCTATTCCACTACCAAGGAATCTTTGCGTACCCAAGCCTACCGCCGCCATATTCCCACCAAGCGAGAATACGGCAAGACCTACTATTCAAAGATACATCTTGACGAGGTGTATCATCTAGATCTGAAGGCAAGCAATGCCTATTACACCACATCAGAAGCAGCTGAGAAATATGGCATGACTAAAGCTAATATCGGCGTTATTACCAGAGCACATAATATCACCAAGGTTAAAGTCGGAGTTCAGAACCTCATTGCCAAGGAGGAATTAGACCGAATAATGGCAAGCAGACTGGCACAATTCGGGGCTTACAGGCTCCAATAATGCCCAATAATAAGCACCAACTGCGTGAAAGTACAATTATCCACGAATGATGAAAAGGTGCTTTGGCCACTCTTTTGTCACGCAGTTACTTTGCACCCGCTATGAGACGCATAGCCTTCGATTATTAACAAAACAAATTGCATACAAGTATGAGTAACATTTGTAAGACAGTAACCTTGCGTACGCGTAAGATAAAGAAAGGTACGCAACTGAGCTTCTACCTTGACTACTACCCTGGCTACAGGGATGAGTCAACCATGAAGGTACAGAAACATGAGTCACTTGGCATCTACATCTTTGCCAAGCCCAAGAACCAGCGCGAGAAGGACTACAACGAGCGCATGACAGAGAAAGCCGAGGCACTGCGTTGCCGTCGCTATGAGTCCATAGTCAATGAGAGGTACGACTTCTTTGACAAAGAAAGGATGAAAGGCGACTTCCTCGCCTACTTCAAGCAGAAGGCAGACAAGAAAAATTGCAAGTGGCAGCACGTCTATAAGCACTTCGCCCGATTCTGCAACAACAAGTGCCGTTTTGACGAAATCAATGTTGACTTCTGCAACAGATTCCGTGAGTACCTGATGACCGCTCCGCAGACCATTCACACAGAGCACAAACTGCACATCAACAGCGTGGCTGGCTATTGGTCAACTTTCCGTGCCGTACTCCATACAGCTTACAGGGAACATAAGATAATGGAGAATCCTAATGGCTTCTTGGAACGTATTGACACGATACCTACGGAGAAAGAACACCTGTCCAAGGATGAACTTGTCAAGTTGGCGAACACGCCTTGCAATTATCCCATTCTAAAGACTGCTTTCCTCTTTGCCTGTCTGACAGGACTACGAAAGAGTGACATCAAGCAGCTTACATGGGAGAACATCCAGCCTTATGGTGACGGAGGCATGTATGTAACCTTGCGAATGCAGAAGACCAAGGAACTTGTGAACAACCCCATCAGTGACGAGGCATTGGAACTGATTGGCGAGAGAGGGACAGGCATCGTTTTCATTGGCTTCACGGACAAACTCACCCAGACACCCTTGAAGAACTGGCTGAAAGCCGCTGGCATCACCAAGAAGATCTCGTTCCACTGTAGCAGACATACATTCGGTTCGTTACAGGTGGATGCAGGAACAAGCGTCTATACCGTCCAGCACATGTTGGGCCACAAGAATGTGGAAACCACTCAAATATATGCAACCATGGCAGACGAAAGCAAGCGCGAATCCGTAAACCGCATCACATTGAAGCCAAGGATAACTCCACAACTGAAAGTTGTCGGACAAGTCTAAGCGTATCTTGGTTCTATTTCTTCCAGAAATGAAACCAAAGATGCTATTTTCAGGTTAAACACATCGGAAAATGAGAACCAACAGGATTGGCTCTCATTTTTCGTTATACCTTTGTTGAGCATTCAAACAATGACAAATAAGGAGGAAAAAGGCGAGTATGAAAATCATACTCAGTTCAAGTACGATTCATAAATAAACGTAAATCATTGGTGTACAGAAGAAAAGACTATACGCCATGTGTAAAATTCTTCCTAACTTTGCAGCGCGTTTCCTGAAACAACGAACAATAATACGTAAATACAATGAAAATAGATTCACCATCTTCAATCACTCCACGAGAGGCATCCATCCGGCTCGAATGGATCTCCACAAGAATACTGCCAGGAGTTGCAGTACTTCTTCTTTCAATTCCACTTTGCCAATGGGCAGACTCAAACCTGCCCGATGACATTGTTCCTGTCTATGTCGTCTATATGATGTCAGTGACAGTCCTATGGTCAACATTCCTGGCCATGCAGTATGCTTTCGTTGGAATAGCGCAGACCAGGAAAACCAAGACCCATGCTTGCAAAAATCAAACTGCGACAAATGATTCAACAGCACAGAAGCCTATTTTTCATTTGGAGGCAATGCCTGTTGTTAATGAACCAAATGCTACTGAAGACGTTTGCGATGCTGTGGTGGTCGAGGAGATTGCAGAGGATATAGCAGTTACAGATACCAAGGTTGTATCGGAAGAAGTTAATCCAGCCAATGAGTCACCCACTATTTCGACTGCTCCTGCCAGCTCGACCTATCAGCAAGGTATTGATGACTTCTATCAGAGTCAGGCGGAAAATCAGAAGAAGAAACTGGATACCATTCATGAATACCTTCTATACATCATGTCACCTTTTGTCTATGAGGAAGACATGGACGAGTTCTGCACCGACCTGCTGAAGTTTGCGACGGATCACAATTATCGTCCAGAAAATGAGTGGAAACGATTCAAGACAAAGCTGAGCAGCTTTGATGTCCGTCATCTGGTCTGGAGCATTTCCATAAGGTTGGGACTTGGCAAAGGCAAGGTTTACAGCAATGATGATTGCGCCTGCTATATCGAGCGTCGTTTTGCTTCTTTGTGCGTGACAGCCAGTGGAGAGCCATTGTCACATAGCACACTCAGGAACCTGACAGTCACATCCAACAGCGACCAGATACATTGTGACATCCAGGGTGCAGACGGACTGTTATTCCATATTCCTTCGCAACTGGGCTTAGAGAAAGGCTAAAGATAATCTCTTTCACTAATCCTGCCTCAATTCATAAACATCACATATTGGAACCACATCAGTAGCCAAACTTTGGTGTGGTTCTGATGTGCCTATGCCCTTTTGCGCTGAAATCTTACCCAAATTATTGTCAAAATCCCAATTGTCATTCATTATACTTACATGTTCGACATTGTCATAATCAGCTTCAAAATCTTGATTTATCCACGAATAACAGCCTAAAACAAGGCTCAACTGCGTGATTGTTTCGTGATATACCAATTATATAAAAGTGGCTTGTCCTCCGATTCGTAACGGGGTTCCTTTGCAGCACGATTCCACTAAAAGGACTCGTGTATGTAAATGAACAAAGAACCACTTACGTTCAATGACCTTCCGCAGGTCGTTGCCGAACTTCGGGATGAAGTATCGGGCATGAAGGCGTTACTGCTGAACCTTCAGAACAGACCAACTCAGCAGAGAGAGAACAGACACCGCCCTGTCACACCAGAGCAGGTTGCCGAGTACACCAACATTCCCCTTGCGACCATTTATCAGAAACTAGCAAACAGGGAAATCCCCGGCAGCAAGCCTGGCAAGCGATGGGTCATCTACCTTGACGAGATTGACAAGTGGCTGGAGGCGAATCGCAAGAATCCCATTCCTTTGACGGATGAGGAGCAGAACGCTGCAATCCTTGCATCGCACAAACGCAAGCCCAATAAGTCCAGTTGGAACGATGAAGGTTTAGCTCAACGAAGTCAACCTGTTGTAAAACCATTTGATGGGGATAAAATCTAAAATCAAGCAATTATGTACGACCACAAAATTCATTACTGCTTCACGCTGTCCGAGGAACAGATGAAGTATCTACGCAGCAAGAAGTACAAGATTGACCGCATGGAATGCTTCATGTCTCTTGTAGAACTTGCTGAACGCGAAACGAAACTGGTACAGATAAGCAAGACTCAACAAGTTGAAATCTTGCCTGCCCAAGTGATGGTTGATAACACCCAGCTTGCTAAGCTTTGGGACAAAGACCGCAAGACTGTCCCGAAGATTTTGGAGGCTATGGAATCTCTGGGTATTTCCTCTTCACAGAAGGTGGGCGAAAACCGCATCCATACGCTTCATGCTCTTTCTGGATGGTATGTAGATGGCAAGCTCGTCAAGAATCCATTTGCAACAAGAAGGAATGCCGACGGCACTGCAATCGTCACCGCGGAAGTTCCACCTGCAAGAGTCATCACCATTGAGGTGTCGGACGATAAAAACATTGGTGAGGAAGGTTCTGGATCTGATAGCGACAATTCCCAAGTTGGAAACGTGGGCGTGATTCAGTCTGCCGATGGCAATGTTTCCCATACATCATTACAATCTAATGACAATGGCTACGTGGGTAAGTCTGAGACGGACGGAAAACATTCCGAATCTCCTCACAATGACAATTCTGCTCACTCTGACGGCACACCTTCTTCCTATACAGAAGCCGATGGCAGTCAGAATGAAGGGAAAGGAAATGAGCATTCATCAGCACAGCAGGAAGGACAGCCACCACAGCCTGATGACATCCCATCCGAAGGCACAGGAGATTACTTCAGGAAGCCTGATGGCTACAACCCCACTAATGGTTTCCAAAGTGACAAGTGACAGCCTTGAAGGACTCGGACTGCGGACTGCAACCTACACAGCCCAACAATCCCAAGGGACGTTTGACGATACAGGATGCAAGGAAAACCGAAACGGACTTCTAAGCCCTGACGGGAACTTTGGAGTTAAAAGCCCCGACATTTTAGAGGGACTTTTCGAGAAATCCTTTTGTAGTACAAAACAGGTGCCCCTGTTTCTGTCCTCCTAAAAGTTTCTCTGGCTACTCGCAGGCTCGCAGACCGTGTCCTTATTTCTAACAGTTTTATATTCAATCCCCTTTCATTAAAAGATATTGACAATGAAGAAAAAGAAGATAATCAAAAAGACACCGACCAGAGTACATGCTTTCAGATGTACGGATGAAGTCTGGTCGCAACTCAAAGAACTTGCCAAGGAATGTGGCATAAGCCTGAACCGCTATCTCACTGAGACAGGCTTGAAGCATCACCCACGTCAACGGCTGACCAAGGAAGAGGTCGATGCCCTGAACTCACTGGCTATTGCCAGAACTGACTTGATAAAAATCAGCAACGTCCTTTCAAATATGACGGATGAGGAAAAGTTGAAGCTTTTTAAGTCGGAGAAGTTCATGGCATGGTGGATTAAGTCTGTCGCAGAACTCGTCCAACATTGGTACAGCATCGAAGAGAATATTTCATCTCCTGTGCTGACCAAAGAAAGGAGTGCCCTATGATTATGCTTGCAAGCGTTGTGCCATACGGCGGCAATGCCGTAAGGTACGCATTGGAGAAGGAGAAGGCAAAAATGGTCAAGGTGAACCACATGCCAGAGGGTCTCGATCCGACCGCCATCTGGTACATGATGAAGCATCACTGCCAGTTGCATCAGCAGGACAGGACAGTCGGAAGAAAGCTGGAACGCTTCATGGCTCAGTTTGTAATCTCCCCCTCCAAAGAAGAGGCTGCAAACTTCACCATGAATGACTGGGCGAACCTCGGTGACGAAAGTCTGGAAATGATGGACTCCATCGGACTTATCCCCAAGGGTATGGAGAAGGAGGTGAAGACCAATTTCTGCAACTCAATGAATGTGTCTGGCTTGCATTCCGACTCGAAGTCCGGGACGCTGCACCTTCACATGGACTGCTGCCGTGTTGACCTCGATGGCAACACCAACGATGTCCACGATCTTCACATAAGGGCAATGATGGCTGCGGAAATTATCAACATGAGGCATGGGTGGAAACAGCCGAAGGAGATACGTGACATGCGGAAAGCAGAGATTGCGGACTTCTGCGAATATACCCTTCAGAAGATGCAGGAGTTTGACATTGACTTCTACTTCAAGATGCTTCGGATGAAGGGATATGAGGTCACCCCTCGTTATGACAAGAGCAAGAAACTTGTCGGCTACACCATCGGCAAGAATGCCTCTGTATTCAAAGCTTCTGAGATAGGTCGAAGATACATGGTATCGCAACTAGAAGCTACATGGAAGAAGTTCCATCCGAAACCTACCCAGGTCAAGGTGAAGCCTGTTTCATCAGCTGTCATGCCAAGCAGCCGTCCAATCCGTCCGTCTTCCCAGACAACGATTTCTACCCAGCCCAAGGTTCAGCCGAAAGTCCAGCCGAAGTCTATGCCTTCCTTCACCATTTTCAACATAGACACACCTCTTGGCAATAAGGCTGTTAAGATTCCTAACTCGGTTAAGGACATCTTCCCAAATGAAGCACAGATTCCAGAAGGCAACGATACTGCAACGATAGAGAACGTTGCCCACGTCGCAATGCTGCTCTTTGTGGGGTACATCGATGCTGCCACATCCATGTCCGAATCTTGCGGAGGCGGTGGTGGTTCTGCCCCTGAATCTGGTTGGGGCAAGAAGGATGACGAGGACGAACGCGCCTTTGCTCGCCGATGCCTTCAGATGGCTCATTCTATGTGCAAGCCAAAGCCTGTTAGACGTAGTTATCACCGTTAAAACAAATGATTATCTATGATACGAAAAGGCAAAAACAAAGAGACCCAGCCCAATTTCGAGGAAATGATGAGCGAGGTCAAAGAGGACATCCAAGAACAGGATGCCGAACAGGACGTCATCAATCGTGTGCCTGAACTAAGGAAGCTAAATGACAACATCGAACAAGCAACCAATACGTGTGCGAATGCCAGACTCGGACTGGAGTCGGCAATTCAACAGTACCAACGTACAGAAAACAAATTAGACAATGTTGTTACAACCATCAGTGGTAAGGTTGATACCATCAATAATCACATCGACAAGGTTATGGATGATGCGCCCACAAAGTTGAAGGTGACGGTAACGTTATGTGATGCTGACTGGGAGAATATACAAGAGATGTTCCGCAAGCAACGAGAATGGTTAATAAAACAGGCACAGACAACGACTCAAACTGTCAATACTATGTTAGTCGAAGAGCGTAAGAAAACCATGAACCGCTACAAGGAGTATGATGGCTGTTACCTCGGGCATTATGCCCAGTGGTTCTTCTGGTTCTTCTTCGTTTTGGGATTCTTTCTGTTCAGCACTGTTATAGTCATGCTGGTAGGCAGATGGCTCAATTGGTTTTAATCTTCTAATTCTATGGTAAAGCCCCACCGCATCGTCAAAACGCGACGGGGCTTAGATACTTTTAGTTGATGCTTGCCAGGACTCCAAGGGCTGCGATGAATAGAAGAGCGGTTTTCTTCGTTCGTTCAGAGTCGCTTCATTTCCTTTTCATCTGCCGTCTTGCCCTTATAGCGGCTCTTCTTCGGGTTGAATGTATAAGAGACGGTGAGCATCACACGTCGGGAGTCGGCATCAGAGTCCTTGTAGAGATGCACGTCCTTGACATTCATCCACCAGCTTTGGTTGCGGGTGTGGAAGATGTCGTTGGCTGCGAGGGCTATCTGCAAGCGCTTCTGCATGAAGTAGCGACGCACGGAAAGGTCGATGCCCCACTGTGATCGCATTTCGTTTGTCATGTTGTGGCCGCGTGTGGAGCCTGTCACGTCGAAGGTCATCATCCAGTCTTTTGAGGGAGTAAAGATGTTCTTCAGCATGTAGCGGAAGATGGGCTTGTTGTACTTCTCGCCGTAGAGCGTGAGCCATTGCTGGTCGAATCCGACGGTGAAGTTGGGCTTCCAGAATTTCACTACAGGGGCGTATGACAGATAGGCATTCAGGTTATTGATGTCGGCTTGGCGGGGACTGAAAATGAGCAGGGCCTTCACGTCGGAATAATGCTCCTTGGTATAGACGTAGGTATCGGCCAAGTGGCTGTAGGTCAGTTCCAGCGTCAGGTCTTTCCACCCGAAGAGATAGGTCAGTTCGTCGGTCTTGCAGTCGGTCAGCGTCGGATTGCCTCCCTCCACCTCGTAGGGACCGACATATAATAACGAACTGCGCAACTGCTTGTAAGGCGGACGGGTAATAGAGTGTGAATAGTCAAGCGACATGAAGGTGGTCTCGTCGAAGTTATACGACAGTGACAGATTGGGCGACAGGCTGTTGTCTGTGCGGCTCACCTCGTCATCGCGGATGCCGTCACGCTTATAGTCGAACTTGACATATTCCCAACGCAAGCCCAACTGGAGAGACAGGGCATCCCAATCCTTTGAGTAGGTGGCAAAGGCAGCGTAGTTGTGCTGGCGACTCTCGTTCTGTGTTGACGGGATATAACTGCTGACGGCCTCGTTTTGCATCGTATATCGCTGGTTGTTGTAAGTGTAGCTGTCCTCAGTACCCACGTTCAGCTTGCCCGTAGCAAACGGGAACTCATAGTAGAGCTTGCCAGCCCACAGGTCTGAGTTCATGCCCGTCTGCGA
>JAFYYV010000054.1 GCA_017557405.1 Prevotella sp.
ATTATAATAAAATCACTATTATTACACTCCATTAATTTTTACCCCATCAAATCTGTTAATTTAAAATGCAAATCTCGTCTCGGAAAAATGGAAACTACCTTAATGTAGCATGTAGCATGTAGCATGTAGCATGTAGCGTTTTTGGGTGTTTCCTCAAAATTTTCGTAAAATAGTGTCTTTTCTTAACAAATTTTCACGCTCTAGCGGGGGTCGAAATTTGGTGGTTTCGTTTTTTCTTTGTATCTTTGCAATAGAAAAATTAACCAATTACCACTAACAAACAAAGCATTATGAAAAGAGTAACATTAGCTATCATTTTTGCCAGTTTCACGCTGGTGCTCGCTGCGCAGGATGCCATCAGAGTGAATTACAAGGGTGCACAACCTACGATCAGCGACTTTGTGTCGGCATTGGTCGACCACAACCTAAATGCCGTTGACGAGGAAGAGTGCTGCAACGAGTCGTTCGATGCCGCCAGTCGGGCCTGGGACCGGCATCGCAAGGGGCTGCCTCTGGAGGAGGGCGAGACGGTCACTGTGGACGAGAAGAACGGCTACGTGGTGTATGAGTACAGATCGGAGTATGAATCGACAGAAAACGTGTTGAGGGTCGAGATGTGCTACTGGAACGAGGCCGACAAGAAACACAAGTTGTTCGCCTGCAACACGGTGGCCTTCACGAATGGCAAATACGACCCCGGTCAATACGACGCACTGATTTTCTACCGCTACGACATTGCCACGAAGAAGATGAAGCAATGGGACGACACAGGTGTCGATTTCGTCTATCGCTCGGACGATGATGTAATGGGCTCGTACGCTCTGCCCCGCGCCGGCAAGGACATCACTGTCACGTTGTGGTATAAGAGTGGAAAGAAGCAGAAAACGCTGAAGTGGAATGGGAGGAGGTTTGTGCATTGAAGATTGAACATTGAACATTGAACATTGAAGATTCTTACACCTAAAGGTATAAGCGTTTTAAAAAACGATTAGAACGTTGAAGATTGAAAAAAAAATGATGGTTTGCAACTTTTGTTTCTTTGTTTACGTCAAAAGGATGAAGCAGAATGGAATTCTTTGAAACGTATAAAAAAATAAATAGTAAAAACCGTCAAATTGAAATTGAATTATGAAGAAAGTACTTTTTCTAGTGTCGTTGCTCGTTGTGGGCTTGTTGGTTACTTCGTGCCATATCAATGTGAAGAAGAGCATTTCGGTGGACGAGCCGACGATTACGGTGGAGAATGAATTGAAGGACTACGAGCGTGTGGTGGTGGAAGCCGCTTGCAACGTGAAGTTCATCCAGAGCGACGTGTCTAAGTTGAAGATGAAGGGTGCCCAAAGCGACTTGAAGCGTGTGAGCTACGATGTGGAGGACGGCGTGTTGTACGTCCGCTATGGTGAGCGCAAGGGTGTGCGCATGCTGAAATTGAGAGACATGGGTGCGGTTGATGTGGAATTGTATTCGCCCGACCTGATTGGCATAGAACTGCGTGGAGCCGGTGAGGTGAATGTGGAGGATCTGGACACCGATACGCTCACATTGGACATGCGTGGCGCTGGCAACATAAGGATGAAGAACATCATCTGCGACCGCATAGAAGCCCAACTGAAGGGCGCTGGCGAGATATCGATTGACGAATTGGAGACAGAGTGGGCCGACATACAGCTGAAAGGCGTGGGCAATGTTGACGTGGGCTTCGTGAATAGTGGCTACGCAAAATGCAGCCTTCAGGGCGTGGGCAACGTGAAACTCCACGGACAGGTGCGCAAACTGGATCGTGAATCGAAAGGCACAGGAAATGTTGACGTGAGTGAGTTGAAGGTTGGAGAGTAGACCATTATGAGAAAGTTTTTTATATTGCTTTGTAGTGTGATGGTGTTGGGTGGCTTGTTCACCGCCTGCCAACAGACGGAGAGGCCGACACAAGCTGACGAAACAAGCAAAGAAAGCCTGATTGCCATAGACGACCAAATGGCTGAGGCCATCAACATCTATCTGCATGACTCGCTCCGCTCCGATCTCCTGTATGATGCGTATATCCCCCTACTCAACATTGTGGACACCGTGAAGACGGACGAGGGTTGGAACGTGTGGGGCGATTTTTGGGTGTATTATTATAATCAGAAAGGCGACACATCGATGAAATTGGAAACAATCCACAATTATTCAGGGGTCATCAAGCTGAACCAGCTCCCTGACGGCACCTATAAGGTGGTTGACATCATCACGGTGGCTCGTGGTCCTGAGGGGGAAATCTATGCACGTCGTGTCTTCGGTGAGCGCTATGAGAAGTTCCATGAGATGGTTTCCAATCCGGCATATTTTGACTCTAATCTTTCCAAAAAGGCAAATGGAAAGGTGTATAAGATAAAATGAAGCGAGGGTTATTAAGAATTTAAGGTAAAGAAAGGGAAATGTTCAAAGAAATTTGGCATTTCTCTTTTTTTTTGTAATTTTGCATCATGAAATACGCCATCATAGCGGCGGGCGAGGGTCAACGTCTGAACAAAGAGGGTGTTGACACGCCGAAACCGCTTGTCAAGATAAAAGGCGAACACTTGATTGACCGTCTCATCCGCATCTTTGCCGACAACGATGCGGATGATATTTGCGTGATATGCAATGCGGCGATGCCCGAGGTGGTGAGCCATCTGGAGGAGGTGAGTCGGCAGGTTCCTTTGCGCTATGTGGCTCGACAAACGCCCAGTTCGATGCATAGCCTCGATGTGTTGCGTCCGCTGATAGGGCGTGAGCCTTTTGTGTTGACAACGGTGGATACGGTGTTTCGCGAGGAGGAGTTCGCGCGCTATGTGAAGGACTTCAAGCGCGTGGTGGCCGATGGTGGCGGATTGATGGGAGTGACCGATTTCGTAGACGATGAAAAACCGCTCTACGTGGCGTGTGAAGGCAAGGCAGGTATGTCGGCCATCACGGGATTCTTCGACGAGCCTTGCGGTTGCCATTATGTCTCTGCCGGCATCTATGGACTCCCGCCTTTGGCGTTCGATACATTGACGGCTTGTGTGGCAAGGGGTGAGAGCCGCATGCGGAACTTCCAACGCGCGTTGGTGGCCGATGGAGTGGATTTGAAGGCGTGGCCTTTCACGCATGTGTTCGACATCGACCATGCTTCGGATATCGCCAAGGCGGAGGTTTTCTTAAACAATGAATGAGAAATGGGAATTGAGAACAACATAATTTTGGCCATCCAACGAGCCGAATGCTATTCACCAAACTCGGTGGAAAAAGATTTTGCTATCCTGCATGCCGTGGGAGAGCGATTGAAGGCGCTCGGATGGATGGTGGAATATGTCTCTGAAGATAGTCTGACCGATGGCGAACTGCCTGTGGCGTCGGCTTATCTGTCGATGGCTCGTTCGCCTCATGTGCTTGAGATGCTGAAACAAGCCGAGGTCGATGGTAGGTTGGTGCTGAACAGTCCGCAGGGTGTGGAATCGTGTACGCGAAGCCGTGTGGAGAAGGCCTTGCGAGGGCTTTCCAAGCCTCTTGTTCCACCTCGTCAGGGGGGGAACGGCTATTGGCTGAAACGTGGTGATGCATCGGCGCAGACAGAGGGCGACGTGGTGTATTGCAAGAACGAGCAAGAGTTGGAGGAGGCCAAGCAGACGTTTGCGCGTAGGGGTATCAACGATTATGTGGTGAGCGCCCACGTGGAGGGCGATCTTGTGAAGTTCTATGGTGTGCGTGGCTCGAAAGGATTCTTCTTCTATTGCTACCCCAACGAGAACGGCACGATGAAGTTTGGCGATGAGCGGCGCAATGGGAAGCCTCACCATTATCCTTTTGATGTGGAGCAGTTGCGCGAGGACGCTTTCCGTGTGGCTGAGGTGACCTCGACCGACTTCTTTGGAGGCGATGTCATAGTACGCCCCGATGGCTCGTATGTGATGATTGACTTCAACGACTGGCCCAGCTATTCGAGTTGTTGTGAGGAGGCGGCAGAGGCAATAGCCAAGCGTTTCGAGGAAAAGCTTTTAAGGAAGAAGGATGAGGGATGAAGGAAGAAAGATGAGGGATGAAGGATTATATCCTTTTCCAAACCCTCATTCGTTTACTTCTCATCCAAAACGACAAATAAAACCTCATCCCTAATTGCAAATAAACGTTCATCTTTCATCCTTCATCCATCAACTATTATATAAAAATGCTTAACGGTAGGAGTTTCAAGGAGTTGTTGCATTCGACATTCAAGTCGAACGACACGGAGGAGTGGCTGGATGTTCATTTTACCCGCCCCATTGGCTTGGTGTTCGCCCTGTTCTGGATTCGTCTGGGCGTGCATCCCAATGCCATCACCATCTTGTCGATATTCCTTGGGTTGGGTGCTGCCTACAACTTCTATTTCACCGACCTGACGCACAATCTCATAGGTGTGGCGCTGCTGATGTTGGCCAACTTCTGCGACTCCACCGATGGGCAGATGGCTCGACTGACCAACCAGAAGACCATTGTAGGTAGGGTGCTCGATGGATTCTCGGGCGATGTGTGGTTCTTCAGCATCTACTTGGCCATCTGTCTGCGCACGATGCCTCAAACGATGCCTTTCTGTAATCAGCCGTGGGGCATTTGGATATGGGTGTTGGCGGCTTTCACGGGGTTGGTGCTCCATCTGCCTCAGAGCTCCACGAGCGATTATTATCGCCAGATTCATCTTTTCTTCCTGAAGGGTCGTGAAGGGAGCGAATTGGATAGTTATGCCAGTCAGCGGGCGATTTATGACAACTTGCCGCGCAAGGGTGCTTTTTGGGAGCGGTTGTTCTATTCCAATTATGCCAACTATTGTCGTGGGCAGGAAAAACGTACGCCTCAATTCCAACGTTTCTTTGCGCTCTGGAAGGAGAAAACGGCAACGGCGGAAGGATTGCCAGCCGATGGAAAAACAGACCTTCCAACGGATGGAAAAGGTCGATTGGCAGAGTTGCGCGAGGCGTTTCTCGATGGCAGTAGGCCCTTGATGAAATACACGAATCTGCTGACTTTCAACCTTCGAGCCATTTGCATCTATGTGACCTGCCTGCTGGGTTGTCCGTGGGTGTACTTCGTCTTCGAAATGACCGTGCTTCAGGGCATGTACATGTATATGCATCGCTCGCATGAGCGGCTCTCAAAGCGGCTGTATGACGAATTGAATCAATCTTGTGAAACCTTGTAAACGCTTGTTTTTCATGGAAGCACAATACTCAATCGACAACATCTTGGATGGCATTCGTGGCGTTGTATTCGACTACGGAGGCACCATCGACACCGATGGGCAGCATTGGGGCATGAAGATTTGGCATGCTTACGAACGACAGGGTATTCCCGTTGCGGAGGCCGACTATCGTGATGCGTATGTGGCGGCTGAGCGTATGTTGGGAAGTCATCCTCTCATCCAACCCGATTACACGTTTCGGAAGACGCTTGAGATAAAACTCCGAATCCAATTGGAGCATCTGTGCATGAATGGCCATTGGGATGCTGATGAAGAGACGTTCAGGAAAACACATGCCGCCCTGCTCGACGATTTGTATGAGGACACGAAAGCGGTGGTGGCACGAAACAAGGTGGTGTTGGAAAAGATGAACCAACGTTTTCCTTTGGTGTTGGTGAGCAACTTCTATGGAAACCTCAATGCCGTGCTTCGTGAGTTCGCCCTCAATGGTCTTTTCAAACAAGTGGTGGAATCGGCGGTGGTTGGAGTTCGCAAACCTGATGCTCGCATCTATCAGTTGGGTGTCGATGCCTTGCAGATTCCCGCCTCACAAGTACTCTCCATCGGCGATAGTTTCTACAAGGATGTGGAACCCTCGCACAAATGTGGAATGAGAACCGTTTGGTTGAAAGGGGAGGGGTGGACGGCTGCGGAATATGATGAAACGCTGCCAGACGTCATCATCCATAGTTTGAGGGAAATGATACAATAATTTTGTGGGAAATAAAATAATAAAATGGGAAAAGTAAAACATTACAATTCCCATTTTTTTAATATTTTAATTTTATAATTTTTCAATTACACTAAATCGCCTCCACATACTTGTCAATAAATCTCTCAACAGCAGGAATCTTCATGATGACTTTCTCCAAGAGCAGCAATCCAAGGATGGCTGTAATGATGCCCAAGATGACATCGATGATGTAATGGTGGGTGCTATAGACGGCTGTCCACCAGATGCCCACACAGATGAAGGCGAAGATGGCTACAGTCCACTTGTTCTGCTTGCTCAGCACCGCATAGACGGTTGTGATGAGCATGTAGGCGGCATGAAGCGAGGGAACGGCTGCAAACACGTTGGAGTTGCCCGAATAGATGGATTGGAACACAGGGAAGTGCATCATGTTGTCAAAACGAATGAGGCCTGCCACGCTTCCAGGAGTGTTCAATACGGGTTCGAATCCGTGGTTGATGACATACCAAGGTGGAGCGGCAGGGTAGATGTAATAGCCAACGAATCCCAACAAGTTGATGAAAAGGAAGGCGATGGAGAAATGGATGAAATGCCGCTTCTCGCCTTTCAGATAGAGATAGATGGCAAACCCCAATGGAACGGGCACCCAACAGAGATAGAAGAAGCCTGCCCAGAAGTCGGCGAACGCCGAGTTGTGAAGGTTGAAATACTCGCCAGGGATGAGTGTGGAGCCATTGGCCACCGTGATGCCAAAGAGTGATTTCTCGGCCTCGTAGATGCCACGTACATCGATGGGGTTGACCTCGTAGTTGGGAAGCAGCCGCATCCAGTCGTAGGAGCAGGCGAAGATGAGCCAAGGCGTCAGGGCAATGGCAATCTTGCGCGAAGGTTTCCACGCCACGAGAATCAAATAAAGAAGGATGATGTATATGCTGTACATTATTTACCTTTCAGTTGGTTGTAGCAATGCAGAATGCGCCAGAAGGCGGTGATGTTGGCCAACACGGCGATGAGAATCATTCCTCCTGCCAACCACCACAGATTGCCCGTTGCTCCGCTGATAATGGCTGTAATGGCTGTCACCACCACTCGTTCGGGGCGTTGCATCAATCCCACCTTGCATTCTATGCCGAGTCCTTCAGCACGCGCTCTCACATAACTCACCATCACCGAACCTATCATGGCGGCGAAGGTGACTACGCTAAGCCAGAACCAGTCGCGTTTGACAAACACCAGACAGATGCCCGCCAAGGTGATGAGTTCGCTATAGCGGTCGAGCGTGGAATCCCACATGGCGCCGAATACCGATGACATGTTGCCCATGCGAGCCAAACGACCATCCATCATGTCGAAGAGACCTGCGAAAAGAATCATGCCACCTCCCCATCCAATGAGTTCGTAGGGGCAACTCTCCGAAGTTGTCATAGCCGCTTTGACGAACATGCCAGCGGCGACAATGTTGAGCAGAAGCCCTATGGTTGTGATGATGTTGGGCGTGAGACCAATCTTAATCATCCCTTTGATGAGCGGGTTGATGATTTGGTATATGATTTTTTGTAAATAATCTCGATAGTTCATTTCTTGTTTTTATTCTTTATTTTTTTAATCAAATCCGTGAGGTGTATGTCGCGATAGACAAAATTCTTTTGCATCAGGTAGTTCCAAAGGAGTGCTACCAATACGGCCACGATGATCTTGGAATAGACGAAATGGGTCTTCGACCACTCGGTGAGCAGGTAGGTTCCGCCTGTGTTCAGCAAGATGCTGCCCGACCATACCATGAAGTATTTCAAAGCCACATATTTCTTCTTCAATCCGATGGCGTTGAACACCCATCGGTAGTTGACCACGCAGTTGAAGACACCACCGCTCAATGCGCCAATGAAGGTGGAATAAAGATACCAGATACCCAACACCTCCGCCATGAAAAGCGAAACCGCAAAGTCAATGATCGTGGCTGCTTGTGCCGACAATTGCGCTTTGCAGAAGGTCCATATCTGGTGTCTCAGAGAATCCATTGTGCGCAAATGATGATCAATAAACTATAGATGCCAGCCAATATGTCGTCGGCCATGACTCCGATTCCACCAGGAAAACGTTCCATCTGTCGGATGCCCAAAGGCTTTGCGATGTCGAAGAAACGAAACAAGACGAACGATGCCAGCGCATACCAGATGTTGCCCACAGGGGCGGCAATCAAGGGTATCCATACGCCCACCATCTCATCGACCACCACACGGCGAGGGTCTTCACCCCAGAAGGGAATCATCTTGTTGGTCGACCAGATGCCCAGCAAGGTGAACAACACAGTCAACACGATGGTCAACACTATGCAGGCGGTCGGGGTGAGAATCGTTGAGTAGCCCAACCAGATGAGGGTAGCCAACAATGCTCCCGCCGTGCCTGGTGCGACAGGGCAGAATCCCGAACCGAAGCCCGTAGACAATATGACGGGTATAAGCGGCTTTTTCCCCATAATGGTTGCAAAATTAACGAATTTCTTTAAAACTACATTAATTTCAATGTAAAAAATCTAAAAAGGCGTAAAGTTTTCTTATAGATTCATAACTAATCACTAACTTTGCACTTTGAAACCATAAAGGATTGTGACATTGAAAAGATTATTCGCTTTTTTATTTGTATTCTCGATATATGCAGATTGGGCATGCGCCCAAATCACCGGTGAGATTCTTGATGCCACCGACAATTATCCTATCCCTTATGCCAGCGCTTCGTATAACGGACACAAGATTGCCGTGTCGAGTGATGGCAATGGACGATTCAACATTGAACGACACAACGGATGGCGACTGACGTTCTCTTCTGTGGGCTATCAGCCGCAGATTGTGAATGTGACCGCGAACACTCCCAACAACTTGACGATTCGACTGAAACCCGAAACCAAGAAAATCAGTGAGGTGGAGGTCGTATCGAAGCGCAATGGAAGATACAGCCGAAAGAACAATCCTGCCGTGGAGTTCATGAGGAAGGTGATTGCCGCCAAGAAACGCACCGACCTGAAGAAGCACGACTATTATCAGTATAACAACTATCAGAAGATCATGCTGGGAATGAACGACCTCACTCCCCCTGATCTCGAGTCGGGTATGTTCAAGCGCCATTCGTGGTTGCTCGACCACATTGAGGTGTGCCCCTACAACGGCAAACTCATTCTTCCCATCTCGGTCGATGAGACGGTCACCCAGAAGCTATATCGCAAAGACCCACACACAGAAAAGAGCATCATCAAGGGTGAGAACTCGACGGGTGTGAACGAGTTGTTCCAAACAGGCGACATCATCAATGTCATCTTGAAAGACGTCTTCACCGATGTGGACATCTACGAGGATGAGGTGCGTATGTTCCAATATCCTTTCACCAGTCCTATCGGCAAGGATGCCATCGCATTCTATCGCTTCTACATTACCGATACGGTGTATGTGGGCAAGGACCGTTGCGTTCATCTCGATTTCATACCCAACAACCAGCAGGACTTCGGCTTCCGTGGGCAGCTCTTCGTGCTCGACGACTCTTCCTACCAAGTGAAACGATGCGAGCTCTCCATCCCCAAGAAGAGTGGTGTGAACTGGGTTGACAACATGCAATGCACACAGGAGTACATGCAGTTGGAGAATGGTGAATGGGTGCTGTCGGTGGATGATATGATGGTCGAACTTTCGGCTATGAAGTCGTTGGCAAAGGCCATTGTGGTGCGCACAACACGCCGTTCCGACTATGCGTTCGATGAACTCCCCAAGGCACTTCTACGTGGCAGCAAGGGCGTCAGGAAGGACGCCTATGCCCAGATGCAGGATGATGAGTTCTGGAACAAATACCGACAGGTGGAGCTCACGAAAGGTGAGAGCTCGATGGATCAGTTCATCCATCGGTTGGAGAACCTGAAGGGTTTCAAATATGTGATTTTCGGTATGAAGGCGCTCATCGAGAACTTCGTGGAGACAGGTTCGAAGGAGCATCCCAGCTTGGTCGACATAGGTCCTATCAACACCATCGTCTCCCACAACTTCTACGATGGTCTTCGCTTGCGTGGTAGTGCCCAGACGACCGCCAACCTGAATCCCCATTTCTTCCTGAAGGGGTACTATGCGCACGGTTTCGATACCAAGAACAACTATTACGGAGCCGATGTCATCTACTCGTTCAACAAGAAGGAATACTTGCCGCGAGAGTTCCCCAAACAGACACTTTCGTTCTCGATGTCGCACGATGTGGCGTTGCCTTCCGACAAGTTCATCCAAACCGACAAGGACAACGTTTTCACCTCGTTCAAGGTGGCTGAAATCGACAAGATGTTCCTTTACACCAAGCAGGAGCTTGCTTTCGAGTTCGAGCAGGAATGGGGCTTCAAGGTGTTTGCTTCGGCAAAGGCCGAGAAAGCCCAACCTGTTGGCAACATCGCCTTCAAACAACTCGATGGTCAGACCCAGCCTTACGTTCGTTATACCGAGGCGACAGCAGGACTCCGCTATGCGCCCGGAGAGACGTTCATCAACACCAAGCAGCACCGATGGCCCATCAACCTCGATGCCCCCGTCTTCCGCTTGCAACACACGATGGGCTTCGACCGCGTGTTCGGAGGTCAATACAACTACAATTTCACCGAAGCCGAGTTCTACAAGCGTCTTTGGATGCCCATGAACTGGGGAAAGATAGATACTCGCATAAAAGCTGGAGCACAATGGAACCAAGTGCCATACCCGTTGCTCATCATGCCGGTGGCCAACCTTTCCTACATTCTTGAAGACCAGACGTTCAACCTCATCAACAACATGGAGTTCTTGAACGACCGCTATGCCTCGCTCGAAATGTCGTGGGACATGAACGGAAAACTGCTCAACCGCATACCGCTCATCAAGAAGCTGAAGTGGCGCGAGTTCATTGGCGTGAAGTGCCTGTGGGGTGCCTTGACCGACAAGAACAACCCTTATCTGGCGCAGAACGAAGGCAGCAGCGTGCTCATGGAGTTCCCCGAGGGTTGTTACGTCATGGACAAGAAAAAGCCTTACGTGGAGATTTGTGCCGGCGTGCACAACATCTTCAACATCCTTCACATCGAGTATGTGCGCCGACTCAATTATCTTGAGTTGCCCACGGCCAACAAACACGGTGTGCGCTTCATGTTCCGAACGACATTCTAACTCCTTGCGAGGCAATATACATAATACCATGATAGCCGATGAAAAGCGGAATTGACATTCATTCGGGTGCGCAGTTGGCTGCGTTCGTGCAAGAGATTGGTTTTCTGCCCTTGCTCGATAGCGGCATTATTGGTTATTCGGCTGAAGACATCGTGGCCGACGACTGCCGCTATGTGATGCTGGCCGATGGTGGCTGGGATTGGCCTTTGTGGAAGTGGAAGGGACCTGTGGTGACCGATGGCGGTTGCGTGTACGGCAAGTTTTTCGCTTCGAAGGCCGGGTTCATCAGCAAGGCGTGGTGGCCCGATTTTTGCAATTACCGCCGTAGCACTCATCCTGCTCCCGTTGAGGGCTCCATCGAGGACGCCATCCTGATGACATTGCGCGAACAGGGAAGTTTGATCACGCGCGAGTTGCGAGCCGCATGTGGCTTTACAGGGCCGAAGATGCGCAGTCGTTTCGATGGCTATATCACTCGATTGCAGATGGGATGCCACATTGTGACCGAGGATTTTGTCTATCCGCGCGACAAGCACAACCGCGAGTATGGATGGGGATGGTCGCTGCTGACCACTCCTGAGCAGCTCTATGGTCGTGATGCCTGCCGTTGCGAGCGTACGCCAGAAGAGTCGTTCCAGCGATTGTTGGAGCATTTCAAGTCGATTCTTCCTGAAGCGCGAGAAGAGCAATTATTGAGATTGATTAAGTAAAGACCACATCTGACATAACAAAAACAGAGGACACTTGAGTGCCCTCTGTTTGATGTATAGAAAGGAGTCTCGTAGCTCGGTTTATCGATCGCTGTGCTCCTTCATATAGTCTCTTGGTGAAACGCCATAGAACTTCTTGAACACGGTGGAGAACGATGTCGGGTTCGAGAATCCGCAGGCGTACATCACTTCGGTGATGTTCATTCCTTGGTTGCCCAACAGGTTGGCAGCCTTCTTCAGTCGGATGTTTCGGATGAAGTTGTGAGGCGTCTGACCTGTCAGTTCCTTCATCTTTCGATGCAGGTGAACGCGGCTGATTCCCACTTCGTCGGCAATCATGTCGACACTTAGCTCCGAGTCGTTCAGATGCTGGTTGACGGCTTTGATGATGCGCTCGAGGAGTTTCTCATCGGGCGATTTCATTTGGATGTCGTCCACTTTCTCCTCCAATTCGTCGTTGCGAGCATATTTCAATCTCAGCAATCGATGTGTGTTGATGAGGTTGACGATGGTTTGTCTCAAGATGTCCATGTTGAAGGGCTTCACGATGTAGGCATCGGCGCCCGTTTCGAGACCTTGCAACTTGTCTTCATCCAAGTTCTTGGCAGTCAACAAAACGACGGGAATGTGGTTGGTGCTGGGGTTCGACTTGATTTTCGAACATAGCGTGTTTCCATCCATTTCAGGCATCATGATATCGCTCAACACGAGGTCGGGGAGGGTTCCCAATGTCTCTGAGAATGCTTCGCGTCCGTTGGGGCAGGCTTTGATTTCGTAGTCTTGTCCCAGATGGCTGATGAGGAAGTCGCGAATCTCGTCATCGTCTTCAGCAATGACGATGGATAATTTCTTGCGCAGGGTGTCAGGAACCGCTGGTTGTGGAGTGGGGGCTGTCCATTCAACGTCTTGAAGTGCATCGATGGCTTCAGGCTCGCTGGATGTGGCTTCCACCATCTCTTCAGGTTTGAGGTGCTCGTTTCCTAATGGAATGGAGACAATGAATTCGCATCCCTTCTCCAGGTTGCGTGCTTGGATGGTTCCATGATGCAGTTCGACGAGCGAACGTGTGAGGTCGAGACCTATGCCTGTTCCCACATTGCGGTCGTTTGCCGTTGTGGGCGTTTGGTAGAAGCGCTCGAAGATCTTTGCCAATTGCTCCTCGGGGATTTTCTCTCCGTTGTCGCTGATGGCGATGGATGCCTTTTCATCATCATGTGTGACCTTGATGTTGATTTCCCCTCCATTGGGCGTGTATTTGAACGCATTGGAGAGGATGTTCATGACAATCTTGTCAAAGTTGCCGCGGTCGATCCAAACAGGCAGCCTGTCGATGTCGTGTTCGTAAGACAGATTGACGTGTTTGGTCTTGGCTTGTGTCTCGAAGAGTGCATAGATATCACCCACAAACTCCACGAGGTCGGTCTCCTTCATCCTCATCTGCATCATGCCCTTATCAATCTTCCGGAGGTCCATCATCTGGTTGATGAGATGCAGGATTCGCTCGGCATTGCGCTTGATGGTCTTGTAGATGTCGCGGCGATGTGGGTCGGCATCTTCTTTCATCAGCGAGAGCAAAGGCGTGATGATGAGCGTCATTGGGGTGCGTATCTCGTGGCTGATATTCATGAAGAACCTCAGCTTGGCTTCGCCCATTTCCTCGGCGTGGATGTGCTCTTGCAGACGCAGACGGTCTTGCTGTTTGCGTTTTTGCAGGCGCAGGTATTGCCAGAGGCCTAATCCCAAAAGCAGCAGGTAGAAGAGGTATGCCCACGTAGAGCGATACCAAGGGCTATGCACCACAACGGTGAACTCTCTGGTGGGTGTCTCCATGTTGTTGCGTTCGGCCTTCACTTTGAACTTATAGGTGCCGGGAGACATGTGTGAGAAGGTGATTTCGTTGAGACCTGGTTGAAGTCTCACAAATGGCTCGCCGTTGATGCTATATAAATAAGTAATGTGTTCGGGATTGTCGTAGGTGAGTGTTGACAACTGCAAAGCGAATGAGTTGTCGTGATAACCCAACTGGAAATGTTTGCTGGCAATGACCGTCGTGTCGGTCACTTGGTATCCTTCTGAGCGTGTGGATGAGCTGATGGGTTCTCCGTTGATGGTGAAGGCCGTCAGTTCGACCGTAGCATCCCATTGCACCTGACGGATGTCATCGGGGTTGAACAAGGTGACTCCACTTACTCCTCCGAAGAGCATGTCGCCAGATGGTGTTGACCACGAGGCGCCATCAGAGAACTCGTTGGATTGTAGTCCGTTGTCGATGAAATAGTTGTTGGTGAGCCCTGTTTTGGGGTCATAGCAATAAAGACCATGATCGGATGAAATCCATAGCCGTCCTTTCTTGTCTTGCTCGATGGAAGCGATGCCATTGTTGGCAAGACCTTTTTCTGATGAGCAAGACTTCAATTCCTTCGTCTTGAGATCGTAGCTATAGAGTTCGTCGTTGGTTCCAATCCAAAGCTTCCCACCATATTCACGTGCTATGCGCACCGCAGTACCATAGTTTAAGCAGTTCTTCCCGAAGAACTTTGTCCAACTCCTCGTTTCAAGATCAAGGCAGCAGACGCCCATCGTCGTGGCGACATAGATGCGTTTGCCGTCGGGTGAAATGGAGACTTGCGAGAGATAGTCGTTGGTGATGGCATTGATTTTCTCGTTGACCGATGCTTCAGGCTTCGTCGTGTAAGCCACCACTCTTTTCTCTTTGTCGTCCACTCTCAAAAGTCCGTTGCCCATTGTCGCCATCCACAGGTTGTTGTTGCTGTCGACTTCGATGTCGAAGATGCTGAGGTTGGGAGATTGTGTCAAGGGGTAGGAGTGGTATTGTTCGCCAGCAGGGTCTATCCATCCACCGCCTTCGTTGTAGGAACCAATCCAAATGCGACCGTTGTGGTCTTCGGTGATGGTGAGGATGCTGGCAGGGAAGTTGTCTTTGTAGTGTTTCAGAAGTTGTCCGTTGCCGTCAAGGCAATACAGACCGTCTCTGTCGGTTCCAATCCATGTCCGTCCTCGCTTGTCGATAAAGGTGCTGGTGACACATGCGTTTCCGATTTTGTTCTGCGTACCGAGTTTATAACCCATGTATCCGAATCCAGTGGGTCGACCGGGTTGCATATACAATCCTTTCTGAAGTATTCCGAGCCAGATGTTACCGCTCTTGTCTTCGGTAATGGAGTATATCTTGCTTTTAGGGAGGTCGATTTCCTGACTGTAATATGGATTATCTATGAGTTGGTCTTTTGCAGGGTCATAGACGGCGATACCACCACCATCGTATCCAATGAAAAGTTTTGCCTGCCGAGGACTGAAGTAGAGTGCGGAGATGGGTTTGTTTCCCATGTTTCCCACTTTCTTGAACTCCTTGCCAACAAGTTTGAGCAATCCTTCTTGTGAGGTTCCCAAATAGATGTTGCCTTTGTTGTCCTCACACACCTTGCTCAAATGGTTGCACAAAGGACTCTCGGCGCAATGCACATGAGTGATGTTTCCGTTAACGTGAATGAGTCCTTTGTCGCGTGTCACTATCCAAAGCGACCCGCGCTGGTCTTCAATCATGTCCTCTACGGTATGGATGTTCTTGAGTGTGCCTTCAATTTGCTTTGCATGTTGTGGGTCGTCGAACTTCAACACGCCGACTCCTGATGTACCAGCCCACATCTCACCATTTCGTCTTTCCACAAAACATGTGACATAGGGGTTGACTTGTTGTCCGTTGAGAGCGGTGACTGTGACATCGTGGAATTTGCTACCATCATAGGTTTGGAGTGCTCCCCACATACCCATATAGAAAAGACCGTTGCGGTCTTGCTTGATGCAGTTGACATAGTTGCTGGCCATTCCGCTTTGTTGCTCGTTCTCTTTCTTGAGGATGCGGAATTGGTAGCCATCGTATTTGTTAAGTCCGTTTCTGGTAGCTGCCCAGATGAATCCGTCATTGTCGAGGTACACTTGACTGGTAAAACTGCTAGATAGTTGCTGGTTGGCGTCAAAAAGTTTTCCCATCTGTGCCATTGCTGGCGACAGGACAAGACATAATAAAAGCGAAGCTATTATTTCACGTTTCATTACTTAGATAGTTTGTAGGTTTTTACAAATACGGTGCAAAGATAGCATATTTGTTTGAAACCACCAAGTAAATGTTACATGAAAAAAAGTCGTAGTTGAAAAATTGTTAATTTCGAGGTATGATGATAGGGTAGAGAGCCACTTTTGTCGGTAGTTTCACTCGTTATTGTGTGTGAGGTTACATTTGAAAATGTTGTTGCAACATAAGGATATGGATATATGTGTAAAAAATCTTAATTTTGCATCACAAAAATAATAACCAATTGACGAATAGAAATATGAATTTGAAGAAAAAAATTGTATCCACAGTGATTCTTTTCGCTATGGGATTGTCGGGTGCATCAGCAGCTGTTGACCCGAATTTCTACATTTTCCTTTGTTTTGGACAGTCTAACATGGAAGGCAATGCACGTCCTGAGGCAGCCGATCTGGCTAGCCCCGGTCCTCGCTTTCTGTTGATGCCTGCCGTGGATTTCCCTGCAGCCAATGGCCGTCCGGAGCGTAAGATGGGTGAGTGGTGCGAGGCATCTGCTCCGCTTTGCCGTCCCAATACGGGTTTGACACCTGCCGACTGGTTCGGTCGCACTTTGGTGGCTTCTCTGCCTGAGAACATCAAGATTGGCGTCATCCATGTAGCAATCGGTGGTATCGACATCAAGGGTTTCCTCCCCGACAGCATTGATAGTTACATCAAGAGGGCTCCAGGTTGGATGAAAGGCATGTTGGCCGCTTATGACAACAACCCTTATCAGCGTTTGGTCACATTGGCCAAGAAAGCCCAGAAAGATGGTGTCATCAAGGGAATCCTGATGCACCAGGGAGAAACCAATACTGGCGACCCGAAATGGGCAGGAATGGTGAAGGAAGTCTATGATAATCTCTGTGCTGACCTTAAATTGAAGCCCGAAGAGGTGAACCTCTATGCTGGTAATATCGTACAGGCTGATGGAAAGGGCGTCTGCATCGGTTGTAAGAAGCAAATCGATGAATTGCCTCAGACTCTTCACACTTCTCAGGTCATCTCATCCGATGGCTGTACAAATGGTCCTGACCGTCTGCACTTTGATGCCGCTGGTTATCGTGAGTTGGGTTGTCGTTATGGCGAGGCTGTGGCACGTTTCTTGGGCTATGAGCCGAAGCGTCCGAAAGATCTGCCTGTTGCCATCAAGAAGATCAATGTTCCTGCCGATGCCGTTATCGGTGAGTTCACCGTTCCTGGCAATGAATTCCCGAAAGTGGATTCACAACGTCGTGCTTACTTCCGCATCAATGCTCCTCAGGCCAAGAAGGTCATCGTTGACATCTGCAGTAAGCAATACAACATGGAGCCCGATGGCAAAGGTGGCTTTATGGCTGTTACCGATCCACTGCCTGTGGGCTTCCACTACTATTTCATGAACATCGACGGTGTAAATTTCGTTGACCCCGCCTCTGAGACCTTCTTCGGAACTAACCGTGAAGCTGGAGGTCTTGAGGTTCCCGAGGGACCTGAAGGCGACTACTATCGTCCACAACAGGGTGTTCCTGCTGGTTGTGTGCGTAGCATCTACTACTATAGCAACGAGCAGAAGACTTGGCGTCATGCGATGGTTTACACGCCAGCTGAGTACGATCAGAAACAAGGTTTCAAGAAACGTTATCCTGTGCTCTATCTGCAGCATGGAATGGGTGAGGGCGAGACAAGTTGGACCCTGCAAGGAAAGATGCAGCACATCATGGACAACGCTATCTTCAAGGGTGAGGCTGTACCAATGATTGTAGTGATGGAGAGTGGTGACATTAAGGCTCCGATGGGTCGTGGCCAAGGTATGGGCGACTATGGTGCTTCATTCTATCCCGTATTGTTGAACGACCTCATTCCCTATATCGACAGCAACTTCCGCACAAAGACCGATCGTGATAACCGTGCTATGGCTGGACTCTCATGGGGTGGACATCAGACTTTTGACATTGTGTTCAACAACCTCGACAAATTTGCATGGCTCGGAACGTTTAGTGGCGCCATCTTCGGACTTGACCTGAAGACTGCTTACAACGGTGTCTTCACCAATGCTGATGAGTTTAACAAGAAGATTCACTACATGTACATGAACTGGGGTTCTGAGGACTTCATCAAGAGTGGCGATATTGTCAAAGGCCTGCGTGAAATGGGTATCAAGGTTGAGGGCAGCGAGTCGGCAGGTACCGCACACGAATTTTTGACTTGGCGTCGCGGACTCCATGAGTTTATTCCTCATATCTTCAAGAAATAATTAGCTATTCTTCAAAAATAATAACTATTCACAAAAACAATTTACTATGCGAATCAAAAAAAGACTGATGCTGATGGCTTGCATGGCGTTTTTCGCCATGAGCCTTTCAGCAGCTGAGGGTGACAGCACGAAGATTCAGAATCCAATGCTGTGGGCTGATGTGCCCGATCCAGATGTCATTCGTGTGGGCGACACTTTCTATCTGGTGTCAACCACGATGCACCTGATGCCAGGCGCACCAGTTATGGCCTCTAAGGATTTGAAGAACTGGGAGACCGTTGGCTATATCTTCGATAAACTGACAGACTCTCCCAAGTATGATTTGTTGGAAGGTACTGTTTACGGACGTGGACAGTGGGCCACCTCACTGAAATACCACAATGGCAAGTTCTATGCTTTATTGGCTCCCAACGAGCAGGGTGCAATGGGTGATACCTATATCTTCTCTGCCCCGAAGGCTGAAGGACCTTGGACCATTGTCTCCCGTATGCGTCATTTCCATGATTGTTCGTTGTTCTTCGATGATGACGATCGTGTCTATGTTGTCTATGGTACAGGTGAGATGATGGAGTTGAAGAAGGACTTGAGTGATGTCATTGAGGGTACTTACAAGCGTATCTTCCAGCGTGAAGCCGATGAGACAGGTCTGTTGGAAGGATCACGTGTTATCAAACATAACGGCAAGTACTATCTGCTCATGATCTCACAATCCTACGCTCCTGGGCGTCATCGTCGTGAAGTATGTTATCGCGCTGATGACATTCATGGTCCTTATGAGAAGAATGTCATTCTGGAGAGCGACTTCGGTGGCTTCCCCTATGTGGGGCAAGGAACGATAGTCGATACGGAAGACGGTGATTGGTACGGCATTATCTTCCAGGATCGTGGTGGTGTAGGCCGCGTACTGACACTCTCGCCTGTTCGCTGGATTGATGGTTGGCCGATGATTGGCGATGAGAATGGCAAGGTTCCTGAGACGATGCGTCCTTATAAGAGCGGACAGCCTGTGAAGTCAATCGTGTGTAGCGATGATTTTGAGAATACGAAGTTGGGACTTCATTGGCAGTGGAACCATAATCCCATTGACAATGCTTGGAGTCTCTCGGAGCATCCTGGTTTCCTGCGTTTGAAGACCAATCGTGTGGTGGAAAACCTTTATCTGGCTCCCAACACTATCACCCAGCGAATGGAAGGTCCGAAATGCAGTGCTGTCGTGAAACTCGATTATTCTCATTTGAAGGATGGAGACCGTGCTGGTTTTGCTGCTTTCAATAGTGAAACGGGTGCGTTGACCATCAAGCGTGTTGGCAAGACGGTGTATTTGGAGATGGAAGAGCTGGCTGCTCAATTGTCAGATCGCGAAAAAGCCATCACTAAGTATGACGAGAAGATGATTGCAAGTGTCTCGCTCACGAAATTATCGCCAAAATCCACCAAGATATGGTTGCGTATTGATGGCGATTTCCGTGCTGGTCAGCGTGGTGGACGTGATGCTGCCAATTTCTACTATAGCCTTGATGGTGAGCAGTGGACGAAGATTGGAACCGATGATTATAGGATGCGTTTCGATTGGCGTCGTTTCTTCATGGGTTCGAAATTCGCAGTGTTCTGCTATGCTACGAAGAAGGCTGGTGGTTGGCTGGATGTAGATAGTTTCAATTACAAGAAGATAACTGAATAATGTGATGAAACGTGGATTGTTCTTGTTGTTGCTGTCAATAGATTTCATGACGGCGACTGCTCAGACTTTTTTATTGGGAGATGGGCGATTGACGGTGGAGCCTTTGGCAAAGAATGCCATTCGCATTCGATATGTGGAGGACAATCAACAAGCAATCTCCTCGAAGGCGGAATCGTTGCCTGAGTGGATTTATGTATCGGAAGAAGGTGGGAAAGCATCTTCTTCCGATATTTCCGTTAATGTCGATGGGCAGACATTGGTTGTCAAAGACAAAGCAGGAAACGTGGTTTTCAAAGCCGTTGAACATCGATTGACTCCCTCCGAGGTTGCTGGCCAACCCACCCATGAAGCCCGTTTGTCATTTAGTTCACCCGAGGACGAATTCCTTTTTGGGCTTGGACAGTTTCAAGATGGATATAATAATGTTCGTGGATTGTCGCGTAGGCTGACTCAAGTGAACACGCAGATATCCATTCCGATGCTGTTGTCAAGCAAGGGTTATGGCATTTTGTGGAATAATTACGGATTGGTTGATTTCAATCCAGCCGACCATCATGTGGAATTGGTGAGAGGTGCTGCAACAGGAACAAGTGAAGTGGTAAACGTCACTTCAACCGAAGGCGGAAGGAGGGAAGTGCGCGAACGCAATATCTTTGAAGCCGCTATCGACATTGAAGAGTCTGGAGATTATTCTTTGATGCTTGATGTCGGTCAGTCAATGGCGCGCCGGCATAATCTTTCCATCGATGGGCAAACCGTCATTGAGATGCAGAACATGTGGCTTCCTCCCACAGCATCGAAGATTGTGAGGTTGGAAAAAGGTCATCATGTGTTGAAAGCCGAACTTTCCAGGGGAGACAAACCTGTGCTATATTATAAGAAGGTAAACAATGAAACGGTTTTCCGTTCACCAGTTGCCAATGCGGTGGATTATACGGTTTTCGTTGGAACTCCCGATGAGATTATCGCTACTTACCGCGAATTGACGGGCAATGCACCGCTGATGCCGCAATGGGCTCTTGGTTATATTCATTGCCGTGAGCGATTCCATTCGCAAGATGAGATTCTCTCAACCGCTCAGCGTTTTCGTAAAGAGCAATTGCCTGTGGACGTTTTGGTGCAAGATTGGCAATATTGGGGGCGTTATGGATGGAATTCCATGAAGTTTGACGAGGCCGATTACCCAAATCCGCGCCAATTGACTGACAGCTTGCATGCACAAAACATTCGTTTGATGGTGTCGGTGTGGTCGAAGATTGACAAAGCGTCAGAAGTGGGGCGGCAGATGGAGCAAGATGACCATTATATCGCTGGAACCGATTGGATAGACTTCTTCTCTTCAGATGCGGCTTCGGCTTATTGGCGGAACTTCAGCAAGAGGCTCGTACCGCTTGGAATTGATGCTTGGTGGCAAGATGCTACTGAGCCCGAGAACGATGACCTTGTTGGTCGCCGTGTGAATAATGGTAAATGGGTGGGTGAACTGGTTCGAAATGTTTATCCGTTGATGGTCAACAAGACGGTATATGAAGGCTTGTTGGCCGATACTTCCACTCGTCCCATGATACTCACTCGTTCAGGTTTTTCGGGCATTCAACGATACGGAGCAGCCTTGTGGAGCGGTGATGTTGGCAACGATTGGGAGACATTGCGTAGGCAAATCACGGCAGGACTTGGTCTGCAAGCGGCTGGAATCCCTTGGTGGACCTACGATGCAGGAGGCTTTTTCCGCCCAAACAATCAATATTCCAATCCCGATTACATCGAGCGGATGTTGCGTTGGATAGAGACAAGTGTCTATCTGCCGTTGATGCGCGTTCATGGCTACATGAGCAACACAGAACCTTGGAACTATGGAGCTGAGGCCCAATCCGTCATTGCCGAGTGTTTGAAAGAGCGCTATCGGCTGATGCCCTATATCTATAGCAACGCGGCTGATGTTTCCTTCAATGGCTCCACCTTGATGCGCCCGTTGGTGTTCGATTTCTATAACGATGCAGAGGCACTTGCACAAAAGGGTGAGTACATGTTTGGTCGTTCGCTCCTTGTGAATCCCATTACTGAACCCAATGTCAGCCAATGGTCGACATATTTGCCGAAAACCATAGGAGGTTGGTTTGATTATCGTACTAACAAGCGTTATGCTGGTGGGCAGATGGTGGATGTTGCTGCCGACAAGGCTCATATTCCTGTGTTTGTGCGGGGTGGAAGCATTCTGCCGTTAGGTCCCGAAAGCCAATATGTGGGTGAGCATCCTGATGCAATATTGACCATTCGGGTGTATCCTGGTGCTGATGGCAATTTTGTCCTGTATGAAGATGATGGAACCACAAGAGCCTACGAACAAGGAGAATGCTCGCGAATCTCATTCAAGTGGGATGAAACCAAACGGCAACTCATGATCGGCAAACGTGAGGGAAGCTTTGCTGGAATGCAGAAAAAACGACAAATCTCGATTACAATGCCCGATGGCCGTCAAACAACCATCAATTATGCAGGAAAGAAGGTCGTTGTGAAAGAGCAGCAATTGAAGTGATTCTCATCAAATTCTCATTGAGCATCTTTGAGTTTGTCATTTGTGGCTTTTGACCTTGTCATTGCATAGCTTTGACCGCCTCATTGCATAGCTTTGACAGTGTCATTTGTGGTCTTTGACAAATTCAAAGATGCTCATTCGATGTGTCAGGTTACATTTAGTGGAGTTTATGAAACAATCATGGAATTGAGATATGCTATTTTTTTTGTAACTTTGTAGCGAAATACAACTAGATTTATAATCTGTGGTGACGTTTTTGCTAAAATGAATCCTGTAGCAGATTGTTGTTGTGATTTGAAGAGAAAGATTAAACGAACTATGATACGAAAACTATTTTTATGTTTGGCTTTGCTGTCTTCGATGGCGGCAAATGCCAGTAATGAAGTCGTGAGCCCCGATGGTCGCTTACGTGTGGAATTGGATGTTAAAGATGCGGGAGCAGCAAGTGGAAGCCTTTTCTATCGCGTTATTTACGATGGCGATGTGGTTTTGGAAGACTCTCCTTTAGGGCTTCTGACGAACATAGGTGATTTCCGCAACGGTCTTTCGTTGAAGGAAGTCCGTACGGAACAAATCAAAGAGAATTATTCGGTTCGTAATATCAAGCAGAAGGATGTTTCTTATGAAGCTAATGAGTTGGTGGCCGAATTGAATCAAGGTGGCCGTCATGTGATGGACGTCGAGTTTCGGGTGAGCAATCGCGATGTGGCTTTCCGTTATCGGCTCTTCCCCCCACGTTCGGCTCGTGTGTGTGTCGTGCAGGAGGAGGCTTCAGGTTTCTCATTTGTAGATGGTACGACAACATTCCTTTGCCCACAATCAAAACCGATGGGTGGATTTGCTCGCACATCACCCAGTTATGAGACTTCCTACTCGCTCGACGAGGCTGTCGGAAAGAACGGATGGGGTGAAGGTTATTCATTCCCCTGTCTTTTCAAGGTGGAGGCTGCCAATCAAAAACAGGAAACAAAAGCCAAAGGCAAAGCCAAGAAGGTGGTGAAGCAACCTTATTGGGTGCTACTGAGTGAGACAGGAACCGATGGAGACTATGTGGGTTGCCGATTGTTGAACGTTGATGGCGGCAACTATCGCATTGGATTCCCCCAAGCTGGCGAACAGAATGGAATGGGTTCTACGGGTGCCGCTTTGCATTTGCCGTCAGCTACTCCTTGGCGAACGATAACAGTTGGCGAGGGTTTGGCAAATATCGTTGAGACGACAGCTGCTTGGGATTTGGTTTCGCAGAAGTATGAGCCTTCCCAGGAGTATGTCTATGGAAAGGGCTCGTGGTCGTGGATTATCGGAATGGATTCAAGTTGCAATTTCGATGAGCAGAAGCGATATATTGATTTCTCGGCCGCAATGGGTTTCCAAACCGTGCTGATTGATGCCTTGTGGGATGTGCAGATTGGTTATGAGAAAATTGCCGAGTTGGCTCGTTATGGACGTGAACGTGGAGTAGGGCTATTCTTGTGGTACAACAGCAATGGTGCCTGGAACGATGCTCCGCAGAGTCCTATCGGGAAGATGAACAATTCTCGTATTCGCCGTCAGGAGATGAAGTGGATGCAAAGCGTTGGCATTCGTGGCATCAAGGTCGATTTCTTCGGTGGAGACAAGCAGGGAATGATGCAGTTGTATGAGGACATTCTGTCCGATGCCAACGATTTCGGTTTGTTGGTGATATTCCACGGTTGCACCTTGCCTCGTGGTTGGGAACGTATGTATCCCAATTATGCCGCTTCAGAGGCTGTGTTGGCTTCCGAGAACCTCCACTTTGGTCAGGGTGCTTGTGATGCTGAGGCTCACAATGCTTGCATTCATCCCTTTGTGAGAAACACGGTGGGTTCGATGGACTTCGGTGGTTCTGCTCTGAACAAATATTATAATGCAGACAACGCACATGGTACGCAACGAAAGACGAGTGATGTCTTTGCTTTGGCAACTGCTGT
Organism: Prevotella sp.; assembly: GCA_017557405.1. Lineage (GTDB taxonomy): Bacteria > Bacteroidota > Bacteroidia > Bacteroidales > Bacteroidaceae > Prevotella. The sequence continues at coordinate 24,274 of JAFYYV010000054.1, forward strand.
GCTTTTCCAGAGTGCTGTCCAGCATTTCGCTTTGGCACCCAACAATTTGACGGATGCTCCCGCTTGGGCAATTGATTTCATGAAGGAAGTCCCGACTACATGGGATGAAGTTCGCTTTATTGATGGTTATCCTGGTCGCTACGTGATATTGGCTCGTCGTAGTGGTTCGAAATGGTATGTGGTTGGCATCAATGCAGAGGCTGAGCCGCTGACAAAGACGATTTCATTGCCAATGATTGGTGCGGGCAAGTCTTTGAGAATGTATTCGGACAATGCCGAATTGCAAGGAAGCGTGAAGACGATTTCTCAAAACAAGAAGCAACAGATTTCTATTGTCATTCCGCAAAATGGTGGGGTGGTGATAGTGAATGATTGATATCAACGATACCTCGTGGTGGATTTTAATGATCATCGAAACTAACATTATCAATTAAATCATAAACCTAATGAGAATGAAAAAAATTGTATTTGGATTGTTGCTCACAGTATTAGGGAGCACTTCCGCAATGGCCCAAGGCCTGAAGGATGTCTATAAGGACTACTTCATGATTGGTGTCGCTGTGAACCAGCGAAACATTTCTAACGCCGAACAGGCAGCTCTTGTCAAGAAGGAGTTCAACAGTATGACTGCTGAGAACGACATGAAGCCTGAGCCCACAGAGCCTCAGGAAGGTCAGTTCAACTGGGAGAATGCTGATCGTATCGCGAATTTTGCACGTGCCAATGGTATCAAACTTCGTGGACACACGCTGATGTGGCACTCGCAGATTGGTCGTTGGATGACTGCTGAGGGTACTACCAAGGAGCAGTTCTATGCTCGTATGAAGAATCACATTCAGGCTATTGTGTCGCGTTACAAGGACGTTGTTTACTGCTGGGATGTGGTGAACGAGGCTATTAGCGATGATGCAAATGCTACAGATCCTTACCGTCAGAGTGCTATGTACCGTCTCTGTGGCGACGAGTTTATCGAAAAGGCTTTCCAGTATGCACATGAGGCTGACCCCAACGCTTTGTTGTTCTACAACGACTACAGCACCGTAGATCCCCATAAGCGCGATCGTATCTATAATATGGTAAAGAAGATGAAGGCCAAAGGTATACCCATCGATGGTATTGGTATGCAGGCTCACTACAACATCTATTACCCCTCTGAGGCTCGACTCGACTCGGCCATCACGCTGTTCAAGACTGTCGTGAAGCACATCCACATCACTGAGTTCGACATCCGTGTGAACGAGGAGATGGGTGGTGGCTTGTCGTTCAGCCGTGAGGGTGCTACCGTTACCGACTCTGTGAAGCAACACTTGGCTGACCAGTATGCTCGTTGCTTCCGTGTTTTCCGCAAACACAAGGATGTCATCGACTGTGTGACTTTCTGGAACCTCGGTGACCGCGATTCTTGGCTTGGTGCCCGCAACTATCCTCTGCCTTGGGACGAGAACTATCAGCCCAAACTGGCTTACGAGTATATCAAGGATATGAAGGCTCCTAAGTGGGAGATGCCCGCTCGTCCTCCACGTCGTCCTCGCCCACAAGGTCAGGGCTTCGGTCAGGGTGGTTTCCCGCAGGGTGGCTTCCCGCAGGGTGCTCCTGGACAAGGTTTCGGTCAGGGTGGACAGCGTCCTGGTGGCCAAGGAGGTCCTGGTGCACAGCAGGGACAGCGTCGTCGTGGTCAGGGTGGTCCTGGTGGCTTCGGACAACAGCGCCCACCGTTTGACGCCAGCCGCGCTTTTGCTGAGCAGCCTGGCGTGAAGGAGGACTTCGTTCCTTCTGAACTCAACCAACCCGGACAGGAGTATCCTCAGGTGAACTCGCAGGGCTATGCCCGCTTCCGCATTGTGGCTCCCGATGCACAGGTCGTCAGCATCGCTGGAGGTCTTGGAGGCCAGGGTGGCATCCAGTTGAAGAAGACCTACGACGGCTCATGGGTAGGCACCTCAGCCAGCCCCATGGACGAGGGTTTCCACTACTATCACCTCACTATCGATGGTGGTACGTTTAATGATCCCGGTACAGGCAACTACTACGGTTCTACCCGTTGGGAGAGCGGCATCGAGATTCCCGCCAAGGATCGTGACTTCTACGCCATGAAGAACGTGCCTCACGGAAAGGTGCAGCAGGTTCTCTTCTGGAGTGAGAGCACTCAGCAGTGCCGTCGCGCATTCGTTTATACCCCGCCGACATACGACAAGGATGCGAAGACTAAGTATCCCGTGCTCTATCTGCAGCATGGCTGGGGTGAGGACGAGACCGCTTGGATGACTCAGGGTCACGCTAACCTCATCATGGACAATCTGATTGCTGAGGGTAAGATCAAACCCTTCATCGTTGTGTGTACTTACGGTATGACCAACAACGTTCAGATTGGTGGTCTTGGTGGCTTTACCGCTCAGGATTTCGAGAAGGTGCTCTGCGACGAACTCGTACCTTATGTTGATGCTAATTTCCGCACCATTGCCAAGAAGGAGAGCCGTGCAATGGCTGGTCTGTCAATGGGTGGTATGGAAACCCATACGATTACCTTACGCCGTCCTGAAATGTTCAATTACTATGGTTTGCTCAGCGGTGGCGTTTACACCCCCGATGAGATTAAGGACAAGAAACAGGTGAAGTACATCTTCCTAAGCTGTGGCTCTAAGGAAGGTCCTGATCGCATCAAGCAGGCTGTGGATGCCCTGAAGGCTGCCGGCTACAACGCTGAAGGTCACGTCTCTGAGGGTACAGCCCATGAGTTCCTCACTTGGCGTCGTGCACTTCGCCAGATGGCATTGAGCCTGTTCAAGTAAAAACAGACTAGAATAGAAAAGGCAGTTTCCGATGAGAAGGATTTGCTAATTCTAAATAACATGAGTGCCACTTCGGATTTCCGAGGTGGCGCTCTTTTTGTAGATTGTTGCAAAATTTTTTCCAATAGCCGTAGTTTTTTGTATCTTTGTGCGTCTAATGGGTAAAAAAACAATTGAACAGACAAGACAATGACAACATTAGAACAGCAATTTTCGCAAATGACTCGCGAACACAAGAGTACCATCTACACCGTGTGCTATATGTTTTCGCAAGATGCCGACGAGGTGAATGACCTGTTCCAAGAGGTACTAGTCAATCTTTGGAAAGGCTTCGATAACTTCGAGCATCGTAGTGACATCAAGACGTGGATCTATCGTGTCGCCCTTAACACCTGTATCTCTATTGACAGAAAAAAGAAGCGGCGCTCATCCGAAGTCCGCCTGACGATGGACATTAACCTCTTTGAAGACCGTGACGAGGACACCAAGCAAGTGGACATGCTCCACAAGCGCATCTCCAAACTCCAGCCCTTCGATCGTGCGATTGTCCTGCTTTGGCTTGAGAACCTCAGTTATGAGGAAATAGGACAGATTGTTGGTATCACGGCTAAGAATGTCAGCGTCCGCCTGTTCAGAATTAGAGAGCAATTAAAGAAAATGTCTAACGAATAAAACTTACCCATTATGAACAACGATTTTGAAAACAACATGAACGAGACTCAGTTCGAGGACATGCGCCAGCAGATGAATACGCTGAAGAATAAACTCAATCAGCAAGAGATTGTGAACGACCGCATCATCCGCCGTTCCATGAAGAAGACGGTGAGCAACATCACCCGCCGCTACTATATGATCATAGCCCTCGGAATACTTATGATTCCCTATGGCTATTGGGTTTTCGTCAAGTTGTGTGGTTTGTCCATGGCTTTCTGGATTGGCACGAGCATCTTTATGCTGGTATGTGCCGGTGCCACCTATTACAACTCTCTTAATCTCTGCGATTCTGGGATGATGAGCCACAGCCTCGTAGAGGCACACAGGAAGGTCGCACGCGCTAAGAAGTTCGACAGCAACTGGCTTCTCGTCGGTATTCCAGCATTAATCCTATGGCTTGGATGGCTTTGCTATGAAGTTTATCTGAAGGAGAATCAGGCCGAGACCGATTATTTCTTCTGGGGAGGTTTCATCGTAGGTACCATCCTCGGTACGTTCCTTGGCCTCACGACTCACTTCAAGACCCAACGCCAATATCAGGAAATCATCGACCAAATCGAAGACCTGACCACAGAAAGTTGACTTGCAGACATCGATAATAAGACATACGTCCCCTTCCCCGCAATGGAGGAGGGGACGTTGCATTTGTGATGGTAGTTTTCTTCGCTTCGTGTTGGCAAAACGATGGTTTCCTTTGTGTTAGGTTAAATGGTAACAAAAACGAAAGTATGTGAAACGATTTTCAGTTATAGTGTGACATTTGTTTTGTATTTTTGCAAAAAATAACTCGTCTGCTCACAGATAGTATAGACCAATTATAGATGTTTATTAGAAGAAAAAGATATAAGAGATGAAAAGCAGAATAGCAAACCTTGTAATGGCTTTGTTCGCGATGGTTAGTGCGACCGCCCAAAATCCATTCGTGCAGACATGGTTTACCAGCGACCCGGCTCCCATGGTGCACGACGGCACGTTGTATGTATATACAGGACATGACGAAGACGGTGCCGACTTCTTCTGGATGCAAGAGTGGCGTGTCTATTCCACGCAGGACATGGTGAACTGGACCGATCATGGTTCTCCTTTGGCTTTGGAGAGTTTCTCATGGGCAGACGACCGTGCATGGGCCAGCCAATGCATTGAACGCAATGGCAAGTTCTATTGGTATATTTGTGCCCACTCCCGACTTTCAAGGGGCATGGCCATCGGTGTAGCTGTTAGTGACTCGCCTACCGGTCCCTTCCGCGATGCCATTGGGAAACCACTCTATGAAAATGGTTCTTGGGATCACATCGACCCCACGGTGATGATAGACGATGATGGTCAGGCATGGCTTTATTGGGGCAATCCCCGCATCTATTGCGTGAAACTGAAGGAGGACATGATTAGTCTCGATGGCGAAGTGTTCAACTTGGAGATGACCGAGGAAGGTTTTGGTGCGCCCGACATGAACAAGCGCGAGCGTGGCAAGAAGTATAAGGATGTCTATACGGAAGGTCCTTGGATTATGAAGAAGCCTCAGATGGCTAATGCCGATGTTAAGAAGGGTAAGGCAACTAATGGCTATTATCTCCTCTATGCGGCAGGCGGTGTGCCTGAGCATCTCGCTTATTCGGAGGCACCTACACCCACAGGTCCTTGGACCTACAAGGGAACCATCATGCCAGAAGGTGGCACGGGCTCGTTCACCAATCATTGTGGTTACGAAAGTTTCAAAGGTCATGACTATTTCTTCTACCATACCGGAAAACTGCCAGGTGGTGGTGGCTTCGGTCGTAGCGTGGCTGTGGAGGAGTTCAAGTTCAATCCTGATGGCACCTTCCCAACCATCCTGCCGACAGACGAGGGAGTGAAGCCCGTAGCTGAGTTCGACCCCTTCCGCAAGGTAGAAGCCGAAACGATGGCTTTCTCAAAAGGTATAAAAACCGAACAGAATGAACAAGTGGGAGTCTATGTGACCGATATCCACAATGGCGATTATATCAAACTGCAAAATGTCTGTTTTGGCAATAAAACACCCCGCACATTTACAGCCCGCGTGGCTAGTGGATTGCGAGGTGGACAAATAGAGGTGCGTCTCGACAGCGTGGGAGGTCGTCTGCTTGGCACACTCGATGTTCCCGCCACAGGTGGATGGGAGAATTGGCAGACCATTACCATCGATTTGAATTACTCTACTATTACAGACCTGAACTCGCCTCACCGTACCATTTCCGGACTTAACCTGCCTGAGGCCACAGACCTTTATTTTGTCTTCACGGGTCGCAAAGGACCGAAACTCTTCAATTTCGACTGGTGGGAGATGCGCGGATTGGAGCAGGTTAACATGCCGTTGTTCCAAACCAAGTACACCGCGGACCCCTCACCGATGGTCGTTGGCGACACCTTATTTTTATATACTTCGCACGATGCTTCTCCTGAAGACATTCCCGACCTGAACGAAAAGAACTCTGCTGGATTCTTCATGTACGACTGGCTTTTGTGGTCAACTACCGATATGGTCAACTGGACAGAGCATGGAGCTGTAGCTTCTTTGAAGGATTTTTCATGGCGTAGTCGTGAGAATGGCGCATGGGCCATACAGACAGTCGAGCGCAATGGTAAGTACTATCTCTATGCTCCGCTTCATGGTCATGGCATTGGAGTTCTTGTCGCTGATTCACCCTATGGACCTTTCAAGGATCCACTTGGTGAGCCATTGGTATGGCAGAAAGAACATTGGGATGACATCGACCCCTCTGTGTTCGTCGATGATGATGGCCAGGCCTATATGTACTGGGGTAACCCCCATGTCTATTATGTTAAACTCAATGAGGATATGATCTCTACCAAGGGCGACATTTATGTACTCAATCCACAGGATGGTATCATGCGTCCTGTTAAGGAGGAAGGTGCCAAGATTAATCTTCGCGCTCCCTGGAGTCAGAAAGCCAATTGGGCCGTGCAACACTATCAAGAAGGACCTTGGTTCTACAAGCGCAACGGCCACTACTACCTCGGCTTTGCCTCTACTTGTTGTCCTGAGGCTCTGGGCTATGCCATGAGTGACTCTCCCACAGGCCCTTGGGTGGAAAAAGGTTATATCATGCGTCCTACAGAGCGCGACCGCGGTAATCATCCTGGCATCTGCGACTTCAAGGGTCATTCCTATGTCTTCGGACAGAACTATGACCTGATGCACCTTGAGACCTTCGTGCACCATGAGCGTCGTAGTGTTTCGGCACAAGAGATCCATTATAATGCCGACGGAACCATCCAGGAGATTCCCTATTGGCTTGACCAGCAACCCATGAAGCAACTTCAAAATCTCAATCCATACAAGCGAGTGGAGGCAGAGACTATGGCTTGGGGATTTGGATTGAAGTCGGCAAAGATGGGAATCCCCAACACAGGCGTTGTGGCTGATATGCCTGAATCGGTAGGCTATCGTAACATGTATGTGACAGACATCAACGATGGTGAATATATCAAGTTGCGTGGTGTCGATTTCGGTAAGGGCGCCAAGCAGTTCAATATTACAGCTGCAGCTACAGGAGGTGCCACCATTACATTGCATCTTGATAGTCAGGACGGACCTATTGTCGGAACAGTCGTCATATCAAAGACCTCAAATGGTCAAGACTTCAAATATCGTTCGTTTGGTTCGAAAGTAAAGAATGCCACAGGCGTTCATGACCTATATCTATGTTTCAGCAAAGCTACCGACGAGGTACGTCTCGATTGGTGGTCATTTAAATAATAGAGTTGTTTCTAATTCTTCATCTATAATCTTTCATCTGTAGTTATAATCTTTAATTTAGCGAAGCGAAAATGGTTTACAACGAAATAGGAAAAACAGGAATGCGGGTGTCCAGCCTTGGTTTTGGAGCATCATCTTTGGGGGGTGTGTTCCATAGTATCCACGAAGAAGAGGGCATTCGTGCCGTATCCGTGGCTTTGGATAACGGAATCAATTTCATTGATGTGTCACCCTACTATGGTCATTTGAAAGCGGAGATTGTTCTCGGAAAAGCGTTGAAGAATATACCACGCGACAAGTATTTCCTCTCCACCAAGGTGGGAAGATACGGGGCTGACGGAGTCAACACTTGGGACTATTCCGCAAGTCGTGCCACAGAGAGTGTCTATGAGAGCATGAAACGACTCAACGTGGATTACATCGACCTCATCAATGTTCACGACATCGAGTTCCAAGCTGGAATGGAAGGTGGACTGCAAAAAGTGGTTGATGAGACGTTGCCTGCTTTGGTGGAGCTGCGGAAGAAAGGTGTTGTGGGGCATGTTGGTATTACCGACTTGCAACCCGAAAACCTCCGTTGGGTCATTGAGCATGCCGAGCCAGGTACCGTGGAAAGTGTGTTGAACTTCTGTCACTATTGCCTCAACGATACCTTGCTGACGGAGTATCTCGACTTCTTCGAGCAACATAATGTGGGCGTCATCAATGCCTCGCCTTTGTCCATGGGATTGCTCTCTATGCGTGGTGCACCTGATTGGCATCCTGCCCCCAAGGCGCTTAAGGAGGCCTGTGCGCGTGCTGCTGCCCATTGCCAACGGAAAGGCTACTCCATAGAGAAACTTGCCATTCAGTATTCTATTGGTCTTAGTCCGCGCATAGCAACGACACTCTTCAGTAGTGCCAATCCGCAGAATGTGTTGAAGAACATTCAATATGCGAACGAACCGATGGATGAAGAACTCGTCAAAGAGGTTCAAGACATCATAGGTGATCAAATGGGTGTGAGATGGAGAAACTCATAGACGCTCATAGCCATCTCTGGCTCCGACAAGACACCTCGTGGAACGGGAAACCTATCCGGACAACACAAAATGGCCGTTCCATCTTCCTCGGAGAAGAGGTGCAGATGCTACCGCCCTTCATGATTGATGGGCGTAACACGGCAGAGGTGTTTCTTTCTTGCATGGACTATGCGCAGGTATCTGCTGCCGTCGTCGTGCAGGAATTCATCGACGGAATACAAAACGATTATCTTGCAGAAGTTCAGCGTCGGTATGGTGGTCGGCTTCTTGTTTGTGGTATGGCTGATTACCTGCGCCCTGGATACTACGAACAAGTCGAAACGCTCATCCAGCAAGGTTTCAAAGGTATAGCCATCCCTGGCCATCGCCTCAATGGGGCTTCCCTCACCAGCGACGAGATGATGCGTATGTTCCATTTAATGGAACAAAACGATGTATTCCTTTCCATCACCCTTGCCGATGGTGACGAACAGGTGGCACAGATGCACGAGGTCATTACTGAATGCCCACGTTTAAGAATCGCTATCGGACATTTTGGTATGGCCAACCCTCCACAGACTCCACCATGGGAGAACCCCAGTTGGCGCGACCAAATCCTTTTGGCTCGTAATGAAAATGTCATGATAGAGTCGGGAGGCATTACATGGCTCTACAACTCCGAGTTCTATCCGTTCCCCTCAGCCATCCGTGCCATCCGCGAAACCGCTGACCTCGTGGGAATAGAACGACTCATGTGGGGTAGTGACTATCCGCGTACCATCACCGCCATCACCTATCGCATGTCATACGACTTTGTCTTGAAGTCGTCCGAACTTACTGAGCGTGACAAGAACCTGTTCCTCGGTGACAATGCCCGTCGTTTCTATGGCTTCACAAATCTCGTTGACCTGCCATACATCAAGAATATGAGTGAATAAACTAAGCCATTCACTCCCCTATAAACATTTTAAAATAAGTTGAGTATACGAAATAATAATGATATGAAAGCAATACAAATTCCTGCCACTGGGCAGATGACAGTTGTCGATATTCCGTCACTATACTCCTCCCCTACGGGGGGAGGTTGGGAGGGGGCTCCTAATGAAGTTCTCCTCCGCATGCAATATGTAGGTTTCTGCGGTTCCGACCTCAGTACCTATCTCGGTAAGAACCCAATGGTGAACATGCCCGTCATTCCCGGCCACGAGGTCGGTGCCGTCATCGAACAGGTGGGCGAGCAGGTGCCTGAAGGGCTGAAGCCAGGTATGGTTGTCACCGTCAATCCTTATACCAATTGTGGTAAATGTGCTTCGTGTCGCAATGGGCGTGTCAATGCCTGCCAACACAATGAGACGCTTGGTGTGCAACGTAATGGCGCCATGCGCGAGCTGATGGTTCTCCCTTGGGAGAAAGTGATTCCCGCAGGCCAACTCTCACCCCGCACTTGTGCCCTCATCGAGCCTATGAGTGTGGGCTTCCATGCTGTCAGCCGTGCACAGGTTACTGATATCGATGTGGTGATGGTCATTGGATGTGGAATGGTAGGAATGGGAGCCATTGTCCGTGCTGCCCAGCGTGGTGCGACAGTCATAGCTGCCGACATCGATGACCAGAAGCTGGCACTTGCCCAACAGATGGGAGCCGCCTATGCTGTTAACACCCTCTCAGAAGATGTTCATGCCCGACTCCTCGACATCACGTCGGGTTTCGGACCTGATGTCATCATCGAAGCCGTAGGCAGTCCCATCACCTATCAGATGGCTGTCAACGAGGTGGCCTTCACGGGTCGCGTCATCTGCATTGGCTATGCCAAGACCGAAGTGTCGTTCCAGACAAAGTTCTTTGTGCAGAAGGAACTCGACATCCGTGGTTCGCGCAACGCACAGCCTAGCGACTTCCGTGCAGTCATTCGTTATCTCGAGCGGGCCACCTGTCCCATCGACCAGCTCATCAGCCGTGTCGTCAAGCCCGAAGAAGCCGCCCAAGCCATGCAGCAGTGGGCAGAGCAACCCGGCAAAGTTTTCCGTATCCTCGTGGATTTCACGTAATTATTGAAGTATAAGGGGCATAAAGTACCTCTAATCCCTTGGTTCCGTTTTCGTACATGCCACTTGTATCGTTAGTACATGTGGCATGTACTGTTAGTACAGATGGCATGTACTAATTATGGTATATGTGGTATTCCTTGGTGTGTTTGTATCATCATGTTCTTCCCATGTAACAAATATGGGTGCGTTACAAAAAGAAAGATTTTTGAGATATGTAACAAATACACTTATTTTTATGTTCATTACCTTTGTCGCCGTTAATCGTTGAGAGCCGAAAATGCTTAAAAATGACGAGGTTCTTGAATTTTTAACATACGAAAGTGACATGTTTTAATAAAATTTATGTAACTTTGCACCCGATTTCCGCTATTGCTAATTCTTGTAGAATAAAATAATCAAAAAAAATAACACTTAAATACTTTAAAACGTAATGAAAAGGTCTACTATTCCGTTAGGAAAAAACTTCGGCAGCAAGGCTCTGTCGAGTCTTCGTATGATTCTTTTTTCTGCATCCCACACAAGGATGCTCCTCTCGTTTGCCATGCTGGTCATGATGGTGCTATTGCCGCAAGGGGTGAAGGCTGAAACCATAACGACTTCTTATGATTTCAATTTCTCACAGAGTGACAACAAAACTATTACTTGGTCAGAAGAAACTGAAAGTGGGTGCACTTTTTTCGAGACAGTTGGTGGCAGTACCAATTATACAAGATTTGCCACTCAGGGGACAAACTGGAACCTTACAACGAAAGCAGGTCTTTACTCCGGAGATTCTGGCGGACGTAATTTTATAGTAAAAAATTTGTATGCGGGAGATGTTGTAACTTTCAATGTTTCCACAAATGCTTCTTATGGAACAGATGTTGCAATTGTTTCTAATGGTACAAAAAACGGCAACTCATTTACCGTAACATCAAAAGGGTCGTTAGTTGTAACCATTCCAAGAAATTCTTTTATTACTAGCATCACCATCCAGCACGAAACTAGCGAAGCATGGGGTTATGACCCTGCCATTGAGACTTATGACCTTTACTATAATACTGACGGCATCCAGTCCAACAATCTTAAGCCTGCTGGCTTCAACTTGGACTATGACGATTATGAAGCACAATATCTGACCAATCTCAGTTCTGGCTTGGCTCTCAACGACAGAGTTGCTATCAGCCAGGTGAATAATGAAGGAAATAAGATTACTCCTTGGGAGATTGACCACGGATTTAAATCCAAGTGGGCTTGGCACAATATCAGTATCACCAACTTGGTGGAAGGTGACCGTGTTGTCATCACCTGGATGGGAAGTGCTAAATTCTCCAGCAAAGCAGAGCAAACGGCTTACAACGGCTGTGCAGCTTTCAAAGATGTTGAGAACAATGGAGATTTTGACGAGGGGCAAGACACACAGATCAGTCTCGGAATGTCATTAGATGCAAAAACCACTCGTTGGGATTATAATGCCAACGCAAATATTTATACCAGTTATCCATACGTCATTACAGAAGACGGCCATCTTGATATCGCACTAGCTGCAGATTCAAAAATTGTAAAGGTTGTTATCTATGCCGACCATCAGGCAGAGATGGTGGATAGGGATAATGAACTCGGTACAAGCACCTCTTATTTCAATACTACTGGACAGTTGGAGGCCAAGCACCATATCGTGCCTGGCGGCCTGCATGTGTACATTGGCAACGATAATGATGCTGAACATGCTGAGGTGGTTATGTCTGACAAAGGTCCCGTTTCTTTCATCTACGACCATATTAATGATGATTTTTCGCACCACTACAAGATGGCAAGACTGAGTGGGTGGGGTAGATTTAACGTATGGGATGACCTTCCTGCAACTGGAACCTTCTACAAGTTTGTCCCTGAAGTAAGTGGAAAAATGTGGGTGAAGTTCAAGGCTTCCAGTGTAAATTATAGAGACTATGGCAAAGCAGGTAATGCTACTGTAGACGATAATGGGACACCGAACGAAGTAACGAACACGGTCAGTTGTCCATATTATCTGATGGTGGCTAATGATAACAATAAACCTACGCAAGTAGAGTGTCACAATTACTCAAATGGAGCTGATGGTTATTTCGGCAACGATACCGGCAATCCTACCACAGGACAAGATAAAGGTATAAACGTGGAAAGAGGGAAGACTTACTATCTGTATGGATGGTGGGATCTTAATGACAACGGAAGTGTGCTTGACGATGTTAATAATCACGCTTGCGGTATCGCCGAACTTCTTGAAGTTACCTTCCTCCCCAACCAGATGGTAGAACCGCTTGCCAAGTGGGTGGAAACAAGAACAACTTCAGATGGTGAATTGGCTACAGTAAAAGGCTATAATACTGTTCGTGTCAAGAAAAAGTCTTCTAACATCGCTTCCTGCGAGCCTTATATTGAGGGCGGTAAACTAAAAATCAGGAACATCACCTTCGTTGATGAAAACAAGGGTGGCGGCACCATCTTGATTAAGATTGGCGACCCCAACATCGATGGTGACCCTGTATTTGCTTATACCATTGCCTACGATGCTGGTTACAACGAGCAAACATTAGGTCAAGATGGAAATGGCAAAACAATTAAGAGAAGCGAAGGCCACACATGGAACTTCTCTGAAAATCCCCTGAAAGCCTTGAAGTGGAACAACAAGAACTCAGAGGCTGACGTTGTTGATTTCGGAACCTATTTCAATGACTTTGCTAATGCTACTAAGGATGAGAATACTGGTATTCCTACAAATGGTGTCAACGATCAATCATTCCTTTATTATGAAACAGACACAAAGGGCGACTGGACCTTCAACTACCGTGTGAAGAAAAACGGTCAGTTCCATGATCCCCGTTTCCTCAACAACTGGGACATGGAAGGTGATAATGCCGACATGATGTGGGATACTGAGGGTATCATCATCAACGCTGGTTCTACACAGAGCTGTATCTTTAATGAGTTTGGAGATGGAAACATCCATTCTTCTAATGCAGATCCAGACCGCTATGTTGGCTTCCTTGAAGGAGGTGAGTTCATCATCCCACAGTTGAAAAAAGACGATCGTGTGATTATCTATATGGGTAGTGGTGAAGGTAGTGGTTCTGGCGCTATGGAGTTCAATATCACCAATGCTCTTGACGCCATGCACAATCCTATTGCCTCCACCGATAGCTATCATGCTGGTGGTTCGATGTGGAATAATGACCATAGCGATCTATACTACCGTGGCTGCTACCACTTCTTCGCTGCGGCTGACGGTGACATGAAGTTTAAGATGTCTGGTGGTTCGATGTGTAAACTCTACAGCATCAAGATTTACCGCGGTGAGCGTGAAGAAACCAATGCTGTGCAGGAAGATGGCAAAGGATACACCATCTTCGCTTCAAAAGACCAAGATGGAAACGTTGTCGACTCCGAGACCAATACATGGAACATTCATTACCGCGGCAAGGGTGAGACAATAGCTGACGGCAATGGAAAATTCAGTCAAGTAAACGAAATTATTGCCTCCTCAGGCAATATCACACACAATGCCAACTCTGACCTTGTCAGGATAAGCAATCAAGGTGTCTCTTATACCAATCAGGGTGAAATAGGTATGCTTCGTGTCCGTGTGAAGTGTATGGAGTATAACCACAACTATGTGACCGACTTTGCCGACCGCAATATGACGCTGGCTCTCCATGAGACGAAGTCTTATCCTTATACATGGGACTTCATGGACATTGACGGTTTCTCTAGTCAAGCTGTCGAAGATGAGAATGATGACTACAATGAACTTCCCGATAGTGATGAGAGATCTAAGTATGATCCTAAGGGACGTGAACTTTCCATGTGGGATGAGAATGGTAGCATGGTTCTCTATGGACCGACCTGGGGATACACCAACGAGAACATGATTTTTGAGAACTCTAAGGGCATTATGGGTAACCAACTCTATGCCGGTGGCGATGTTATTCCAGAGACCAAGGGCCTATGGTGGTACTTCGACAACAATGACCCTGCATACAATGGCAGTATGAAGATTGAAGCCGATGGTCTCCACTTGGCAAACACCAAGAAAATGAAAGCTGATGGAACCAATCTTACCATGGGTTGGTGGAACTACAAGATGGTGGTTCCAGATGTACCAAAAGACGCTGCTGTCTATCTGCGTATGAAGAGGGATCCGTCTGTTGCAGATGGAGACTATTCTCAGAAGACAGGAGAAGATCCCGTTTATTTCTTGCAAACAGCTTTCAATTTAGGAACTGATGCTAAGACATATCTGTCTACAGATACAGAAGTCAAGAATGGTACTAGTTATTCATTCTACAAGGTAGATGGTTCAACTGACGAATGGATTCTTGCAGTCAAGAACACCAAGGATGCTGCTTCTAATCTCATCTTTACCCTTAATGGTTGGATTGTTGAGAAATTGTCGGTATCACAAGATCCTAAGGCTGTGAACACTAAGGGTTGGACTTCTGAGAGCCGCAACCATGATATTGATGCAACGCTGACGGCCTATCTTACTGGTAAGGACATGAAGACTTATTTCGCTGGTCAGCCTAACTACAAAAACCGTACATTGGTATTGACAGATGTCGGTAGCAGTGTAGATAACCACGTAATGCCTGCCAATACAGGATGTGTGATTTTCAATGCAACCGACGAGAATAAGGCTAATATCCTTAATGATGGATTCCACCTGTTCGTTCCAGACATGCATGATACAGAGAAGCTGGCAAACGCTGCTGCTACCGTTGACAATGCAAAGGTGAACATGCTGAAAGCTCAGCTTGGTGAGATTAAACCTCTGCCCGAATACGATGACGATGCAAAAGCTTACACCAACTATGTGCTTTCCTATAAGTATTATCAGTATGACTCAAGCGGCAACTATACCGGAACAGGTGTTGACGGTCCAGAGATGTTCTACCGCGTGGCAAACACAGGAATCGGACTGAGAGCCAACTCTGCTTATCTGCCACTCCCCACAAGCGAAGTGAAACCAGCGAACTGGGATTCTGTGACTACTCATGCGAAGTACTCATTTGTATTTGCCGATTACGATGACCTCGTATTTGATATCTCTAGTATCGCTACAGACATTGAGGCGGTAGATACAGATGCCCATCAGGCTCAGGATGGTTGGTATAACCTCAACGGTCAGAAACTGAAAGGCAAACCATCAGCCAATGGCCTGTACATCGTGAATGGTAAGAAAGTGTTGGTTAAATAACGGAAGGAGGACAAAGAGATGAAGAAGATATATATCAAACCTGGTACAGAGACAGTTAACGTACACCTCTTTTCGTCTGTTCTTGATGACAGTCAAGGTAATTTCGGGCCATATAGTCATGTTGCCGGTGGCGGTGATGATCCCGGATGGGGTGATGCCAAAGAAGGGAACCTTGATGACTTCAACTCCGAAGAGGATATCTGGGGTGGTCGTCAGATGAAAGATGCTTGGGAGCGTTAAGCCCCAGACGATGAAGAGAAACCCTTTTCATTAATACATATTATGTTTGATTGGTGTGGGCGCTGGCCATGTGAATGGCTGCGCCCGCACTGTTTAGACCCCCTAACATTCCCGACCTTCGGTCGCCTACCCGTAGCCTTTGACTTCCCCTTCGGCCGTCGACCGTTGGTTCCCCCTGTTTAGGGGGACTTTTGTTGACAGACCCTCTAGATCCCCCTGTTTAGGGGGACTCTTATTTTCTGTAAAAGGCCACAAATGACGTGGTTATTGTGGGCTTTTGACCTGTTCATTGCATAGCTTTGACTTCATCATTTATGGTCTATTGCGCAATCTAAACGAAGCCTGCGGGACATAATTTTTCCGAGTGGCTGGTGTGAAAAAAATGAAGAAATGGGCGATTTGTAACATTATAACATTATAACATTATAACAATAAGCTTTTTCGATGTGCACAAATCGCCCTCCTATACTATGGGTTATTATAATATATAATATATATATTA
>JAFYYV010000008.1 GCA_017557405.1 Prevotella sp.
AAAATTATCCCTCACCTTCCGCTGAAGAATAAGATGGCAAAAACGCCATCTTATTTTTTTGTAAATAAGAAAAACCATAAGTTGGGAGAATCGTTAAATAAAAACTTAAATGACAACCACGCAAATGCTTGATTATCAATGAAGAGCGGAATACGGGAGTCGAACCCGCCTCCGCGGCTTGGGAAGCCGCTGCACTACCGATGTGCTAATTCCGCTTATGAAAGAAAAGAAAGTGGATTATTTACGCTGGAGCCGATACCCGGACTCGAACCGGGGACCCACGCATTACGAATGCGTTGCTCTACCAACTGAGCCATATCGGCTTGTCTCCATGCTCAAAACTTAACATCGTTTTGTTAAGCGAGTGCAAAAGTACATTATTTTTTCGGAAGCACAAAGAAAATCCCGAACTTTTTTATTTCTTTTCTTCACATCTGCAGAAAAGTCTGCTGGCAATACTTCATGCTTCTGCCGTACGATACTTCATGCTTCAACCGTCCACCACTTCGATGTAATAGCTCACTGGGCGGAAACCGTCATTGCAGCTGATCATAGCGCTCATGGGGTTCTTCATCCATCCATCGTAGAAGTTGCCCTCGCCTCTTGCCAGCGACTCCACAAACGGCTTCATCGAGTACCAGGCAGCACTACACATGCCCTCTGGACATTGGCCATCCTCGGAAATCCATTGCTGCCCCACCCTCACATCGCAGGCGTGCTCAATGAGGTTCTCATATTGCTCCATCAGATCGGAATAGACCGTCCGGCGCATAGCTGTGATTCTCACCTTGTTCATAATCATCTAGGGTTATATTCATTCCGTTGTCCACTCGAAATTTTCCACGCCCGCACCAATCTCGAAATGATACTTGACGATGCCGAGGTCAACCTTCGAGAAGAAGCCCAAACCAGCCTTCGCAGAGACCTTCGGGCGAATGGGATTACTAGCCTGAAGAGCGCTTTGAGCAGGCTCGTGGAGGGTGAACGTGAACTTCTGCTGATTCAACGATGTGGGAGCCAATAAAGCCGCTTCCACGCCTCGTTTGAACCACTCTGGAAGCACATCGCAAGGCAACGATTTGCCTTCCTTAGAGCGCATCCTAGCCACCTTTCCGAGCGACTTGATTTTGTGGCCAGAGCCTTGTGTGACACCATATCCGAGCGAGATGACGCAACGGAGTTTCTCGCCTTCACGAATCTGCACCACCTCGCGATTCTTCTTGAAAGACAGTCCCACCCAACAAGTATTGAGTCCGAGCATCTGCGCCTTCAAAACCAGTTTCTCGCCATAGTAGCCCACACGCTCGTCCAATTCGGCATTGTCGGGGCCAACCATCGCGAAATAATTGCTGACACCTGCAAATCGGCCGTAATGAGCCATCATGCAATCGAATGCCACAGGGTCGTCTGTTATCAATTGGATGTTCAACCCGCTCGCTTCGTTGCACTCGTTCACCAGCGCCTTGAGCGCCTCCAGTTTCTCTTGTTCAATCGGCCGCTCTGCGTATTTCCGCACGCTATGCCGTTGGTTGATTGCTTCTGCTATTGTCATTGGTTTTAGGGGTTCTAGGAAAGACTAGGGGGGGTATCAATTTCCATATTCGCCCAGATTTCGCATACAAAGATAGTGAAAAGCGAGGGAAATGCAAAAAAAATGAAGGTTTTTCCTCAAAAACGCACGGAAATGGATGCAAAAACAAAGCCATCGAACAAATAGTTGTCCAATGGCCTTTATGTTGAGTTACTATACTGCAAAAAGATGTTGGGTGGAGCGATTTTACTTGTTGCGCTTGTAGTATTCAAGTCCAAGTTTCACGTTTTCTTTCACGGCGTTCGAGGAGAGAGTGGCTCCAGTAAGGGCATCAACCTCGAGTTTCTCGGCCTGCTTCACGGTCTTGCCGTTCCACGAGTCGAGCAGTTCCTGCTTGATGCGAGCCCAATACTTGGGAGTCTCCATGTTCTTGAGCGACTCGATTTTGAGCACTTTTCCGTCCTTGATGTGGATTTTCAGGGGAGTTGTACCCTTGTAACCCTTCACGTTTTTGCCTAGTTCAGTTGTGTTGACGATGTAGACGCCACCCTCCTTGGTCATGACCTTGTCGGCAGGGAGTGCGCTCATCAATGTGAATGCCCCGAAGGCGAGCGCGATGGCAGCCAGGGGTGTTGCAATTTTACGTTTCATTTGCTTTTAATCTATTGTTACCTGATTCAATTTTCAGAGGTTAGAAATAATGGTTCGGAGGCGAGAGGCTGCGCAATCACCTGTTTCCACGCCGCAAAATTAGGGTATATTTTTGTATTTCGCAAAGGTTTTAATCATTATTTAGAATAGAAAGTGGCAGATTTAATAGTTTTTTTGTAATTTTGCACCGTTTTTATAAATAAGGTAGAGACCTAAAATATAGAATTCGAAAAAACAGATATGGAATTAGCAACAAAGTACGATCCACAGATAGTGGAGTCGAAATGGTATCAGTATTGGATAGACCACAAACTCTTCAGTAGCAAACCCGATGGACGCGAGCCCTATACGATAGTGATTCCGCCGCCCAACGTGACGGGTGTGCTGCATATGGGTCACATGCTGAACAACACGATTCAAGATATCCTCGTGCGCCGTGCACGCATGGAGGGCAAAAACGCCTGCTGGGTGCCTGGCACCGACCACGCTTCGATTGCAACCGAGGCGAAAGTGGTGAAGAAGTTGGCTGAGCAGGGCATCAAGAAGCACGACCTGACTCGCGACCAATTTTTGGAGCACGCGTGGGATTGGACCCACGAGCATGGAGGCATCATCCTGAAGCAGCTGCGCCGTTTGGGTGCTTCGTGCGACTGGGACCGCACTGCCTTCACAATGGACGAGAAACGTTCTGAGAGCGTCATCAAGGTGTTTGTTGACCTCTACAACAAGGGCTACATCTATCGCGGCCTGCGCATGGTGAACTGGGACCCGAAGGCTCTCACCGCCCTCTCCACCGAGGAGGTGATCTACAAGGAAGAGCAGAGCCATCTGTTCCATCTGAAATATTATGTGGATGGCCTAGAAAACCTAGAGAATCAAGAAAAACTTGAAGCTGAAGGAAACATCATCCACAAGGACGAGAAAGGCTATTATGCCGTTGTGGCCACCACGCGTCCTGAAACCATCATGGGCGATACCGCTATGTGTATCAACCCGAAAGACCCGAAGAACCAATGGCTGAAAGGCCGCAAGGTGATTGTGCCGCTGGTGAATCGCGTGATTCCCGTAATTGAGGACCGCTATGTGGACATCGAGTTCGGAACGGGTTGCTTGAAGGTGACCCCCGCACACGACACCAACGACTACATGCTGGGCAAGACGCACAACTTGGAGACCATCGACATCTTCAACCCCGATGGCACTATCAGCGAGCAGAGCCCCATCTACGTGGGTATGGACCGCATGGATTGCCGCAAGCAGATTGTGGTTGACCTGCAGGCAGCCGGATTGATGGAGAAGATTGAGGACTACACGAACAAGGTGGGATACTCGGAGCGCAACCCCGATACGGCCATCGAGCCACGCCTCTCGTTGCAGTGGTTCCTGAAGATGAAGCACTTTGCAGAAATCGCCCTGAAGCCCGTCATGGAGGGCGAGATGCACTTCTATCCGCAGAAATACGTGAACACCTATAAGAATTGGTTGGAGAACATTCAAGACTGGTGTATCTCTCGCCAGCTGTGGTGGGGACATCGGATTCCAGCATACTATATCGAAGCCCCCTCTAACATCCCTCAATTAGGGGAGGCTATTCCTGAAGGAGCTTTCGTGGTGGCTGAAACCGAAGAAGAAGCCTATAAACTGGCTGTGGAGAAATTCCCGCAATTGAAGAACCTCCCCCAGTCGGGGGAGGCAGGTAGGGGCTTCCAACTGCGCCAAGACGAAGATGCGCTTGACACATGGTTCTCTTCGTGGCTGTGGCCTGTGAGCCTCTTTGATGGCATCAACAATCCTGGCAACGAGGAAATCAACTACTACTACCCCACCAGCGACCTTGTTACGGCTCCTGATATCATCTTCTTCTGGGTGGCCCGCATGATTATGGCTGGTGAGGAGTATATGGGCACGTTCCCCTTCAAAAACGTCTATTTCACGGGTATCGTGCGCGACAAGTTGGGGCGCAAGATGTCAAAATCCCTGGGCAACAGCCCCGACCCCATCGAGTTGATTGACAAGTTCGGCGCCGATGGTGTGCGTATGGGTATGATGCTCTCGGCTCCTGCCGGCAACGATATTCTGTTCGACGAGGCTCTCTGCGAGCAAGGTCGCAACTTCAACAACAAGATTTGGAACGCCTTCCGCTTGGTGAAAGGCTGGCAGGTGTCGGCTGAGAAGCCAGCAAGCGACAACAACAAGATTGCCGTGCGCTGGTTTGAGGCAAAACTGAAGCAGACAAACGCCGAGCTCGACGACCTGTTCTCGAAATATCGCATCAGCGAGGCCTTGATGGCCGTCTACAAGCTGTTCTGGGACGAGTTCTCGAGCTGGTATCTTGAAATGGTGAAGCCCGCCTACTCGAATGGCAAGCAAGAGCCCATTGACCAAGAGACCTACGATGCAACGCTGCGTTTCTTCGACATTCTGCTGAAGATGCTCCATCCCTTCATGCCCTTCATCACAGAGGCTTTGTGGCAGGCTCTCTACGAGCGCGCCGAGGGCGACAGCATCATGCGCGAGAAGCTCGAAATTGGCAAGGCTTCGGCTGAAGATGAGAAGTTGGCAGCCGACATCGAGATGGTGAAGCAAGTGGTGGGTGGTGTGCGTATGGTGCGCAGCCAGAAGAACATCGCTCCGAAGGAGCAGCTCGAACTGCTGGCCATCAACGCGAACAACTTCGAGGCCTACAACGATGTCATCAGCAAAATGGCCAACCTGAAAGCCATCACCGTGACCAACGAGAAGACTGCCGATGCATCGGCCTTCATGGTGGGAACCGATGAGTTTGCTGTTCCTCTGGGCGCCTTGATTGACGTTTCGGCTGAGATTGAGAAGCAAGAGAAGGAGTTGGCTCACATGGAAGGATTCCTGGCTGGCGTGTTGAAGAAGCTGGGCAACGAGCGCTTCGTAGCCAATGCACCCGAGGCCGTTGTGGCTTTGGAGCGCAAGAAGCAGAGCGATGCCGAAGAGAAGATTGCCGCGCTGAAACAATCGATTACTGAACTGAAAAAACTCGGATAATAGAGGTTGAGCTTATGAAGAAGTGGCTGATGTCGATAGGGATGTTCTTGGCGTGTTGCATCGCCTTCATCTCGTGCGATGATGATAGTGTTGAGGTTGACCAACTGACCCAGCAAACCATCATCATGTTCTGCCCGTGGAGTGGAGACATGATGCACGACATCATTCAAGTCAACATCGATAGCATCGAATCGGGCATCAGGAAGAAGAAAGGTCTTGGAAAGACGCGCCTGCTGGTGTTCTTCAGCGAAAACTCACACTCGGCAAGACTCTTCGAGATTACCTACAAGAAGAATACCTTCGAGCAGACAATCATCGAACAATACTCCGACAATTCGTACACAACCGCCCAGGGCATCTGCAACATCATCAAGAAAGCCAAGGAAGTGGCTCCCGCTTTGAACTACGCCATGATTATCGGCGGACATGGATGCGGATGGACAGAGGCGAAGGATTGGGAGGATTATCCCTACCGAGTGAGGAGGCGCAGAGCTATTGATGATGACTTGGAAACGCGCTTCTTTGGTTCGGTTGACGACAAGAAATACGCCATCGAGGTGGAGGAATTGGCAAAAGGAATCGCCGACTCGGAAACGAAGATGCAATTCATCCTCTTCGACGATTGCTACATGGCGAACGTGGAGGTGGCTTATTCGCTCAGAAACGTCACAAACTACTTGGTGGCTTCCACGAGCGAGGTGCTTGCCATTGGAATGCCCTACTCCACCATGTGGGCTTCGCTGGCTTCGGGCACACCCAACTATTCGAATATGGTGAGCAGCTTCAAGACGTTCTATAGCAACTATCAGGCGCCGTATGGCACTCTGTCGGCCATCGATTGCCGCAAGGTGGAGGCTTTGGCGAACGTGATGAAGCAAATCAACGCCCGATACACGTTTGACGAGGAAGAGCTCGACAACCTCCAACCACTTGACGGATTGGTGCCCACGCTGTTTTACGACATGGGCGACTATGTGAAGAAGCTGTGTCCCGATCCCAATCTCTACACGCAGTTCAAGACGAACTTGACGGAGGTTGTAAAGAATACGGCGAACACTGATTCCATCTATTCGTTCATCTATGGTGTCCGCGTTTTCAAGAAACTCGAGACCTACTCTGGATTGACCATCTCCGACCCCAGCCTGCATAGTGTGGCGCTCAAAGGGAAAGAAAAGACGGGATGGTGGAAGGCAACACACTAATTTACGATTGGACGATTTAAGATTTACAATTGGACGATTTAAGATTGACACCAACAAGAAATTCATCAATATGAGAAAACTATTATTGGCAAGCTTTATGATGTGTATCGCCATTTGCGCAAATGCCGCAAAAGCATACCCATTCCCAGTCACAATCACGCAGAGCGATGGCAGCCAACTGACCATCAAACTGAATGGTGATGAAGACATTCATTGGACAACAACCACCGATGGTGTGATTCTTGTTCGCGAGGGTCGCGATTATTTCGTGGCCGACATCGACAAGGAGGGTAATCTGAAGGCTACCACCCAACTGGCGCACAACGAGGGTGAACGTACGCCATTGGAGAAGCTTTTGATTGAAAAGCAAGACCGCGCCGTCTTCCTCGATTCTGCCAAGCGAATCATGGAGAAGTCGGCAAGGAGAAGAATCCCCATTTCAGGCAACACCGACAAGCATTATTTCCCACATCACGGCACGCCCAAAGCACTCGTTATTTTGGTGGAGTTCGCCGATTCAACGTTCAGCCTCTACGAACCCGAAAGGGCTTTCAACTATTATCTGAACGGTGTTGGTAAATGCGATACCATTCACAACAGAGAAGATGTGCTTCCTTACAGCGTGAAAGAGTATTTTAGATTGATGAGCAATGGCGATTTTCAACCCGAGTTCGACATCTATGGGCCTGTGAGATTGAGCGGGAAGACGGGGGCTTACAAGAACGCACGTTCAACATTGGTGAAGGAAGCTTGTCAGGCTATGGATGATGTCATCGATTTCACAAACTATGACAGCGATAACGATGGCTATATCGACCTCGTGTACGTTATCTATGCGGGTTATTCTGCAAGCATCACAGGCAACGCAGACGACTGTATCTGGCCTGCTTCGGGCGAGAACAATCTAGGAACATTCGATGGAAAAATAGCCTATCGATGGGGTGTGAACAACGAGCTTAACGGCTATCCTGGTGCCTTCTCGTCTAGACCCTACAAGCGCATTAATGGACAAGGCCTCTTCTTGCACGAGTTCTCTCACACCCTCGGCCTCCCCGACTTCTATCCCACCGTATCGGATTCTCAAGTGGACAACCAAGGAATGGAGTTCTGGGACCTCATGGATGGTGGTGAATATACTGCCAACGGCTATAGGCCTACTGCCTACACTGGATGGGAAAGAGAGGCTATGGGATGGTTGAAAGTGGATACGCTCGACGAAGCGCAGACAAATATTGAACTCTCCGCTCTCGATTTGGGTGGCAAGAGCTATCGTGTTCCGAACCTCAATGACAACACAGGCAGGGAGTATTTCATGATTGAGAACCATGCCATTTATATAAGATATAGTGATTATTTATATGATTTGCCAACACAAGGTTTGATGGTATACCACGTGAACTACCCCAAAGCCGAAATCAACTCGAGCGATCGTCCCAACAATACGAAGGGTGCACCTGCAATGACGGTGATTCCTGCCGATGGCAACCTTCTCGCTTCGTATGTGATTGGAAAGAAAGACAACCCCGCCACTGGTAAGAAATATACGCAAACCGATTACTATAACGACCTTGCTGGCGACATGTTCCCCTACAAAGGTGTCTCTTCGTTCGACTGCAATTCCAACCTTCCGAATAACAACTGGTTCAAGGGTGAAGACAAAGCTATCAAGTTCGCCCTCACGAACATCAGTTATGATACCGAAACAAGAATTGCCACCTTCGATTTCATTCCCGATGTAACCCTCGGCATTGAAATGGCTAACTTCGCCACCCAACTCCCATCTTCGTCAACCATCTACACCATCGATGGTCGCGTGGTTCTCACTGGCTCACCTCTACCGAAGGGCATCTACATCCAAAACAACAAGAAGTTTGTAGTGAAGTAATATAACGTGAGTTCGGTTTTCGAGCTCACGTTTTTTTCTTCTAATAATCTTGTTAATCTTCTTTGTTTTCGTTCTTGATAAAGCAGTTGAATTTGTCAGGAAAGTTTGCTTTGATATAGGCATTTCGATAGCAAAACATGGCTCTTTTCCGACAAAATGCGCGGCTTATAACTGTACCCTTGCGCTCTTTTATTTCATAAGTGAGAATCTTGATGGCCATCTCATACTTCATCTTATCTGCATCACTCATATTGGCTATATAGTCGGTAATGGCAACCACTTGTTCCTTGTATAGTAGTATTCCATGTGAATCCTTCAAGATGTCATTTACGGCATCTATTTCTTTGCAAGGAGGATATGAACAAGGTTGTACCTTTTGTTTTTTCAAATAAGTGTATATGTACGGATTTTGTTGTGGGAAACCTAGTGCTATGCAAGCAGTTAATTCATCAAAGTTCTTAGGTTGAATCTGAAGAAGGTCATATTTTACCGATTTCGATTCCAGCCAAAAGACACCATCAGTATCTGCTTCCGCCAGAAGGTCATAAGTCTTCTGGTCATCAAGCGGGATATTATCAATGTCAATTGCGTCAGCAATAAAAGCAAACAATTTCTTTGCGTTACTCTCATACATGTTCTTTTCCATCATTTAAATATGTTTTTTCCTTTCCTATATTTATATACGAAAAGAAGATGGTTATTTAGGATTAAAAGCGTCTTTGGTGTGCCATAACTATGCACATCAATATAAAAAAGAAATAAACTTCATAAGTGTGCATTGTTTTTTCATACATAATTATTATCTTTGCAAAAACATCTAATACCTTATGGTAAGTAAAACTATCAATCGATACATTTGGCTTCTGAATATTCTCTTGCAGAAGAAGAAACTAACCTTCGAGGAAATAAGTGATCTTTGGAGGGATTGTTATTTGGGGGATGGCACCCCTATTCCACTTCGTACATTCCACCAACACCGCAAAGCAGTTGAAGAATTGTTCGGAGTAAAAATCAAGTGTAATCCGTCTGACGGCTATCATTATTACATTGACAACCCTCAGACAATGCGAAATGACAGAACTCGTCAATGGCTGCTCAACTCCTTCTCTCTGTCAAACATGATTATTGCTGGCCACAATATGAATGGTAGAATCTTGTTTGAGAATATTCCTGCTGGCACAGAGTATATTCAACCAGTTATTGAAGCCATGCAACAGAACAAGGTATTAAAGATAGACTATCAACCATTTGGTGGTCATCTTGATACCTTCCATATGGAGCCATACGCAATGAAGGTTTATCATCAACGTTGGTACATTATTGGAAAACTTAAGGAACAAAAATCTATCCGTCATCTTGCGTTAGATAGAATAATCGAACTCCAGCAGACAGACAATTCATTTATGATGCCAAAGAGTTTCAATGCTGACAAGTACTACGCAAACACAATTGGCATCTATGTGAATGATAAATTGAAACCACAAAAGGTTCGCATCCGTGTCTATGGCAAGCAAGTTGAATATCTTCGCACACTCCCCTTGCATCGCTCTCAAGAAGAGGTACTCACCAAGCACGAACAGTTCAGCGAGTTTCAATATAAAGTCTGTCTCACACCAGAACTCTCTACCCAACTGCTTTCTATGGGCGAAAGCGTCGAGGTCTTAGAGCCTCAAGAGTTGAGAAAGGAAATAAAGAAGAGAATAGAGGATTGTTTTACTAAATATAATCGCAATTATGATGGAAAATAATATCAAAAAAACTCTTGAATTATTGAATAATGATTTGGAGTGGGAAGAAAGGTATGCAAAGTATATCACATACCTAGAAGGCAAACAATCAAAGGGGTTCAAAAAGCCCGAAGGTCTATCTGTATACAGCTCTATTAGCAAGTATAAAGGTTCTACATATGATTTGCGTTATGACGGGCAGAGCGTTGGACTTGTAGTATCAAGACAAGATAAAATCAGTTTACGCCCACAAAAAGAAGCAAATCTAAAGTATTTTAATGATAGCTTTATAAAGGACAAGGAGGAAGTTGATTGGCATAGCAAAGAAGCTACAGAATTCAGGAGATACTTTAGAGACCATGCTAAGAATTCTTCAAAATTCAACCTTAAGAGTTCAGAGCACAGGGTAGAAAATCGTTTGCTAAGGGAATTTGCGAAAAAGACTAGGGCAGAAAACAAATCATTAACCAACATACAGCCAATAACGCTAAACGGTTGTTTCTTCCAATTGCCAACTCCACTGAAAGCTAGTAATCATGCTCCTTCATATGCCAAGCAATATGGAGGAGGCATAGACATTTTATCAAGAATTAAAATTAATGGTAAGTCAAGAATATGTGTAATGGAAGTAAAAGATGAGAATAAAGACTCTGAAAGTCAAGCTCAAGCTATGGAGCAAGCACTCACATACGCTACTTTCATTGCTACTTTACTTAAGAGCAAATCTGGGCAAGAATGGTGGGATTTCTTTATGGGACGGGGTTCTAAAACAAGAAAGATGTCAACACTCCTTGACATAGACGTTGTAACCATTATGCCAAAAGGCAATTCAGAAGAATTTGCAGACAAACAAATACGCTTTCCCAATTTGGCTACTTTTCATTGTCACTCTTTATACTATGACGATAGTGTTTTTAATAAAGGATTGGGAGAATTTAAATTCTCTGGTAGTTTCCTTGAACATTGGAAATAGTTGATATCAACAAAAAACCAGTTACCTCTGCATCCTTTTTGCACACCATTGTAGGATTTATATTCAAAATAGCAGTTTTCTTTCGTATAATATATAGAATGACTTAATAGATTTAGCATATGACATACGAGGTAAAACAACGAAAGCGGCAAGAGTTATTCCGCAAGAGTATAACAAGCAAAGGCTTTAAATATATTCTTGATGATAGCGAAAGGGATAGGAATCTATACAACTGGCAAGACAAAGACTCTGTACGGAGGGTCAAAGACTATTTCAAGGGAAATAAGATAAAATGGTGGAACTATTATTTTGATGCGCCAGAAGGTCAGAAACCAGATGGGGTGAATATGACCCGTCATCTTGTGTCATCGCAGATAGCTTGTATCAATCACCTTTTCTTTATCAAACATGATAAGGAAGCTGTGCTGTCAATTATCAATGGTATCAAAAATATGCCTGCAAGAATCAAGGATGTTATGAATATTCCATGCGATAAAGGTATAGATAATTATATTGCTTTCGAAGTGGTTCCAAGTAAGGATTATCTTCACGAAAAAGACCTAAAACGCGGTGAGTTTTGTACATCAGTTGATGCCTTTATATATGCCCTTGACGAGAACAACGAGCGTTGGCTCATCCCTATAGAGTGGAAATACACAGAGACCTACGAAAGAGATGACATGTCAAATGGCAGAAAGGGCAAAACGCGATTATCCCGTTACTGTAACACGGAGGGTAATAACCTAATAGGAAATAGCAATCAACTCAAAAGTCTGCCAGATTATAAACATAGCATTTACTTTCAGGAGCCTTTCTACCAGTTAATGCGTCAGACACTATGGGCAGAATGTATATGCAGTAATAAAGAAGAGAAGGTCCTGCCAGCTGAGCATTTCGTACATATTCACGTATGTCCTAAAGAGAATAAGGAATTATTGAATAGATGTTATTCAGAAGTAACAGATAAAAACTCTATGGAAGAAGCTTGGAGAGAAATGTTGTCCGACCAATCATTATATCATTTGGTTGATCCTAAGGAATTGATGTCACCAATAGCCAACTCGTATCCAGAACTCTATAATTACTTACAAAGCAGATATTGGCAATGAGAAAACATATTTTATATATGGAAAAGAAAAAAATCACAATACGCAAGGGGGATGAGACACTCTTTCATTTGATTAAGAATGGTGCCCCATTACCAACAAAGGAGCAGGAACATGAAATCATTACCCGTGTTCAACAAGGCGATCAAGATGCAGAAGAAGAACTAAAGCAAGCTTACACTCGCTTTGTAGCAAGCACGGCCAGACAGTATTTAGATAAAGGTTTGAATACGGACGAACTCCTCAAAGCGGGATTTAAAGGGCTTGTGAATGCAGGGCATAAATATGAAGAATCACTAGGCGTTAAGTTTCTTCTCTATGCCATTTGCTGGATCAGACAATCTATTCAAGAAGCTTTGAAGGAGTGCGTGAGCGAGCAGAAATAGATAAAGCTCGCTCTCAATACACTCGCTCACCGAAGATGGTGGTGCCTACTCTAACCATTGTGGAGCGGCATTCAACGGCGATGGGATAATCGTGGCTCATGCCCCACGAACGCTCGCAGAAGGCATCGTCATCAGCGAAATACTGGGCTTTCACCTCATCGAAGAAGTCAGCTGCTGAGAGCATTTCCGAACGAATCTGCTGTTCATCGTCCACGAACGAAGCCATCATCATCAAGCCACATATCTTCACATTCTTCAACTCACGCCATTCACCCGAAGCCAACAACTCACGGCAAGCATCGAAGGTCAATCCATATTTCGTCTCCTCCTCAGCGATGTGCAATTCAAGCAAAACGCGCACCACACGATCGTTCTTTGCCGCCTGCTTGTTGATTTCCTGCAACAACTTCAGCGAATCCACCGATTCAATCATCGAGATGTAGGGAACGATGTATTTCACCTTGTTCGTCTGCAGATGACCAATGAGATGCCATTCAACATCCTTCGGCATCTGCCCCACTTTCTGCTGCAGTTCCTGCACGTGGTTCTCACCAAACACACGCTGACCGGCATCGTAGACCTCACGCAGCATCTCCAACGGATGGAACTTGCTGACAGCCACGAGTTTCACCGATGCAGGCAGGTCGTTCAGAACCTTTTGCAGATTGCGTGCTATGTCAGGCTTTGTGCTCATAGACGTCCATGATTTTCGTCTCCATGATGTTGGCAATCACATAGTCAATCATCGTTCCGCTCATCACCTCCTCAATGTTCTTCACCGCTCCGTTGAACGTAGAAGCCTGCACCAGATAGGTCACCGATGTGCGTTTCTCCTTTTCCGTCTTCTCGTCTATCGTGATGAACGACAGGCGCGCCTTGTACCAACGGTCGTCTGCGGCATTCTCACTGAAGAAAACCTCACCATAGGCGGCAGGATTAATGTTCTTCACCTCGAACTCACCGCTCACGTAGGCCGTCATCTCCTTGGTGATGGACTCCTCAGCCTCTCCGAAACTCAAGGCGTCAACCACGTAGAGTTCGTTCACCTTCTTCGTCATACCGTCCTCCATCTGGCGTTCATAGCGCACCGTGCATTCAAACCAATTCGCTGTTCTGCTTTTCATTGTCATTTCTTTTCGTTATTTTTATGTGTCTTTTAATTTCAGAGTGCAAAGATAATCAATAAATTTAATTCGATTCAATAAAACTTCCAAAATGTTTCGGTCGTTAACGAATAATTTCGTAATTTTGCAACGCAATAATTATTTTTTATAAAAATGCCGGAAATATCAGTTCGCGGCCTTGAGATGCCTGAGTCGCCAATCCGCAAATTGGCACCCTTGGCACAAGCCGCCAAAAACCGTGGTATCAAAGTCTACCACCTCAATATCGGACAGCCCGACCTGCCAACGCCACAGGTCGGACTCGATGCATTAAAAAATGTAGATCGCAAGGTTCTGGAGTATTCTCCCAGCCAGGGTTATCTGAGTTATCGCGAGAAGCTCGTAGGCTATTATCAGAAATACAACATCAACGTATCGGCCAGCGACATCATCATCACTTCGGGTGGTAGTGAGGCGGTGCTGTTCGCATTTCTCAGCTGTCTGAACCCGGGCGATGAGATCATCGTTCCCGAACCTGCATACGCCAACTACATGGCTTTTGCCATCTCGGCTGGAGCGAAGATTCGCACCATTGCCACCACCATCGAGGAAGGTTTCTCGCTTCCGAAGGTTGAGAAGTTCGAGGAGCTCATCAATGAGCGCACCCGAGCCATCATGATCTGCAACCCCAACAACCCCACCGGCTACCTCTACACACGCAGGGAGATGAACCAAATTCGCGATCTCGTAAAGAAATACGACCTCTATCTTTTTAGCGACGAGGTGTATCGCGAGTACATCTACACGGGTTCACCCTACATCTCGGCCTGCCATCTGGAGGGAATCGAGCAGAATGTCATCCTCATCGATTCCGTATCAAAACGCTACTCGGAGTGCGGAATCCGCATTGGCGCGCTCATCACCAAGAACGCCCAGGTAAGGGCTGCCGTGATGAAGTTCTGTCAGGCTCGCCTCTCACCTCCACTGATTGGCCAGTTGGTGGCAGAAGCATCGCTCGATGCCCCTGAAGAGTACTATCGCGATGTATATGACGAATTTGTGGAACGTCGTAAATGTCTCATCGATGGCTTGAACCGCATACCTGGCGTCTATTCCCCCATCCCCATGGGAGCCTTCTACACCGTTGCCAAACTGCCTGTTGACGATTCCGAAAAGTTCTGCCGCTGGTGTCTGGAGACCTTCAACTACGAGGGCGAGACCGTGATGATGGCCCCTGCAGCTGGCTTCTACACCACCCCTGGCGCCGGCATCAACGAGGTGCGTATTGCCTATGTGTTGAAGAAAGACGATCTGGAGCGCGCGCTCGTGATACTTCGCAAAGCGCTCGAGGCCTATCCAGGGCGTGTGGACGACTGAGGAATGCAATGCTTAATGCTTAGTTCTTAATGCTTAGTTCTTAATGCATAATGCATAAAAAACCTTGAACTTCCCTCTTTTCATAGCAAGGAAGATATATGGCGACAACGAGGACAAACGTAAAGTCTCGAAACCTGCCATTCGCATAGCCACCATCGGCGTGGCTATCGGATTGGCTGTGATGATTGTCTCCGTGGCTGTCGTGTTGGGATTCAAGCACACCATCCGCGACAAGGTGGTGGGATTTGGCAGCCACATCCAGGTGGCCAACTTCCTCACCCAGCAAACCACACTTGAATACCCCATTGCCATTGACGACTCGATGATGAACGTGCTCAAGGGCATTGACGGAGTGCAGCACGTGCAGCGCTATGCTATGAAACAGGGCATCCTGAAGACCGATTCCGATTTTCTGGGCGTTGTCTTCAAGGGAGTGGCTCAGGAGTTCGATTCCACCTTCATCCACGAGAACATGGTGGAGGGTGCCATCCCCCAATTCTCCGACTCCGCCAACAGCAACAACATCCTCATTTCTAAGATCATGGCCGACAAGCTGCGGTTGAAGACAGGTCAGCGGCTATACGCCTACTTCATCGACGATAACGGTGTGCGCATGCGTAAGTTCAACATCTCGGGCATCTACGAAACCAATCTCTCGCAATACGATGAGACCATCTGCTTTGCCGACCTCTACACCACCGTCAAGCTGAACGGATGGAAGAACGACCAGGTAACTGGCGCCGAGATTGTGGTGAACGACTTCCAACGTGTGGACGACACCGAGAGCATCCTCATTGAACGAGTCAACCGCACCACCGACCACTACAACGAGACCTACTCCTCGAAAACCATCCGCGACATCAATCCCCAAATCTTCTCGTGGCTCGACCTGCTCGATCTCAACGTGTGGATTATCCTCGCGCTGATGGTGGCCGTTGCGGGTGTCACCATGATCAGCGGACTCCTCATCATCATCCTTGAGCGCACCACCATGATTGGCGTCTTGAAAGCCCTCGGAGCACGCAACAAGACCATCCGCCACACCTTCCTCTGGTTCGCCGTCTTCATCATCGGCAAAGGTCTCCTTCTCGGCAACCTCATCGGCATCGGACTCATCGCCCTGCAGCATTACACGGGATTGGTGAAGCTCGACCCAGCCACCTATTACGTCAGCACCGTCCCCGTGGAATTCAACCTGCCGCTCATCGTCATCCTCAACATCGCCACCCTGCTCATCTGCGTGTTCGTGCTCATCGGCCCCAGCTACCTGATTTCGCACATACACCCCGCCAAATCAATGCGTTACGAGTGATTCACATCACCTTCAGCCTGCACCTTCCTGCCCCTATTTCTTACTCTGATTGCCCCTTTTCATTGTGCTTGAAGTAACTTCTCAATTACAATACAAAGATACGAAAAATTGCGCAAACCACCAAATTTGAACTCCTCTGGCGTGCAAATTTTTGTTAATTACCTATAGTTGTTTATATAAATATTGTGGAAACACCAAAATGCAACATTGCAACATTGCAACATTGTTACATTAAGGTGGTTTCAACTTTCCGAGACAAAAATCTGCTTATAGATTGATGGATTTTTGGTAGTGAAAATTAATGGAGTATAATAATAGTAATTTTATTATAATATATAATAATAATTATATATTATAATAACTCATAGTAGAGGGAGGCGTTTTGCACATGTGGAACATGCTTATTGTAACAATGTTGCAATGTTGCAATGTTGCAAAACGTTTTTTTAACAGATTTTCACGAGCTACGGCCTCAAAAATTTGGTGGATACAGAAAAATTGTGTATCTTTGTAATGTGAAAATCGATATGGAGATATCGAATTGAAAGTAAAGCTCCCCCCTGCCCCCCTCGCACGTCAAAGACCACAAATGAGCACCTTAAAGACCACAAATGAGACGGTCAAAGCTATGCAATGACACATCGTGAGATGATAGATAGAAGACGAAAGACTCTGAGTGGACAAAGAGAACACAAAATCGGCAAAATGGATGAAAAATAAGTGAAAAAAGCGAGTTTTCGAAAAAAAGTTCACGAAAAGCACAAAATATTGCACAAAAGTTTCGAGAATGAGCAAATAAATTATTAACTTTGCACAAAATTTTAACGACTGTGCAATGAAAGAAATACCCAGCTTTAATTCATATATTGAAAAGAGCATTAAAGACAATTGGGAAAAAGACGCACTAACCGACTATAAAGGCGCCACCCTGCAATATCACGATGTGGCTCGCATTATAGAAAAACTGCACATTGTCTTCGCAGAGATTGGTGTGCAACGAGGTGACAAGATTGCCATGTGCGGACGTAACAGTTCACACTGGGCTGTGGCTTATTTGGCCACGCTGACCTACGGTGCTGTTGCGGTTCCTATTCTTCACGAATTCACTCCTGAGCAAGTTCACAACATTGTGAACCATTCCGAAGCCAAACTGTTGTTTGTGGGCGATGTGGTAGCCCCCACGATTGACGAGAACGCCATGCCCAACTTGGAAGGCATTGTCAATCTGCCCGACTTCTCCATCCGTTTGGCTCGACTGGAAAAACTTACATATGCGCGTGAGCATCTTAATGAACTCTACGGAAAGAAATACCCGAAGTATTTCCGCAAAGAGCACGTGCACTATTACGAGGACAAGGCCGACGACTTGGCAATGATCAACTACACAAGTGGTACGACCGGATTCTCGAAGGGTGTGATGCTCCCCTATCGCGCTTTGTGGGGAAACCTCGACTTCTGTCTGACCCGTCTGGGTGACAAGGTGAAGCCAGGAACAAACCTCGTAAGCATTCTCCCGATGGCCCACATGTATGGTTTGGCCATCGAAATGATATTCCCCTTCTGCCAAGGTCTTCACATCTTCTTCCTCACTCGACTGCCGAGCCCATCGCTCATCGCACAAGCTTTTGCCGACACCAAGCCATCTCTCATTGTGGCTGTGCCGCTGGTGATTGAGAAGATTGTGAGGAAGCGCGTATTCCCGAAGATTCAGAACAACCTCATGAAGCTGCTGCTCAACATGCCCGTAGTGAACAAGAAGGTGAAGCAGAAGATTTGCGAGGAGGTCTACAAGGCCTTCGGTGGCAACGCCTACGAGGTGATTGTGGGTGGAGCCGCGCTGAACCAAGAGGTGGAGGCTTTCATGAAAAGCATCGATTTCCCTATCACGGTGGGCTATGGCGCCACAGAATGCGCACCGCTCATCAGCTATTGCGACTACTTTGACTTCGTGCCACGCTCGTGCGGAAAGGCCGTTGACCACATGGAGGTGAAAATCGACAGTGCCGACCCACTACGCATTCCCGGTGAGATTCTCGCACGTGGAACGAACGTGATGTTGGGCTACTACAAGAACGAAGAGGAGACCGCCAAAGCGCTCGATGCCGAAGGATGGTACCACACGGGCGATTTGGGATTGATGGACGCCGAGGGCAATATCTTCATCAAAGGACGCTCGAAGAACATGCTGCTGGGCGCCAACGGTCAGAATGTGTATCCCGAGGAGATAGAAGACAAACTGAGCTCGATGGCGATGGTCAGCGAGTGTATTGTCGTTCAGAATGGAGACACGCTGATAGGTCTTGTCTATCCCGATCTTGAGGAGGCTCAATCCATGCACTTCACCCACGAAGACCTCGAGGGAATCATGGAGCAGAACCGCCAAGAACTGAACGCACAACTACCACAGTTCAGCAAACTGTCGGCCATCGTGCTGAAAGATGAGGAGTTCGAGAAGACCCCGAAGAAGAGCATCAAGCGATATTTGTATCAGAATATAACAAAATAACCATATGGAGTCTATACCAAGCTTTAACGCGTTGATTGAGAAAAGCATCATCGACCATTGGAATCTTGATGCTTTGACCGATTACAAAGGTGCGACCTTGCAATACCATGACGTGGCACGGAAGATTGAAAAGCTGCACATCATGTTCGAGAACAGCGGTGTGGTAAAGGGTGACAAAATAGCGCTCTGCGGCCGAAATAGTGCTTGCTGGGCGGTAGCTTTTCTGGCCACGCTGACGTATGGAGCCGTGGCGGTGCCTATTCTTCACGAGTTCACCGCCGACCAGATTCATAACATCGTGAACCACTCGGACGCGAAGATATTGTTCGTGGGCGATGTGGTAGCAACGGTTATTGACGCTACAAAGATGCCTGGTCTTGAGGGCATCATCTACATCCCCGACTACTCGTTGGTAGTGTCGCGCACCGATAAGTTGACCTATGCTCGCGAGCATCTGAACGAGATGTTCGGCAGGAAATACCCCAAATATTTCCGCAAGGAGCACGTGTCGTACTACCACGAGGAAGACCCCAACCAGTTGGCGCTCATCAACTACACCAGTGGCACGACCGGCTTCTCGAAGGGTGTGATGATTCCATATCGCGCATTGTGGAGCAACTTCGATTTCGCTTGCAAAGCAATGGGAGCGAACCTGAAAGGCGACAACATCATCAGCATCCTGCCGCTCGCCCACATGTATGGAATGGCTTTCGAGTTCACTTTCGAATTCCTCACGGGTAAGCACATCTTCTTCCTCACTCGAGTGCCGAGCCCCGCCATCATCGCACAGGCGTTTGCCGACATCAAGCCCACGGTCATCATTGCCGTGCCGCTCATCATCGAGAAGATCATCAAGAAGAAGGTGTTCCCAAGAATTCAGACCAACAGCATCCAAATTCTCCGCCAGATGCCTGTCATCAACAGGAGGGTGAACGATCGCATACGCGAACAAGTGGTGAACGCCTTCGGTGGCAACTTCTACGAGGTCATTATCGGAGGAGCCGCCTTCAACCAGGATGTGGAAAAGTTCCTCAAGCAAATCAACTTCCCATACACCGTGGGATATGGAGCCACTGAGTGCGCCCCCATCATCTGCTATGCCCCATGGGAGGAGTTCGTGGTAGGCTCGTGCGGAAAGGCTGTCACTCACATGGAAGTGAAGATTGCAAGCCCCGACCCAGCAAACATTCCAGGCGAGATTCTCGCACGTGGTCTCAATGTGATGTTGGGCTACTACAAGAACGAGGAGGCAACCGCCGAAACCATCGACAAAGATGGCTGGTACCACACGGGCGATTTGGGATTGATGGACGCCTATGGCAATGTTTTCATCAAGGGACGCTCGAAGAACATGCTGCTCAGCTCGAATGGTCAGAACATCTACCCCGAGGAGATCGAGGACAAACTCAACTCAATGCAGCTAGTGGTGGAGAGTGTGGTCATTCAGAAGGAAGACAAGCTTGTCGGCCTTGTATTCCCCGACTTCGATGAAGCGAAGAACTTGGGATTCAACCGCGAAGATTTGGTGAATCTCATGGAGCAGAACCGCCAGGAACTGAACAAGGTTCTGCCTCCCTACTGCAAGTTGGCTGCCATCAAGATTCATGACGAGGAGTTCGCCAAGACGCCGAAGAAGAGCATCAAGCGCTATCTGTATCAGAACGAATAATCGAAACGTTTGATAATAAAAAACAAAGCAAACCAAGAAGTGGTTGCCCGATGTGATAGGCGCCTCGCTTGGTTTGCTTTTTTATATGGATATTCGTGAGAGATGTCAATCTTCGAAGACAGTGGCCGCACGCACACGGCTCAACGTTTCGGGGGTCATCTGTAGATAGTTGGCGATATACACCAACGGTGCACGCAACACCACCTGCGGATATAGCTTGCACATGCGCTTGTAGCGGTCGTGGGCAGATTCAAACCTCACGAGGTCAGCATGTACCTGAGAGGTAATCAACGACTCCTCCAAAATCTTGCGATACAATATCTGGATGTTCACGTTGTGAAGCGCCACTTGCTCCAACTTATGCTTCGGCAAGGCATAGATGACCGTGGGCTCCAAAGCCTCCACCTGCAACTTGGTAGGCTCTTCCTTAAACAGGCTCTCTATGCACATGAATATCGTGTGGTTCTCACCCAGATGCTCTGTCACGTTCTTCCCTTTCTTGCGATAGAACTGGCGAATCAATCCGCGATCGACATAGTAGATGTTCTTGCAGACCTCGCCTTCTTTGAGAATCAACTCGCCCTTGTTGAACTTCATGGGAACCAAAATGCTCTCGAGCGTGTCAAGCTCCTCATGGGTCATCGTACTGTATTTGCGAGCCAACTCACGAGCAATGTCTCTTGTCGTGTTAACCAATTCTTTCATAACATCCTTCCTTTCTAATATGGGATTTCAAGTTAAAACTTTATTGCTAAACTAAACTAGATTCTTTACTATTAATTAGATTTTGAAAACTATCCGTTAATCCAACTTCAAGACGGCAAGGAAAGCCTTCTGCGGCACTTCCACATTGCCAATCTGCTTCATTCGTTTCTTTCCTCTTTTCTGCTTTTCCAACAACTTGCGCTTACGGCTCACATCACCACCATAACACTTGGCTGTCACATCCTTGCGCACGCACTTGATGGTCTCGCGAGCGATGATCTTGGCTCCGATGGCGGCTTGTATGGCAATATCAAACTGCTGACGTGGAATCAAGTCCTTCAGCTTCTCACACATCCTGCGCCCCAACGAAACGGCATTGTCTTGATGGGTCAAGGTTGAGAGTGCATCCACTGGTTCTCCATTGAGCAGTATGTCGAGCTTTGCCAACTTCGAAGGACGGAATCCATCAATGTGGTAGTCAAACGATGCATAACCTTTGGAGATGCTCTTCAACTTGTCGTAGAAATCGATGACTATTTCACCCAATGGCAGATAGAAATGCAACTCCACACGATTGCCGCTCACAAACTCTTGCTTGATGAGCTCACCACGCTTGTCGAGACACAATGTCATGATGGGGCCAATGAACTGCGTGGTGGTGATGATGGAGGCTTTGATGTAAGGCTCTTCAATATGCTCTATCATTGTCTGCTCGGGCAATCCTGAAGGATTGTGCACCTCCTTGCTCCCACCCTGCTTGTCGTAAACCATGTAGGATACGTTGGGCACAGTGGTGATGACATCCATGTTGAACTCACGATCAAGACGCTCTTGCACAATCTCCATGTGCAATAATCCAAGGAATCCGCAACGGAATCCGAATCCCAAGGCGACTGACGACTCTGGTTGGAAGGTCAACGAAGCATCGTTCAATTGCAACTTCTCCAACGAAGCACGCAAGTTCTCGTAATCGGTGGGATCAATGGGATAAACTCCCGCAAACACCATCGGCTTCACTTCCTGGAATCCCTCGATGGCTTTCTCGCACGGGCGTGTCACATGCGTGATGGTATCACCCACCTTCACTTCCTTCGCGTCCTTGATGCCGCTGATAATGTAACCCACTTCACCGGTA
This sequence comes from Prevotella sp., assembly GCA_017557405.1. Classification (GTDB taxonomy): domain Bacteria; phylum Bacteroidota; class Bacteroidia; order Bacteroidales; family Bacteroidaceae; genus Prevotella. Next base: position 22,287 of record JAFYYV010000008.1, read on the forward strand.
TGCATCTCGTTGCGGGGAATCATGTCCATCTTCAAGACACCCACCTCATCGGCCGTGTATTCCATCCCTGTGTTGAAGAACTTCACCTGTTGGCCCTTCTTAATGCTTCCATTCACAATCTTGAAGTAGGCGATGATACCACGGAAAGAATTGAATACCGAGTCGAAAATCAAAGCTTGCAAAGGAGCCGATTCATCGCCAACAGGATGAGGAACACGCTCAATGACAGCCCTCAGTATTTCATCAACACCCTCACCAGTCTTACCAGAGGCTCGGATGATTTCAGAACGGTCGCAACCAAGTAGTTCCACAATCTCGTCTTCCACTTCATCAGGCATAGCACTCGGCATGTCAATCTTGTTGATGACAGGGATGATTTCCAAATCGTGCTCGATGGCCATGTAGAGGTTGGAGATGGTTTGTGCCTGAACACCTTGGGTGGCATCAACCACCAACAGAGCACCTTCGCAGGCAGCTATGCTTCGTGAAACTTCATAAGAGAAATCCACATGTCCCGGAGTGTCAATCAAGTTCAACAGATATTTTTCGCCATCGAGCGTGTATTCCATCTGAATGGCATGGCTCTTGATGGTGATACCGCGTTCTTTCTCCAGATCCATGTCATCAAGCATCTGGCCTTCGGTAATCTGTATGGTATTGGTGCGCTCAAGCAAACGGTCGGCTATGGTTGACTTACCATGGTCGATATGTGCTATGATGCAGAAATTTCTTATATGATTCATTTGTTTGTTTCCCTTTAAGTTGCAAATTTACATAATTTAATTCATATTTCACATCAGATTGTTCATAATTTTACAAAAAAAATTATTATCTTTGCCAATAAAAATATCAAATATGAAAAAAAGCATACTTTTTTTAATCATGGCCATTGCCCTCGTGGGTTGTCAGAAAAGTTTGGAGGAAAGAGCCGAACTGGAAGCCAAGGAATACACCAAGAAATATTGTCCGACGCCCATTGTGAACTATAGTCGCACCGATAGCATGGTGTTTGACAAGGCTAATCGCACCTATATCTATTATTGCACGCTAACCGACATGATGGACGACAAGGAAGTGATTGACAGTAAAAAAGATGTACTTTCCGATGGATTGCTCGAAGCCATCAAAGGTTCAACCTATCTGAAAGCCTACAAGGATGCTGGATTCGGATTCAGATACATTATCCGTTCGGAAAAGAATCCTCAAGAAGTGTTGTTCGATGCAACGTATACCAAGAAGGAATACGATTAGAGATAAAAAGATATAAGATTATAGATAAAGAAAACGTCCGAAATCGCATTGATCTCGGACGTTTTTGTTTGATGGAGTATCACTCATCCTGTTTTCGAGGACAGTTGTTCACTCGGCTTTCTTGTTCTTCAATTGTTTGAGTGCCTTTGCCAATTGATCGGGGCAACTGGTGTCTTTACTACCACACCTGATTCCTTCAATCTTGCTGATGACATCATCGATGTGCTGACCACGAATCAAGCTCGATATTCCCTGCAGGTTGCCATTGCAACCACCCAAAAAGAACACCTGTTGGATGATGTTGTTCTCATCGGCTGTCACGTCAATAAGACGTGAACAAGTGCCACTCGTTTCGTATTGGATGTGTTTGACTGCCATTCCTTATTCAGGTTTCATGTTGGTGTAGACGGTTTGCACGTCATCGAAGTCCTCCAAACGCTCTACCATCTTGTCAATGGTCTCACGCTGTTCGGGTGTAACATCCTTCAAATCATTAGGGATGCGAGTGAACTCGGCACCAGTCACCTCGAAACCATTCTCCTCAAGATGCTTCTGAATGGCTCCAAATGATGTGGGATCGCCATAGATGGTGATGGAGTTCTCTTCCTCATCCTCATCGAACTCGTCTTCTACGCCATAATCAATCAAGTCAAGAATCATCTCGTCCATATCAAGACCTTCCTTCTTCTTGAAGGTGAAAACGGCTTTGTGGTCGAACAAGAACGAAAGTGAACCTTGTGTACCCAGGTTGCCATTGAACTTGTTGAACACCGAACGAACATCACCCACCGTACGAGTGGTGTTATCGGTCAATGTCTCCACGAAGATAGCGATTCCATGAGGGCCATATCCTTCGTAAGTCACCTCCTTGTAATCACTCTGGTCTTTACCCATCGCATTCTTGATGGCGCGTTCGATGTTGTCCTTCGGCATGTTCTCACGCTTTGCATTGGCGATGATGGCACGAAGGGCAGGATTCATGTCGGGTTCTGGGCCGCCAGCTTTCACGGCAATAGCAATCTGCTTGCCGATCTTCGTAAACGTTTTGGCCATGTGTCCCCATCTTTTCAGCTTTGCAGCTTTGCGGTATTCAAATGCTCTTCCCATAGTTTTATTATCTTTTTAATTCTACATTTTCCTAAATCATTTACCGTCTATCAACGGAGTTCGGCATTGAGTTGCTTCTTCAGATTGGCAATCAACTTGTTCATGATGGCCTCAATCTGCTTGTCGTTGAGTGTCTTCTGTTCGTCTTGCAGGATGAAGTTTACGGCATAGCTCTTCTTTCCTGCAGGCAGGTTCTTGCCTTCATAGACATCGAAGAGTTCCACCTTCTTCAAGAGTTTCTTCTCTGTCTGACGGGCAATCTGCTCAATCTGCTCGAACTCAACGTTCTTGTCAATCAACAATGCAAGGTCGCGGCTCACGGCGGGATACTTGGAAATCTCGTAAAACTCCACCTTGTTCTTACGGATAGCCTTCATTACAGCCGACCAATGGATGTCTGCATAATATACTTCGTTGGCGATGCCAGCATCTTTCTGAATCTTGCGACTCACAATACCCAATTCAGCCAACATCTTGCCACCACGATTCTTGATGGCCAAGCCTTTCGAGAAGATGTCATTCTGACTGCTCTCGCGGACCATCATGCCAGCAGGAACTCCCAAACGAGCGAAGATGTTCTGCACATAGGCGTTCAACTCGTAGAACGAACTGTCTTCATTTGCATGAATCCAACTGCCTTCCACACGCTTACCAGTCACCCAAAGTCCCAAGTGCATCTCTTCTGAATATGCCTTGATGGGAGCTTCTTCGGTTTCCTTCTCCTTATTATAATGATAGCAGTTGCCGAACTCGAAGAACTTCAGATTGGGATTCTTACGATTGGCATTGCGCACGATGCTCTCCAATCCTCCGAAAAGCAATGTCTGACGCATCACACCAAGATCGGCTGAAAGCGGATTCATCACCTTCACCGTCGTATCCATTGAATACGTGTTGGTCAATCCATCATAATAAGCCACCTTGCTCAAGGAGTTGTTCAGAATCTCATTGAAGCCACTACCCACCAACTGCTCGCTCACAAGATTCAGAAGACGATATTGCTTGTCCTCCTCACCTTGCACCGTGAGTGAACTCTTCAACTGCGTAGGTATCTCCACATTATTATATCCATAAATGCGAAGAATATCTTCAACAACATCGCAAGGACGCTGGACATCAACGCGATAGGCAGGAACCTGCAACTTGAAACCATCCTCGTTCTCTTCGAGAACTTGCATCTCAAGCGATGTCACAATGCTCTTGATGGTTTCCTTGCCAATCTCCTTACCGATGAGCTGATGCACATAGTCGTATTTCAAATCCACACGAGCATCCTCAATGGGTTCGGGATAGACATCCTTGATTTGCATGGACACCTTACCACCAGCCAACTCACGGCAGAGAATAGCGGCTTGCTTCATGGCATAAATAGTACCATTGGGATCGATACCACGCTCAAAACGATAGCTGGAATCTGTACTCAATCCATGACGGCGAGCGCTCTTGCGAATCCATGTTGGATGGAAATAAGCGGCTTCAAGCACCACGTTGCGAGTGGTCTCATACGTTCCACTACCCTTTCCACCAAAGATACCAGCAATACACATGGGCTCTTCAGCATTGCAGATAGACAAATCGTGCTCGCCCAACTCATGTTCATCGCCATCGAGTGTCACAAACTTGGTACCTTCAGGTTGAGTACGAACCACAATCTTATGGCCAATCACCATATCAGCATCGAAGCAATGCATCGGCTGACCATAAGCCATCATGATGTAGTTGGTGATATCAACGATATTATTGATAGGACGAAGTCCGATTACTTTCAGTTTGTTCTGCAACCATTCAGGGCTTTCCTTCACATCGCAATCGGTCACACTCAAGCAGACATAACGTTTGCAAGCCTCCTTGTTCTCAATCTCGACATCGATGGGCATGTCCTCATTGTCAACCTTAAATGCCTCGCAATCAGGACGATGCAACGATGTGTTATAGCCATTCTGCACCAACCAAGCATACAAATCGCGAGCCACGCCCCAATGGGATAGTGCATCAGCACGGTTGGCAGTGATGTCAATCTCGATAATCCAATCGCTCTCCAGATGATAATATTCGGCGGCTGGAGTGCCAACAACTGCATCTTCGGGCAGGACAATAATGCCATCATGGCTCTTGCCAACACCAATTTCGTCTTCAGCACAAATCATGCCATTCGATTCAATGCCACGCAACTTAGCCTTTTTGATAACGAACTCCTTATCGCCATCATAGAGCACACAACCCAAATCGGCCACAATCACCTTCTGACCAGCGGCCACATTCGGTGCACCACAGACAATCTGCTGAGGTTCAGCTTTTCCTAAGTCAACAGTGGTGAGATGAAGATGGGTGTCGGGGATATCCTCACATGTGAGAACCTTGCCTACAAACAACCCCTTCAAACCGCCTTTGATAGTTTGCACTTCCTCCAAAGCATCAACCTCCAAACCACATGAAGTCAAGGCATCAGCCGTCTCCTGCGGAGTGAGGTCAAAGTCGACATACTCTTTAAGCCATTTATAAGAAATATTCATTGAATGATAATTTATGAGTTTTCTTTGAACTGTTTTTACTCCATTTATTTCAAATTCGGTGCAAAATTACTAAAAAGATTAGAGATTAAGGATGAAAGAAGCGAGTTTTTTGCAATTTTCCGTACTATGTATTAAAATTTTTCGTATCTTTGTCCGCGAAGAACTTAAAACAACCTGATTATTAAACTAAAAACTTCAATAAAGCTATGAGATTAAACGGACGTAGAGAAAGTGACAACGTAGAAGATCGCCGCGGTATGAGTGCTGGCGCAAAAGCTGGTATCGGTGGTCTTGGTGGCATTATCCTTATCGCCTTGTTCACCCTTCTCACGGGTGGAAACCTTGGTGATATTGTCAACAACGTGGTGCAGAGCGGAGGCTTGGGAGCTGTTCAAGAAGAACAAGCCGAAGGCCAGCGCGAGTTTACAGAAGAAGAGCAAGAGCTTGCAAAGTTCTCAAGGCAGGTGCTTGCTGGTACTGAAGACGTTTGGGGCGAAGTGTTCCAAAAAATGGGACGCAAATACACACCTCCCACATTGGTGCTCTTCACCAATCGCGTGAATAGTGCTTGTGGAACCGCCAGCAGTGCTGTAGGACCCTTCTACTGCTCGGGTGACCAAAAGCTTTATATCGACTTGAGTTTCTTCACCACCATGAAGAGACAGTTGGGAGCTGATGGCGACTTCTCGTATGCTTACGTGATTGCCCATGAGGTGGGACACCATGTGGAGAATCTGCTTGGAATTTTGGGTAAGGCTCACCAACAGATGAACCAGACAGACAAGGTTTCGGCTAACAAGATCAGCGTACGCTTGGAGCTTCTTGCCGACTATTATGCTGGCGTTTGGGCTCACTATGACAACAAGCAGTACAACTCTTTGGAGCCGGGGGATGTTGAAGAGGCCATCGATTGCGCTCAGAAGATTGGTGACAACTATTTGCAGAAGAAAGCCCAAGGTTATGTTCAACCCGAATCGTTCACTCACGGAACAAGTGCTCAGCGCCAGAAGTGGCTTAAGCTTGGCATTCAGACGGGTAACATGAACACAACTACCTTCGGAATCAGCGAAAGCGAACTTTAATTGAAAAGAAACACATAGCAAAAGAGGATGTCGAATCAATCGGCATCCTTTTTTCTTTTACCCTATTTCCAATTCAATTATAATGAAGAGGATTGGTTTGAATAAAGTCAATAAACGGAAGACTTTTTCAATATGACATAGATGACAATAGGAGCACCAATTAATGGCGTAACAGCATTCAATGGTATGATACCGCTTTCTCCAGGAATATGACAAACCAAATTGCACAACAAGGCCACCAAAGCTCCTGTGATGATAGTGGCTGGCAGAAGTTGCCTATGGTTTTCAGAACCCAAAAGAAGGCGGGCGATATGAGGAACAGCCAATCCCAAGAAGGCTATAGGACCACAATAAGCGGTGCAAACGGCCGTAAGTATTCCTGTTATCACCAACAACCAATTGCGCACTCTTCGGGTGCTGACGCCTAAATTCTCCGCATATTGTTCACCAAGAAGCAAGGCGTTGAGTGGTTTGATTAACATCACAGCAGCCAATAAACCAACAACAATGGAAATCGAGAACAAAGGGATGTGATTCAAGGAGACAGCTCCAAATGTACCCATTCCCCACATCAAATAGGAACGCACACCCTCTTCGGTAGCGAAAAAGTTCAAAAGCGAGATGGCCGATGAAGAAAGATAACCCACCATAATGCCAATGATAAGAAGCATCACGTTGTTTCTGACAATCGTGGAAAAAAAGAAGATGATGCTCGTTATCAACATCGCCCCCACAAAAGCCGAAACAAGTATTGCTACAAATCCATTCACGGAAAAGAGTTCGCTTGAGATGCTCCCACCCAAATACAACATCACAATGGCCACACCCAAGCCTGCTCCGTTGGTAATACCGAAAATGGAAGGACCTGCCAACGGATTTCGGAAAGCTGTTTGCAAAAGCAATCCGCTCACTCCTAATGCCGCACCACAAAACATGGCCGTAATGGCTTGCGGCAAACGGGTTTCTATCACGATGAAACGCCACGAAGGATGCTCATTCACTATATCAGAAGCACCGCCTGACAATATCGAAAAGACATCATGAATGGGAATTTTCACCGAACCTACCACCAAGTTCAATGCAAACAAAACCGCCGTCAGCAATAGCGCCAATATGTAAAAACTGATGTTCTTCTTCATATTCTTTTTTCATTTATCAAATACCATTTTGCGAAAGCTACTCCATCGTTTTGTCAAAGACCACAAATGAGCTTGTCAAAGCTATGGAATGACACCGTCAAAGCTATGCAATGGGACGGTCAAAGCTATGGAATGACAACGTCAAAGACCACAAATGACAAACTGCTTTTGAGTCAACCTCATTTATCGCAAGGGTGTGAAATATCGAATACTCTCTCCTATGCTTTTTTCCCGAGCCTCCGAATGCAGCAGAATGATGTAATCGCGCAACAAGTAATCGGGGCGGAAGGAGACTTCTTCAAAATACGGAACCTTCTGCGTATCTATGTACCAAACATTGTGTTCGCGAAATGCTTTCATCTGCTTATAACCATGATATTCAGCCGCCAAAGACTCATAAGTGGGGGGTGCTGAATTACTCCAATTGAACACCCACACATCGGCTTCACCTGCCTTTTCCAACACCGTTTCGAACGGCAAAGCAAGACTTCCACTATGTTCATCTGCCGCCCACACATATTGTCCGTTGGCATCAGCTATCAGTTGGCCAACCGTGCTCTTCCCACCAGCCACATACCACGTGCTTCCCGTGAGTTTCTCGGTAATCATCGAACGCTCTTTCTTCATCATCTTTGCTTCATCCGAGTACACATGATATGCAAAATCAACGAGTTTGAAAAGAGAATCGGCCTCCACTTCCTTTCCATAAAGCAAGCCGTAAAACTTCATCCATTCAGCTCGCCCCAACGCCGATGTTTCCATATAATCGGCACACTCGATGATGGGAACGCCAATCTTCTCCAATCGTCCATAACCTCCACTATTTTCAAAAGGCGAAAGCAAAATCGCATCGGCTTTCAAATCCACAATCTGCTCGATATCGGGTTGCATGGAATCACCGCAATCGATGATGGCAGTTGCATCTTGTTTCGCCATTTTCGCACGCTTCTGGATATTCGGAAGATTCATATATTTCAAATCGCAAACGCCTTTGATTTGCCAATCTGCCCCCAACATCTCCAACAACGAAGCATGAGCGGTGTTGAAAACCACACTTCGGCTCAATGGAACTATCACTATCGACCCTTCCACATGTGGCACCTTTGTTTCATCTTCGGTCAAGATATATCGATGCAACGTGCGACCTTTCTTCCAAGGGTCTTTCAGTTCAACGACCGTGTATTGAGGGTATTTCACCACAACCAGATTCTCCGCATAGCTGAATCTCAAAGTGTCGCCCGTGTCTTCACGCAAAGACGTCTGGCGTCTGCAATTTGTCAAAAACAAACAACAAACACCTATCACACACAACCCTATAAGCCAAACTCTCCTCATTTTTCTTCTTCATTTAGGCAACAAGCCGAATAATTTTGTGCAAATTTAAGCATTTTTTCCGTGAAAAGGAAGTATTAGCGATAAAGTTTCAAATTTAATTCTTACCTTTGCAAAAAGTTCACCAAGCAAACACGCAACACCAACAACATGCAAAATCCATTTGCAAGAACAGAACTGCTCTTTGGAAAAGAGGCCATCGAGATGCTTCACCAAGCTCGCGTCATCGTCTTCGGAGTCGGAGGCGTAGGCGGTTATGTGGTTGAGGTGCTCGCTCGTAGTGGTGTGGGCAACATTTGCATGGTTGACAACGACTCTATCAACCCAACCAACCTCAACAGGCAGATCATCGCGCTTCATTCCACACTCGGTCGTTTGAAGATTGACGTGATGGAAGAGCGTATTCTCGACATCTATCCTGAATGCAAAGTCGAGAAACACGCTATGTTCTACCTGCCTGAGAATGCCGATACGATTGACCTCGCGCAATATGATTATGTGGTTGATTGCATCGATACTGTCAAAGCAAAATTGGAAATCATCCGCCGTTGTCATCGGCTCAACACCCCTGTCATTTCAAGTATGGGAGCAGCCAACAAGATAGATCCGACAGCATTCAGAGTGACTGACATTTCGAAAACCGATACTGACCCATTGGCAAAAGTGCTACGCAAGACGCTCCGCAAAGAGGGAATCACGCATTTCAAAGTGGTTTGCAGCAACGAAACGCCCATTCTTCCCCCACTCGATTCCGTTGAAGGAAGAGTGCCTGCAAGCAATGCATTCGTGCCTGCTACAGCAGGGTTAATTATCGGTGGCGAAGTGGTTAAAGACATCATCAATAACAAGAAGCAACATCAAGACAAATGAACACATTCACACAAATCATAGCAAAAGCCTTGAACCTGAATGAGCGCAATGTGGAGAACACGTTAGAAATGCTCAACGAAGGTTGCACCATTCCTTTCATCGCCCGTTATCGCAAAGAAAGAACGGGAGGACTTGATGAAGTGCAGATTGGCAACATCAGCGAATGGAACAATCGCCTTTGCGAAATGAGTAAACGAAAGGAAACGATTTGCAAGACGATTGAAGAGCAAGACAAAATGACCGATGAGCTGAAAGCGCGCATCGACAATTGTTGGAATGCAACGGAATTGGAAGACATCTATCTGCCCTACAAGCCGAAACGCCGCACACGCGCACAAGTGGCTCGCGAACAAGGACTCGAACCTTTGGCTAACATCATCATGCCTCAACGTGAAAGTGATCCGCAATCAGCCGCCCACAGGTTTGTGAATGGCGATTCAATCACAACTGTTGAGCAAGCATTGCAAGGCGCCAAAGACATCATTGCCGAGAACATCAGCGAGAACGAACAAACTCGTCAACGCCTTCGCAATATGTTTCAACGTGAAGCCACGATTTCATCAAAAGTGGTGAAAGCGAAGATGGATGAAGAAGGTGCCTCCAAATTCCGCGACTACTTCGATTTCTCAGAGCCTTTGCGTCGTTGTTCAGGCAATCGTCTACTTGCTATGCGTAGAGGAGAGAGTGAAGGATTTCTTCGCGTGAAGATCTCGGTTGATGATGAAGAGGCCATCTATCGCATCAAACGCCAATTTGTTCGTGGTTATGGAGAATGTAGCAAGTTGGTGGAGGAAGCCGTTGAAGATTCCTACAAGCGTTTGCTTTCTCCCTCAATTGAAACTGAAATGGCAACTGCCAGCAAACAAAAAGCCGATGAGGAAGCCATCGATGTGTTTGCAGAAAATCTACGTCAGTTGCTGCTTGCTGCTCCACTTGGTCAAAAACGAGTGATGGGCGTTGATCCTGGAATCCGAACGGGGTGTAAGGTGGTGTGTCTCGATGCGCAAGGCAACTTGCTCTTCCACGATGTTGTCTATCCCTTCCAACCTAAAGGAACACGTATGCAAGCGATGATCAAGTTCAGAGACATTGCTGAGAAATATGAGATTGACGCTATTGCTGTAGGAAATGGAACGGCCAGCCGCGAAACAAGCGATATCTTGAAAGAAGCACATTATTATAAAGAAGGTATAGGCGTTTATGTGGTGAGCGAAGATGGTGCCAGCATCTATTCTGCTTCAAAGATTGCGCGCGATGAATTTCCCAATGAGGATGTGACTGTTCGTGGAGCTGTTTCCATCGGACGCCGATTGATGGACCCTTTGGCTGAACTCGTGAAGATCGATCCTAAAAGCATTGGTGTGGGTCAATACCAACACGATGTGGATCAAAGCAAACTGAAGAAAAGCCTCGATATGACGGTTGAGAGTTGCGTGAACCTTGTTGGAGTGAATCTTAACACGGCTTCGCAACATCTACTCACATACGTCAGCGGACTTGGTCCTGCTTTGGCGAAGAACATTGTGGAATATCGCCGAGATAACGGAGCATTTTCAAGTCGCGCACAACTGAAGAAAGTGCCTCGTTTGGGTGATAATGCTTTCCAGCAATGTGCTGGTTTCTTGAGGATTCCAGATGCCAAGAATCCTCTTGACAATAGTGCCGTACACCCTGAAAGCTATCATATTGTTGAGCAAATGGCAAAAGATTGTGGTTGCACCGTTGCCGAATTGATCAAAGACAAACCAAAGCAAAAGGAAATCGATTTGAAGAAATATGTCACGAAGGAAATCGGAATGCCCACCCTAACTGACATCATGAAAGAACTGGAAAAGCCTGGACGCGACCCACGAGCTGAAATCGAGGAATTTGAGTTCGCAGCCGATGTGAAGGAAATTGAAGACCTTGTTGTCGGGATGGAGCTTCCAGGCATTGTAACTAACATCACGAAGTTCGGCGTGTTTGTTGATATTGGCGTTCATCAAGACGGCCTTGTTCACATCTCACAATTGGCCGACCACTATGTGAGCGACCCCAACAAAATTGTTCATCTGCAACAACACGTGAAGGTGAGGGTTACTGATGTAGATCTTCAACGTCATCGGATTTCGCTCAGCATGAGGAAAAAGAAATAAAGGAAAGGAGAAATAAAACATTAAACCTATATAAATACAAAAAGGTGTCGCTTCCTAGTTGGAACGACACCTTCTTGTTTCGAATGTCTTAAACTTGAATTAAGCCTCTGCGGGAGCAGCCTCTTCAGCAGGAGCGGCCTCCTCTGCAGGAGCAGCTTCAGCCTCAGCTTGTGCGGCAGCGGCAGCAGCCTTCTTGTCGGCCACCTTCTTGGCAATAGCCTCGTTGATTTTCTTCTCGGCTTCAAGTTCCTTTGCCACAGCCTCTTTCTTAGCCTTGCTCTCGCTCTCGCGAACAGCATCCAGGCCCTTGTCCTTAGCTTGCTTCCAAGCGTCGAACTTTGCCTGGGCAGCAGCCTCGTCGAATGCGCCCTTCTTCACACCACCTTTGAGGTGCTTCATCATGTAAACGCCTTCGCGCTTCAAGATGTTACGAACAGTGTCTGTTGGCTGTGCGCCGACCTCCACCCAATACAGGGCGCGATCGAAATTCAATTCCACAGTAGCGGGATTGGTGTTAGGGTTGTACATACCAATCTTCTCAGTGAAACGACCATCACGTGGTGCACGAGCGTCGGCGATAACGATGCGGTAAACTGCATAACCTTTACGACCACCGCGCTGCAATCTGATTTTTGTTGCCATTGTTAATTTTTAATTGTAAATTTGTTAATTGTTAATTGAATTTCATGCCATCATCTCGTGATAGCGGCTGCAAAGGTACTGAAAAATTGGGAGTTACGAGTCAAAAGCCAAGAGTTATTTTCAAATCTTAATATTTTTTTACATTATAAACTCGCTGATGACCTGAATTAAGACCATTTTTCCAACAAAATGTTTACATCACCCCATCTTCGCGAAGCTTCTTCTGCCACTTCCAAGCAGAGGCGAGTACATCCTCAACAGGCGTGTCGGCCTTCCAACCCAACACCTTGTTGGCCTTGTCAACATTACCCCAAACCTTCTCGATATCGCCTTCGCGACGCGGAGCATATTCCCAATTCACTTTCACACCAGTGGCCTTCTCGAATCCCTCCACCACCTCGAGGGTTGAAAGTCCGCGACCTGTTCCGATGTTGAAATATTCGATTGGATCGGTTTCCTCATCGAGCACACGAGCCATAGCCTTCACGTGAGCCTTAGCCAAATCAACCACATAGATGTAATCGCGAATGCAAGTGCCGTCGGGCGTGTTGTAATCGTTGCCGAAAATCTTCAGTTGCTTGCGAATACCGATGGCTGTTTGGGTCACAAATGGGATGAGGTTCATGGGCACTCCATTGGGTAGTTCTCCGATATAAGCTGTGGGATGAGCGCCGATAGGATTAAAATAGCGCAACACAATCGATTTGATAGGCGCACCCGAGTGAATGTAATCGGCGATAATCTCCTCATTGATCTGCTTCGTGTTGCCGTAGGGCGACAAAGCCTTCTGAATGGGAGCCTCTTCCGTAACGGGCAGATTCTCCTTGGTGGGTTGACCATAAACAGTACAACTGCTCGAGAAAATGATGCCTTTCACATTGTATTTCGGCATCAATTCCAAAAGGTTGAGCAACGAAACGATATTGTTGCGATAGTAAAGCAAAGGCTTCTCAACACTCTCGCCCACAGCCTTCGAAGCGGCGAAATGGATGATACCCTCAATCTTGGGATACTTCGCGAAAACGGCCTCAGTAGCCTCCTTGTCGCGCAAATCCACCTGCTCAAAAGCAGGACGTATGCCTGTAATCTTCTCAATGCCATCGAGCACCTCGATCTTCGAATTGGAAAGGTTGTCAACAATGACAACTTCGTAGCCCGCCTGTTGCAGTTCTACGGTGGTGTGCGAACCGATGAAACCGGTTCCGCCAGTTACCAGAATAGTTTGTTTCATAGCAGTTTTTACAATTATTGTTGTTTTTTCTATGGTGCAAAATTACAAATAAATAATGAAAAATGAAAGGGAAACGATAAAAAATATTTCAATCGAGGGAAGTTCGAAGCATTAGTGGAAAACCCGAAAATCAATTTGTCAGCAAAAAGGCGATTTTCCTATCAAATTGTAAAGCAAAAAGCCGATTTAAATAACCGATTTGTTGAATCTTTTTACTTATCGTCTGATTTTCCCATAGCTATGCTTTGACCCTCTCAAAGATATGCTTTGACCGCCTCATAGCTATGCTTTGACAAGCTCAAAGCATAGCTTACACTTTGTCAGATGGGGCATCTGGGAAAAGCAGGTCAATTCTGCCGTTTTTCTTGAAGATATTCAGCGAACACTCGGGCGGCACTTTCAACCTTTGCAACACACGGCCGACGCTTGTAATACTCGGCATTTCGCTCATCAGGAACATAGTTGGTGGAGACTTGGCAACCGTTCAATCCGAGCAGTTCAGCACAAATAACGCTCCCATTCAACTCCTTGAATCGTTCCAAAAGCCGTTGCACCACCTTGTAGCAAGCAGCCTTGCCCTCGCGGTCGCTTCCTTCCGTTTGCCCACAATCCATTCCCACCAAGATGACAATGCCCGAAACGGCGCCACACATCATGCGCAACCGCCCCACTCCGCCTCCAAATCCAGCAGCCACCTGCTTGGCTTGAATGTCGGTGAAACCATACAAATCGGCAAAAGCAGCGACCACCGATTGGCAGCAACCGTAGCCTTGCATGAAATTCTCAACGGCTCGTTGCACGCGTTCGTTCAATTCCTCGTTCATCATCGCATATACATATAATAAACGTACGCAATAATGGCAAGCACAACAAGCCCCACAACGGTGCGAATCAAGCAACTCGCCACTTTCTTGATGATGATGAAACAGATCACGATGGCCAACAAAGCGCCCGCGTAAATCATGAAATTCTCGTCCATATCTGATTTTATAATTGTTTTATTTATTGCATTTTACATTAGAATTGTTCAACTGTTTATTTAAACAACGAGCGGAATGTGGCTGGAATCGTGGTTTCAAACTCCAAGTTCTCGCCTGTAACAGGATGATGGAAGCAAAGCACGAAAGCGTGCAAACACAATCGATGCAGAGGATTATCGCCATTTCCGTATTTCACATCGCCGCAAACAGGGTGTCCCATATCGGCAGAATGAACGCGAATCTGATTCTTGCGACCTGTCTCCAACTGGAATTCCACCAGCGAATGAGTGGTCGTTCTATCGAGCACGTGGAAATGGGTAACGGCGTATTTACCCCCATTATCCACAGGCGAAGAATAAGTAATGTAGGCCTTGTTGTCCTTCAACCAGTTGGCAATAGTACCTTCATCGTCCTCCATCTCGCCCGAAACAACCGCTACATAACGGCGGTCGTAGACAATATTGTGCCAGTTGTGCTCCAATATCTGCTCGGTTTGCATGTCTTTGGCGTAAATCATCAAGCCACTCGTATCGCGGTCGAGCCGATGAACTACATGAGCTCGGCAATTCTGGCGCGTCTTCTTGAAATAATCGTCAAGCACGCTCTTCACATTCAACGACTTATGCCCGGCAGCCATCGAGAGAATGCCCACATTCTTCTCAATCACAACAAGAAAGCGGTCTTCGTAAACAATCTTCACATAACGGCTCTTGAACATGTCGTTTCTTTTTGATTTGCTCACGCTGACTCGCATTCCCTTCTTCAAAGGAAAATCGAATTGGGTGACCGTCTTGCCGTCAACCTTGATGCCTCGCCCTTGAAGCGTGGCCTTCACTTTTGTCTTCGACTCTTTCAGATTAGCCAACAGCCACTCCAACAAAGGGGCGTCTTCGGCTACCTGGTAATGACTGTAGTCGGTTTGTGGATTATTTGTGTATCTCATTTTTCTATTTTTTTGCAAAGTTAAAGCAAATCGGCGTAACAAAAGAACATTTTGGGAAGATTAACGATTCTACACCCTCGAAAAGCTGACATATTGACAATACTTTTCATGCGTGTATTTTGCCACCTCGATTTTTCTTTGTAACTTTGCACCCGAAAAAACAAAAACAAAGGTAAAAAAGATGATAACAGTCACAAATTTAGCCATTCAGTTTGGAAAACGAGTACTTTACAAGGATGTGAACATCAAGTTCACGGCAGGAAACATTTATGGAATCATCGGAGCCAACGGAGCTGGAAAGTCAACCCTGTTGCGCGCCATCAGCGGTGAGCTGGAAGCCAACAAGGGAACCATCGAGATGGCTCCTGGTGAGCGTTTGTCAGTCTTGTCGCAAGATCACTTCAAATACGACCAATTTTCGGTTATTGATACCGTACTCATGGGTCATGAGCCGCTTTGGAACAACATGAAGGAGCGCGAGGCGCTCTACGCAAAACCCGAGATGACCGAGGAAGACGGCAATCGCGCCGCTGACTTGGAACTGAAGTTTGCCGAGATGAACGGCTGGGAAGCCGAGAGTGAAGCCGCCCAGTTGTTGCAGAACCTGGGTGTGAAGGAGGAGCAACATTATAAGATGATGTCGGAACTCTCAAACAACGAGAAGGTGCGCGTGATGCTTGCAAAAGCACTCTTCGGACACCCCGACAACCTGCTTCTTGACGAGCCTACCAACGACCTCGACCTCGATACCGTTCAATGGTTGGAGGAGTATCTGAGTTCGCTCGAGCAATGCGTGCTTGTGGTGAGCCACGACCGCCACTTCCTTGATGCCGTTTCCACTCAAACCGTTGACATCGACTTCGGAAAGGTGACTGTCTTCTCTGGCAACTACTCGTTCTGGTACGAATCTTCGCAATTGGCTTTGAGACAGGCTCAGAACCAACGCATGAAGGCCGAAGAAAAGCGCAAGCAGTTGGAAGAGTTCATCCGCCGATTCTCTGCCAATGTGGCAAAATCGAAGCAGACGACCTCACGTAAGAAGATGCTCGAGAAGCTCAACGTTGAGGAAATCCGTCCTTCAAGCCGCAAATATCCTGGCATCATCTTCCAAATGGAACGCGAGCCGGGCAACCAAATCCTTGAAGTGGAAGGATTGAAGGCTGTTGACACCGATGGAACCGTATTGTTTGACAATGTGTCGTTCAACATCGAGAAAGGTCAGAAGACCGTCTTCCTGAGCCACAATCCGAAGGCAATGACCGCCCTCTTCGAGATTATCAACGGCAATCGCGAGGCGCAAGCAGGGACTTTCAAGTGGGGTATCACCATCACAACGGCCTATCTGCCGCTTGACAATACGGAGTTCTTCCAGAGCGACCTCAATCTGGTTGACTGGCTGTCTCAATATGGTCCTGGCAATGAAGTGGTGATGAAGGGTTTCTTGGGTCGCATGCTCTTCAAGCAGGAAGAGGTTGAGAAGAAAGTCAACGTGCTCTCGGGTGGTGAGAAGATGAGGTGTATGATTGCGCGTATGCAACTCAAAAACGCCAACTGCCTGATTCTCGACACGCCCACCAACCACCTCGACCTCGAATCGATTCAGGCATTCAACAACAACCTCATTCAGTTCAAGGGAAACATTCTCTTCGCTTCACACGACCACGAGTTCATCAACACCGTGGCCGACCGCATCATCGAGCTTACTCCGAAGGGAACCATCGACAAGCTGATGACGTACGACGATTACATCTACGATGAGCAAATCAAGGAGCAGAAGGCAAAAATGTATAGCTAAACATAAAATCTGTGACTGACAAACACGATTTGGCACATTATTTGCAATGAGGCTGTTTGAAAACATAAAGCATAAAATCATGAGTGAAGAAAAGAACATAAATATCGAAGACGGCGACCTGGAGGAAGCCATCAAGGAGGAAACGATGGAACAACAAGATTCCATCGATGAGGAAAACGTTGAACAAGACGAGCAAGAAGTAGACAACGAGGAGGAAACCGAAACTCAAGAAGAAGAGGAAAAGGATCCTCTGGAAGCCGCTCAAGAAGAAAACGCCAAACTTCGCGATCAGCTTCTCCGCACTATCGCCGAGTTTGAGAACTACAAGAAACGCACACTGAAGGAAAAAGCCGAACTCATCCTGAACGGCGGCGAGAAGACCATCACGGCCATCTTGCCC
This sequence comes from Prevotella sp., assembly GCA_017557405.1. Classification (GTDB taxonomy): domain Bacteria; phylum Bacteroidota; class Bacteroidia; order Bacteroidales; family Bacteroidaceae; genus Prevotella. The sequence goes on from JAFYYV010000008.1 coordinate 39,707, forward strand.
GTACTCGATGATTTCGAACGTGCTTTGGCTGACAACAACACCGACGACCCTGCCGCCATCAAGGAAGGTATGGACCTCATCTTCAAGAAGTTCATCAAGACCTTGGAGGCTTTGGGCGTGAAGAAAATCGAAACCCTCGACAAAGACTTCGATGTCGACTACCACGAGGCAATCGCTATGGTTCCTGGTATGGGCGACGACAAGAAAGGAAAGGTCATCGATTGTGTGCAGACGGGCTATACGCTCAACGACAAGGTCATCCGCCACGCAAAAGTCGCCGTGGGACAATAATCACTTGACAAAGCAGCATCAATTAAATGGCACAAAAAAGAGATTACTACGAGGTGCTGGGCGTCAGCAAGAGCGCCACAGATGACGAAATCAAAAAGGCATATCGCAAAATTGCCATCAAATACCACCCCGACCGCAATCCTGGCAACAAAGAAGCTGAGGAGAAATTCAAAGAGGCGGCCGAGGCTTATAGTGTTTTGAGCGATCAGCAGAAACGCCAACAATATGATCAGTTCGGATTCGATGGCCCCAATATGGGCGGCGGATTCGGCGGATTCGGTGGTGGCGGATTCTCAATGGACGATATCTTCTCCATGTTCGGCGATGTATTTGGTGGACATGGATTTAGTGGCTTTTCTGGCGGTTTCGGTGGAGGTGGCGGACAAAAGGCCCAATATCGCGGTGCCGATTTGAGGTTGAAGGTTCGTCTTTCACTCAATGAAGTGGCCACAGGTGTTACAAAGAAGTTCAAGGTAAGGAAAGACATTACCTGCTCACATTGTCACGGAAGTGGTGCTGAGTCAGGAAGTGGTTCGGAAACATGCCCTAATTGTCACGGTCAAGGTTACGTTGTAAAGACGGTTCGCACGATGCTTGGCATGATGCAGACGCAAACCGAATGCCCGACTTGTCACGGAGAAGGAACTGTCATCAAGAACAAATGCCACGAATGTGGTGGAACTGGTGTCGTAAAAGGCGATGAAGTGGTGGAAATCAACATCCCTGCTGGCGTTGCTGAAGGTATGGTTGTCAACGTTCCTGGCAAAGGTAATGCTGGTCAGCACAACGGAATCAACGGAAACATTCAGGTTTATATCGAAGAAGAACATAACGATACGTTCGTTCGCGATGAAAAGGATGTTATCTACAACCTTCTGCTTGACTTCCCCACCGCTGCTCTTGGAGGCGAAGTGGAGATTCCAACCATCGAAGGAAGCAAGGTGAAGATCAAGATCGAACCTGGAACACAACCTGGAAAGACGCTCCGACTACGCGGAAAAGGACTTCCTGCCGTACAAGGTTATGGAAACGGAAATGGTGATTTGGTGGTCAACATCAGCGTTTACGTGCCTAAAGAGCTCAGCCGTTCTGAAAAGGAAGCCCTCGAACAACTCCGCCAAAGCGACAATTTCAAGGGTGACGCTTCAACCAAGAAGTCCATCTTCGACAAGTTCAAGAATTATTTCAACTGATGAATATCCAATGGGTGTCTGTCGCGACATAAAGGCCGACTGGCACCCATTTCTCATTATAAAACCTAAACGCTATGACCTACGCTGAAGCCATCGACTATTTATACAATGCAACTCCTATGTTCGAACACATGGGGGCTTCTGCATATAAGCCAGGTTTGCAGACAACCGAGGCTCTTGACAAGCATTATGGTCACCCACATCGTGCCTATAAGACCATTCACGTGGCTGGTACAAACGGCAAAGGCTCGTGTTCACATTCGTTGGCAAGCATCTTACAAGAAGCCGGCTATCGTGTAGGCCTCTATACATCCCCTCATTTAGTTGACTTCCGCGAACGCATCAGAGTGAATGGAGAACCTGTAAGCCAACAATATGTGGTTGATTTCGTGGATGATTTCATAAAATGGAACACACCATCATCGAACGATAACTATCAATCCGAAAAGCCCGTTGTATTGAGTCCATCATTCTTTGAACTCACAACGGCAATGGCGTTCAAATATTTCGCCGAACAACATGTTGATATTGCGGTGATTGAAGTAGGTCTTGGCGGCCGTCTTGATTGCACAAACATCATCACTCCCGTGTTGAGTATCATCACCAACATCTCGTTCGACCATACTCAATTCTTGGGAAATACACTTGCGGAGATTGCATCTGAAAAAGCGGGAGTCATCAAAGAGAATGTTCCTGTTGTTATCGGAGAAACCACCATAGAAACAAAAAGCGTATTCGAGGATAAGGCATTGAAAATGAATGCATCCATCTATTTCGCTGAAGATTTTTCTATGCATACTCCTCTACCCGATTTCGAACTCAAAGGCGCTTATCAAGAACGGAATTTGCGTACCATTTTATGCGCCGCTCACCAACTTTGTGAGATGGGAATCTTAAAGCCTGAAGATGAAGAAAACGGATGGGAACATGCACTTTCGCATGTGACAGAAAACACCAAATTGATGGGCAGGTGGCAAACCTTACAAGAACAACCGCTTGTGATTTGCGATACTGGCCACAATGTAGGTGGTTGGCAATACTTGGCTCCTCAAATCAAAGCCCAACCTTGTCATCAACTCCGCATGGTTTTTGGTATGGTTGACGATAAAGACATTGATACCGTACTCGACATGCTTCCCGCGAATGCCATCTACTATTTCACACAAGCCGACAACCATCGTGCCATTCCTGCTTCGGAAGTAGCTAGAAAAGCTCTCAAACATGGGCTGAAAGGCAATATCTTCACAAGCGTTTACGATGCCTACACTCACGCATTAGCGGATTCTGGCATCGATGATTTCATCTTTGTGGGCGGTAGCAGTTATATAGTTGGAGAACTTCTTTCAAAGATTATTGACACACCAATTTAAATTGCGAATAGCCATTCTGTAACTTTGCGATTCTCATTAACCATCAATGAGCCCCTTATTTGTGGTCTTTGACACGCTCATTTGTGGCAAATGGGAACGTCAAAGAATATCAATGACAAAACCGCCTCAGCAAACGAAGAAACACCAAACGAAAAACACCATTTAATTGTTTTTAACGCAGACAAAACGTCATTTTTCAATTTTATATTTGGGATTATCGTTTTTTTTCACTTACTTTGCAGAATAGTATTTGTAACTAAAAACAATTTCATCATGAACACAGCTGAAACAGAAAACATTTGTGGCCTGAGAAAAGAAGATTTCCAGACCACTATCAACGGAAAACAGACGGATCTTTACATCCTGAAGAACAGCTTAGGAAACGAAGTGGCCATCACAAACTATGGCGGTGCATTGGTAGCCATCATGGTGCCCGACAAAGATGGTAAAATGGCTAATGTGATTCAGGGACACGACACCATCCAAGGCGTGATAGATAGTCCTGAACCATATTTGTCAACCCTTATCGGACGCTTCGGCAATCGAATTTGCAAAGGCAAGTTCCAATTGAACGGCAAGGAATACAATCTGCCCATCAACAACGGTCCCAACTCACTTCACGGTGGTAAGAAAGGCTTCAACGCCAAAGTTTGGGAAGCCCTTCAGATGAACGATCAGGCTCTTGTTTTGAAATATGTAAGTCCTTATGGAGAAGAAGGTTACACAGGAGAAGTTAAAGTAACGGTTGTCTACACTTTCACCGATGATAACGAATTGGTTATCGAATACATGGCAACCACCAACAAGAAGACCATCATCAACCTGACAAGCCACGGATTCTTCTCACTCCAGGGAATTGCAAATCCCACACCCACCATCGACAATCAGATTTGCGAAATCAACGCTGACTTCTACATCCCCATCGATGAGACAAGCATTCCAACGGGTGAAATCCGCTTCGTGAAGGACACTCCGTTCGATTTCCGCACTCCGAAACCTGTCGGACAAGACATCGATGCTGATGATGAGCAAATCAAGAACGGAGCTGGATACGACCACTGCTTCGTGTTGAACAAGCGTGAAGAAGGTGAGTTAAGCTTTGCTGCCAAGTTGACCGATCCCGTTAGCGGACGTACAATGGAGGTTTACACCACCGAGCCAGGTATGCAGGTATATTCTGACAACTGGGCAACCGGTTATGAAGGACAACATGGTGCAACATTCCCACGCCGTTCGGGTATCTGCTTCGAATGCCAGCACTTCCCCGATAGTCCTAACCGCCCCTATTTCCCAAGTGTGATTCTGCGTCCTCGTCAGCAATACAAGCAGAAGACTATCTACAGATTTGGTGTGGACAAATAAGAGAACAACTATTTAATGACATTTACAAACATAAAACATAAAAAACATGGATATTGAATTTGTAAGAAGCCGTTTCATCAAGCATTTTGATGGCAAAACAGGAAACATCTATGCATCTCCTGGTCGTATTAACCTCATTGGTGAGCACACCGACTATAATGGTGGATTTGTGTTCCCAGGAGCAGTAGACAAAGGCATTATGGCCGAAATGCGTCCCAATGGAACAGAAAGTACGATTCGCGCCTATTCAATCGATTTGAAAGACCGTGTTGACTTTGATTTCCATGATGGTCAAGGACCTCGCGCTAGCTGGGCACGCTACATCTACGGTATCACCTTGGAGATGGAGAAATTAGGAGTTCCTGTAAAGGGATACAACATTGCATTTGCAGGTGATGTCCCCCTCGGTGCTGGTATGTCTTCTTCGGCTGCTATGGAGAGCTGCTTCGCTTGTGGATTGAACGACCTCTTCGGTGAAAACAAAGTTTCTAAGTGGGACATCGTTTTGGCTGGTCAGGCTACTGAGCACAACTATTGTGGTGTGAATTGCGGTATTATGGACCAGTTTGCCAGCGTCTTCGGACAGGCAGGAAAACTGATGCGTCTCGATTGCCGTAGCCGTGAGTTCGAGTACTTCCCCTTCAATCCCGAAGGCTACAAGCTTGTGTTGCTGAACTCGTGCGTGAAACACGAATTGGCAGGCAGCCCCTACAACGATCGCCGCAACTCGTGCGAGAACGTTGTGAAGCACATTGCAGCCAAACATCCAGAAGGAACCTTCGAGACCTTGCGTGATTGCACATGGGAACAACTCGATGAGGTTCGTGCTGAAGTTGGTGAAGAAGATTACAAGCGTGCACACTTCGTGCTCGGTGAAAAAGACCGTGTGCTTGCTGTTTGCGATGCATTGGTAGCTGGTGATTACGAGACCGTTGGTAAGAAGATGTATGAAACACACGATGGCCTGTCCAAGGAATATGAAGTATCGTGTGAAGAACTCGACTTCCTCAACGACATCGCTAAAGAATGTGGTGTGACAGGTTCTCGAATCATGGGTGGCGGCTTCGGAGGTTGTACCATCAACCTGGTGAAAGACGAGCTCTATGAGCCATTCATCAAGACTGCCTGCCAGAAGTATTTCGAGAAATATGGTAAGGCACCGAAGGTCTATGATGTCGTTATCAGCGATGGTTCGCGCAAGATCTGCTAACAAATCGTCCATGAACAACGGATTGGGAGTCTTCCGAGGCTCCCAATCTTACACTAATCTTTTAATTTAGAAAAGGGGAATGAATCTACTCCACCCCATCTATTGATGGAAAATCAAAAAACGACAAAAACAAAAACAATGAGTACTAGCAAAAATACAAATCTTGTGGCGATCATCACCATGTGTTTCATCTTCGCCATGATTAGCTTCGTCACCAATATGGGTGCACCTTTTGGTAACATTTGGGGCTTCAAATACGATTTCGCAGCTTCATGGGGTAACCTCATGAACTTCACCGCCTATCTCTTTATGGGTATTCCTTCGGGTATGCTCCTGAAGAAAATTGGTTATAAGAAGACCGCTCTAGCCGCATTGCTCGTGGGTATTGTCGGTCTTGCTTTGCAATACCTCTCCAGCATCTACGGTGATGACATCAAGGTGAACGAGATGAATGGTGCTCCTGTAGCCCTCAACCTCTACATCTACCTCCTCGGTGCTCTCGTATGCGGATTCTGCGTCTGCATGCTCAACACCGTTGTCAACCCGATGCTTAACATGCTCGGTGGTGGTGGTAACAAGGGTAACCAATTGATTCAGATTGGTGGAACCTTGAACTCACTCACAGCCACACTCACCCCTCTACTCGCTGGTGTGCTTGTAGGAACTGTTACCGAGAAGACCTCAATGACTGACGTGTCTCCTCTGCTCTTCATCGGTATGGCCGTATTTGCCATCTCGTTCGTTATCATCAGCCGTGTTAATATTCCAGAGCCTAACATTGGCAAGAGTGACTCGCTGATGGATTCTATGAAGGGCGCACTCCGTTTCCGCCATCTCATCCTCGGTGTCATCGCCATCTTCTTCTACGTAGGTGTTGAGATTGGTATTCCTATGGAACTCAACTTCTATGTTACCAACTTCCATGGTGGCTTTGAAGGTTCAGCAGCACTCGGTGGAACACTCGCAGCAAGTTATTGGTTTATGATGCTGATTGGCCGATTCTCATCAACACTCATTTCAGGCAAAGTAAGCACAAAGACCCAGATGACCGTTGTATCTACAGTCGCCATCTGCTTGTTGCTGATTGCCATCTTCCTGCCCGAAAGTGCAACCACCAGCATTGGTGGCCACGATGTACCTCTGAAGGTGTTCTTCATCGCAGCTTGCGGACTTTGCACCTCTATCATGTGGGGTGGTATCTTCAACCTCTCTGTTGAAGGTCTTGGCAAGTACACCGAAGCAGCCAGCGGAATCTTCATGATGATGGTGGTTGGTGGTGGATTGATGCCTTGGCTCCAAGATATCATTGCCAAGTCAAGTGGTGCCATTACCAGTTATTGGCTCCAAGTGGCAATGGTTGCATACATCCTCTTCTACGCCCTCATCGGTTGTAAGAATGTCAACAAAGATATCGAAGTTGAATAATCGAATTTGATTTCATAAACCATTAAAGGCCTGCATTCGGAAACGACTTGTAGGCCTTTGAATATTTATTATGTTAGCCTTATAATATTTAAAAAGTGTAAAAACAACACATTTATGTTATATAACATATTTTCTTTTGCGATAATATCAAATATAAGTTGTAATTTTACACCAAAATATCAAGTACTAACTTAATAATCCATTTTTATGCGTAAACTTACAAGTATTTTCATGGGAATCGGAATGGCAGCCATTCTGTTCTCATCGTGTTCAAAAGGCAATCAAACCCTTTCAGGACTTGATCCTGCTGCATTCGACACAACCATCAACGGCAAACCCGTGAAACTGTACACACTGACCAACAAGAGCGGTATGGAAGTTTGTATCACCAACTTTGGCGGACGTATTGTCTCGCTGATGGCAAAAGACAAGAATGGCGCCTTTGTGGATGTCGTGCTTGGCTATGACAACATCGCCCAGTATGCTGACACGGTTAACAGCCCCAGTGACTTTGGTGCAACTATTGGCCGTTATGCAAACCGTATCAACAAAGGTCAGTTGACCATTGCAGGACAGAAGATCCAATTGCCCACCAACAACTTCGGTCACTGTCTCCATGGAGGACCTTCTGGATGGCAATATCAAGTGTACGATGCTGAGCAGATTGACCAACAGACTTTGAAACTGACCATCGTTTCTCCTGATGGCGACAATGGCTTCCCTGGAACCGTAACAGCTACAGCCACTTACAAACTGACTGACGACGATGCACTTGATTGCACTTTCGAGGCAACCACTGATAAGGAAACAGTTATCAACATGTGCAACCATTCTTATTTCACGCTTACAGGAGATCCTTCACAACCTGGCACGAACATGATTCTTCACGTGAATGCTGACAAGATGACTCCCGTTGACACTACCTATATGACAACAGGTGAGATTCGTGATGTCTATGGTTCTTCATTGGATTTCAACAAGCCTCGTGCTCTTTATGAACTCATTGGCGACACCACCGAACATCAAATCAAATACGCAGGTGGTTTCGATCACAACTATGTGTTGAACACATATAAAGATGGACAGGGCAACGAACAGAAACTGGCTGCCAGCCTCTATGCCGAGAACACAGGTATCTTCCTGCAGGTTTACACCAACGAACCAGGTATCCAGGTTTATACAGGCAACTTCCAAGGCACTGGTATCGTTTGCAAACATGGCATCAAATATCCGAAGCATGTCAGCGTATGTCTTGAGACACAGAAATATCCTGACTCACCCAACAAGAAAGATTGGCCAAGTCCATATCTGAAGCCAGATGAGAAATACATGAGCCATTGTGTATACAAGTTCTCAACCAAATAAACTACAAATCTCTAAGCAAACAATAATCATCAAATCATCTATAAAATGAACTGGAATACAAATGAATTCTTATGGCTCGACTGGGTTGTTCTTGCAATCGGTGTTCTTGCCATTGTATGGGCGGTCTATCACGCCATCAAGAAAGATAAGGAGAAGATGAAGGGAGCAGACTCGCAGGACTATCTGTTCGGTAAGGGCGAACCTTGGTATGTGATTGGTGCGGCTATTTTTGCTGCCAACATCGGTTCCGAGCACTTGGTTGGTCTTGCTGGAACAGGCGCCAAGGATGGTGTCGGTATGGCCCACTGGGAGATGCAAGGATGGATGATCCTCATTCTCGGATGGCTCTTCGTACCGTTCTATCAGTTGCTCAACAACAAAATGGGCAAAATCATCACCATGCCCGACTTCTTGAAGTTCCGCTACACACAACGTACAGGCTCCTGGCTGTCAATCATCACGCTGATTGCTTATGTGCTGACCAAAGTATCAGTTACGGCTTTCACAGGTGGTATCTTCTTTGAATACCTGCTTGGCCTGCCGTTCTGGTATGGTGCCATTGGCCTGATTGCAATCACTGCCGTATTCACCGTCTTTGGTGGTATGAAGGGTGTGATGACACTCTCGGCCATTCAGACTCCTATTCTTATCATTGGTTCGTTCCTCGTGTTGTTCCTTGGTTTGAACATGCTCGGCGATGGTAGCATCACTGCCGGATGGGGCGAGATGATGAAAGTCTGTAATGCAGCTCACGATGGCTTTGGAACCACCCATATGTTCCACCCCGACAAGGCCGACCCAATGTATCCTCAATTCCCTGGCTACGTAGTGTTCCTTGGAGCCTCCATCATTGGCTTCTGGTATTGGTGTACCGACCAGCACATCGTTCAACGTGTGCTTGGACAGACCAAAGGCGAGCACAACACCGAAGTGATGAAGCGAGCACGCCGCGGTACCATCTGCGCCGGTTACTTCAAACTTCTCCCTGTGTTCATGTTCCTCATTCCTGGTATGGTGGCTTATGCACTCTCGCTGAAGACTGGTAGCGGTATTGAAATGGACATCACCAATACACACGACACCGATGGTGCCTTCGCCATGATGGTGAAGAACATTCTGCCAGCTGGTGTGAAAGGTATCGTGACCATCGGTTTCATCTGCGCTCTTGTTGCCTCTCTGGCTGCATTCTTCAACAGTTGTGCCACCCTCTTCACTGAGGACTTCTACAAGCCCATGAAGAAGGGTAAGAGCGAGGCTCATTACGTATTCGTTGGCCGTACCGCTACTGTTGTAGTCGTGATTCTTGGCTTGCTTTGGATGCCTATCATGATGGGTATGGGTAACCTTTACAGCTACCTGCAGGATATCCAGTCACTGATTGCTCCCGCTATGGTTGCCGTCTTCACGCTCGGTATCTTCTCGAAGAAAATCACGCCAAAAGCTGGTGAATGGGGTCTCATTGGTGGCTTCCTCATCGGTATGCTACGCCTGCTCACCAACGTGCTCACCGAATCGGGCAAGGCCACTATGAGCGGTGCCTTCTGGGAGAACACCACATGGTTCTGGCAGACCAACTGGCTCATCTTCGAGTGCTGGTTGCTGGTGTTCATCATCGTACTCATGATTGTGGTGTCGTTCTTCACTCCTGCTCCCTCGAAGGCACAGGTTGAAGCCATCACCTTCACCGGCGATTATCGCCGTCAGATCCGTGAGAGTTGGGGCGTTTGGGATATCGTTGCAACACTTGGTGTTGTAGCTCTCTGCGCTTGTTTCTATGCTTATTTCTGGTAATAAATAGAAGTATCTACAAATATGACTCAATATTATAGTGAACATTCCAAAGTATGGGTTTCTGTTGATTGCATCGTCTTTGGATTTGAAGACAATAAGTTGAAATTACTCATCGGACGACGCCAAATGGATCCAGGACGGGGTGAATGGTCACTTTATGGAGGATTTGTCAAGAATGACGAGAGTCTGGAGGACGCGGCAAACCGCGTTCTCCAAGACCTCACTGGTCTTAAGAAGATCTACATGAAACAAGTCGGTGCATTCGGTGCCATCGATCGTGACCCAGGTGAACGCGTTATCTCAGTGGCCTATTGCGCATTGATCAACGTGAAAGACTACGATGACAAACTACGTCAAGAGCATGGACTCCAGTGGGTGAACATCGATGCACTGCCCAAGTTGTATTCCGACCATAATATTATGGTACAGAAGGCCATTATCTTGTTGCGCCGCCGCATCAACACCGAGCCATTGAGTTTCAATCTGCTGCCCGATTTGTTCACGCTTACCCAATTACAACATGTCTATGAGGCTATCCTTGGCGAAGAAATAGACAAACGCAATTTCCGTAAGCGCATCAAGCAGATAGACTTCATTGAGAAGACTGAACTTATTGACAAGTTCACATCGAAACGTGGTGCAGCCCTGTACCGCTTCAACAAGAAGATGTATCAAGAAGAACCGAACTTTAAACTGTAACTAATTCGGAATTCGTAATAAAACTAATATGCTCGAAGAACTAAAACAAAAAGTATTCAAGGCCAACCTCGACTTGGTAAAGCAAGGATTGGTCATCTTCACTTGGGGTAACGTTTCTGGCATCGACCGCGAAAAAGGACTGGTTGTCATCAAACCCTCTGGCGTCAGCTACGATGAGATGAAGGCTGAAGATATGGTTGTGGTTGACTTGGAAACAGGTAAGGTTGTTGAGGGCGATTTGAACCCTTCTAGCGACACACCTACACACCTTGTTTTATATAAGGCATTCCCCAACATTCAAGGTGTGGTACACACCCACTCCACCTACGCCACCGCTTTCGCTCAAGCTGGCAAGGATATCCCAAACATTGGCACTACACATGCCGACTACTTCTATAAGGACATTCCTTGCACACGCGACATGACTGAGGCTGAAGTGAAAGGACAATATGAGCTGGAAACAGGAAACGTCATCGTGGACGAGATTCTGAACATCCGCAAGATCAATCCCGATCATACGCCTGCTGTCTTGGTGAAGAATCACGGACCATTCTCGTGGGGTACATCTCCCGACAATGCCGTTTACAACGCCAAGGTGATGGAGCAATGCGCCAAGATGGCCTTCGTGGCTTTCTCGGTGAACCCCAATCTGACCATGAATCCATTGCTCATTGAGAAGCACTACATGCGCAAGCACGGTCCCAATGCCTATTATGGTCAGAAAGGTCAGAAACACTAAGCAAATTGACAATTTACGATGTACAATTGCCAAGTGAGAAACAACAAAAAATCTATTAATATCATTATTAACCAATGATATGCGAAAATTGGAAGTTGAATGAATCAGCAACTATCCATTTTCAATTATCAATTTAAAAATTTAAAAACTATGTTTGAGAATTTAGAAGTATGGTGGGTAACTGGTGCACAGTTGCTCTATGGAGGTGACGCAGTCGTGGCTGTCGACGGTCATAGCAAGGAAATGGTGGAAGGCTTGAACAAGAGCGGCATCATCCCTATCAAGGTTGTCTATAAAGGAACTGCCAATAGTTCGAAGGAAGTGGAAGCCGTCATGAAGGCTGCCAACAACGAAGACAAGTGCGTGGGTATCATTACTTGGATGCACACCTTCTCTCCTGCCAAGATGTGGATCAAGGGTCTTCAGGATCTCCAGAAGCCTCTCCTCCACTTCCACACCCAGTACAACGCTGAGATTCCCTGGGACAAGATTGACATGGACTTCATGAACCTGAACCAGAGCGCTCACGGAGACATAGAGTTTGGTCACATCTGCACCCGCATGCGTGTACCTCGCAAGGTGGTTTGCGGTTATTGGAAGGATGAGGACGTTCAGAAGAAGATTGCCGTTTGGGCTCGTGTGGCAGCTGGAGTTGCCGATGCCAAGAACGTGCGTTGCTTGATGTTCGGTATGAACATGAACAACGTGGCTGTGACCGATGGCGACCGTGTTGAGTTTGAGCAGCGTCTCGGCTACCATGTAGATTACTATCCCGTCTCCTCGCTGATGGAGTACTACAAGAAGGTGACCGATGCTGAGGCTGATGAGCTCGTTGAGGAATACAAGAAGCTCTACACCATCAAGATTGACGAGAGTGGTGAGGAGGTTTATTGGGAGAAGGTTAAGAACTCTGCAAAGGCTGAAATCGCTCTGCGTCGTGTATTGAAGGATGAGGGTGCAACCGCTTTCACCACCAACTTCGATGACCTCGGCGATGCTGACATCGATGCTCCCGACTTCTGCGGCTTCGATCAGATTCCTGGTCTTGCATCTCAGCGTCTGATGGAAGAAGGTTATGGTTTCGGTGCCGAAGGCGACTGGAAGACCGCCTGCCTCTATCGTTCGCTTTGGGTCATCCAGCAGGGTATGCCCACAGGTTGCTCATTCCTTGAGGACTACACCCTCAACTTCGCTGGCGACCGTTCTTCTTGCCTGCAGAGCCACATGCTCGAGATCTGCCCGCTTATCGCTACTGACAAACCCAAGTTGGAGGTTCACTTCCTTGGCATCGGTATCCGCAAGCAGCAAACCGCCCGCCTCGTGTTCACCTCTAAGGTTGGACGCGGCATCAAGGCCACCATCGTCGACCTCGGCAACCGTTTCCGCCTGATTTCTCAGGAGGTTGAGTGCATCGAGCCGAAGCCCATGCCTCACCTGCCCGTTGCCTCTGCTCTTTGGGTTCCCCAACCCACGTTCGAGATTGGTGCTGGCGCATGGATTCTCGCCGGTGGTACACACCACAGTGCATTCTCCTACGACATCAACGAGGAGTATTGGGAGGACTTCGCCGAGATGACTGGCATCGAGTATGTCAAGATCAACAAGGACACGAAGACCAGCGAGTTCAAGCAGACGCTCCGCAACAACGAAGTGTATTATATGCTTAACAAGGCTTTGATGTAATCAAAGAACAGTATAATTATGACTGCAAAACAAACAATTGAAAGCGGAAAGGCCATTCTTGGTATCGAGTTTGGTTCCACCCGCATCAAGGCCGTTCTCATCGATGAGGAGAACAAGCCCATCGCACAAGGCTCTCACGAGTGGGAGAACCAGCTCGTAGACGGCCTCTGGACGTATAGCACCGAAGCCGTCTGGTATGGTCTTCAAGACTGCTATGCCGACCTGCGTGCCGATGTTCGCAAGCAATACGATATTGAAATCGAGTCGCTGGCAGCCATTGGCTTCAGCGCTATGATGCACGGCTATATGGCCTTCAACGAGAAGCAGGAGATTCTGGTACCTTTCCGCACTTGGCGCAATACCAACACGGGTAAGGCCGCAGCTGAGCTCTCCGAGTTGTTCAACTACAACATCCCCCTGCGTTGGAGCATCAGCCATCTCTATCAGTGCATCCTCGACAACGAGGAGCATGTGGGCGACATCAAGTACTTGACAACGCTTGCCGGCTATGTTCATTGGCAGGTAACAGGTCAGTTCGTGCTTGGCGTGGGCGATGCTTCGGGTATGATTCCCGTTGATCCAGCCACCAAAACCTACGATGCCGAAATGGTGCGCAAGTTCGATGAGCTTGTCGCTCCCAAAGGCTATTCTTGGAAGTTGCTCGACATCCTTCCCAAATCGTTGAACGCTGGCGAGAATGCTGGCTTCCTCACCCCAGAAGGCGCCAAGCGTCTCGATGTCAGTGGACATCTGAAGGCAGGCATCCCCGTATGTCCTCCCGAAGGTGATGCTGGCACGGGTATGGTGGCCACAAACGCCGTCAAAGCTCGCACAGGCAACGTATCGGCTGGAACATCATCGTTCTCGATGATCGTGCTCGAGAAGCCCATCTCGAAGCCCTACGAGGTGCTCGACATGGTGACCACTCCCGATGGCTCGCTCGTGGCTATGGTTCATTGCAACAACTGCACCAGCGACATCAACGCCTGGGTGGGTCTCTTCAAGGAGTATCAGCAGTTACTTGGTGTGCCCGTTGACATGAATGAGCTCTATGGAAAACTGTTCAACAAAGCCCTCGAGGGAGATGCCGACTGTGGAGGTCTAATGGCTTACAACTACGTCTCTGGCGAGCCTGTAACAGGGCTTACCGATGGCCGTCCTCTCTTCGTGCGCTCTGCCAACGACAAGTTCAACCTGGCCAATTTCATGCGCGCCCATCTCTATGGAGCCATTGCCGTGTTGAAGTTCGGCAACGACATCCTGTTCAAGGAAGAAGGCGTACAGGTTGATCGTCTGACGGGTCATGGAGGTTATTTCAAGACAGCTGGCGTAGGTCAGCGCATGCTTGCAGCAGCCCTCAATTCGCCCATCTCCGTCATGGAGACCGCTGGCGAGGGTGGTGCTTGGGGTATTGCCCTGCTGGCCGCTTTTGCCGTGAACAACCCACGCAATTTGTCGCTCCCCGACTATCTCGAGGAGGTGGTGTTTGCTGGCAACACAGGTGTGGAAATCGCCCCCACCGAAGAAGACGTTGCTGGTTTCAACCGCTACATCGAAAACTACAAGCGTGGACTTGCCATCGAGCAAAGTGCCGTTGACAACAAGAAGTAAACCTTCTTACCGTCTCGATTCAAACAAAGGCCATCGACTCGCACGAGAGTTCGATGGCTTTTTTATTCCCTTTTCGACCATTTGTAACATGCGTTCACCTCAAAGACCATAAATGACCGTCTCATTGCATAGCTTTGACTGTCCCATTCCATAGCTTTGACCGCCTCATTGCATAGCTATCGCCCCCCAAAAAAGCTATTTTGCAACATTGCAACATGCAACATTGCAACAATAAGCTTTTTCGATGTGCACAGAAGATAAATAATAGTATATC
>JAFYYV010000009.1 GCA_017557405.1 Prevotella sp.
AAGCCCTTCAAGAAGTTCAAGGCTTCTATCTACGTCCTGAAGAAGGAAGAGGGTGGCCGTCACACTCCGTTCGGCAACAAGTATCGTCCTCAGTTCTACCTCCGCACCATGGACTGCACGGGTGAGATCACTCTGCCCGCAGGCGTTGAGATGGTGATGCCCGGTGACAACGTGGAGATCCAGGTTGAGTTGATCTACGCTGTTGCTCTGAACCCCGGTCTGCGTTTCGCTATCCGTGAAGGTGGCCGCACCGTTGGTTCTGGTCAGATCACAGAGGTTTACGAGGATTAATACCTCACTCTCTAGACATTCTAGAACATCTAGCAAAACTAGATACTATCAGAGCCCCCACTCATGGGTGGGGGCTTACTTACGGGAATAGCTCAGTTGGTAGAGCATCGGTCTCCAAAACCGAGGGTCGTGGGTTCGAGTCCTCCTTCCCGTGCTAAACAAAAGATAATATGTTCAAGAAATTCGTAAATTATTGCAAAGCTTGCTACGACGAACTTGCAAAGAAAACCACTTGGCCAACACCCAAGGAATTGACTCACACTGCAGTGGTTGTATTATCTGCTTCCCTTATCATTGCATTGGTGGTCTTCCTCATGGACACGTGTTTCCGATGGTTTATGAGTGTAGTTTATCCAGGTTAATCTGATTAGAAGATGGCTGAAACAGGTAAGAATTGGTATGTGCTTCGGGCTGTAAGTGGAAAGGAAGCCAAGGTGAAAGAATACATCGAGGCTGAGATGAAACATAACCCGTTGCTGCAGGCTCATGTTTCTCAGGTATTGATACCGATGGAGAAGCATGCTTCTTTGCGTAATGGCAAGAGGGTGGTCAAAGAGAAGGTCAGCATGGCTGGCTACGTCTTTGTCGAGGCCTCTCTTGTGGGCGACGTGGCTCACACGTTGCGCTTTACGCCCAATGTTTTAGGCTTTCTTGGCGGATTGGATAATCCTTCACCCGTACCACAGGCCGACATCAACCGTATGCTTGGAAATGCCGAGGAGAGCGAGTTGGTGGATGAAATCAACATCCCCTTCATGGTCAACGAGACAGTGAAAGTTACGGAGGGTCCGTTCAGCGGTTTCAGTGGCGTCATCGAAGAGGTGAACGCCGAGAAGCACAAGCTGAAGGTGATGGTCAAAATCTTCGGGCGCAAAACGCCCCTGGAGTTGGGTTTCATGCAAGTCGAGAAAGAAGGTTGATGTGTTGTTACGGACGCATCGGCTTCTTTTATAATTTCAAATTTTAAATATTAACAAAGAAAATGGCTAAAGAAGTTGCTGGATTAATCAAATTACAGATTAAAGGTGGCGCTGCGAATCCTTCACCTCCCGTAGGTCCCGCTCTGGGTTCGAAGGGTATCAATATCATGGGATTCTGCAAAGAGTTCAACGCCAGAACACAGGATAAGGCAGGAAAAATCATCCCTGTTGTTATCACTTACTATACTGATAAGTCGTTCAGCTTCGAACTCAAGACTCCGCCTGCAGCTGTACAGTTGAAAGAGGCAGCCAAGGTACAGAGCGGATCCGCACAACCCAACCGTCAGAAGGTCGCTTCTGTCACATGGGATCAGGTTCGCGCTATCGCCGAGGACAAGATGAAAGACTTGAACTGCTTCACAGTTGAATCGGCCATGAAGCTTGTTGCCGGTACTGCTCGCAGTATGGGTATAACTGTTAAAGGGGACTTCCCTGGTGAATAAACTATAAACTTCAATTAAGAAAATGAGTAAACTGACAAAAAATCAAAAATCAGTAGCTGACAAGGTTGAAGCAGGGAAGATGTACACACTCAAAGAGGCAACCGAACTGGTCAAGGAAATCACCACGACCAAATTCGATGCTTCTGTTGACATTGATGTACGACTGGGTGTTGACCCGCGTAAAGCCAACCAGATGGTTCGTGGCGTTGTGTCGCTGCCGAACGGAACTGGTAAGGTGACGCGTGTGCTCGCTCTCTGTACTCCTGATCAGGAAGCCGCCGCCAAGGAAGCTGGTGCTGATTATGTAGGTCTTGACGAATACATCGACAAGATCAAAGGTGGATGGACAGATGTTGATGTTATCATCACAATGCCCTCTTGCATGGGTAAAGTTGGCCCTCTGGGTCGTGTGCTCGGTCCTCGTGGCTTGATGCCTAACCCCAAGAGTGGTACTGTTACTATGGATGTCGCTAAGGCAGTGAAGGAAGTGAAGCAAGGTAAGATCGACTTCAAGGTAGACAAGGCTGGTATTATCCACACATCTATCGGTAAGGTGTCGATGAGTTCCGATGCTCTTTATGGCAACGCCAAAGAGTTCGTCAACACGGTTATCAAGCTGAAGCCTGCTGCTGCTAAGGGTACATATCTCAAGAGTATCTTTATCTCGAGCACTATGAGTAAGGGTATCAAGGTTGATCCTAAATCAGTAGAGTAACTCAAAAACGTTTGGAAAGATGAGAAAAGAAGTTAAAGATACTATCATTGTTGAGCTTGGAGAGAAGTTGAAGGAGTATCCGCATTTCTACGTGGTGGACATCACCGGTTTGAATGCAGGTGATACAAGTGAACTTCGTCGCAAGTGTTTCAAGAACGAAATCAAGATGATCGTTGTGAAGAACAAACTGCTTCACAAGGCTTTCGAGGCTAGCGACATCGATTTCGAACCTTTGTACAGCACTTTGAAAGGCAACACGGCTCTGATGTTCACAAAGTCAGCCAACGTGCCCGCCAAACTGCTGAAGGACTATAAGAGCAAGAAAAAGGAAATCCCCGCTTTGAAGGCTGCTTATGCTGAGGAAGGCATCTTCGTCGGCGCCGACAAGCTGGATGAACTTTGTGCTATCAAGAGCAAGACTGAACTTATCGCCGACGTTGTGGCTTTGCTGCAGTCTCCTATCAAGAACGTTGTTTCTGGTTTGAATGCAGGTGGTAAGGTCCACGGCTTGCTTGACGCAATCGCTGAGCGTAACAAATAAGCGAGAGATTTAGTAACATTAACATTAAAAACAATTAAAACATTTAAATAAAATGGCAGATATTAAAGCTATTGCAGAAGAGTTGGTAAACCTTACTGTGAAAGAAGTTAACGAGTTGGCACAGGTCCTGAAGGACGAGTATGGTATTGAGCCCGCTGCTGCAGCTGTTGCTGTGGCTGCTGGTCCTGCTGCTGGTGCAGCCCCCGCTGAGGAAGAGAAGACATCTTTCGATGTTGTCCTCGCTGAAGTTGGCGCTACCAAGCTCCAGGTCGTGAAGGCTGTGAAAGAGGCTTGCGGTCTCGGTTTGAAAGAGGCCAAGGATCTCGTGGACGGCGCTCCCGCTACTATCAAGGAAGGTCTCTCTAAGGACGAGGCTGAGAACTTGAAGAAGGCTATCGAGGAAGCTGGTGCCAAGGTTGAGCTCAAGTAATCGAACTTTTGATTTCTTTTTGAAAATACGGTTAGGATCTTCCCAGTCGGTTGGTCCTAACCTTTTTGTGTCTTTCGGCTGTAAATGCCGCGTTTTTTCCAAATTAGTCATAATCAGACCAATTATTTATAATGGCTTCAAAACTTGTTGATAACAGAATTAATTTTGCCAGCGTGCATAATCCGATGCCCTATCCGGATTTTCTCGATGTGCAGTTGAAGTCTTTCCGAGACTTCTTACAGTTGGATACTCCGCCTGAGGAACGCAAGAACGACGGTTTGTACAAGGTGTTCGCTGAGAACTTCCCCATAACCGACACGCGTAATAATTTCGTCCTTGAGTTCCTGGACTACTTTATTGACCCGCCTCGCTACACGATTGAAGAGTGCTTGGAGCGTGGGTTGACTTACAGCGTACCTTTGAAGGCTAAGATGAAACTGTACTGCACAGATCCTGATCATGAGGATTTCGGTACTGTGACATCTGATGTTTTCCTTGGCACTATTCCTTATATGACCCAGAACGGCACGTTCATCATCAATGGTGCAGAGCGTGTGGTTGTGTCTCAGTTGCACCGTTCGCCGGGTGTTTTCTTCGGCCAGGGTGTTCACGCCAATGGAACAGTGCTTTATTCAGCACGCATCATTCCGTTCAAAGGTTCATGGATTGAATTTGCAACTGACATCAACAACGTGATGTATGCCTACATCGATCGTAAGAAGAAGTTGCCTGTCACGACGCTTCTTCGTGCCATCGGTTTCGAGCAGGACAAGGATATCCTGCAGATTTTCGACCTTGCCGAAGAGGTGAAGGTCAACAAGAAGAACATGAAGGAGGCTATCGGTCGCAAACTTGCTGCTCGTGTGCTGAAGACCTGGAATGAGGACTTCGTCGACGAGGACACCGGTGAGGTGGTTTCCATCGAGCGTAACGAGGTTGTCATGGAGCGTGAGACCGAACTGACCACAGAGAACATTGTTGAGATTCTCGAGAGTGGTGCTTCTTCAGTCCTTCTTCACAAAGATGCCGAGATGGCCAGCAAGTATAGCATCATCTTCAACACTCTGTCCAAGGACCAGAGCAACTCTGAGAAGGAGGCTGTGCTCTACATCTATCGTCAGCTGCGTAATGCAGATCCTGCTGATGATGCAAGTGCACGCGAGGTGTTCCAAAACCTTTTCTTCTCTGACAAGCGTTATGACCTTGGTGAGGTTGGCCGTTATCGTATCAATAAGAAACTCGGTCTCGACACTGATATGAATGTCCGTGTGTTGACAAAGGACGATATCATCGAGATTATTAAATACCTGATTCAGCTTGTCAACTCGAATGCTACTGTTGACGATATCGACCACCTGTCGAATCGTCGTGTACGCACTGTTGGTGAGCAGTTGTCGAATCAGTTCTCTATCGGTCTGGCACGTATGAGCCGCACCATTCGTGAGCGTATGAACGTTCGCGACAATGAGGTGTTCACTCCTACAGACCTGATCAATGCAAAGACTATTTCGAGCGTCATCAACTCGTTCTTCGGAACCAACCCGTTGTCGCAGTTCATGGACCAGACCAACCCGTTGGCTGAGGTGACCCACAAGCGTCGTCTCTCTGCTCTCGGTCCTGGCGGTCTGTCGCGTGAGCGTGCAGGTTTCGAGGTTCGTGACGTTCACTATACTCACTACGGACGTCTCTGCCCGATTGAGAGCCCTGAAGGTCCGAATATCGGTCTGATTTCTTCGTTGTGTGTCTATGCAACCATCAATGAGCTTGGTTTCATTGAGACTCCTTACCGTAAGGTGATCAACAGCAATGTTGATTTGAAGAACGAGGATGTTGTATATCTCACTGCAGAAGAAGAGTCGGAGCACATCATCGGACAAGGTAATGCTCCTTTGAAGGAAGACGGTTCGTTCATTCGCACTTATGTGAAGTGCCGCAAGGATGCTGACTTCCCCGTCGTTGATCCTTCTAAGGTGGACCTGATGGACGTGTCTCCCCAGCAGATTGCTTCTGTTTCCGCTGGTCTTATCCCGTTCCTTGAGCACGATGATGGTCACCGTGCACTCATGGGATGTAACATGATGCGTCAGGCAGTACCTCTGCTTCACAATGATGCTCCTATCGTGGGAACAGGATTGGAGAAGCAGGTCTGCGAAGACTCTCGTACCATGATTGTCGCCGAAGGTGAAGGTATCATTGAATATGTTGACGCCACCACTATTCGTATCCTCTACGACCGCACTGAAGACGAGGAGTTTGTCAGCTTCGAGCCGGCTTTGAAGGAATACAGAATACCCAAGTTCCGTCGCACCAATCAGAATATGACCATCGACCTTCGCCCTATCTGCCTGAAAGGTCAGCGTGTGAAGAAGGGCGATATCCTTACCGAAGGTTATGCAACTGAGAATGGTGAGTTGGCTTTGGGTCGTAACCTCTTGGTGGCATATATGCCTTGGAAGGGTTACAACTACGAGGACGCCATCGTGCTTTCCGAGCGTCTTGTTCGCGACGATGTCTTGACATCTGTCCACGTTGACGAGTATTCTCTGGATGTTCGTGAGACAAAGCGTGGAATGGAGGAGTTCACCGCTGATATTCCTAATGTCAGCGAGGAGGCCACCAAGGATTTGGATGAGAATGGTGTCATTCGTGTCGGTGCTCGTGTCGAGCCAGGCGATATCCTGATTGGTAAGATCTCCCCGAAGGGTGAAAGCGATCCTTCTCCTGAAGAGAAACTGCTTCGTGCCATCTTCGGTGACAAGGCCGGTGATGTGAAGGATTCTTCACTGAAGGCCAATCCTTCTCTTTCTGGTGTCGTCATCGACAAGAAACTCTTCTCGCGTGCCATCAAGACTCGTGAGTCAAAGAAGCAGGATAAGCTCCTGTTGGCCAAGATTGACGAGGAGTATGAGGCAAAGAATAACGACTTGAAGGACATTCTTGTCGATAAGTTGTTGATCCTCACCGAGGGTAAGACCTGTCAGGGCGTGAAGGATTACACAGGTGCCGAGGTTATCACGAAAGGTAGCAAGTTCACTGCTGCCATCTTGAAGAACCCCACACTCGAATATGATGGCATTCAGTCGAACGACTGGACTGGTGACGAGCATACTGATATGCTCATCCAGAAGCTCATCATGAACTACATCCGCAAGTACAAGCTTCTTGATGCCGAAATCAAGCGCCGCAAGTTTGCCATCACCATCGGTGACGAACTGCCCTCAGGCATTCTGCAGATGGCCAAGGTTTACGTGGCTAAGAAACGTAAGATTGGCGTCGGTGACAAGTTGGCTGGTCGCCACGGTAACAAAGGTATCGTCTCTAAAGTGGTTCGCATGGAAGACATGCCGTTCCTTGAGGATGGTCGTCCCGTCGACTTGGTGCTCAACCCGCTGGGTGTGCCCTCTCGTATGAATCTTGGACAGATATTCGAGGCCATTCTTGGTGCTGCCGGTCGCAAACTGGGTGTCAAGTTCGCCACTCCTATTTTTGATGGTGCTAAACTCGATGATCTTTCTGAGTGGACCGACAAGGCTGGTTTGCCTCACCTTTGCTCTACACGTCTCTATGATGGTGAGACAGGTGAGCAGTTCGACCAACCTGCAACGGTGGGTGTGACATACTTCTTGAAACTCGGCCACATGGTTGAAGACAAGATGCACGCACGTTCCATTGGTCCGTACAGTCTCATCACCCAACAGCCACTTGGTGGTAAAGCTCAGTTTGGTGGTCAGCGTTTCGGAGAGATGGAGGTCTGGGCACTCGAGGCATTCGGTGCTTCTCATGTGCTTCAGGAGATCCTTACCATCAAGTCCGATGATACTGTGGGTCGTTCAAAGGCTTACGAAGCTATTGTCAAGGGCGATCCTATGCCAACTCCGGGAATCCCCGAGTCTCTCAATGTGTTGTTGCACGAACTCCGTGGTCTTGGACTCAGCATCAAACTCGACTAAGCGAATTTGTCATTAGGAATTAGTAATTAGCAATTACAGAAACATGGCTTTCAAAAAAGATATTAAGGTAAAGAATAATTTCACGAAGATTACCATCGGTCTTGCTTCGCCTGAGGAGATCCTGGAAAATTCGTTTGGTGAGGTTACCAAGCCCGAAACCATCAACTATCGTACATACAAGCCCGAGCGTGACGGTCTTTTCTGCGAGCGCATCTTCGGTCCTACTCGTGACTACGAATGTGCTTGTGGTAAGTATAAGCGCATCCGCTATAAAGGCATTGTCTGCGATCGTTGTGGTGTGGAGGTCACCGAGAAGAAAGTGCGTCGTGAGCGCAGTGGTCACATCGAATTGGTGGTACCCGTTGCTCATATCTGGTATTTCCGCAGCCTGCCCAATAAGATTGGTTATTTGCTCGGAATGCCTACCAAGAAACTCGACGCAGTGATCTATTATGAGAAGTATGTGGTCATCAAGCCGGGTGCTTTTGAGGGACGCAAGGACGCTGAGGGTAATGAACTCAATGGTTCTCATAAGTTCGATTTGATTTCCGAGGAGGAATACATCGACATCTTGGATAATCAACTGGATCCCAACAACGATCATCTTGATGATGCCGATCCCAACAAGTTCATCGCCAAGATGGGTGCAGAGGCCATTTACGACCTTCTGCTCGATCTTGACCTCGATGCTCTTTCCTACGAGTTGCGCGACCGTGCCAACAACGATTCTGCACAGCAACGCAAGACTGAGGCCTTGAAGCGCCTGCAGGTGGTCGAGGCTTTCCGTAGCAGCAAGGAACTCAACCATCCCGAGTGGATGATTATGAAGATCATTCCTGTCACCCCGCCCGAGCTTCGTCCTCTGGTACCGCTCGATGGTGGACGCTTTGCTACGTCCGACCTCAACGACCTCTATCGTCGCGTCATCATCCGTAACAATCGCCTGAAGAGATTGGTGGAAATCAAGGCTCCTGAGGTGATTCTCCGCAACGAAAAGCGTATGCTTCAAGAGGCTGTCGACTCTTTGTTCGATAACTCTCGTAAGTCAAGTGCTGTGAAGAGCGAGTCGAATCGTCCTTTGAAGTCACTCTCTGATTCTCTGAAGGGTAAGCAGGGACGTTTCCGTCAGAACTTGCTGGGTAAGCGTGTCGACTATTCCGCTCGTTCGGTTATCGTCGTAGGTCCTGAGTTGAAGATGGGTGAGTGCGGTCTGCCTAAGTTGATGGCTGCCGAGCTCTACAAACCATTCATCATCCGCAAGCTCATCGAGCGTGGTATCGTGAAGACCGTGAAGTCGGCCAAGAAGATTGTGGACCGTCGTGAGCCCGTCATCTGGGACATTCTCGAGAATGTCATGAAGGGACACCCCGTGCTCCTCAACCGTGCTCCTACACTTCACCGTTTGGGTATCCAGGCATTCCAGCCGAAACTCATTGAGGGTAAGGCCATTCAGCTTCATCCGCTGGCTTGTACGGCGTTCAATGCCGACTTCGACGGTGACCAGATGGCTGTCCACCTTCCTCTTTCCAATGAGGCTGTGCTCGAGGCCCAGATCCTGATGCTTCAGAGTCACAACATCCTGAATCCTGCCAATGGTGCTCCTATCACAGTGCCTTCTCAGGACATGGTACTCGGACTCTATTACATCACGAAGATGCGTCCAGGTGCCAAGGGACAAGGTCTTACTTTCTACGGACCCGAGGAAGCAATCATTGCCAAGAACGAAGGTAAATGCGACCTCCATGCTCCTGTGAAGGTCCTCATCGATGATATTGTGAATGGACAGAAGGTTCGCCACATGGTGGAGACCACTGTCGGACGTGTCATCGTCAATGGCATCATTCCTCAGGAAGTGGGCTTCTTCAACGATGTCATCTCGAAGAAGACATTGCGCAGCATCATCGCCAACGTGATCAAGCAGGTTGGTATGGCTCGCGCTTGCGAGTTCCTCGATGGTATCAAGAACCTTGGTTACCGCATGGCTTACGTGGCTGGTCTTTCCTTCAACCTTGACGATATCATCGTGCCGCCCGAGAAGGAAGGCATTGTGGCCAAGGGCCAGAAGGAGGTCGATGAGATTCAGGCCAACTACGACATGGGTTTCATCACCGACAACGAGCGTTACAACCAGGTTATTGATGCCTGGACTCACGTGAACAACGAACTCGGCGATATCCTCTTGAAGGAGATGACCGAGGCCGACCAAGGATTCAATGCCGTTTACATGATGCTCGACTCAGGTGCTCGTGGTTCTAAGGACCAGATCAAACAGCTCTCTGGTATGCGTGGTCTGATGGCTAAGCCTCAGAAGGCAGGTGCCGAGGGTCAGCAGATTATTGAGAACCCCATCCTGTCCAACTTCAAGGAGGGTATGTCGGTGCTCGAATACTTCATCTCTTCTCACGGTGCCCGTAAGGGTTTGGCCGACACGGCTATGAAGACAGCTGACGCTGGTTATCTGACCCGTCGTCTCGTCGATGTCAGCCATGACGTCATTATCACTGAGGAAGACTGTGGAACGCTTCGCGGACTTGTCTGCACCGCCTTGAAGAATGGCGATGAGATCATTTCTCCGCTTGGCGAGCGTATCTTGGGACGTGTCTCTGTTCACGATATTGTCAATCCTACCACGGGCGAGATCATCTGCTCTGCTGGTGAGGAGATTACCGAAGACAAGGTGGCCATCATCGAGGCTTCGCCCATCGAAAGCGTCGAGATTCGTTCGGTGCTTACCTGTGAGTCGCGTAAGGGCGTCTGCATGAAGTGTTATGGACGTAACCTCGCCACCCAGCGCATGGTGCAGAAGGGCGAGGCTGTCGGTGTGATTGCCGCACAAGCCATTGGTGAGCCAGGTACACAGCTTACGCTTCGTACCTTCCACGCTGGTGGTGTGGCTGGTAACGCAGCCGCCAATGCAAGCATTGTTGCCAAGAACGACTCTCGCATCGAGTTCGATGAGCTTCGCACGGTTCCCTTCGTGGAGAAGACAGGTGAGCTCGACGTCAAGTGCGAGATGGTTGTCAGCCGTCTGGCTGAGATCCGCTTCGTCGATCCTCACACCAACATCGTACTCTCTACATTGAACGTTCCTTATGGTTCGTCACTCTACAAGAAACATGGTGATGTGGTGAAGCGTGGTGAGATGATTGCCCGTTGGGACCCCTTCAATGCTGTCATCGTCAGCGAATATGCTGGTACGCTCCGCTTCCGTGATGTGATTGCAGGACAGACCTACAAGGCTGAGACCGACGAAACAACAGGTCTTACCGAGAAGATTATCACCGAGTCGAGAGACCATACCAAGGTGCCTACTTGCGACATCCTTGGCAAGAATGGCGAGGTCGTTGGTACCTACAACTTCCCCGTGGGTGGTCACGTTGTTGTCGATGATGGGGCTACCATCGAGACAGGACAGACGCTGGTCAAGATTCCACGTGCCGTAGGTGGTGCTGGTGACATCACTGGTGGTCTGCCTCGTGTCACCGAGCTCTTCGAGGCTCGCAACCCATCGAACCCTGCTGTGGTCAGCGAAATCGATGGTGAGGTAACCATGGGTAAGGTGAAGCGTGGTAACCGCGAGATTGTCGTTACGTCGAAGACGGGCGATCAGAAGAAATATCTTGTCTCACTCTCTAAGCAGATTCTGGTGCAGGAGCACGATGCTGTGCGTGCCGGTACTCCGCTCTCCGATGGTGTCATCACTCCGTCCGACATCTTGGCCATCAAAGGCCCCACTGCTGTTCAGGAGTACATCGTTAACGAGGTGCAGGACGTCTATCGTCTGCAGGGTGTGAAGATCAACGACAAGCACTTCGAGATTATCGTTCGTCAGATGATGCGTAAGGTTCAGATCAACGATCCGGGTGACACTACCTTCCTTGAGCAAGAGTTGGTTGACAAACTCGACTTCTCTGAAGAGAACGACCGCATCTGGGGTAAGAAGGTTGTCATCGACGCTGGTGACTCAGAGAACCTCCAGAAGGGACAGATTGTCACCGCCCGTCGTCTGCGCGATGAGAACTCAAGCCTCAAGCGCCGCGACCTCCGTACCGTTCAGGTGCGTGATGCTGTGCCCGCAACTTCTACGCAGATCCTGCAAGGTATCACCCGTGCAGCCCTGCAAACCAAGTCGTTCATGTCAGCCGCATCGTTCCAGGAGACCACCAAGGTGCTCAACGAAGCCGCCATCCGTGGCAAGCAGGACTACCTCGAGGGAATGAAGGAGAACGTCATTTGTGGACACCTCATCCCCGCTGGTACAGGACTCCGTGCTTGGGACAAACTTGTTGTCGGCTCACGTGAGGACTATGAGCGCATGCAGGCCAACAAGAAGAATATCATCGATTTCGCTGAGCAGCCCGTCGTGGAGTAATCCCGTTGTACTCGCGAAATCCATATAAATGCTAAAAGAGGGGCGTGGAAGTCAATCGGCTTTCACGCCTTTCTTTTTTTTACCCCCCACGTCTCATTTTTATCGACAAACGGGATTAAATCTTATTTTTTGTTTATTTGTACCAAATAATCTTTAAATTGTTCCATATTTGAAGAATAATTTGGTTGGTCGAATAATAGTTCGTATCTTTGTCGCCGAGTTATTACCTATGTCCTCTGTGTGAGGATAATTGAAGAAAGATTTTTTAGTTATTATTATATACCTGGCGTTGAGTCGTGAGACTGTGACCGCCAGATTTCTTTGCGCTTGTTGGACAGGTTTAGACTCATTGTGTGCGCTCACATGCCTAATTATTGCGTACTAGGATCTATTTTCACTCTCAACTTTTCACATAAGCTGACCGTGCGACTCTAATGACAAAATGATAGACAATCCTGAAAATATTAACAAAAAAACAAAATAACTAATTAATTCAACAAATGATGAAAAGGATTTTACTTTTCCTAATTACCTTGGTCTGCGTGCAATTTTGTGCGTGGGCTACTGATTACACTGTAGGAAGCACTACCATTACTATTGATGACAATGATGCCACGAAAGCCACAATTACATTTGGTGACCCAGATGATATTGTGAATTTTGCAGCCGCTTGGAACTCTTCTCCTACGGCAAATCAAATTAATGCTATTACGGACCTCAAGGTTAAGTATACAATTAATGAAGCATTGGTGAATTTTCTCGGTGCAAATTATCCTTGGCAAAATTGCGCTAATCGTTTGGATTATAGTGATGCCACGGGATATACCATTACAGGTGTGCCTGGTGCAGTTAAGAGGTTGATACTCCCAAAGGGTAGCTCCCTCCCCTCTGATGGTGATTTGGCTGGAGGCAATGCATTCAATAAGGATCATGGATTGATGTATGTGATGGCTCCCAATGCTACCGGTACGTCATTCAATGTTTGGGGAAATCCTGAAAAAGGAGATGGAGAACTTTGGGTGGATGATCCTTTGTTGACAAGTGGAACTACGGTAAACGTATATAGCCCCTCGACATTGAGCGATGAGGCATTGGCTACATTGCAGGCGAAGGGTGTCAATGTGGTGATGGCAGGTTCTGGAAGCGCCGTTACCCTAACTGCAAACGAAGGTGATTTGGCAACACAGATTGCTGCTATGGATTCAGAGAACTGCCCAGAAACAGTCAATATTGAAGGAACGTTGAATGCAGCAGATGTAGCAGCCTTGAAGAATCTTCCTTGTGGAGAGCACATCTTGATGAACAAGGCGACATTGACCAACGATGCCAAGACTGCCGATTTCTCGTTTGCCAACAATACTAAGGTGCAGACCATCGTGCTGCCGAAAGGACTTGATGAGGTGAAAGAAAGTTGGTTCAATGGTTGTACGAGTCTTGGCTCTGCTATTTCATATAGTATTGATAACGATGGAAATGTGTCTATCAAGACATACTGCAAAGTCGCAGGAACATTGAACGAGACACTACAATCATTAAGCCTTAATGAAACAGATTCGGATCTGGCTTCGTCTACTTCTGCAACTGGAAAGGTGACGGAAGTGATAGTTAAGGGAAATGTCAATGCAAGTGACTTGGCAGGTGGTCATATGCCAATGTCGACGTTTACAGGTGCTCCAATCAAGCATTGGGACCTCTCTGGTGCCGTGTTGAGCGATCCCTCTGACATTCTGGCTGCAGGTAATGGCGCAACGAGTACGGAAGACAAGGGCTACAGGGCTACTCTTGAGCAGATTGAGTTCCCTGCAGACTTGACAGAGATTCCTCCATATTGTTTCTATACATTCAAGAATCTTTCTGGTGAAGTGTTTGTGCCAAATACTGTAAAAACTATAGGCGAATGTGCTTTCTATATGTGCACATCGTTGTCCAAGGTGGAATTCCAGGAGAATATGCCAGAAGACTTTGCTTGTGGTGATTATGCATTTAGCGAGTGTTGGGGTATTAAGCACATTGTCTTGCCCGAAGGTCTGACAGTTGTTTCTAAGGGCATGTTCCAGCGTTGTTATAATCTGGAGTCCATTCGATTGCCGAACACACTGACTCGTATTGAAGAGGCTGCTTTTGAACAAGCCGATGCCTTGTCATATCTGACCATTCCTGAAAACGTGGAGTTTATAGGACAGAAAGCATTCTTCAATTCGGGAGTTAAAGATTTGTATTTGATGGCTCCAACGCCAGATAAGTTGCCAGAAATCTATTCTATTGGTAATGACGGAACTTTGCAAGGACAGTCATCGTTTGGTGGTGATAATGTGGATGGTTATAATAATTTCCCTGATGTCGACGAATACTTTGACTATTTGAAAACATTGGTTGATCGTGGATTAGTGCAAATTACATCTGAAGATCAGGCTGATTATACTGCTGCATGTGCAGAAGGTGCGGATATTAATGAAAAGAATATCAATAGATGGTTGAAGTATCTGACTTCCGATCAAATGGAAGAAGTGTACAGACTTCATGCTGCTGCCACTGAAAGACCTATTACAGCCATTCACTATGCTGATACTCCAGAGATGAACGAGTTCTTCCATCATAACCCATGGAAAGGTGATGAGACTTTCTGTAATAGTCTTAATATGTCGGCATATGATGATGGATATGGAAGAGCTGCAGAAGAGCAACAGCGCTATCTTGAGGCTGATTATTTGACTGAGGCCTATGGCCTTGGCCCTGATAAGTATGGAAAACGGTGGCCCACCTATAATCACCGTGATTATGATTTGCGTGTTCAATGGGGCTATCCTGGCAACGCAATAAATGCTGATGATCCGTTAAATAGTGCAAATAAGCAAGATCCATCAAGACTTGGTTGGCGTCAGTTTGTATTGAGTTTTGGTTACAGTCCGAATAATGATGATGAAGTTTATGCGAAAGACTATGATGATACATGGTATACGATGTGCTTCCCCTTCGACTTGTCTGACGAACAATTAGAAGGTGCGTTCAACTCGAACTTCAACATCTGCGAGTTCAATGGTGTTGCTGTAGTGGAGACAGAAACGACAGAGAAAGATCCTGCTACTGGTGAGCTTTATAAGGACGAACAAGGAAATGTGAAGAAGGTTAAAAATCTGGTATTGCTCTTCACTAACATCGCAAAAACTTATTACCGTGATAAGTACGGCAATTTCTATGATCGTGTCAAGATTAATAAGGAAGTGGAAAAAGAAGGTAGTACAGTCATAGTTTCTGAAAAATGGTATCACCCTGTTGTTGGTACACCAGATGGAAAGGGTGGATATGATATGACCTATACAACGAACCAATATGTTCCTTCTGGCACCAGCTATAATGGTGAGGATGGTTGGTTCACTTATGACAATGCCAAGACCAATGGCTCCTTGGATGTCTATGAATCCATACGTGGCGTGTTGGCACAAGCAGGTCACCCATATATGATTCATCCACAAAAGGTTGAAGATGCCAATGGTGGTGCTACTCAATGTGTGCTCAATCACATTCAATATAAGTTCGAGTATACTAAGTTGAAGAAATTGTATGAAGCCAATCCTGATGATGCTACTGCAAGACAGAATTATGAGGAAGCTTTGGCACTTCTTACCAGTCTCTATGATACTGAGAAGGTAACGCGTAAACTCTCGAAGGTAAAAGAAGGCACAATTAGCGAAAGTGAAGAAGGTGATTATGATGTGGTCAACAAGGCTGGTGGAAAAGTGTATCTTGAAACCGTTAATGACAATGTCACATATACCTTCAAAGGATCGTTTGAGCCAGACAAGACTGTTGCCATCCCGAATCGTGCTTATTTCCTTGGTGTTCCTCCAGGAACTAAATATCCTAAGTTCTTCCGCGAGAAGAATGGAAATACCAATACAGGCTATTGGGGACAATTCTCTGCTGTGATTATTCCAAATGATGCTGCTAAAGCATGGGAGGATGCCAATATAGAAGTGAAGCCATATTCTTCTGGCAACAACGCAAAAGCTGCTAGCATGGGCTTCGGTGATTTTGAGGAAGTGACTGCTGACGAGATTGAGGCAATCGTGGCTGATGCTAAGGAGAAGAAACAGCCTGTCCAGTTTATGAATGTGGTTGTCAACATCAATGGCCAGGTTGTTCGCGACGGTCTTGACATGACAGGCCTGCCTAAGGGCATCTATATTGTGAATGGTAAGAAATATATGGTCAAATAACAGATAGGAGGACTCAACAATGAAAAAAACATATATTAGACCAGAGATAGAATTGGTGTTCACAGCCCCAATCATGCCTGTGTGTGGAAGTGAGGATCCGAAAGGAACTGCTAACACTCTTTTCGGTAGCGACCTTCCCTCAGATCAGTTCGGTAATGAGGACTGGGTTGTTGAAGGTTATAAAGACTTTAGTAACGGTTACTTTGATAATTTCGAGGATGCCATCGAGATTGGTGGAGATGACAACGGAACTATTTTCAGCCGCTGATTCCCATTTGGTAACAATCGATGATTTCAAGAGATTGATAATAAGTTGAATTAATTACGGTGGGGGTGCTTCGTGATGGAGCACCCCCGTTTTTTGTAAAAAGTGGCGTTAGATGTATACATGTAGCAGGCGAAATAAGCGATTTTGCTACATGTGGCATGTAAGGCGCTCACATGTATCATGTAAGGCCCTTAGATGTGGCATGTAAGAGGCTCAGATGTGGCATGTAGCAAAAGCATTAGATATAGGCATTTATGCGCTAGTTTTTCTGTGTACAAAGTTAACAAAAATTCTGGAAATACACAACATTTTTGATTGATTTTTTAAGGTGAAAAGATCAGTATTTTTCACTATTCACTATTCACTTTTCACTTGTGGTAAGGTGATGGGAAAAAGTGGCGAGTCGGTATGGTCTTCGTAGACTTTGGTCACGAGGATGCGCACTAGTTCTGGATATTGTGCTGCCAGGTCGTGGTCTTCGTGGGGATCTTCGGCGAGGTTGTAGAGGCGGGGTTGTCCGTGCTCCACCAACAGTTTCCAGTCACCTTGTCTCACGGCAATCATGTCGGTCTCGTGGAACTCCCAATAGAGGTGGTCGTGTTGAGGCTGCGTCCCTATTCCAGTAAGGGTAGGCAAGATGGAGAGACCATCGTAGGGACCATCGCCAGCATCAATCTGGGCAATGTCGCAGAAGGTGGGAAGGAGGTCGTAGAAGGCGAAGGGCTGGTCGCTCTCGCTGCCAGCACGTATATGGTTTGGCCATCTCACGATGAACGGGATGCGGATGCCACCCTCGTGGGCACTACGTTTGAGTCCACGGAACTTGCCGTCGTGGTTGAAATAGTAGGGGTCGGCACCTCCTTCCTCATGCGGTCCGTTGTCGCTGGTGAAGATGAGTACTGTGTTTTCTGCCAATCCTTTTTCATCCAACAGTTGCATGATCTCACCCACTTGTGCATCGAGACGTGTGATCATGGCAGAGAATTGTGCGTGGGCTTCGGAAGTGGGATTGTAACGTGAGGGTTCGCTGCCTTGGAACGTCCGCTCGGGCAAGAGTCGGCCACGGAACGATTGCAACAGCGAGTCGTCGGGCTGACGAAGTTCGGCATGGGGGAGGGTATAGGTGAAGATGCCCAAAAAGGGTTGGTCTGCCTCTTGTTGTCGCAACCAATCCATTGCCCGCTGGTGGATGAGGTCGGCGCTGTATTGGCTTCGATGGTTGTAGTCGTCACCATACATGGCGTGCTGGATGTTGTCCTCCAACACCTCGCGCACTACCGCCGTGTCACCCTGCGAACGACTGTATCTGTTCAGGAAGTTGGGGAAATAGAGATGGGCCTGAAACTGGCAGATGTAACCATAGAACTCGTCGATTCCGCGTTTGTCGGGGGTCGATGGACTACCCTCGTAGCCTCCTGCCCATTTGCCGAACAAGGCGGTCGTGTAGCCGGCTCGCTGGAACAGTTCGGGAAGAATCACGTGGGCGGTATCGTAGGGTTCTTGTCCCACGATGGCATAGTCAACGTTGTCGCCATATTGCACTCTTCCCTGCCAATGCTCTCGGTTGCCACGCACGAGGGTGTGTCCTGTGTGCTGACCCGTCATGAGAGCTGCCCGCGAAGGAGCCGAGACAGGACTACCAGCGTAGGCGGAAGTCATGCGCATACCCTCAGTAGCCAGGCGGTCGATGTTCGGCGTGCTGAAATGCCGCTGCCCGTAGCACGAGAGGTCGCCGTAGCCCATGTCATCGCACATGATGTAGATAATATTGGGGCGTTGTTGCGCAACTGCGGGCAAGGCCAAGAAGGGTAGGATGGCGGTCAGTTTCATGGTCTTTTTCTTTTTATGTGTTTGTTTTTTGCAAAGATACAAAAAAATTTATAACTTTGTACCAAACAATCATAAATAACATCTACAATGAAGCCACGATTAACACTTTTGACATTGCTTCTGCTGATGCTAAGCGGAAGTGCGTTGGGAGCCAACTCCTCGAAAAAAGGAAAGAAGGGTGATGCTCCTTACGCGGTTTATCCTATTCCTCACGAACAACTGAAGGCCTCTGGCACGGCGACGTTCTCGCAGAAGGTGGACGTGGTGGCCGAAATGGGTATCGACCGTTACACGTGCGATAGGGCTCAACAGATTCTTACCGAACATGGGTTGCAAATCAACTTCCAGGACAACACCAAGCCACCAACACCTGACGCCTATCCTTCTCCCAACGTCTCAACAGTCTATTTGGGATTGAATGGCTCGGGCGGGATGATTGACCGTTTGGCAAAGAAATGGAAACTGAGTCGCAAGGTGTTCGCTTTGGATAAATACGACCGCCACGTGGTGGCATTGCGCAGCAGGAAGAATGGTGTGGCCGAGGTGATTGTATTGGGCGAAAACACCGATGCCGTGTTCTGCGGTTTGGCCACGTTGGAGCAGATGCTCGACCAAGGGACAAAACAGATGCCATGCGCCACGTTCTACGACTATGCCGATGTGCAGAACCGAGGCATCATCGAAGGCTATTACGGCGTGCCTTACAGCATGGAAGTGACGGCCGACTTGTTCCGTTTCATGGCCCGATACAAGTTGAACATGTATATGTATGGCGCGAAGAGCGACCCCTATCACTCGCGTTATTGGGACAAGGCCTATCCCGAGAAGATTAACGATGACCAGCGCCGACTGGGATTGATGACGCAGGATATGTTGCGACATCTTTGCGATGTGGCTCATCAGTCGAAAGTGAACTTCATCTGGGCCATCCATCCAGGACAGAACTTCACCAATGCGGCAAGCACGGACGTCATCGATCGCATCATGTCGAAGTTCGAGAAGATGCATGAGTTGGGTGTGCGCCAGTTCGGTGTGTTCGTCGATGACGTAGGTGTACCTAACGACGAGGCTACACTCAAGTTGGGAGCCGATAGGCTTACAACGTTGCAAAAACGTATCGACCAGCGATGGAACAAGAAAGGTGTGGCACCTGCCGACACCGTGAAGCCGTTGCATTATGTGCCGCAACTCTATGCGTTCAGTTGGGTGAAACCCGATGTGGCGCGCCGATTCTGGGAGTCTCTGCGTCCTGTGCCAGCGAAGGTAAACCTCTATATCACGGGTCGGAATGTATGGTCGGTACCAAACAATGCAGATCTTGAGGTGCTCGATGATTACTTGGGGCGCGAGGTGTCGTGGTGGTGGAACTATCCATGTAATGACAACGACTTGACGAAGATATTTCCTGCCGACACCTATACGAATTTCTCTGATGAAACGCATATTGCCAACAGCGAGCGTCTGGAGAGTGGGCTGCGGCTGAAAACGCTCATCATCAATCCCATGCAGCAAGGCGAGCTCTCGAAGATAGCACTTTTCAGTGTGGCCGACTATGCGTGGAACATGGCCACTTTCGACAACATGAGGAGCTGGCAGGCATCATTGCCAGCCATCGTGGGCGAGGAGCGTGCGAAGTCGTTCGAGACGTTGGTGCCCCATCTGCGCTACTACGACGAGTTGGCTCCCTTGGGCCGGTTGATTAACACTTACAAGAAAGCATATGGCACCGGGAACGAGTTGTCGGCAGCGACCGCCTTGTTGGCTGAGTTGGAACGAATTGGAGGTGAATGCGATGTGATTGCTTCCATGGCAGATAGTGCCAACGAGAGCGATCGCCTGTTCTATGCTGACCTGCGTCCTTGGCTGATGAAGTTGAAAGCGATGGTCGAGCATGCCAGTGTGATGATTCAGGCGTTGGGTCCCGATGGAGATACGATTGTGGATAAGGTGACTTTTGCCAAGAGTTGGTCGGCTATCGAGGGAATGGAGAAAAACGAGAATTATCAGTTCGACGTGCTAACGGGCATGGATTCCGACATCGCCCTTTCGGTGCGTACGGCAGAGCCCTCAGCCCGTTTGCTGCGTCCGTTCCTCGATTGGTTGTTGACAAAGCACTCTATGCCAGAATAGTATGGAAGGAGCACATAAAGTGCCACTTAAATTGACATAAAGAGCAAAAGCCCTCTGAATCATTGATTTAGAGGGCTTTTGGTTCCTATTAATGGAAGTTTTTGGACTAATAGACGTAGATCTTGTACTCTTTCACACTGCCAGGAGTACCTTGTTCGGCACGCGGCAGGTATTCCAGAGCCTTCACGGTCTGCTCTGAGCCCAGGTCGATGACGAGTAGGTGGGGTGCAGTAGCTCCGCGCTCCGTCTGCCAATAGGTCGATTCCTGCAAGTCGAAGACTTTGTCGCCAGTATGGTTGCCGTTTTCCTCCTCGGAGTTTGCGTACTTGGTTGTCCAAGGCTCACGACTCAGACGCTTTCCATCAGACCCCTGTACGTAGAGTTCGGCGATGGCTACACGGTCGTTGTCCTTTTGGGTAGAGAGGCACTCGATGGCAAGGTAACGACCTTTGGCGGCCTTGTTAAATGTAATAGTCTGCCAGCCGTTGCCAGCCTTGAAGGCACCAGTAGCGACGGGGGTAGCACTATTGAGGTCGGGTTTGTCGCCGATGTTATTGTGCTTATTACTCTTCTCCAACTGCAGCTTGTTCAGCTCAGGCTCGGCCTGTCCCCAAACAACCGCCTCTTTCGGACCGACTACGTCAAGGACGATAATCTCGTTCTTGCCCTTCTTCAGCCAGCAGCCTGGTACGTAGAGCGTCTGCTGTGGACCGATGCTCCAAATGCGACCCATGGCGTGACCGTTTACCCATACCTGGCCCTTGCCCCACGTCTCGAAGTTCAGGAACGTGTCGCCCACTTTGGTGAGGTTGAAGTAGCCGCGATGATAGCCAATGGCTTTCTTACTATTAACAATTATATCCTTAACATCTGTTGTAGTTACCTGATGAGCAAAGGCATCGTAGTCATCTGGGATAGGCTGTATGCGCCAGTTCTTCAGATTAAAAGTTACTTCGTTACCATCTACCTCAGCCTCAACAATTGCATTGCCAAGAAGCCCCTTAAAGTCCATGATAGCACGGCCAAAGTTGATACGCCCCATGGCTTCGACGAGGATGGTAAGTTGCTCTCCTTTTTTTACAGGCGGCAACGTGATACTCTTTTCATTTTTAACGCGGTCAATTTTGCCGATGAACTTGTTGCCAATCCAAATTTGAGCATAGTCGTGAACCTCGAGTGTGAGTACGCTCTGCACGGGTATTTCGGGCAGTTGCGTACGATAATAGGCGCAACCCCAACCCATATCAAGTTCCTCGAAAGTTTTCAGGTCACGGCTTTCAATCTCGGTAGTTATACAACTCCAAAGATGATTGAACTCCTTCAACTCGAACTTAGGCACGGTAATGATGGGATTGGGAGCTTTGGGCACGGCGGGCATCTTCTTGCCATCGTTATATTTCTCCATCATCTTGCGCAACTCCCAGAACTTCGGTGTAGCCAAGCCATACTCGTTGATGGGCGCATCGTAGTCATACGAGGTGACGTCGGGTGCGAAGCCGGGCGAGTTGGCGCCAGCCCAATGGCCGAACGAGGTGCCGCCGTGGGTCATGTAGAGTGAGAAGCTGATACCCTTCGAGAGCATTTCGTCCATGCCGTCGACCATATCCTTCGCAGGACGGGTCTCATGGCGGGCACCCCACTTGTCGAACCATCCGCTCCAGAACTCGGAGCACATCTTCGGGGCGTTGGGACGCAACTCGCCGAGACGGCGGAACTGGTCGTTGATGTTGGCACCTGTTCCGAAGTTCATGGTCCACGTTAGGTCGTCGAGGCCGTTCTTCTCGAAGTTGGACGACCAGTCGCACTGGAAGAGCGACAACTCCTTGCCGTAGATGCTGCGTAGGCAATCACGAATCTCGGAAACGTAAGGCTTATCCTCGCCATACGAGCCGTACTCGTTCTCCACCTGAATCATGATGATGGGACCGCCGTTCTGGATGGTCAGACCTTTGAGTTGCTCGCCCACCTTTTCTTCGAAGATCTTCACGCGCTCCATGAAGTATGGATCGCGCTCGCGTAGCTTAATGTCCTTTTTCTTCAGAAGCCACCAGGGCAGACCGCCCATCTCCCACTCGGCACAGACGTATGGGCCGGGGCGCACGATGACGTACATGCCGTTCTTCTGTGCCAGACGGCAGAACTCAGCCACATCGTTGTTGCCCGTGAAGTCGAACTCGCCTTCACGCTGCTCGTGAATATTCCAGAACACATAGAGGCAAAGCGTGTTCATGCCCAGTGCCTTGCACATCTTGATGCGGTGCTCCCAGTAGGGACGCGGGATGCGGGGGTAATGAACTTCGGCAGCCTTCACGATGAAGGGTTTGCCATTGAGGAGGAATGTGCCTTGGCCAGCGGTGAAGGTTCCGCCTTTGTCGGCGGCGTTGGCGTTGGCTGGCGCAAACATCAGTGCTGCAGCCAGTCCCAATGCAGTCATTAATCTTGAAAATCTCATTGTTATAGTTTTATTTAGGTTTTCTGGTTACAAAGATAATGATTTTATTTTGCATTTCACAACTTTGTCTCTAAAACTCTTTTCAAAGTAGTGTTAATTCGTTCTTTGCTGGTTAGTCGCTGATGAATATTCGCCTTTTGAAGATCAATAGGCTTAGAGGCAAAGTCGGGCGTGTTGAACGAGTAGATGGTCTCGGCATCGTATTCTTTGGGATT
The DNA here is from genome assembly GCA_017557405.1 of Prevotella sp. Lineage (GTDB taxonomy): Bacteria > Bacteroidota > Bacteroidia > Bacteroidales > Bacteroidaceae > Prevotella. Next base: position 22,835 of record JAFYYV010000009.1, read on the forward strand.
GCGTTGGGGCAATCGGAAAGGCTTCGAGGCTTTTCCTTGCTCGTCGATGTGAGCGAAATAAAGTTGTGTGTAAAGACCGTCATCGCGTCGGCTGGTGAACACTATCCATCGTGAGTTCAGACTCCAGTTGTGGAAACTCTCGGCATCGTTGCTGTTGGCATTGTCCAACGGCCATGTGTCGCCTGTGGTCAAGTCCATCATCCATAGGTCGGCTTCAGAGTGCCAGATGGGGAAACATCCGTAGTCGCTCAAGGTATAAAGCAAATACCGCCTGTCGTAGGACAATCGGGGCATGTTGGCGCTTTTCCCCATGCTGCATGCATTCACAATGGTTTCGATACTTCTGCCCAACTGTCCGGTAGTCGGATCGAATGACACCCGACAAATGTTGTATTTCACGTCGCGGTATTGTTTCCAGATGCTGTCCACCCTTTGTGCGGAGCAGAAGTAGAGCCACTTTCCGTCAGGAGAGAACGTTGGGTAGTTTTCCAATAGTTCGGCGGTGGCCACGATACTATCAAGTAGGATTTCGCGGGTCTGCGGGCGATAGATGATGATGTCGGACTTGTCATCGTAGACCTCTACGCGATGGTTGGCCAGTTGATAGAAATTCTGGTGGGTCTGGTTGGTGGAGAATGCAATGAACTGTCCCGATGGATGCCAATAGGGATATACCATGCTGCCGCCCAATTCCTCGTTGCGTGGCGTCAGGATGTCGATTTGTCCGTCGTGCCCCACCACGGTAGCACCATGTTCGCCCCTCACGTGGAAGGTCCAAAGGTTTGGCTGGGTGCGGTTAGGGGTGTGACAGTTCATGCAGTTTCCTCCCACGTCTTTGTTCTCTATGATGGGTGTCTCTTCGAATGTCGCAAGGTCGCGCTGATAGAGTCCCATCGTGCCGTATGTCTCATATCCTGGTGGAATCAGTCGGTAGGTGACACCCCATTCGCCGAGGGAATCATTGCTCACGTAGATGGTGAAAGGCTTGTATTCTGTCCATGTGCCATTGCTTCTTACGGTGACGATGACGTTCAGGCTGTCACCGATGTTCTGAGTGAGCAATGTGTTCCATTCATCGATGTCGAAATCGGCATAGTCTCCATTGCTGTGCAGTTCACCACCTTTGTCACCTTTCACAATAACATCCACTCGGTCGGCACCATCTTCATCCACATAGAAGTTCAGCGGTGCGATGCCAGCTGGGATGGTCACGCCAATATAGTCGGGGACAATACTTGGCATCCGTTCGCTTTTCTGCGGATGGTCGGGCAGAGACGAACAGGCAGCCATCGTGACGGCGATGACGAGAAGTGCGAACAGTTGTTTCATTTTCCTTGTCTTAGTTGTGTGGTAGCCCATGCGTGATAGTGCCAGTACGATTGATTGTAGGGTGGGGTGTCGAGCGACGGATCTTGCCGGTTGCCCGTGGTGTTGATGGTGTTCATGTAGTTCACCGTGGTCTCAAACACCGACTGGTCGATGCCGATGGGCAGAGAGTCGTTGGGGTGGGAAAGCAACCAGTGGCCGGCGATGCACTCCTGTACGGCCTTTGGTGCGCGCTGTTGCTGGTAGTTTGTTCGTTCTTGTACCAATTGCGTTACGCCTTCTAAGTCCAGCCTGAGAAGTTTATAGGCCATCAGATAGTCTGCAGCTAGTGTGTTCTCGGGATTCTCCCTAGCCAGTTCCTCCAACATCTGGTCTTTTGCATAGGCCAGTTCGTCGTTCTCTTTCTGTCGGAAAGACCTCAGGCGTCCTAGGCGTTCGTCACTTTTAAGTGCCTGTTCATTGCCATACAAGTTGATGGCCTTTTTAGCCCAAGCGCCATAAAACAACGTTGAGCGCAGTATGTCAAGATACTTGCGTGCCACCTTGTCATTTCCATTGACAAGATTGGTCTCTGCCAAACGTTGATAGAGTCGTCCGCTCTTGTGATTGTTGGGAAGCCGTTGCTTGGCATCGAAGGCGAATCGATCGGCGCTGTTTACCATACCCAAATCCAAAGCGATGTCGCTCAATGAATAGAGAGCCAATGGGTCCATTCGAACAGCATCCATCAGCAAACCATCGGGGCCAACTTGTTTGTAGTGGAACATCTTTTCCAACAACAATCCTTTCTTGGCCAATGCGTAGTTGGTTGCCCATATGCCGTTGGTGGTCTCGGGTGGGTGGTTCCACGAACGCCGAAGAATGGCGTTCCACTTCTGCGCCCTTACCAGATAATCGTAATCCACCGCCTCGCGCACTTGGTTGTCGGTCTTGTATTCCGACGGGATGAAGCCATAATAGAACAATGCCAACGAAGGAATCAGCGTCAGCGGATAGAGCCACGAACGTCCCAGCCGCATCTTCTTCAAGCACCACCAGATGCATAGTTGCAACGCTACGGCCAACAATGCCACGACAGCAGCCCCCAACCAACCGATATGGAAAAACTGCGTCACAAACGACACGAAGAACTCTCGCCAACCATCATCGGCTGCCCATTGCTCACGTAGGTAGTAGCCAGTCCAGCGGAACATGTGGCGTTGCTCGTGATAGTTCATCACGGCTCGGTAAGGCAGCAGGCAAGCAAAGAACACGCCAACGCCCAGCAGAGCGGTCAGCAAAGGCTTCCAGCCGTTTCTTATTTTTTGTGTCAATGGTTTCTTCATTCGTGGCAATATTACTTCGCAAAGATACGCATTTTTTTTGAAAACGCAATGAAAAAGGCTTGTTTCCTCTCTTGTGGTTGGAATACAGTTGTGTCAACTTAGACAGGAACGGAATCTCTAACTTGCTTGTTTCCAACGGAATAGCTTCTTGAGGTTGTGTCAATGGCCAAGAGCCTCTTGCCCAATTCAGTTTTTCTTCCTACTTTTGCAGTAGTGAAAAATCAAAAAACGTAAGGATATGACAAAAGGAAAATCAACCTGCAAGACGCTGAAGGACATCCGCAAACGGATTGCCCAAGCCAACGACATTGTTTATGAACCGCACGAGTGCCGATATGAAGGTCCGTGCCTAGGTACCTGTCCTGCTTGCGAGGCAGAAGTTCGCTATCTTGAAAACCAACTCAGTCGCCGTAGGATGTTGGGGCGTGCCATCTCGCTGTTAGGTGTGTCGGCAGGATTCCTCACTGCTTGTGCTCAAACAACGAAAAGCGTAGAAGAGCCGACATTCGAACTATTGGGTGATGTGGAGAACGTAGAAACGTGGAAAAGCCCCGATACGATGATTGCGGGAGTAATTGCGTTGCCCGAATTCCAGGTGATAGACACCCTTCCTGCCACGAAAGAGGAGAAGAGCAAGATTTTTGGTGATTGCGTAGAGCAGCAACCCATGTTTCGTGGTGGCCAGCAGAAACTGTTGGAGTATCTTGAGGCCAATGTCCGTTATCCCGAGTCGTTGGCCGAGACGTGCGCCCAAGGACGTGTCGTCGTCTCGTTCATGGTGGAAAAAGACGGTAGCATCACCGGACCGAAGGTCGTGAAGAGCGTTTGTCCTGAACTTGATGCCGAGGCCTTGCGCGTTGTTTCCAACATGCCCAAATGGCTTCCTGGCAAGCAGAACGGGACGGCCATTCGTGTGAAATATACCCTTCCCGTCATATTCCGCCTCCAATGAAAGCCCCACTCATCGGCATCAGCCGCCACCGTCTGACCACAGATGGCGAGGGAGTGACCACGCTGGTGGCCTTCCACGGTTGTCCTTTGCGTTGCCAGTACTGTCTGAACAGCCATTGTCTGCGACCAGACGGTGTGTGGCAGCGGCTTTCTGCTGATGAGATTCTTGAGCAGGTGGCCATTGACGACCTCTATTTCCAAGCCACCAATGGTGGTATCTGCTTCGGAGGAGGCGAACCGCTGTTGCGAAGCGATGTCATCAGCAAGTTTTGCCAGAAGTGTCCCAAAGAATGGAACATCTATCTCGAGACGTCCCTCAATGTGCCACTTCACCATTTGCAGCAGGTTGTTCCTTTCGTTACCCATTATTATGTTGACATCAAGGACCTTTCACCTGATGTTTATCGCTCTTATAGTGAGTCTGACAACACTCGCGTTGTGGCCAATCTCCAGCATCTCGCCGACCTTCAGTTGCAATCGCGTGTCACCATTCGGCTTCCGCTCATCCCGGACTTCAACACTCCCGCAGACCGCCAGCGTAGTCGTTGGCAATTGGAGGAAATGGGCTTTACACTTTTCGATGAATTCGAATATATCGTTCCTAAGTAAAGGCGTTTTTCTTGGTTTTCATCCTTTTTCGTTGCGATAATTCTCTCAAAAAGTTCGTTTATTTCGGTGAATCTTCGTATATTTGCGGCTTGAAAGATAAACCTAAATTAATTGAATATGAAGAAATTTGTTTTTGTTGCCGCCATATTGGCGGTTTTTATGAGCACTGGTTGCAGGCAGACTCAGAGCAAACAGGAGGCTGCTGCCGACAATGCGGTGGCGTGGTATGAGGACTTGGATGCGTTGCAGGCCGACCTTACGGCCGCCATTGCTGACGCTCAAAAACTCGATTCGTCGAAGATTGCAAACGACCTGATGCCTGTTAAGAAAGGTTATCCTGGTGAGGAATGGGCCACATTCGACGGGCGCGATATGGTGCTCCTTGTGACATTGGCCGATTCGAGTCGTATGAAGCGTTTCTTCGGTCGCGACGATGTTTATCAGCTTGACCGCGAAATGGGAACATGGGTGACGATTCCTGCCGACTGGAAGCGCAAGAAGGAGGCTTTCGAAGGACTTGACAGTGTGGCTGCCCACATGCGACTCATTCAGATGTATGGCCTCAGCCCCGATTGCGATTATAATATCATGGTGCTGTTCTATGCAGACCCTGCCACCATGTTCCGTCCTGCCCACGATCCCGATATCACCACTACCTCGGCAGGATTGGAGTTCCCCGCTTATGCCAACGAGAACTACAAGGTGGGCGAGACCAATTTCCGCGAGTGGTATCGCTATAGCGTCTCTGCCGCTTACGAAGACGACAGCCCACTGCCTTGGACACAGATGGGTTATACCTACGACTGGCACAACGGTGCCGATCATCAAGGATTGTCGGAATACATCGTCGGCCATCAGAGCTTCATCAAGGTGAAGGAGTGCGTGAGCGAATGGGCTTTTATCCAAAATCTGTTGAAATAAAGCCTCACCCCTAACCCCTCTCCAAAGGGAGAGGGGGATAGAAGGGAAGTTAAAGGGAAAGGAAGTTATTTATATATTAATAAGGTGGGGAATCCCACCACTCATTAACAAACAATCAACAAAGAAATGGAAGACAACAACAATAATGGCAACCAGCCGGCGCCTTTGCAGATGGATTTGAAGCCTGAGATTGCCGCAGGCGTGTATTCAAACCTCGCTTTGATCAGTCATTCACATAGCGATTTCGTTCTCGATTTCGCCCGTATTCTGCCGGGAATGCCGAAACCCGAAGTGTGCAGCCGCATCATTCTAGCCCCCGAACACGCGAAGCGCCTTTTGGGTGCCTTGCAGGAGAACATCCACAAATACGAACAGGAGTTCGGAAAGATAGATGTGCCAGGACAAGGACAACGCACAATCGCTCCTTTTGGCAACCACAAAGGAGAGGCGTAAGATAGAATCGATATAAAAATTGTTAACAAAGTGTATATTTGCTTAAATCATGGCAAGTGTACACTTTTTTGTTTTCTATTAATTAGGTAGAATGAAGAATTGTTTGTACCTTTGCAGCCCGAAACGCCTTTTTGCACAGCCCATAATGGAGGGGAAGTGTGCGCATTTGGCGTGTAATGTACTGATAATAAACGAAATATAATATATAATAATTAAAAAAGTAAAATTATGCCTACTATTTCACAGTTAGTAAGAAAAGGCAGAAAGGAATTGGTAGACAAGAGCAAGTCGCCCGCTTTGGATTCATGTCCTCAGCGTCGTGGTGTCTGTGTTCGTGTTTACACGACAACTCCTAAGAAGCCTAATTCGGCAATGCGTAAAGTTGCCCGTGTTCGTTTGACAAACCAGAAGGAAGTGAACTCTTACATTCCCGGCGAGGGCCACAACCTTCAGGAGCACTCTATCGTTTTGGTACGTGGTGGTCGTGTGAAAGACCTGCCCGGTGTACGTTATCACATTGTTCGTGGTACTCTTGATACCGCCGGTGTGGCCAATCGCACCCAGCGCCGCAGTAAGTACGGTGCAAAACGTCCGAAAGCTAAGAAGTAATAATCGGAGAGGATTAATACTAAGGACAAAAAACAATTCATCAAACAAAAAATCGTTTTGCTGGAGAAATGTTATAAAGGTTGAGTAAACGTCCGGGAGCGGATGTTGAAGAACAAAAAGTTGACAACCCCATGCAGAATAAAATTTTTTCGAAACAATGAGAAAAGCAAAACCCAAGAAGCGTCTGGTTCTTCCCGATCCAGTCTTCAATGACACAAAAGTGTCTAAATTCGTGAATCACTTGATGTATGATGGTAAGAAGACCATTTCATACGACATTTTCTACAAAGCTCTTGACATCGTGAAGGAGAAGATGGCCAAGGAGGAGAAGTCTCCCCTGGAAATCTGGAAGCAGGGCCTCGACAACATCACCCCACAAGTGGAGGTGAAGAGCCGCCGTATTGGTGGTGCTACATTCCAGGTTCCTACTGAAATCCGCCCCGACCGCAAGGAGAGCATCTCGATGAAGAACATGATCAACTTCGCTCGCAAGCGTGGTGGTAAAGGTATGGCCGAGAAGTTGGCTGCCGAGATCATGGACGCCTACAACAACCAGGGTGGTGCCTTCAAGCGTAAGGAGGACATGCACCGCATGGCTGAGGCTAACCGCGCATTTGCACACTTTAGGTTTTAATTAGTTGAGGTAAAAAGGTAAAAAGGATAAAAATATAAGAAAATGGCAAATCGCGATTTACATTTGACACGTAACATCGGCATTATGGCTCACATCGATGCCGGTAAGACCACCACTTCTGAGCGTATCCTGTTCTACACGGGTAAGACCCACAAGATTGGTGAGGTGCACGACGGCGCCGCAACCATGGACTGGATGGCACAGGAGCAGGAGCGTGGCATCACCATCACATCGGCTGCTACGACCTGTAACTGGAACTATGGTGGCAAGCAGTATAAGATCAATCTGATCGACACTCCGGGACACGTCGACTTCACCGCCGAGGTGGAGCGTTCGCTGCGTGTGCTGGATGGAGCCGTGGCCACTTACAGTGCCGCTGACGGTGTGCAGCCTCAGTCGGAGACCGTGTGGCGTCAGGCCGACAAATATAATGTTCCGCGTATCGGTTATGTGAACAAGATGGACCGCTCTGGTGCCGACTTCTTCGAGACCGTGCAGCAGATGAAGGACATCCTGGGTGCCAACCCCTGCCCCGTGCAGATTCCCATCGGTGCTGAGGAGAACTTCAAAGGTGTGGTTGACCTCATCAAGATGAAGGCCATCCTGTGGCACGACGAGACTATGGGCGCTGAGTACGACATCGAAGAGATTCCCGCCGACCTCGTTGACGAGGCCAACGAATGGCGCGAGAAGATGATTGAGACCGCTGCCAGTTTCGATGACGACCTGATGGAGAAATACCTCGAAGGCCAGGACATTCCCGAGGAGCAGCTCATCGCTGCCATCCGCAAGGGATGCTGCGCTATGGAGGTCACTCCTATGGTGCTCGGTTCTTCCTATAAGAACAAGGGCGTTCAGCCGCTGCTCGACTACGTGTGCGCTTTCCTGCCTTCGCCTCTCGACACCGAGGCTGTGATGGGTGTGAACCCCAACACTGACGAGGAAGAGGGCCGCAAGCCCAGCGAGGCCGAGCCCACATCGGCTTTGGCATTCAAGATTGCCACCGACCCCTACATGGGCCGTCTGGTGTTCTTCCGTGTCTATTCGGGTAAGGTTGAGGCTGGTTCCTATGTCTACAACCCCCGTTCGGGCAAGAAAGAGCGCATCAGCCGTCTGTTCCAGATGAACTCCAACAAGGAGATTCCTATGGATTCAATCGACGCTGGCGACATTGGTGCAGGCGTAGGTTTCAAAGACATCCGCACAGGTGATACTCTCTGCGACGAGAACCATCCCATCGTGCTCGAGTCGATGACCTTCCCCGACACCGTGATCTCTATCGCTGTGGAGCCCAAGAGCCAGGCCGACATCGCCAAGCTCGACAACGGATTGGCCAAGTTGGCTGAAGAGGATCCCACATTCACCGTACGTACCGACGAGCAGAGTGGTCAGACCATCATCTCGGGTATGGGTGAGTTGCACCTCGACATCATCATCGACCGTCTGAAGCGCGAGTTCAAGGTGGAGTGCAACCAGGGTAAGCCCCAGGTGAACTACAAGGAGGCCATCACCAAGACCGTCGAGAACTATCGCGAGGTCTACAAGAAGCAGACTGGTGGTCGTGGTAAGTTCGCCGATATCATCGTCAACGTTGGTCCTAAGGATCCCGACTACACCGAGGGCGACCTGCAGTTCATCAACGAGGTGAAGGGTGGTAACATCCCCAAGGAGTACATCCCCTCCATCCAGAAGGGCTTCGAGACTGCCATGAAGAATGGTGTGCTCGGTGGCTATCCCATGACTGGCCTGAAGGTGACTGTCGTCGATGGTTCGTTCCACCCCGTGGACTCCGACCAGCTTTCGTTCGAGCTCGCCGCCATCAATGCCTATCGCAACATCTGCCCGAAGGCTGCTCCCGCTCTGATGGAGCCCATCATGAAGGTGGAAGTTGTCACTCCCGAGGAGAACATGGGTGACGTGATTGGCGACCTCAACAAGCGTCGTGGTCAGGTCGAGGGTATGGATGAGGCACGTTCTGGTGCTCGCATCATCAAGGCAATGGTTCCGCTGGCCGAGATGTTCGGCTATGTGACCGCCTTGCGTACCATCACCTCCGGTCGTGCAACCAGTTCTATGGAGTATGACCATCACGCTCCTCTGTCGAGCTCAATCGCCAAGGCTGTGCTCGAGGAAGTGAAGGGTCGTGCCGACCTAGTGTAAGCAATGCATAACAAAGAGGGGTCGCTGAGCAAATGACTCTTTAGTGGCTCCTCTTCATTTTATAATTTTATAATTTTTAAATTTTAAGACATGAGTCAGAAAATCAGAATCAAGTTGAAGAGCTACGACCACAAACTCGTAGACAAGTCGGCTGAGAAGATCGTGAAGGCCGTGAAAGCCACAGGTGCTGTTGTCAGCGGCCCGATCCCCCTGCCCACACACAAGCGCATTTACACTGTGAACCGCAGTACGTTCGTTAACAAGAAGGCACGTGAGCAATTCCAGTTGTCAGACTACAAGCGTCTGATCGACATCTACAGCTCTACCGCCAAGACTGTTGACGCTCTGATGAAGCTCGAACTCCCCAGCGGTGTCGAGGTTGAAATCAAAGTATAGTACCTGCTATTCGCAAGTCCATCATAAGCGACACGCCAGTTCTATCTGGTGTGTCGCTTTCTTTTGTTGCGTGAGGTAGGGCACACCCTTCACTTCATCTTGAAAAATGTCAGCTATGCTTTAGCCCTCTCAAAGCATAGCTTTCATGCGACTAAAGCATAGCTCTTGCACGGTCAAAGCTATGCAATGAGACGGTCATTTGTGGTCTTTTACGAAGCCGAAAAGGTGGTTGCTCAAGAATCAAAATCATTCGAGTGTTGTAAAAATATGTTAACACTTGGGCGATTTATAACAATATAACAATATAACAATATAACATTAAGCTTTTTCGATGTGCAAAATCGCCCTCCTCTACTATGGGTTATTATAATATATAATATGTATATTATATATTATAATAAAATTATTATTATTACACACCATTTCATTTATACCCATCTTATCTTTCAGTTTGCAACCAGAAATCATCCGCGAAAAGGTGGAAAATCCTTATTGTTATAATGTTATAATGTTATAATGTTATATTTTGGGTGTTTTCCTTTGATTTTAGAGGTCTTTTGCCATTCTCAAAACAGTCTGCCCCCACATGAACATTGCTGTAATAAAATTTTACTAGTTAGATGCCTCGAAATTTGGAGGTTTCAAAAACTTTTTGTATCTTTGCAGTCGTAAAGCCAACTAAAAAACTATGCCTTTGTTGATGAATTCAATTGGGGGGGGACTGCCTGACTAGAACGTGAATATTAATGATTAAAAACAATAAACCTATGAAACAGTTCAGATTACTATTTGCGGCTATCCTGCTATGGGCGGGAGTGGCGAGTTCTTATGCCAACTCTGGTTATAATGACCATGGCACGAGGGATATCAGTGGCGTCACCTATCATTTGTATTATTTTTGGTCGAATTACTTTGGTGAAACGAGACATGGTGTTGCTTATGTTGAAGGATTCGATAGTTCATACTCAGGATCAGAAATTACCATTCTAGAAAGCATTACAGATGATGGAGAAAGTTATAAGGTGGAATGGCTTCGCTATAACCCAGCGATTTCGAGCAGAACCAACACGCTCTCATCTTCTACCGTGCAGACCATCCATTTTCAGTCTTGGCCCGCGTTCAACCCCGATGCAAGCAGCCCCACTTTCGACTGCCCCAATCTGAAGACCATCTATTTCGAAGGGGCATCCCCGTCGTTCTATGCGTCGTATGAGAGTTATTTCAAGTCGCCAGGGAAAAACAACATCACCGTTTGGGTGTCTGACAAGACGCCAGAAGAGATTACCGCCCTGAGAACAAATTCTGCCGTGTGGTGTGACTTTGCAGCTGTCAATCTCATCCCCAATGCCAATGTGAAGCGCAACGTCTTCTTGACCATCAGCAATGCCCGTATGTATGTAGACCAAGGTTCTACCTCTGTTCCTTACATCGCCGATAAGGAATTGCAGGTCGATTTGTATTCTAACTTGTCATTCCGCATTGATAAGACTTATGGTAGTGGTAATCCCTACGAAGTTATGAGCGTGAAACTAAACGGTCAGGAGTTCCTCGGCGAAATGCATGATTCAGGCACCTACTATTGGTATGACTTGCAGAATATCACTAACGATGTCTTCATCAGTGTTGCCAGCGAGAACACCAAGTATGAGGCGAGCGTTATCTGCAACGATGGTGGTACATGCTACAGTTCTGATGCGGTCATCTATGGTGGTGTTATCCAACCCGGTGATCGGCAAACCATCCGTTGGGACAAGAGCAATGCCGATGGCTCCAACCTGCAAATCCGCCCCAAAGAAGGTTATACGCTCGACCATTTCTACTACAATTCCTACGACAACACCAATCGCGTCACTCACAACAGCGATGGAACCTATACCTATAATCTCACGGGCAATGCCGAAATCTCTGTGGTGTTCAAGAGTGCCGGCGAGAACATCCTGTTTGCTGATTCGAACGTGAAAGCCATCTGCGTGGCCAACTGGGATACTAACGGCGACGGCGAACTCTCGAAGGCTGAGGCTGCGGCAGTCACCACGCTCATCAATAGCGAAACTGGAAAGTCGGTGTTTTATGAAAAGGGAGCCACCATCACGTCCTTCGACGAATTCCAGTACTTCACTGGATTGACCGTTGTTGAGACGGATGCTTTCTATAACGATAGTCTGACATCGATTGTCCTTCCGCCTACCATCACGGCAATACAGACTCGGGCATTTTCTGGTAATAAGAGTCTGAAAAACATTCGTATTCCTGAAGGGGTAAAAACCATTGGTGTCTATGCATTCAATAATACTTATAGTTTGGAACACATAACTCTGCCAGAGTCTTTGGAAGCTATTGACGCCTATGCTTTCTTCCAATCATCACTCAAGCAACTCTATATACCAAAGAATGTTAATTCCCTGGGTGGTAGTAATTCGCAAAATCCCTTCATGCGATGCAAGAATTTGATCAGTATAGAAGTTGACAAGGATAATACAACTTTCAACTCAGGAAATCACTGTAATGCCATCATAAGTTCAGGAACTACACCGATGCTCTATGTCGGCTGCCAGACCACAGTCATTCCACAGGACCTTAAAAAAGGATTGTACATCTTGGAAAGTTCTTTTGCGAGTATTGACCTGAAGAAAATCGTAATTCCTGCTAATCTTGGGAGACTATACGACGGAGCTTTTGAAAGTGCAAAAATCGACACGATTGTGTTGAAGATGAAAACCCCCATTGAGTACAAACATAGATATTTCGCACCATCATCTGGCTCAACGAAACTTGCTGACTGCATAGTTATCGTTCCCTACGGCACGAAGGATGCTTATGTCCAGAATGGTTGGGTTGGCGAAGGCGACGAAGGCACTCAGGTGGTCAAGAAGGTCATCGAAGCCGCTCCTGAGTTGAACGCTGTGATTGTTCCTGCTGATGGCCAGTATATCAAGGTCTTCACAGACGAAGACGATGACAATTACCTCGCTTATGGCAACGAGACGTTCACCTGCGGGATGGAGAAGGGTGGAACCTACAAGATTGGAGTCGGATACAAATCAGTTTCAGAGAATAATCTCTATATTAATGGAGTGAAACAGACGGAATTCGTCGATAACGGAGACGGCTATCTTACCTATACCGTGACAAATGTCACCGAGGACATGCTGATTGAGGCGAAGTATGCCGATACAGAATGGAACATCCCCATCTGTGCAACTCTGGGAGGTATAACCAGCGTATACTACCAAAAGACGGATGGCATGGAACACAGTCTTTCCTATAATACAAGTGAAACCACGATTTTTGAGTTAAGAGAGGTCAAGCCAGGCGAACCCATCAGATTCCTCATCGAGCCCAGTGAAGGCTATGAGTTGTTTATGGTTTTTTGCGGATGGGAACGCTCGATTGGTGCAGAAGTTGGTGATGAAGTGAAGCCATTGGAAGACGGCAGTTATGAGTTCACACTTCCTGCCTACCAAATAACAACCGATAAGACCACCCCCATCATCATCTACAAAAAGATAGGTGAGGATGTGAACTACGACCTCAATGGCGACGGAACTGTGAATGTTGTCGACTTGACGAAGCTGGTGGACTATATTCTGCATCATTGATCATTGATAGAAACACCGCTATTGGTTTCAGAGAAACCTGTGTGGTGATATGATAAAAGGAAGGCTATGCTTTTGATTGATTCAAAGGCATAGCTTTTTGATTTCATGCGCAGATGAGGGGTTTATTTGATAATAAATCTTAATAAAACGAAAATAATCATTATTTGGAGGTGGGTACTCTTGCCCATGTTAATAATAATGTGTACCTTTGCAGCCGCTAAAGTGGGTATTGCGCTGGCTTTTATGCTATCAATATACTGATAAAGAGCGACTTAACCTTCAATTGCGAAGAAGTGAGCGTTTCTTTTTAAGTGTTTTGTGTGTGTATGAGGAAGCGTGATGGCACTTAAAAAGAAACAATATTCAAAATTCATACTTTTTAAAAATTTAAAACTGAAATGCCAGGATTATTAGGAAAGAAAATCGGAATGACTTCCGTTTTCAGTGCCGACGGTAAGAATGTACCGTGCACTGTTATCGAAGCTGGTCCTTGTGTTGTTACTCAGGTGAAGACTGTGGAGAAGGATGGCTACAAGGCCGTTCAGCTCGGTTTTGGTGAGGCTAAGGAAAAGCGCACCACGAAGCCCATGATGGGTGTCTTCAAGAAAGCCGGTACAACACCAAAGAAGCACTTGGCCGAGTTCAAGTTTGACGAGGAGCTGAACCTCGGAGACACCGTCACAGTGGAACTGTTCGCCGACACCGACTATGTTGACGTGACGGGCACCTCGAAGGGTAAAGGTTTCCAGGGTGTGATCAAGCGCCACGGTTTTGGTGGTGTGGGTCAGGCTACTCACGGTCAGGACGACCGCGCCCGCAAACCGGGATCTATCGGCGCTTGTTCTTATCCAGCTAAAGTGTTCAAGGGAATGCGCATGGCCGGCCAGATGGGTGGCGATCGCGTGACGACCCAGAACCTCAGAGTGTTAAAGGTGATTCCGGAGCACAACCTTCTTCTTGTGAAGGGCAGCGTGGCCGGATGTAATGGTTCAACTCTAATTATTCGTAAATAATGGAACTTAGCGTATTAAACATCAATGGTCAGGAGACCGGGAGAAAGGTTACGTTGAACGAATCTATCTTCGGAATTGAGCCTAACGATCATGTCATCTACCTCGACGTGAAGCAGTATCTGGCTAACCAGCGCCAGGGAACAGCCAAGGCTAAGGAAAGAAGCGAGGTGAGCGGTTCCACTCGTAAGTTGATCCGTCAGAAGGGTAGCGGCGGTGCCCGCCGTGGTGACACCAACTCGCCCGTGCTGGTTGGTGGTGGCCGTGTTTTCGGTCCGAAACCCCGCGACTATGGTTTCAAACTGAACAAGAAGGTGAAGCAGCTTGCTCGCAAGTCGGCTCTCTCGTATAAGGCTCAAGAAGACGCCATCATCGTTGTTGAGGATTTCGACTTCGATGCACCCAAAACAAAAGAATTTATAAACTTTACTAAAAATCTTAAAGTTGAGGGTAAAAAGACACTCCTTCTTTTGCCGGAAGTGCAGAAAAATGTATATTTGTCGGCTCGTAATTTGCAGCGCTCTGAAATTATGACGGCTTCAGCACTCAATGCTTATAAGGTTTTGAATGCTGACGTGCTTGTTGTGACAGAGAAATCGCTGGAGGCCATCGACGGAATCTTAAACAAGTAAAAAGGAGAAATAAGATATGGGATTTATCATTAAACCTCTGGTCACTGAGAAGATGACCATGATTACAGAGAAGACTTCTGTCGAGAAGAAACTGACTTCGGGTAAGAAGTCGGACATCGAGAAAAAGAATGCTGTCGAGAAGAAGTACACCTATGTCGTGAAGAAAAAGGGCAAGGCTGACCAGACCAAGGAGAAGGTCAAGTACGAGTACGTGAAGCCCGCCCAGCCACGTTATGGTTTCATCGTGAAGCCCGAGGCCAACAAACTTCAGATCAAGCAGGAAATCGAGGCTCTGTATAATGTTACAGTTATTGATGTGAACACGATTCGCTATGCAGGCAAGCGCCAGTCGCGCTACACCAAGGCAGGTCTTGTGAAAGGCCAGAGAAACGCGTTCAAGAAGGCAATCGTCACCTTGAAGGAGGGCGATACAATTGATTTTTACAGCAATTTTTAATATTAGACAATGGCAGTACGTAAATTAAAACCGGTTACTCCGGGACAAAGACACAAAATTATTGGCACGTTCGAGGATATTACTGCATCCGTGCCAGAGAAGTCTCTCGTTTTCGGCAAACGCTCTACCGGCGGTCGAAACAACACCGGAAAAATGACAGTCCGCTATCGCGGCGGCGGTCACAAGAGGAAGTATCGTCTGATCGACTTCAAGCGAGAGAAAGATGGTGTTCCAGCTGTAGTGAAGACAATCGAGTACGATCCGAACCGTTCGGCTCGCATCGCATTGTTGTTCTACGCTGATGGTGAAAAACGTTACATTATTGCTCCTAACGGACTTCAGGTCGGTGCACAGGTGATGTCGGGCGCAGAGGCTGCTCCCGAGGTCGGAAACGCCCTTCCTTTGGCAAACATCCCCGTTGGTACTGTGATCCACAACATTGAGTTGCGTCCAGGCCAGGGTGCTCTGCTCGTTCGTTCGGCTGGTAATTTTGCTCAGTTGACTTCTCGTGAGGGCAGTTATTGTGTAATCAAACTCCCTTCTGGAGAGACTCGTCAGATTCTCTCTGCTTGTAAGGCTACAGTGGGTAGCGTTGGCAACTCCGACCACGCTCTTGAGCAGTCGGGTAAGGCTGGACGCTCTCGTTGGCTCGGCCGTCGTCCTCACAACCGTGGTGTTGTGATGAACCCGCACGATCACCCGATGGGTGGTGGTGAAGGCCGTCAGTCTGGAGGTCACCCACGTTCGCGCAAGGGTCTGTATGCTAAGGGCTTGAAGACTCGTGCTCCGAAGAAGCTTTCAAACAAGTACATCATTGAAAGAGCTAACAAGAAGTAAACAAGTTAAATTAGAGTAAATTTATGAGTCGTTCACTTAAAAAAGGCCCGTACATCAACGTTTCGCTCGAGAAGAAGATTCTCGCCATGAACGAAAGTGGTAAGAAAACCGTCGTCAAGACGTGGGCCAGAGCATCAATGATCTCACCCGATTTCGTGGGACACACTGTTGCAGTTCATAACGGAAACAAATTTATCCCTGTTTACATTACTGAGAACATGGTTGGCCACAAGCTGGGAGAGTTCTCTCCGACACGCCGTTTCGGTGGTCACGCCGGCAACAAGAAATAAGCAGGGTAGAACCATTTAAAAATTAAAGCAATAATGGGAAATAGAAAGAAATTAGCGGCTGAAGCAAGAAAAGAAGCCCTAAAGACACAATACTTTGCAAAGCTCAAAGGCGTGCCCTCTTCTCCTCGCAAGATGCGTTATGTCGTCGACATGATCCGTGGCATGGAGGTGAACCGCGCCTTGGGTGTATTGAGATTCTCGAAGAAGCATGCCGCCGCAGATGTTGAGAAACTGCTGCGTTCGGCCATTGCCAACTGGGAAGCTAAGAACGAGCGTAAGGCCGAGGATGGCGAACTGTTTGTGAGCCGTGTCTTTGTTGACGAAGGCGTTACGATGAAGCGTATGCGTCCGGCTCCTCAGGGTCGTGGCTACCGCATCCGCAAGCGCTCTAACCACGTGACACTGTTTGTAGATTCCAAAACTAATGACGAAAAAGAATAAGTAGAATGGGACAGAAAGTTAATCCAATAAGCAACCGACTTGGTATTATCCGTGGTTGGGATTCGAATTGGTTCGGTGGCAAGAACTTCGGTGAGAACATTGTCGAGGACATGAAGATCCGCAAGTACCTCAACGAGCGTTTGGCTAAGGCCAGCGTTTCGAAGATCGTCATCGAGCGTACGCTGAAACTCGTCACCATCACGATTTGCACTGCCCGTCCGGGCATCGTCATCGGTAAAGGTGGTCAGGATGTTGACAAACTGAAGGAAGAGCTGAAGAAACTTTACAAGAAGGATATTCAAATCAATATCTTTGAAATCAAGAAACCCGAGCTCGACGCTACTATCGTGGCTAATAACATCGCTCGCCAGGTGGAAGGCAAGATCGCATATCGCCGCGCCATCAAGATGGCTATTCAGAACACGATGCGTGCTGGTGCAGAGGGTATCAAGGTTCAAATCAGTGGACGTCTGAACGGTGCTGAAATCGCACGTAGCGAAATGTTCAAGGAGGGTCGCACCCCGCTGCACACATTCCGCGCAGACATCGATTACTGTCAGGCTGAGGCTCTCACGAAAGTGGGTCTGCTGGGTATCAAGGTTTGGATTTGCCGTGGCGAAGTTTACGGTCAGGTCGACCTCGCCCCCAACTTCTCTCAGGAGAAGCAGAATGGTGGCCGTTCAAACAACAATGGTGGTCGCAATGGCCGCGGTAATCGCAAGAGAAACAATAACCGTTAAAAGAAGAAGCTATCATGTTACAGCCAAAAAGAGTAAGATATAGAAGACCTCAAGATGGTCGTGGCAACAAAGGCGACGCCCACAGAGGTACACAGCTGGCTTTCGGCTCGTTCGGAATCAAGACACTTGACCGCAAGTGGATTGACAGCCGTCAAATCGAGGCCGCTCGTGTCGCTATCAACCGTTATATGAACCGTGAAGGTCAGGTTTGGATTCGTATTTTCCCCGACAAACCCATCACTCGCAAGCCCGCTGACGTGCGTATGGGTAAAGGTAAGGGAGACCCTGCAGGATGGGTTGCACCCGTGACTCCGGGTCGTATCCTCTTCGAAGTGGAGGGAGTTCCTTTCGAGACCGCCAAAGAGGCTCTTCGCCTGGGCGCTCAGAAACTTCCCGTTAAGACTAAGTTTGTTGTGAGACGTGATTACGATAAAAACGCTTAAGCTATGAAGATTAATGAAGTAAGAGAACTCGAGACCAAGGATTTGGCAGAGAAACTGGAGAACGCTGTGGCCAAACTGAACCAGCTGAAGATGAACCACACCATCTCTCCGCTTGAGAATCCATCACAGATTAAGGCAGTGCGTCGTGACATCGCTCGTATGAAGACTGTACTTCGCCAGAGAGAACTTAACAAATAACAATGGTCCAGATGGAAACAAGAAATTTAAGAAAAACAAGACAGGGTGTCGTGATCAGCAACAAAATGGATAAAACCATTGTTATTGCCGCCAAGTTCAAGGAGAAGCACCCGATTTATGGTAAGTTTGTCCAGAAGACAAAGAAATACCATGCTCATGATGAGAAGAATGAGTGCAATATCGGTGATACTGTGCTCATTATGGAGACCCGTCCTCTCTCTAAGACTAAGAGATGGAGATTAGTACAAATCGTTGAAAAAGCTAAGTAATTATGATACAAGCAGAAACAAGACTTACCGTATGTGATAACAGCGGCGCACGCGAGGCTCTTTGCATCCGTGTTCTGGGTGGTACCCGTCGTCGTTATGCAAGCGTTGGTGACGTGATTGTCGTGGCAATCAAGAACGCCATCCCTACAAGTGATGTGAAGAAGGGTGCAGTATCTAAGGCTTTGATCGTTCGCACAAAGAAGGAAATCCGTCGTGCTGATGGTTCTTACATCCGTTTCGACGATAACGCTTGTGTGCTGCTGAACAATGCAGGCGAGCTTCGTGGCAGCCGTATCTTCGGCCCTGTGGCTCGTGAGTTGCGCGCCGTCAACATGAAGGTCGTTTCATTGGCACCTGAGGTTCTTTAATTTTTAAACAGTTTAGAGTAATGAGTAAATTACATATCAAGAAAGGTGACATGGTCCTGGTGATTGCCGGTAAGGACAATTACAAGATCAAAGGCAGCAAGACTCCTCACAAGGTGCTGAAAGTGCTGGTTGATGAGCAGCGTGCCATTGTAGAAGGCGTGAACATCGTCTCTAAGAGCACCAAGCCTTCAGCTAAGTATCCTCAGGGAGGCATCATCAAGCAGGAGGCTCCTATTCATATTTCTAATTTGATGTTGGTGGATCCGAAAAGCGGAGAGCCCACACGTGTGTCTATCAAGCACGAAGGCAAAAACGTGATTCGCATCGCTAAAAAATCAGGGGAGGTCATTAAGTAATGAATACAGCACAATTAAAGCAGCAGTATAAGGAGCGCATCGCTCCCGAACTCCAGAAGCAGTTCAATTATACGTCGACAATGCAGATTCCCGTTCTGAAGAAGATCGTCATCAACCAAGGTTTGGGTTCTGCCACTCAGGACAAGAAGATCATCGACGTTGCAGTCAATGAGATTACCGCTATCGCCGGCCAGAAGGCTGTTGCCACTTATTCAAAGAAGGACATCGCCAACTTCAAGCTTCGTAAGAAGATGCCTATCGGTGTGATGGTTACTTTGCGTCGTGAGCGTATGTATGAGTTCTTGGAGAAACTCGTGCGTGTCGCTTTGCCACGTATCCGTGACTTCAAGGGTATTGAGAGCAAGTTCGATGGCCAGGGAAACTACACACTGGGTATCCAGGAGCAGATTATCTTCCCGGAAATCAACATCGATGCTATCGACCGCATTCAGGGTATGAACATCACTTTCGTGACTTCCGCCAAAACCGACGAAGAGGGCTACGCCCTGCTCAAGGCTTTCGGTCTTCCATTCAAGAACGCTAAAAACGATTAAGAGATATGGCAAAAGAATCAATGAAGGCTCGCGAGATTAAGCGTGCAAAGCTTGTCGCTCGTTACGCTGAGAAACGCGCCGCTCTGAAAAAGATCATCGCAACAGCTGAGGATCCCGCAGAAGCTTACGAGGCTGCTCGTAAACTGCAGGCCATCCCCAAGAATGCCAACCCCATCCGTCTGCACAACCGTTGCAAGATTACTGGCCGTCCCAAAGGATACATTCGCCAGTTCGGTCTTTCACGTATCCAGTTCCGTGAGATGGCATCTGCTGGTTTGATTCCCGGAGTGAAGAAGGCTAGCTGGTAATGGCAAGACTAGGATTTATTTTTTAATATTGTCGGGGGAGTCCCGATTAATTAAACATTTTATAATTTATGACAGATCCAATAGCAGATTATCTGACCAGACTCAGAAACGCAATCATGGCTCATCACCGTGTTGTTGAAGTTCCTGCGTCGAACTTGAAGAAAGAGATCACAAAGATCCTCTTCGAGAAGGGTTACATCCTGAACTACAAGTTCATCGAGGATGGACCTCAGGGTACAATCAAGGTTGCCTTGAAATACGACCCTGCCACAAAAAACAACGCTATCAAGTGTTTGAAGCGTGTGTCTAGACCAGGCCTTCGCCGGTATACTGGTTACAAAGACATGCCGAGAGTAATAAACGGACTGGGTATTGCAATCATATCTACGTCCAAGGGTGTAATGACTAACAAAGAGGCTGCCGAGCAGAAGGTCGGTGGTGAAGTTCTTTGCTATGTTTATTAATTGGAGGATTGAATATGTCAAGAATAGGAAAATTGCCAATTAGTATTCCCGCTGGTGTTACTATTGCTCAGGACAACAATGGTGTCGTGACTGTAAAAGGTCCGAAAGGTGAATTGTCTCAGAAGGTGGACGGCTCTATCAAAATGAAGGTAGAGGATGGTCAGGTGATTTTTGAAATCGATGAGAACAGCCCCGTCAATGTCAAGCAGAAGCAGGCTTTCCATGGTCTTTATCGCGCACTTGTCAACAATATGGTTGTTGGCGTGAGCGAAGGATACAAGAAAGAGCTCGAGCTCGTAGGTGTGGGTTATCGTGTGTCTAACCAAGGCAACATCATCGAGTTCTCACTCGGTTATACGCACCCTATCTTCCTCCAATTGCCCAAAGAGGTGAAGGTTGAGACGAAGTCGGAGCGTAACCAGAATCCTCAGATCATCCTGGAGTCATGCGACAAGCAGTTGCTCGGGCTCATCTGTGCCAAGATTCGTTCTTTCCGCATGCCTGAGCCGTATAAAGGTAAAGGTATTTTGTTCAAAGGCGAGGTTATCCGTCGCAAGTCGGGTAAGTCAGCTTCAGCTAAGTAATTTTAATTAATTGACGACTATGACAAATAAGAAAGTAGAAAGACGAATTAAAATCAAATATAGAATTCGTAAGAGCGTAAATGGTACTGCTGAGCGTCCACGCTTGAGCGTTTTCCGCAGCAACAAGCAGATTTACGCACAGGTTATTAATGATTTGACTGGCAACACACTTGCTTCTGCCTCTTCACTGGGTCTTGAGAAAATGCCTAAGAAAGAGCAGGCTGCCAAGGTGGGCGAACTCGTTGCCGAGAAGGCAAAGGCTGCTGGTATTACTTCTGTTGTGTTCGACCGCAATGGTTATCTTTACCATGGCCGTGTGAAAGAGTTGGCTGATGGTGCTCGTAAGGGTGGACTTAATTTTTAAACGATTATGGCAATGAATAAAGTAAAAATCAATACTGACGTAGAACTGAAAGATCGTCTGGTTGCTATCAACCGCGTTACCAAGGTAACGAAAGGTGGACGTACATTCACATTCGCTGCTATCGTCGTTGTGGGTGATGGCAAAGGTGTTATCGGCTGGGGCCTTGGAAAGGCTGGCGAAGTGACAGCTGCCATCGCTAAAGGCGTTGAGTCTGCCAAGAAGAATCTTGTGAAGGTTCCCGTGCTGAAAGGCACTGTTCCTCACGAAATGGAATACGCATATGGTGGTGCAAAGGTGCTGTTGAAGCCCGCTGCTGCCGGTACCGGTTTGAAGGCTGGTGGTGCTATGCGTGCTGTACTTGAGAGTGTTGGCATCACTGATGTGATTGCAAAGTCGAAGGGTTCTTCCAACCCTCACAACCTTGTGAAAGCTACAATCGCTGCTCTCTCTGAGATGCGCGATGCTTACACTGTGGCTGGCGACCGTGGTATCAGTATGAACAAAGTTTTTAACGGATAAGGAGATAAGACAATGGCAACAATTAAAATCAAGCAGATTAAGAGCAAAATCGGTTATCCGGTAGATCAGAAGCGCACGCTTCAGGCCCTCGGTCTTCACAAGATTTCGCAGGTTGTTGAAGTTGAGGATTGTCCCAGCATCCGTGGAATGATCAGAAAAGTTCGTCATCTGGTAACCGTAGTTGAATAAACATTTCAATTCATTATCAACAACGCGTAAAAAATAGAACAACTATGAAATTGAATAATTTGAAACCCGCTGCGGGCTCAACCCATTCACGTCGTCGCATTGGCCGTGGTCCTGGTTCTGGACTCGGTGGTACTTCTACTCGTGGTCACAAGGGTGCAAAGGCACGCTCTGGATATAAGAAAAAGGTAGGCTTTGAAGGTGGTCAGATGCCACTTCAACGTCGTGTTCCGAAGTCAGGATTCAAGAACATCAACCATAAGGAGTATTTCGCAGTCAATTTGTCTACTTTGCAGGAACTGGCCGAGGCCAAGAACCTGACAAAGATTGGAATTGCCGAGCTTAAAGAGGCTGGCATCACCAATGGCAAAAAGCTCGTGAAGGTCCTTGGTAAGGGTGAATTGAAAGCTAAACTCGAGGTGGAAGCCAATGCTTTCTCGAAGACAGCAGAAGAGGCTATTAAAGCAGTTGGTGGAAACACAACAATAATCTAAAGAATAATGAAGAAGTTAATTGAGTACCTGAAGAACTGTTGGAAGGTTGAGGATCTGCGTCAGCGTCTTCTCATCACGCTTTTGTTTACGGCAATCTATCGTTTCGGATCATTTGTCGTACTTCCTGGTATTAACCCTGCTGGACTCCAGAAGTTGCAAGAGCAGACCGCTGGTGGTTTGATGTCGCTTCTTGACATGTTCTCCGGAGGTGCATTCTCCAACGCGTCTATCTTCGCGCTTGGTATTATGCCTTACATCTCAGCTTCTATCGTTATGCAGCTTCTTGCAGTTGCTGTGCCTTATTTCCAGAAGATGCAGCGCGAGGGTGAGAGCGGTCGTAAGAAGATCAACTGGTATACGCGTATCCTGACAGTGGCTATCCTCCTGTTCCAGGCTCCCGCTTATCTCCAGAACCTCAGATGGCAGGCTAGCCAGGCGTTGGCTTCCGGCATCTCTTGGCAGGTCTTCGTAATTCCAGCCGTCATCATTCTTGCTGCGGGAAGTATGTTCATCCTTTGGTTGGGTGAGCGCATAACCGATAAGGGCATTGGTAATGGTATCTCTCTGATCATTATGATTGGTATCATCGCCCGTCTGCCTCAGGCATTTGTGCAGGAATTGACTTCTCGTTTCACAGCCATCACTGGTGGTGGATTGGTGATGTTCATTGTAGAATTGCTCATTCTCTATTTGGTCATTTGTGCAGCTATTTTGCTCACTCAAGGTGTGCGAAAAGTGCCTGTACAGTATGCCAAGCGTTTGGTGGGCAACAAGCAGTATGGTGGTGCTCGTCAGTACATTCCATTGAAGTTGTTTGCAGCCAATGTGATGCCTATCATCTTTGCTCAGGCTTTGATGTTCATCCCGTTGGCCATCGTACAGTACAATTCTGAAAGCTCAAGCTATTTTGTACGTTCGATGCTTGACAACCGCAGTCTGCTTTACAATATTGTATATGTTATCCTTATCATAGCATTTACATATTTCTACACTGCCATTACCTTGAACCCGACTCAGATGGCTGAGGACATGAAGCGTAACAACGGATTCATTCCTGGCATCAAACCAGGTAAGGACACTGCTGATTACATCGACACCATCATGTCGCGTATCACATTCCCTGGTTCGTTGTTCATCGCATTCATTGCCATCATGCCAGCCCTTGCAGGTCTTCTGAATGTTCAACAGGCGTTCTCGCAATTCTTCGGAGGTACATCGTTGCTCATCCTCGTTGGTGTTGTCATCGATACCTTGCAGCAGATTGAGAGTCATCTGATGATGCGTCACTATGACGGATTGTTGAATTCTGGTCATACACGCAACAGCGGAGTTTCTGCATACTAATCTGATCTTACGGGATGAAGATATTTCTGAAGACCGAAGATGAAATCGAGTTAATGCGTCGGGCGAACCAACTTGTTGGTAAAACGCTCGGTGAATTGGCCAAACACATAAAACCAGGTGTAACGACCCTCCATTTGGATCATATAGCAGAGGAGTTCATTCGTGATCATAGTGCAATCCCCACGTTTAAGAATTTCCCCAATCCTTATGGAGGGCCATTTCCCGCAAGTATCTGTACATCAGTGAACGATGTCGTCGTTCATGGTGTGCCGGATGAAAAGACGGTCTTGAAAGATGGTGATATCATCTCCATCGATTGCGGTACACTTCTCGACGGCTACAATGGCGATTCGTGCTATACGTTCTGCGTTGGTGAAGTGAAACCTGAAGTCCGTCAGTTGCTGAAAACCACCAAGGAGTCTTTATATCTTGGTATTGAGCAAGCTGTTGCGGGGAGACATGTCGGCGATATTGGCGATGCAGTCCAGTCCTACTGCGAGGCACATGGCTATGGTATCGTTCGTGAGTTGACAGGACATGGCATCGGTCGTAAGATGCACGAAGATCCTCAAGTACCAAACTATGGTCGTCGAGGAAACGGAGTGTTGCTGAAAGCTTCGATGTGCATTGCGATAGAGCCAATGATCACAATGGGTGACAGACAGATTTATCTGATGCCGGACCGTTGGACTGTTAAGACTCGTGACGGCAAACCTGCTGCACATTTCGAGCACACCGTTGCCGTTCGCAGAGGAAAGGCTGAGATTTTATCATCGTTTGAGGAAGTAGAAACGTTAGAAGGAGAATTATATTAAGTATATGGCAAAACAATCCGCTATTGAGCAAGATGGTACTATTGTAGAATCATTGTCGAATGCAATGTTTCGTGTTGAACTTGAGAATGGAGTGCAGATCATAGCCCACATCTCTGGGAAGATGCGTATGCACTACATTAAGATATTGCCTGGCGACAAGGTGAAGGTCGAGATGAGCCCTTACGACTTGACGAAAGGCAGAATTGTGTTCAGATATAAATAATCAAATTATTAGATATGAAGACAAGAGCATCATTAAAGAAACGTACTCCCGACTGCAAAATCGTTCGTCGTAAAGGTCGCCTGTTCGTTATCAACAAGAAGAACCCTAAGTACAAAATGCGTCAGGGCTAAAGTTAAATAAGCATAAAAGGAATAAAAATCCAATATTTTTTTGTACCTTTGCATGCTTTTTAGCGAAATCAGATTTTTAAGTTTTTATTTTATCAATTTTTACAAATGGCAATAAGAATTGTTGGAGTAGATTTGCCCCAGAATAAGCGTGGCGAAATCGCATTGACCTATATCTATGGTATTGGTCGAAGTAGTTCAGCAAAGATATTGGATAAAGCCGGTGTGAGTCGTGACTTGAAGGTCAACGAATGGAGCGACGACCAGGCAGCCAAAATCCGTGAAATTATCGGCGCTGAATTCAAAGTTGAAGGTGATCTCCGCAGTGAGATCCAAATGAATATCAAGCGACTGATGGATATTGGTTGCTATCGTGGTGTCCGTCATCGTAATGGTCTTCCTGTTCGCGGTCAGAGCACTAAGAACAATGCCCGTACTCGCAAGGGAAAGAAGAAGACTGTTGCTAATAAGAAGAAGGCTACTAAGTAATTTTGAAGGAGGAAATTAATTATGGCAAAGAAACAAGCAACATCAAAGAAGAGAAACGTTCGTGTTGACGCAATCGGTCAGCTCCACGTTCACAGTTCTTTCAACAACATCATCGTTACTTTGGCAAACTCTGAGGGACAAGCTATCTCTTGGTCGTCTGCTGGTAAGATGGGTTTCCGTGGTTCTAAGAAGAACACTCCTTATGCAGCTCAGATGGCTGGTGAGGATTGCGCTAAGGTTGCCTATGATCTTGGTCTTCGTAAGGTCAAGGCTTATGTCAAAGGTCCGGGTAATGGACGTGAGTCTGCCATCCGTGCCGTGCATGGCGCTGGTATTGAGGTGATCGAAATTATCGATGTGACGCCGCTGCCACATAATGGCTGCCGCCCTCCCAAGCGTCGTAAGGTCTAAAAAGAATTATTATTTTATTAAGTATTATGGCAAAGTATATTGGTCCGAAATCTAAAATTGCACGCCGATTTGGAGAACCCATCTTCGGCGCCGACAAAGTTTTGTCCAAGAGAAACTTCCCTCCTGGACAGCATGGCAACAACCGTCGCAGAAAGATGTCTGAGTATGGTGTCATGTTGGCAGAGAAGCAGAAAGCTAAGTACACATACGGTGTGCTTGAGCGTCAATTCCGTAATATGTTTGAAAAGGCAGCCAAGGCTGATGGTATCACTGGTGAGGTTCTGCTTCAGAACCTTGAGAGTCGTCTCGACAATGTAGTGTTCCGTCTTGGCATTGCTCCTACACGTGCTGCTGCCCGTCAGTTGGTAGGTCACAAGCATATCGTTGTAGATGGCAAGGTTGTCAACATTCCTTCATTTGCTGTTAAGCCTGGCATGGTCGTTGGTGTTCGCGAGAAGTCAAAGTCTCTCGAGGTCATCGAAGCATCTCTTGCAGGTTTCAACCACAGCAAGTACCCGTGGATCGAGTGGGATGAGCAGACAAAGAGCGGTAAGTTCCTTCACAAGCCGGAGCGTGCCGACATCCCCGAGAATATCAAGGAGCAGTTAATCGTTGAGTTGTACTCTAAATAAATCATTAAATTAATGGCGATATTAGCATTTCAAAAACCTGACAAAGTTGTAATGCTGGAGGCTAATGACCAGTTCGGCAAGTTCGAATTCCGTCCTCTTGAGCCTGGCTTCGGTGTTACCATCGGCAACGCCCTCCGCCGCATTCTCCTTTCGTCGCTCGAAGGTTTCGCCATCAACACCATCAAGATTAGTGGTGTTGAGCACGAATTCTCTTCGGTTCCTGGCGTGAAAGAGGATGTTACCAACATTATTTTGAATCTCAAACAAGTTCGATTCAAGCAAGTAGTAGAAGAATTCGAGAATGAGAAAGTTAGTATCACCGTAGAGAATTCCACCGAATTCAAAGCTGGTGATATCGGTAAGTATCTGACTGGATTTGAAGTGTTAAACCCCGATTTGGTGATTTGTCATTTAGATGCCAAAGCTTCAATGCAGCTCGACCTCACCATCAACAAAGGTCGTGGTTATGTTCTCGCTGATGAGAACAGGGAGTTCTGCACTGATGTCAACGTAATTCCAATCGATTCTATCTACACCCCGATTCGTAATGTGAAATATGCTGTCGAGCCTTATCGTGTCGAGCAGAAGACCGACTACGACAAACTCGTCATCGAAGTCACTACGGATGGTTCCATCCACCCGAAAGATGCGCTTAAAGAGGCCGCCAAGATCTTGATTTATCACTTCATGCTCTTCTCGGATGAGAAGATTACGCTTGAGAATCCTGATCAAGAGACCAACCAGGAGTTCGACGAGGAAGTCCTCCACATGCGTCAGTTGCTGAAGACCAAGCTTGTTGACATGAACCTCTCTGTTCGTGCTCTCAACTGCTTGAAGGCTGCAGATGTTGAGACCCTTGGCGACTTGGTCCAGTACAACAAGACCGACCTCCTCAAGTTCCGCAACTTCGGTAAGAAATCGCTTTCTGAGCTTGATGATTTGCTCGAAGGTCTGAATCTGTCGTTTGGAACCGATATTTCAAAGTATAAACTGGAAAAGGAGTAATTGGGAGACTTTAGTTCTCTGGAATTCCTAGTCCTAAAAGAAAAAACAAAAAATGAGACACGGAAAGAAATTCAAACATCTGGGCCGTACTGCTGATCACCGTCACGCCATGCTTGCCAACATGGCCATCTCACTGATCATGCACAAAAGAATCACTACGACCCTCGCCAAGGCAAAGGCACTCAAAAAATATGTAGAGCCGCTGATTACGCGTGCCAAAGACGAAAACAATAGTGACAAGATTCAGTCGATGAATCATCGTCGTGTTGTGTTCAGTTATTTGCAGAACAAAGAAGCTCTGAAAGAGCTGTTCGGTGTTGTAGGTCCTAAGGTGGGTGACCGTCCTGGTGGCTACACACGTGTTATCAAGTTGGGTAGCCGTCTGGGTGACGGTGCCGACATGGCTTTCATCGAGCTCGTTGACTTCGATGAGAACATGGCCAAGACTCCGAAGGCTGCTGCCAAGAAGACTCGTCGTTCGCGCAAGTCGACAAAAGCAGAGGCTCCTGTTGCTGCTGAAGAGGCTCCCGCTCAGGAAGAGGAAAAGGCTGAATAATTCATCATTTGAATATTCAATTTTGAGAATATGCTCCCGTTCCAATTGGAATGGGGGCATTTTTTGTTTGCCATTTTATTAGTTAAATATTGATTTAGGGAATTCCCTATGTTAAATTAGGGAAATCTGCATTTGCGTGTAGTCAAAATTGCTTATCTTTGCACACAGATAATTCAAAAACTTGAGATATGAAGAAGGTTTTCGTCTATGCAGTTTGTGCTGCGCTATTGGCCAGCAGCTGCGATACTTACACGGGTGCAGGGGCCTACACAGGTTCTAATCTGGGAGCCATTCTCGGCTCGGCCATCGGAGGAATTAGTGATGGTCCTCGTGGATCTGACATCGGAACGATTGTCGGCATGGCTGGTGGTGCCATTATTGGCGGTGCCATTGGCGCTGCTAAGGACAAACGTGATGCTCAAGAGGTCCACGATCGTTATCAGCAAGTGATGGAGCGCAAGGCACAACAGAATGCTCGTCGCCAGTCATCAGATTTTGGCTATGAGTATGACGATAATTATGGTAGTGGCTTCGACTCCACCAACAGTGGCGACGACCGCATCTACGACTTCAATGGTAGCGACTACACGGGCAACTACAGCGCCCAGCAACCCACCGTCGTTATGCCAGGTTCATCGAGTGTAGAGGAATTGGCTTATGGTTTGGAGTACACTCCCGCATTGGAGGTGCGTAATGCCCGCTTCGTTGATGATAACCAGGATAATGTGATAAGCCGCAACGAACTTTGCAAAGTTATCTTCGAGGTCTACAATCATGGTTCACAACCCGTTTTCGATGTGCAACCTACAGTTGTCGAGGCCTTGGGTAACAAACATATCTTCATCTCACCGAACATGCATGTCGAACGTATCGACCCACACAAGGGAATACGTTACACGGCATTGGTGAAGGCTGACAATCGCCTTCGCGATGGTACTGCAAAAATATGTGTCTCTGTGTTGCAAGGAAGAAAAGCCATCTCGAAAGTCAGTGAGTTCAGCATCCCTACAAGAAAATGATGTATCTTCATCTGTGAAGATATTCCAACCTATCGAAGACGTCGCTCCATTGAGTGGCGTCTTCTTGTTTTTCTGCATTCTTTGTGGGAGGCACGTCTTGCAATTTCCGGGTTGTCTGCTGGCGTTCCTTCCATTCATCAATAAAACTATAGCCAGCAACGGTGATGTCGAATTCAAACTCAGGAAGGCTGTTCTGCTCTTCCTCATCGTCTTTCATGATGATAGGTTTGCCGACTCTGCCCACCTTCTCCACTTCCACCATCGCCACACCTTGTGCGATGATGCCCAGTTCCTTGGCAGCCCGCCACGACAGGTCGATGATGCGTCCACGAATAAAAGGACCACGGTCGTTCACGCGCACCACTACCTCACGTCCGTTGGCAGGATTCTTCACACGCAGCATTGTGCCGAACGGGAATGTCCGGTGTGCGCATGTCAGACTGTCGTTGTTCAGTCGTTCGCCGTTGGCCGTTCGTGACCCTGTTGCGCGTTTCGAATAGAACGTAGCCTTACCCTTGATAACTTGGGCGTTGGTTGTTATTTGACAATAGCAGAACAAACACAACATCAACGCCCAAATTCCCAAGAAGTGCGTGGTTTTCAATAAGCGAATACTATTATTATCTCTCGTCATGAGTCTCAAGGTTGGTAGTCGTTATTATAAATAACGGCAAATCCCCTTGTTTATTGTATATAAGTGAGTGAGGTTAGACAATGCCCTGGGCCATCATGGCGTTGGCCACCTTCATGAATCCTGCCACGTTAGCACCTTTCACGTAGTCGATATAGCCGTCGGGCTGCTTGCCATATTTCACGCATTGCTCGTGAATCGACTGCATGATGAAATGCAGCTTCTCGTCCACCTCTTTGTTGGTCCAACTCAGACGCATCGAGTTTTGTGTCATCTCCAGACCACTCGTTGCCACGCCACCAGCGTTCACAGCCTTTCCTGGTGCGAAGAGCGTCTTCGTTGCTACAAACTTCTCAGCAGCTTCGGCAGTACATCCCATGTTCGACACCTCGGCCACGCACAATGGTTCGTTGGCCAGAATGCGGTCAGCGTCTTCACCATTTAGCTCGTTTTGTGTAGCGCAAGGCAGATAGATGTCGGCCTTCTGTTCCCACGGCCTGCGACCCTCGAAGAAAGTTGAGCCCTCGAACTCCTCCTCATAAGGTTGGCAAACATCGTTGCCGCTGGCACGCAGTTCTAACATGTATTCAATCTTCTCATCATCCAAACCAGCTGGGTCGAGAATGTAACCGTCGGGACCACTGATGGTGATGACCTTTGCTCCCAGTTCAGTAGCCTTCTTCGCGGCACCCCATGCCACATTTCCAAATCCGCTCAGGGCGATGGTCTTGCCTTTGATGTCGAGACCTTTCGAGTGCAGCATGTGTTGGACGAAGTAGATGGCGCCATAGCCAGTGGCCTCAGGACGAATGCGCGAACCGCCAAATTCGAGTCCCTTGCCCGTGAGAACGCCTTGGAATTGGTGAGTCAGTTTCTTGTACATGCCAAACAGATAGCCAATCTCACGGCCACCCACACCAATGTCGCCAGCTGGCACGTCCTCGTCGGGACCGATGTGGCGATATAGTTCTGTCATGAAAGCTTGGCAGAAGCGCATTACCTCAGCATCGCTACGACCGCGGATTGAGAAGTCCGAACCGCCTTTTCCACCACCCATAGGCAGTGTGGTCAGAGCGTTCTTGAACGTCTGCTCGAAACCAAGGAATTTCAAAATCGACAGGTTCACCGATGGGTGGAACCGCAGACCACCTTTGTATGGGCCAATGGCTGAGTTGAATTGCACACGATAGCCCAGATTTACGTGCACCTCGCCCTTGTCATCAGTCCAAGGCACACGGAACGTGATGATGCGTTCTGGCTCCACAAGCCGTTCAATCAGTTTCGCCTTCTCAAATTCGGGATGCTGGTTGTAGACGTCTTTGATTGATTCCAATACTTCTCTGACAGCCTGTATGTATTCAGGCTCGCCCGGATGCTTGTGTTCCAGGTCTTGGATGATTTTTCCGACTTCCATAGTAGTAATTCGTTATTATAGGTTATCAATTATGTTTTTTCTGGCAATGTGTCAGCTTAACACCGCAAATATACCCTAAAATCCTGAAACTTCCAAATAAAAATGCGACTATTTTTCACCTTTTGCTTACTTTTGTCAATAGGTTCTGTTTATGTAAACAAAATGATAACAAACAAACGAAAAACGCCCCGTAGATAATCATGTACCTACGGGGCGATGGCCTTTACTAAATGTATCAGTTTAGATTTTGTCCAATGCCTGACGGATGTCGTCGAGAATGTCCTCCACATCTTCGATACCCACCGAGAGACGGATGAGGTCGGGAGCGATACCTGCCTCGCGCAGCTGCTCATCGGAGAGTTGTCTATGGGTGTGACTGGCGGGGTGGAGCACACAGCTTCGTGCGTCTGCCACGTGCGTCACGATGTTGATCATCTGCAGAGAGTCCATCCATTTGATGGCTGTCTGGCGGTCGCCCTTCAGACCGAAGGCAATGACACCGCAAGAACCATTGGGCAGGTATTTCTGTCCTAATTCATAGTTGACATCGTTTTTCAATCCACAATAGTGAACCCATGCCACCTTCTCGTTGTCGTTCAGGAACTCAGCCACGCGTTGAGCGTTCTTGCAATGCTGTGCCATACGCAGGTGCAGCGTTTGCAATCCCATGTTCAACAGGAACGCGTTCTGTGGAGCGGGAATGCTACCGAGGTCGCGCATCAGTTGGGCGACGAGTTTCGTAATGTATCCCATCTTTCCGAATGCCTTCACATACGTCAGTCCGTGATACGAGTCATCGGGTGTGCAAAGTCCAGGGAACTTCTCGGCATGTTCCAACCAAGGGAAGTTGCCGCTGTCCACCACGCATCCGCCCACCTGAGTGGCCAGACCGTCCATGTACTTCGTGGTAGAGTGGGTGACAATGTCAGCACCCCATTCAAACGGGCGACAGTTCACAGGCGTTGCGAAAGTGTTGTCCACAATGAGGGGCACACCATTCTTGTGGGCGATTTTTGCAAACTTCTCGATGTCGAGCACAGCACAACCGGGATTCGAGATGGTCTCACCGAAGAGAGCCTTCGTGTTCGGACGGAAAGCGGCCTGTATCTCTTCTTCGCTGGCTTCAGGCGATACGAATGTGCACTCGATGCCCAGTTTCTTCAGCGTCACGCCGAAGAGATTGAATGTGCCACCATATATTTCATTGGAGGTGACGATATGGTCGCCAGCCTCGCAGATGTTGAATACGGCATAGAAGTTGGCAGCTTGGCCGCTACTGGTGAGCACAGCGCCCACACCACCTTCCAGCGTGGCTATCTTCGCAGCCACAGCATCGTTGGTGGGGTTTTGCAGACGAGTATAGAAATATCCCTCTTTCTTCAGGTCGAAGAGTTGGGCCATTTCATCAGAGTTGTCATACTTGAAAGTGGTACTTTGGATGATAGGCACCTCGATAGGTTCGCCGTTTTTGGCTTTGTAACCAGCCTGCACACAAAGGGAGGCCATGCGGAGTTTCTTGTCCATTTGTTAGTCGGTTTAGGAATTTTGCCTGCAAATTTACTAAAAAATCTGCATTACGCATCAACAAAGCAATGTTTTCTCGTATAAAATATTTATCTTTGCATAAGAATTTTATAAATAATCTATGAGCGAGACATACAATATTCCGCAGGAGTGGAATGAGTTCCTTTTGAAAGACGTGACGTTCGTCAATTTGATGATGCGTCGCATCTATAACGTGTTGATAGTGGCAAATCCCTACGATGCCTTTATGCTGGAAGACGATGGACGCGTGGAGGAGAAGATCTACAACGAATACATGGAGTTGGGATTGCGCTATCCGCCCACGTTCACACAGGTGTCCACCATCGAACAGGCTGAGGAGGTGTTGCAGACCACCAACATCGACCTCGTAATCTGTATGCCTGGTAATGCCGACAACGACGCGTTTACGGTGGCACGAGCCATCAAGGGCCGTTTCCCCGACATCCACTGTGTGGTGCTGACGCCTTTCTCGCATGGTATTACGCGCCGTATGGAGAATGAAGACCTCTCCATCTTCGACTACGTCTTCTGCTGGTTGGGCAACACTAACTTGATTCTTTCCATCATCAAGTTGATAGAGGACAAGATGAACCTAGAGCACGACATCCAAGAGGCTGGCGTGCAAATGATTCTGTTGGTGGAAGACAGCATTCGTTTCTATAGTAGCATTCTCCCCAATCTATATAGCTTCCTCTTGGTGCAGAGTCAGCGGTTCTCTACCGAGGCATTGAACCCTCATTCGGCCACCTTGCGTATGCGTGGTCGACCTAAGGTTGTGCTGGCACGAAACTACCAAGAGGCTTGGGAACTCTACACGAAGTATAGCGGCAATACGTTGGGTGTCATCAGCGATGCGCGCTTCCCTCTGACACCGCAAGACAAGGAGGGTATCGCCCAGGAGAAGGACGCCGAGGCTGGTATCCGACTGCTCAGGGCCATCCGTGCGAACGATGAGTTTGTGCCGCTCATCATGGAGAGTGCAGAGACTGAGAACCGCCAATTGGCTGAGGCCGAGGGTTTCCGCTTTGTCAACAAGCACTCGAAGACCATGAACCTTGACCTGCGCCACTTGCTCGAAGAGCACATGGGTTTCGGCGACTTCATCTTCCGCGACCCTGTGACGCGTCAGGAGATCATGCGCATTCACAACCTGAAGGAGTTGCAGGACAACATCTTCAAGATTCCGCGCGACTCTATGCTTTACCACATCTCGCGCAACCACATGAGCCGTTGGCTCACGGCGCGTGCCATCTTCCCTGTGGCCAAGTTCTTGAAAGACATTACGTGGCACAAGTTGCAGGATGTCGATGCCCATCGCAAGATCATTTACGACGCCATCGTGCAATACCGCCACATGAAGAACATCGGTGTGGTGGCTGTCTTCGACCGCGGAAAGTTCGACCGCTTCTCCCACTTCGCCCGTATTGGTGATGGTTCTTTGGGAGGCAAGGGACGTGGTTTGGCCTTCCTCGACAGCGTGGTGAAGCGCCACCCGCAGTTCCGACAATTCCCGGGTGTGACGGTGCAGATTCCGAAGACCGTCGTGCTTTGCACCGACATCTTCGACGAGTTCATGGAGAAGAACAATCTTTATCCCATCGCGCTGAGCGACGCCAGCGACGAAGAGATATTGCAGCATTTCCTGCGGGCGCAGTTGCCCGACACGCTGGTGGCCGACTTCTTCACATTCTTCGAGGCCACGCGTTGCCCTATCGCCGTGCGTTCCAGTTCGTTGCTTGAAGATGCCCACTACCAACCATTCGCTGGCATCTACAGCACCTACATGATTCCTTTCCTCAACGACAAATACGCCATGCTTCAGATGTTGGCATGTGCCATCAAGGGCGTCTATGCGTCGGTGTATTACCGCGATTCCAAAGCCTACATGACCGCCACTTCCAACGTCATCGACCAGGAGAAGATGGCTGTCATCCTGCAGGCAGTTGTCGGAAAAGAGTATGGCGACCGCTACTATCCCAATTTCAGCGGTGTGCTCCGCTCGCTCAACTATTATCCCATCGGAGACGAACAGGCCGAAGATGGTATTGCCTCGTTGGCATTGGGTTTGGGAAAATATATCGTCGATGGCGGACAGACCTTGCGTGTGTCGCCCTATCATCCCAGTCAGGTGCTGCAAACGAGTGAACTCGATATCGCCCTGAAGGAGACGCAGACGAAGTTCTATGCCCTCGACCTGAAACACACGGGCGAGGACTTCAAGGTTGATGATGGTTTTAACATCTTGAACCTGAAGGTGAAGGAGGCCGACAAAGACCTGTCGTTGGCGGGTATTGCCTCCACCTTCGACCCTTACGACCAAGTCATTCGCGATGGAATCTACGAGGGTGGGCGCAAGGTCATCACTTTCAGCGGTGTGCTCCAGCAGGGCGTGTTCCCATTGCCCGAGTTGTTGCAGATGTCGATGAAGTATGGCTCCGAGGCCATGAAGCGCCCTGTGGAGATAGAGTTTGCGTGCAACCTGAATGACGACAAGACGGGCGATTTTTATCTGCTCCAGATACGTCCTATCGTCGATTCCAAGCAAATGCTGGAGGAGGATGTGGCGGCCATTCCCGACGACCAATGTCTGTTGCGGTCGCACATGTCTCTCGGTCATGGAATCAGCGAAGACGTTGTGGATGTGGTGTATGTGAAGACCGACGATGACTTCTCAGCGATGAACAACCCTGCCATTGCCGAAGACATCGAACTCATCAATCGCAAGTTCCTAGCCGAGGGTACCAACTATGTGCTTTGCGGACCTGGACGATGGGGCTCGAGCGACTATTGGCTGGGCATTCCCGTGAAGTGGCCTCATATCTCGGCAGCACGTGTCATCGTTGAAGTGGCGTTGAAGAACTATCGCGTGGATCCCTCGCAGGGCACTCATTTCTTCCAGAACCTTACATCGTTTGGTGTGGGCTATTTCACCATCGATACCAACACGGGACAGGGCGTCTTCCGCAAAGACCTGCTCGATCAGATGCCAGCCATCGAAGAGACCCGCTTCGTGCGCCACGTGCGCTTCGAACACCCCCTCCGCATCATGATGGATGGTAAGAAACAAGAGGGTGTGGTCTTGATTTAAATCAAGAAAACGCATAAAAATACAACATTTCTATGTATTTTCTTGCACTGTTAGCGCAAACAGTGTATCTTTGCATCGTGTTTTTCATGGTATTAGATTTAAGGTTAACAAAGGTTGGGGTGCAGCGGCACCTCTTTTTTTTGCCCTTAACTCTCGTGCGCACGATGGTTTGAATGCTGAAAAAACACGACAAATTTTTGTCGACTTTTCCGTTCAATCTAGAAACG
The DNA here is from genome assembly GCA_017557405.1 of Prevotella sp. GTDB lineage: Bacteria > Bacteroidota > Bacteroidia > Bacteroidales > Bacteroidaceae > Prevotella. The sequence continues at coordinate 58,859 of JAFYYV010000009.1, forward strand.
AAAAACGAGTAACAAAACGACTTTTATGCTCCAATCTCCTCATTTTCCACACCCAGAATTGTCACATGTGGCACCTAAGGTGCTCAAAGATATGCTTTGACCCGCTTACATGTGGCATCTGACGCCCTCAAAGCATAGCTATGACAAGCTCATTCCATAGCTTTGACAAAGTCATTGCATAGCTTTGACGATGCTATAAAAAGTAAAGAAAACGGAAGTATCTGGCTATCAACAACTTCCGAAAACGCTCATTTTCCGCGTATTTGCCCACGAGGAACTATTTTTCAGAAAACCAGCCTTCTCGTGGCACCAAAAATCAGAATTTTCTTTACAAAATAAGATAGTTCCTTTTGGAACTTTAGTACTTCCAAAAGAAAAACTCCAGGCTACTCTTCACGAGCAACGCTGGAGCCTTTTTTGCATGCAATCAGTTATGTCTAATAACTAAATCGGTTTTATCATTATTCTAGGTATACTTTATCCGCATGGTCTTACCTCCCTGACCACGTGGATAACTTCTACTCTCAATGCTTACACATCGGAGTAATAGGCGTGTTTATTTGAACAAGTTCTGCTTAATCATCTGCTGAACATCGGCAGGTGTATCTTTCATTTTGCAGCAATTGACAATGTACTTCACCACCTTATCGGGCAGAGAGACTTTCTTCCAGATATCGTGGCGTTTCTTCCATGTTCCTTTGGTTGTTGTCTTGTCAATCCAGACGATGGCGTCCTTTATTTTTTCGCGTCCCATTTCTGAGTACCAACCGTCCTTGAACGTGTAGGTTCCATACTCGTGAGGCATCACCACCACCTTGCCTTCTTTGGTTAACGCAAGTTCTGCGCACGCATACTCGCCATCGGCACCATAATACTTGAACTGTGTGTAGCCGGTCGACTTGCCGCAGACGGTTTTCTTTTCACCCTCCCACTGCATCGATTCCATGTACCATGTGCCAATGAGCTCCTTGTCATCGACTTTTACGTTCTGAGCGCTTACTTGCACAGAACCCATGAGTACCAACACCATTACAAACATCATCTTTTTCATAAGTTTTACGTTTTTAATTAGGTTAGACATTGAGTGATTATTGTTTTCGATGCAAAAGTAGAGGCATTTCACCATTGTGCCAAGCTTTTGGGTTTGCATTTACTTTGCAAGAAGTTTGCATAGTGTTTGCATCCCACTTATGCACCTATGGAAAGAATGAATTCATCCCATTCTCTGGCACCACCTTTGCGGGCGAATACCTTTTTATAGAGTCGGCTGCGTACGGTGCTAATGGTGCTCGCGTCGCGCGCAAGAACAGCTGCGATGTCCGAGGGTGTAATCCTGAGTTTGATAAGCAGGCATACTTGGTATTCCAGTTCAGACATGGTGTGAAGGCCTCGCAATTGGCTGCTGAAGCCAGGGTAAACTTTCCTGATTTGGCTTTCAACATTGAGCCAGTCTTCATCTTTAAGCCTCTGTCCTGTAGCGATGCGGCGTTGCAGGGCCTGGTATTCGTCAGACGCAAAATAGTTTTCCTCCACCGACTCAATGGCTTGCCTAACGGCTTGCGGACGCTTTTCCTGCACTTCTTGTATTTGTTGCAGTTGCAGCTGAAGACGACGTCTGGCCTTGCGGTTGTCGAAAGCAATTCTGACAATAAGCAACAACAAAATGATGACGCCGATAGTTGCCAAGATAAACCCTTGTATCACATTGGCTTGTTGGCGCTCCTTGGCGGAAAGCACATAGCTCTGCTGCTCGTCCGTATAGTCTTTCTGCACGTCAGCGGTAATAAGTTCTTTGATTTCTTCGCCCCATTCATGCGCAATATCATCAGCGCAATGCCAAGTATACAGAATTCCGTTTCGCTGGATGATGATAGTAGTATCATCCTTCACAATCAATGGTCGTGGATTGTCATCTTCTAAATAGACATGTTCGCCACCGCCTTTATCAATCAAAGTAACTTGGCATTGAGAGCCAGGCTTAACAATCAATCCAGACTCTGTTCTGATCAACCAGCATTCATACATCACGCTGTCACCATCATACAGTCTAAGGATAGTACCTTTTGTCTCTGCAAACGTCTCAGAGCGTCCGGTGGGATAATCCAATAGTTTCAGCGTCCATGCCCCTTGAAGAACATGTGGTTTGTCGTTATGGCTGTTGGAAGTGCATCCGAGCATAATGCACGCAGCCATAAATATTAATATGTGTTTCATTACTTTTGCCTTGTTTTTAAACGCAAAAGTAGAAAAAATAACACAAAGGGTCGGCTATTTCACTTTGCATTTTGTTTGCATCCTCTTTGCAACTTTAGTGAAACGAAGGGGAGCGCTTTATATAGAAAATATATACGCTTGGTTATTTCGCATTCCAGAAGAAATACTGCAAGCCTTGTGCGGGGAAGTGGTAAATGTATTCCGCAATTTCCGGCTCTTTTTTTGTCACCATTCCCACAATTTGATTGATGTGCTCGTCGGTAAGTTTGTTCGGGTCAAGTTGATTGAAACTGTCACCGTCTTCTACTACGCAGAGACTCTCGTTGTATTTGATGAAGAAGTTGCCTCCTTCTTCTTTGATTTCAATAGGCTCTTTTTGGCTGTTATCCAGTTGGCAGTCGAACGAATAGGAGACAGGTGTGGCAATGCATCCGTCGAGTAACATGCCTACTTGAAGCGTCTCTCCATATAGTTCGTCTTCGTTGTCGATGAGCACGATGTCCTTGTATTTGCCGTCTTTCAGTATGCGCGACCTGATTCCTCCCTCGTGATTGTCGAGCATGTTTGCTTTTATGGGAGCCACCTCGATGTCGCCGACAGTAGCTTTGTGGATGTATGCACTTTCTATTTCGCACCATTTGTTGAGAACGGCCACCTTGTAGTAGTCGCCCTTCTCGCCCAGTACAGGAAAGATTTTTCCTACGTAGGCAATAGCATCTGTCCCTAAATCGAAACCTTGCGGACGAGGTTGGTCTGACCATTGGTATATCTCCTCGCAGAAGTCGCTTTCGCAGTCGGACTCAAACCACATCTGCAGGCTCGGGCTGTTGGAGTCGGCGTCTTTCAAGAGTGCAACTCCATCATCTTCATCTCCATCTGTTACCACCACGAATTTCTTAAATTCAGGCTTGGTCACCTTGATTACGCTTTCCGTTTCTGCGGTTGCTTCCGTTGTCTCAGCCTTCTCAACGGTTTTTTTGTCTGTGCAGTTTGTTGTCAGGACGGCTATCATCAATCCCAGCAACAGAAATAGTCGATTCTTCATTGTTTTCATTATTGAGGTTTTAAGGAAAAGGGGTAATTATATAAACTTATCAACTCATAAACTTACGAACTAATCAACTCACGAACTCATGAACTTATTCCTCAAATAATCTGTGTGGCGTAGAAGCGGTAGTCGTAGAGCAGGGTGATGAGGAAATTGGCATCGGACCCTTTTTTCGGACGAATACCCAATGCTTCTTGCACTTTCTGCGAGAGTTGACGGACGCGTTGTTCATCGTAATTGGCAGAGTCGGCCATTACTTGCTCGATGACGTTGATTTGTCCTTGCGAAAGTTCGGCTGCTTCGGGATAGGTAGGGCGATAGTGGCGTGAGACACTATAGAACTCGTCGAGCGACACGTGAATCTGGTTGATATTGTCGGTCTTGATGACCATCGTGCCAGCGGCAAGGTCGCCAAGTCGTTGGTTGTTTTTGGTAAGGATGACGGCAATCGTACCCATTCCTGTGGTGAGCCATAGGTCGAAAGGCAGCAATATCCATCGGAGTAGGATGGCTCCGAAAGTGGGAGCGGAACCGTCAACCATTACGACGCGCGTGTGCAAAAGGAACTTGCCGACCGTTTGTCCGTGTGTGAGCGTTTCGCAGATGGCGGAATAGAAAAAGAAAGGAAAGTAGGAGAGGACGGGAATGAGCCACGTGTCGAAGTCGTAGACATTTTTGTCGATGAACTCCACGAAGTAGAATGCGGCATAGGCATAGATGAAGAGCACGACAACGTCGATGAGCCTTGCGAAGATGCGTTCGCCGACGCTGGCAGGAGTCTGGCTGATTTGTACGTATTGGCCAGTTATGATGTTTGATTCCGACATGTTTTTTCTTGTTTTGCTTGCAAATTTAAGTGAAATTGTTTACTTTTGCAAGACTTAATGAAAGAAATCACGTTTATACGAAATAATTTTGACAAATGGAGGCATCTGGAGGAGATGCTTGCGGATGTTGATGGCCAGTCGCCTGCCGACTTGGCCGACATGTATGTCGACCTGACTGCTGATTTGGCATTCGCCCAGAGTCATTATCCCAAGTCGCGCATCACGTTGTATCTGAACAACCTGTCGTCGACACTCCACAACGAGATTTACAAGAACAAGCACGAGAAATGGTCGCGTCTGCTGACGTTCTGGACGCGCGAGGTTCCGCTGACGATGTATCAGGAGCGGAAGATGCTGCTGATCTCTTTCCTTGTCTTTGTGGGGTGCGCTTTGATAGGTGTGATATCGCAGATGGCCGACCCGGAATTCGTTCGTGTGATATTGGGTGACTCTTATGTGGAGATGACGCTTGAAAACATCGCGAATGGCAAACCGATGGACGTGTATAATGGCGGCAACGAGACCGACATGTTCCTCGGCATTACATTAAATAATGTATGGGTGTCGTTCCAGACGTTTATTCTCGGCATCTTCACCAGTCTTGGCACGTGTTGGGCATTGTTCAATAACGGCATCATGATGGGTTCGTTCGAGGCGTTCTTTTATCAGCACGGCTTGCTGGGCGAGAGTCTGTTGGCGGTGTTCCTGCACGGAACGTTGGAGATTTCCGCCATCATCGTGGCAGGTGCCGCAGGTATAGCGTTGGGCAACAGTTGGCTGTTCCCAGGCACATATAGCAGGATTGTGTCGTTTCAACGCGGCGCCAAACGAGGCTTGAAGATCATCGTGGGAACTGTGCCCATCTTCGTGGTGGCAGGTTTCATCGAGGGTTTCCTGACCCGCCATACCGAGGTGAACGACTGGTTGCGTTTGGCGTTCATCCTCTTGTCGTTGGCATTTGTGATATTCTATTTCATCGTTTATCCGCGAAGACTTCACAATAAAAACAATTGACTCAAAACTTATAAACACATAGAATCTTAGACATAAATATGGAAAAGGAACGATTGGTGATTTATAAAGTGCGTACATTTGGCGACAAACTGAATGTGACATTCGACTTCATACGCGAGAACTGGCGTCCGATGTTGAAATACATGACCTACATGATGTTGCCGTTGGCTTGCGTGTTGGGTGTGACGTTGAGTAAGTTTATGACCATCTATACGAAACTGTTGGTGGACAAACAAACTCCGGACTCGTACGCTGGAATAGCCATTTCCTATGGATTGACGATTTTGCTCTATGTGTTTGCCACATTGTTGCTGTCGACAATCGTGTATTCGCTGATGAGGATTTACCAAGAGCGCAAGAACCGGCTTGAGGATTTGACCTACGCAGAACTGAAACCAACGTTCTGGCGGATGTTCAAACGGATGTTGATATTAGGATTGGTATTCCTTGTCTTGTATGTGCTGGCCATTGTTCTCATGATTGGATTGGCAGCGCTTTCGCCTTGGACGCTCCTGTTGACGATTCCCGCCCTTCTTGTTTGTATCGTTCCTTTGGCTTATTGGACGCCCTCATATATGTTTGAGGATATCTCCGTGTTCGCCGCATTTGAAAAGTCATATCGATTGGGCTTCCCCACATGGGGCGGCATCGTGCTCATCATCATAGTACTCGGCTTCTTGTCGACGGCTATCAGTTCAATTGCCAGCATTCCTTGGTCGATTGGTTTGGTTGTTTTCACGATGTTGAGTGAGTCTGGCGACGGGAACGTTCCTGTGCTGATGGAGTTTCTGATGTATCTGCTCACAGTCGTTCAGGCCTATTGTACGTTGGTGGTTTCCTCGTTGGGTCTTGTTGGAATGGCGTTCCAGTATGGTCATGCAGCCGACAAGATAGACGGAATCACAATGGACAGGAACATCAAGAACTTCGAACAACTGGGCGACGACAACATAGATGCTCCCGACGTGATGGAGATGGACAATGAGTTTGACGACTTCGATAAATTGTAATTCATAAATGACAGCGCAAGACACATTGAGGGTCGACACCGAACTGCTGGAACAATTCCAGAATAGTGGCGACTTTGACTACGGACGCGAGTTGGTGGCCCCCGACTTCAATGTGTTGGAATGGCTGACCATGCAGATTCGCAACTTCCTCAACGATATATTCAATAGTGAGACGATGGCTTTCCTTGAACCGAAGTTCTGGCTTCTGGTGGCTATCATCTTGTTGATAGCAGCCATCGCCTATTATCTCATCAAACGCCCGGAGTTCTTCAAACGTACGGAAACAGAAGAGGCGTTGGATTATGAGGTGACCGAGGACAACATCTATGGTGTCGATTTCAGCAAGGAGATAGTAAAAGCCGTGGAGCGAAGCGATTGGCACGAGGCAGTCAGGTTGACCTATCTGAATACGCTGCGTTGGCTTAGTGACCACGAAAAGATTAATTGGCGCCCATCGAAGACGCCGACGCAATATACCAGGGAAATCACTTCCAACGAGTTCCGCACCCTCACCCAGCATTTCATGCGTGTGAGATATGGTAATTTCAAGGCCACTCGCGATTTGTACGAAGAGTGTCAACGGTTGTCGGATGTGGAGATGGGAAAGCAGGAATCTGCAACAACCGATGAGAAAGGAGGGCAGTCATGAACAAGCGTTTCATTCTTGGCATCGTAGCCTTCATCCTGCTCGTGTTTTTCATGCAGTTGCGCATGCCCAAGCAGTTCTCTTGGGATATGACCTTCCGACACGACAGCACCGATCCCTTCGGTTGCAAGTTGTTCGACTCGTTGATGACGGTTTCACTCGACAAGGGCTATACGGTGGAGAGCAAGACCTTTTATCAGCTCGCCCACGACTCCGCATGGAAGGGAAAACCGCGTGGCGTGTTGATGGTCTGCCGCCATTGGGATCCCGACTCGGTCACCATCTGCCAGATGCTCGACCTCGTCCAGCAAGGTAATGTCGTGATGATAGCCAACAACTCACTTTATTCAAGTCGGCTATTGCGCGATACGTTGCAACTTGCCCATGTGTCATATTCGTATACTGAGTTCTCGCCCCAGAACATTCGCCGCAGGATGGAGAATAGCATTTACCATTCGTATGACACCATCTATTATGTGGGCCATCCCGAAGTCTATCCTCGTCATTTCTATCCGCTCTATGCAAACCTTGTAGAGTCGTATTTTTTCTCTTACGAAGAAGATTCGATCGAGATGGATTGCGACACTTTGGCTTATATGAAGGAAGAGCGTACTATTTGGGAGCATGTGGATTCCGTAAAACGTAACATAGAAGAACTCAGAGCCTCTTCTGCCAACTCTACCGTTGAGATGGATGAAGAACCTCCTGTCGACTCCGTAGAAATAGTATACTCTGACAAAAAACAAATAATAATTCACAATCCCATCGCTATCTCGTTCAACCGAGGGAAAGGACGGTTGATACTAGTTACAGCACCTTTGCTCTTCACCAACTTCTCCGCGCTCAACGATACTGTTTCGGGGTTGACAAACCGTTTGATGTCCGAGTTTGGAGACCTGCCGGTGGTGAGAACCGACAAATATGCAGAATCTACATTGGACGAAGCACGACAGAGTTCACCCTTACGTTATTTAGTCTCCCAGCCTCCGTTGCGTTGGGCGCTATATACAGGTTTGGTGATGCTGCTGCTCTTCATGGTGTTCAACTCGCGTCGTAGGCAACGAGTCATTCCTGTCGTAAAACCTCCCTCCAATCGTTCGTTAGAGTTCATGAAGCTTGTGGGCACGCTCTATTACGAGCGCCACGACAATGCCGACTTGCTACACACGAAGTATCGCAGTTTCGTGGAGGAGGTGCGTCGGAAAACAGGGTTGGATATCGACGACGATACCGATGATGAACAACTCTTCGAACTATTGGCTGAGAAGACGGGAATGGAGATGGCTGAATTGCGCAATTTCATTCTGCGGTTACGTCAGATTGAAGCCCAAGAAGGTAGTTTGCGCGACGAACCGATGAAGCATCAAATCAACAAGATGAACAAGATATTGTATCACTTATAAACTCATAAACTAAGAAACTTATAAACTCAAGAACTTATAACCTCAAAACCTCATAAAACTCACTCATATGGAAGAAAGAATGGATTTGACTCTCTTTTCTGAGAAGATCGAACGGCTGAAGAATCAGATTGCCAACATCATCGTAGGGCAAGAGACGGCTGTCGACATGGTGCTCACATCGATGCTCGCCGATGGTCATGTGCTCATCGAGGGAGTGCCAGGTGTTGCAAAGACGCTGTTGGCAAGATTGATCGCCCGATTGGTGGATGCGCGTTTCTCACGCGTCCAGTTCACGCCCGACCTCATGCCTAGTGATGTGTTGGGTACGACAGTATTCAATATGAAGACGGGCGAGTTTGATTTCCACCAAGGACCTGTGTTCAGCGACATCGTGCTGGTGGATGAAATCAACCGTGCACCAGCGAAGACACAAGCCGCACTCTTCGAGGTGATGGAAGAGCGTCAGGTGACCATCGATGGAACATCGCGTCAGATGGGTTCCGTGTTCACCATCCTGGCTACGCAGAACCCTGTGGAGCAGGAGGGAACTTACCGGCTTCCCGAAGCCCAGCTCGACCGCTTCCTCATGAAAATCACCATGGGCTATCCTTCGCTCGACGAGGAAGTGGCCATCCTCGAGCGTCATCTGGGGCGTGCGTCGTTCGTCAAACTTAATGATGTGGAACCCGTGCTGACGTTGGACGAGTTATTGCAATTGCGTGGCATGTTGCAGAATGTGGTCGTTGAAACATCGTTGTTGCGTTACATCGCGCAGATTGTCCAGCAGACACGTTCGTCGAAGGCCACCTATCTCGGTGCTTCGCCTCGTGCTACGGTGGCCATCATGCAGACGGCAAAGGCTCATGCCTTGCTGACAGGACGCGATTTCGTGGCTCCCGACGATATCAAGGTCGTAGCACCCTATGTGCTCAATCATCGTCTGGTGCTTACCGCTGAGGCCGAGATGGAAGGTTACACCCCGTTGAAGGTCGCCCAGCGACTCATAGAGAAAGTGGAGGTTCCCAAGTGATTAATATCTCTTATCTCCTTATCTTTTATCCCCCTATCTATTCATGTTTCTGAGTCGTAGGTTCTATATCATCCTCTCCATCATCATTGCCGTGCTGGGCAGTGGTTATTGGTTTGCGCCGATGTTCGACATTGGCCGCGTGTTGCTGGTGGCATTTGCCGTGGCTGCCGTGGTGGATGTTGTCCTTTTGTATATGAAGAAAGGTGTGCAAGCCGTTCGCCAATGTGCCGACCGTTTTTCCAATGGTGATGAGAACGATGTCAACTTGTTACTCACCAATTCCTATCCTTTCAAGGTTTGGCTCAACATCATTGACGAGATACCGCATGTGTTCCAGCGACGCGACATCAATTTCAAGACCAGCATTCAACCTTCTGGTGTGCAGACCATCACCTATCAGTTGCGTCCCACCCAGCGTGGCGTCTATGGCTTTGGCGACATCCGTGTGTTCGTACAGACAGTATTGGGACTTGTTCAACGGCGCATCACTAGTGAAGGGAAACGCGATGTGAAGGTATATCCTTCTTACCTGATGCTCCACAAATACGAGTTGCTGGCCATCAGCAACCGATTGACCGAGCTGGGCATCAAGCGTATTCGCCGCGTGGGCAACAACACCGAATTCGAACAAATCAAGGATTATGTGGCAGGTGATGACTTCCGCACCATCAACTGGAAGGCTTCTGCGCGGCGCAGCCATCTCATGGTGAATGTCTATCAGGACGAGCGGTCGCAACAGGTGTTTAACGTCATCGACAAAGGTCGTGTCATGCAGCATGCATTTCATGGGATGACCCTCTTCGACTATGCCATCAATGCCTCGCTCGTACTCTCGTATATCGCCATGCACAAGGAGGACAAGGCAGGTCTTTGCACCTTCAGCGACCAGTTCGACACGTTTATCCCTGCCCAGCGTAGTCCTGGCCACATGCAGAACATCCTCGAGAGCCTCTATGGGCAGCAGACAACGTTCGGCGAGACCGACTTCTCTGCCTTGCTCGATGCTGTGAACCGTCATGTCACCAAGCGCAGCCTGATGATTGTCTACACCAGTTTCAGCGGTGTTGTGGCCATGCGTCGCCAATTGCCCTATCTGTTGCAACTGGCACGTCGTCATCGTGTGTTGGTCGTCTATTTCGAGGATGCTGAACAAAAGGAATACGTGGCTACTCGTGCGCATACCACCGAAGAGCATTATCAACACGTGGTTGCCGAGAAGTTCATCGCTGAGCAACGACGCATCTCCACCATACTCAGTCAGCATGGTATTCTCAATCTGTTGACGACGCCTGATAATCTATCGCCCGACATCGTCAACAAATACTTGGAGTTGAAAGAAAGAGGAGTATTTTGAAGATATTGAGATACTAGATAAGAGATATATAGATATCAAATTACCACCAATTCATAATTGGCCGCAGGAACGCAATGAGTTCGGCGGCCATTTTTTGTTGCTGCCAATAGCTGGGATGCCACGATGCACCATAGCCCAGATCTCCCCGTTGGAAAGAGAAGTCGAAACGATAGACCTCTGTATCGCCAGCCTTGTGGGTGTCTTGGCAGATGGCATCGAGCACCTTGCGCTGTTCAGCCGACTCTTTCTCACCCAGCATAGGACCCGTGCAGAGCACAATCTTCGCGTTTGGGTAATGACCACGCACCGTCTTTAGGAAGTCGCGATAGTTCTTCTCGAAGAGTTTGATGTCGAAGTTGGGCGTCGAGAGGTCGTTCGTTCCCAGGTTGATGCAAACCAATTGAGGCTGCCAGCGGCTGAAGTCCCAACGTTCCGAATGGTCGTTGAACAACGTGTATTCATATTGCCACGGCATGTTGTCCTTGTTGCCTGTCCTGGGACCGTTGTAGTTGCGATAGATGCCAATGCCGCTACGTGCGATGGCGGTGTGTTGAGCGCCTAAGGCCTTTGCCGTGATGGTGGCATAGGTATAATAATGATTCTCCGTCTCGTCCTCGAAGGGAGCCTCCTTCTTCGTGCTTTCCACGCCATAACCGCACGTGATGCTGTTTCCAATGAACTCAATCTTGCGTCCCGATTGGGTAGGAGGAGTTGTCAGCGTACAACCCTCGTCGAGCAGGAATCCCCAGAACTCAGGGTGGCGGAACAATCCCTCGATGCAATACATCAGCTTCACCGTGTGGCGGCCAGGTGTGAGGGCTGTGGCCAATGTAACCACCGAGTCGCGAGGAGCGTTGAACGACACCTTGAAAGCCTCGCCACCATCAATCTGAGCCATGAAATAGCCTGTCTCAGGACGAGCCAACATCTTCAGCGACGTACCTTCGAAGGCGGCGATGATCTGTGTGCCAGGGAAGTTGAAGCGTGGTCGCTCAGGATTTGCAAAACTCACGCGCCCCACGTATTGGATGTTCTTATCTGTAGGACTCACAAAGCTACCCTTCAGCGGCAGCGTCTGTGCTTGTAGCGACATGGTCAGCAGCATGGCCACCATAGCCGAGAATAATCTTGATTTCATCATTGTCAATGGTTTTTAGCGAAGTCAGTATGTCTTCTTCTTTGCAAAGATATAACAAATTTTTGCTTAAAAAGTTGTGATTGTCAGAATTTTTACTTATTTTTGCGGAATATTGTTCACCTTTTTAATAATTTAAGCGTATGAAAAAGTATTTAGCAGAATTGGTAGGCACATTTGTGCTTACGTTCCTTGGATGTGGTGCAGCAGTTGCACTGGGTTGCGGTTCAGACACCGCGTCAATCGTTGGTACAGCTTTCGCTTTCGGACTTTCGGTGGTCGCCATGGCCTACACCATCGGCGGCATCAGTGGTTGCCACATCAATCCCGCCATCACTCTTGGTGTTTTCCTCAAGGGAGGAATCTCAGCTAAAGACTGCGGCATGTACATGCTGTTCCAGGTCATCGGCGCCATTCTCGCAGCCGCCGTGCTCGCAGGTATCGTAGCCACCGACCCCAGCGCTGTCATCACGACCGCCACGGGTGCCAACGCATGCACATACGGCACTACCAACGGCCTTTTCGTTGAGATTGTGCTCACCTGCCTGTTCGTACTCGTAGTGCTTGGTGCCACATCGAAAACCAATGGTGCCACGAACAATTTCGCTGGTCTTGCCATCGGTTTGAGCCTCATCCTCATTCACCTTGTGGGCATTCACTTCACAGGAACCAGTGTGAACCCCGCTCGTTCCATCGGTCCCGCCCTCTTCGAAGGTGGTAAGGCATTGGCCGACCTCTGGGTATTCATCGTAGGTCCGCTGGTGGGTGGTGCTTTGGCCGCATTCATCTGGAAGGCCATTGAGCCTGCAGAGGAGAAAGAGTAATCTTTTTGAAAGGGTATAAAGAGCCTAAAGAGGAGTGGAAGGTTTAAAGGGACATTTGCCTTTCCACTCCTTTTCCCTTATCTCTTTATCCAAGTCTATTGTCCTTTTAAACCCTTTCACTCCCCTATATACACTTTACGCCCTCATTATAATTTTATAATTATTTAATTTTATAATTATACTTTGAACACAAAACTGACCGATAGGCGATACGTGGTGCCTTTCATTCTCATTACCACGTTGTTCTTCCTTTGGGGCTTCTCGCGCGCCATCCTTGACGTGCTGAACAAGCATTTCCAGAACTCGATGGACATCTCCATCACGCAGTCGTCGCTCATCCAAGTGACCACCTACGTCAGTTATTTCCTGTTGGCCATTCCTGCCGGCCTCTTCATCAATCGTTGGGGCTATCGCAAAGGAGTCGTGGCTGGATTGCTGTTGTTCGGCGTGGGTGCCTTGATGTTCATTCCAGCCGCAGAGTGGGGTACATTCAATCCCTATCTCTTCGCTTTGTTTGTCATAGGTTGCGGACTCGTGTTCCTCGAGGTGGCCGCCAACCCCTATGTGACCGAGCTGGGAGCCCGCGAGACAGCCACCAGTCGACTCAACTTCTCGCAGTCGTTCAATGGTTTGGGTTCGCTCTTCGCCACGTTTGCCGTAGGGCAGTTCCTCTTTCGAGGCTCCGAGGAGAGTGGCAACGTCTCCTTACCCTACACCATCTTGGGCATCGTAGTGCTCGCTATCGCCGTGGTGTTCTCGCGTGTGAACCTGCCCGAGATCAAACACGACGACGCGACCGAGGATGAAGGAGGTCTTCAGAAGCTGGGGCAGTTGTGGAGCCACAAAATGTTCGTCTTCGGACTCTTCGCCTTGCTCGCCTACGAGGTGGCCGAGATCTCCATCAACAGCTATTTCATCAACTTCGTCACGGGCTTGGGTTGGATGTCCGACCGCACAGCCTCCGTGGTGCTCACGTGCGCCTTGGCGTTCTTCATGGTTGGACGTTTCGTGGGTTCGTGGATCATGCGCCGTGTTGAGGCCAGCCGCATGCTGCTCATCTGTGGCGTGGGCACGGTGGTCTGCACGTTGTTCGTCCTGTGCAATCTGGGATGGCTCTCCATGGGCGCCCTGATGTGCAACTATCTCTTCGAAGCCATCATGTTCCCCACCATCTTCTCGCTCGCCCTGCGTGGGCTGGGAGGACTCACCAAGAGTGCCTCGTCGCTTCTGATGATGACGCCTGTGGGAGGCTGTGGCTTCATGCTCATGGGCTTGATGGCCGATAGCACAGACAACCTGGTCATCCCCTTCATCATCCCCTTGCTGGGCTACATCGTGGTGGCACTCTACGCATGGCGGATGACACAAAAAACGACCGTCGAATGATTCAAAAACCATAGCGGGAAGTCGGGCTTTTGTAAAGTGCATTTTACAAAAGTCCGATTTCTTTTTCATATTGTTCGCGATTTAAGTTTTTTTGTAACAATCTGTTGTGAAAAATGGCCATAAACTTTTTGTGTTGCCAAAAGAAAGTGGTAATTTTGCATTCGCAAACGAGATTTTGCATTTGCGTCAGCATATTAGTTAATCAATTATAACACAAATTATTATGGTAAGTTACAAGACATTAGGTTTGGTGAACACGCGCGATATGTTCGCTCGTGCCATCAATGGCGGTTATGCCATTCCTGCGTTCAATTTCAACAACATGGAGCAATTGCAGGCCATCATCAAGGCCAGCTCCGACCTCAAGAGCCCTGTCATCCTTCAGGTTTCGGCTGGTGCACGCAAGTATGCCAACCAGACTCTGCTGCAGTACATGGCACAGGGTGCTGTGGAATATGCCAAGGAGTTGGGTTGCGCTCATCCTGAGATCGCCCTCCACCTCGACCACGGTGCAAACTTCGAGATTTGCAAGAGCTGTGTCGACATGGGCTTCTCTTCTGTGATGATCGATGGTAGCTCGCTGCCTTACGAGGAGAACGTCGCTCTGACCAAGAAGGTCGTTGAGTATGCTCATCAGTTCGATGTCACAGTCGAAGGTGAGCTTGGTGTGCTCGCAGGTGTTGAGGACGAGGTTGTTGCAGCCGAGTCTCACTACACAAAGCCCGAGGAGGTCATCGACTTCGTCGGCCGCACAGGTGTTGACTCTCTCGCCATCTCCATCGGTACCTCTCACGGTGCCTACAAGTTCACTCCCGAGCAGTGCACACGCGACCCGAAGACCGGTAAGCTCGTGCCCCCGCCATTGGCATTCGACGTGCTCGACGCCATTATGGTGAAACTGCCTGGCTTCCCCATCGTGCTCCACGGTTCGTCAAGCGTTCCCCAGGAGTATGTTGACATCATCAACGAATATGGTGGCAAACTGCCCGACGCTGTGGGTATCCCCGAGGAGCAGCTCCGCAAGGCCTCTAAGAGCGCCGTCTGCAAGATCAACATCGACTCCGACTCTCGTCTGGCCTTCACCGCCGCCGTCCGCAAGACGCTCGCTGAGAAGCCCGGTGAGTTCGACCCCCGCAAGTACTGTGGTCCCGCTCGCGACGAGATGGAGAAAATGTACAAGCACAAGATCACAGACGTGCTGGGCTCTGACAACAAGCTGGCCGAGTAATCCAAGTGATTGCTGAATGGGTGTTGGCTTTTTTTAGGTGTTTGCCATCACCTGCAAAATAATAAGACGGGAACTACACAACGTGGTTCCCGTTCTTTTTTTGTCATCGTTCGACCAAACATGCAACATCTCAAAAGCAAATACAAGAAAGTGTGAAAAAGAATGAAAAAACATGACAATTTTCTGTCGACTTTTCCGTTCAATCTAGAGAAGAAAATGGAGTGAGAAAACGACTTTTTTGCTCCTATTTTCTCATTTTCCGCATACGAAATTGTCACATGTGGCATCTATGCCGCTCATAGTTATGCTTTGACCCGCTCACTTGTGGCATCTGACGCCCTCAAAGCATAGCTATGACAAGCTCATTCCATACATTTGACTACCTCATTGCATAGCTTTGACAACGCTATAAAATGTAAAGAAAATGGAAGTCGCTGATACCTAATACTTTCCGAAAACGCTCAAAACTCGCGTATTTGCCCACGAGGAAGAATTTTTTCAAAACGTTGGCCTTCTCGAGGCACCAAAATCTATAATTTTCTTTACAAAAGAGTGTTGTTGAGAAGTTTGGAACCATAAAGACTAAAGAGTAGTTTTGATGCATCATAATTAATAGAAATAACAAAAGTGCACTAGAAATAGTGCGATTTTTCATATTTTTTGCACTCAATTTAGTGCAGTTATTGATTTTATTTGTATATTTGCAGCCGAAAGTATACGAAATAACGACATAATAACGGAATATGGAAAGATTACAAGCTACATTTGATAAACTATTGCGAGAGACAACCTCCACGTTTCATCGCTATATGTATGATCGCATAGACTGGCAGGCACGAATAGTAGGAGTGCTAGGCCCTCGTGGAGTGGGTAAGACAACAATGCTGCTACAGTATATCAAGGAAAACTTGCCACGCAAAGAGACATTATACGTGGTGGCTGAGGATCTGTATTTCTCGCAGCACTCGCTGATAGACTTGGCTGATGCCTTTGCCCGCACCGGTGGTAAACACTTGTTCATTGACGAGATTCATAAATATAAAGGATGGTCACGAGAACTGAAACTCATCTACGACTACCACTCAGAGCTACATGTGGTTTTTACAGGTTCATCTGTGCTCGACATCTCAAAAGGAGTAGCCGACCTGAGTCGACGTGTACTGACTTTTGAAATGCAAGGTCTTTCGTATCGTGAATATCTCCAGTTGTTCCATCAGATAGAATTACCTTCCTACGACCTTCAACAGATTCTCTCTCAGCAGGTAAAGTTGCCTCAGGGCTTCTTGCCTCTACAACATTTCGCTGATTATCTCAAGCGAGGATATTATCCATTTAGGGATGATAACTTCGAACGTTACCTTATGCAAGTGGTGAACACCACGCTCGAAGTGGACATCGCACAATATGCCGACCTGACTCCTGCCACCATCAGAAAACTGAAACGATTGTTGGCCATCATCGCACAGGCAGCACCTTTCAAACCCAACTTCACTCAGATAGGAGGGCAACTGGAAGTGTCGCGCAACAATATTGCTGACTTGTGTGCTTGGCTGGAGAAAGCAGGGCTCATCGGACAACTTCGTGACAGTACTGGAGGCATTCAGGGGCTTGGGAAAGTGGATAAGGTTTATCTTGACAACACCAACCTTATATATGTCTTAGGCAACGAAAACACGGAGATAGGAACAATTCGTGAGACGTTCTTCTTCAATCAAATGAGAATGACTCAAGACATCACCTCCTCTCGCATTTCTGATTTTCTCGTTCACGAGACATATACCTTCGAAGTTGGTGGCAAGAAGAAAAAACAGAAACAAATACAGAAAGCTGAGCAAGGTTATGTGGTGAAAGATGATATAGAGACGGGATACGGCAACATCATTCCACTCTGGATTTTCGGATTGTTGTATTGAATCAAAGAATATCATATATTGGCACATATAGCACATGGAACAAAAATTCAGCAATAACAACTTGGACCTCGAGATGTTGCGGGAGTTCTGCGAGCGTGAGGGCGAGGCGGTCGTTTATCGAAAGGGTGACCAACTGGAGCGTGAGGGCGACCCGGCACGTTGGCTCGCCTACGTGGAGAGCGGGTGCTTTAAGTATGTGAACTATGGCATCAGCGATGATAGGGAACATATCACTTGGTTCTCGTTTGAGGGCGAGTTCGTAGTCGACTATCCCACATTCCTCTATGGCCGTCCTTCACAGACCACCATCGTGGCGATGATGCCCAGTCGTGTGCTGAGGGTCACGGGTCAGCAATTGGAGCAGTTCTTCGACCAAGACAAGGAAACGATGAAGTTGCGCGCCATCATTGCCGAGCACATCCTCTTCCAGTTCCGTTCGCGCTATCTCGACCTTCATCGTACCACAGCCCGCGAGCGCTATGAACTACTGATGCAGCGTTGCCAGGGCATCGTTAAACTGCTCGACTTGCAGGACATTGCCTCGTTCCTCAACGTCCATCCCAACACCATCAGCAAGATACACCGCGACATCACGTTTGACGGCAAATAACAGGCAAAAAATAAGAAAAACTCTCAACCTAAGTTGAGACTTTCACCCTCGGCACTCGATTTTCGGGTTTGCCGAGGTTTTCTTTTATGACTTTTTGTAACTTCGCAGCACGAAACGTATAAAAAACAAAGAATTATGAACAAGAAGGAAAGGTTTTGCGATGTTGATAACATCGTGGAATGGCGCCACATCATCACCGCACTGCTCGCCCTCGTCGCTATGTCAGCCAATGCACTGGGTCTCAACAAGGATGTTGAGAGGCTGCGATACGTCTATGCCCTGAAAGCGGTCATCAACGATAGCGTCTGGAGTGGATTTGCTGATAAGCAATATGACGTACCTCTACTATATTATGTTGATTCCTGTTGCTATGTGGTGAATCCCATGGAGAAGTTCTTGGCTAAGTATCCGTCAGTTTTGGTACACAGCGACAATGACATCCAGATTTACCAGACGAAGAAAGTCGATGATAAACTATTCCACATGCACGTAACCTTCACAGATGAGGAAAGCGACATCGACTATCGTACACCCATCATGAGGTGCAGCAGTCTGGAGCAGACGAGCAGGACGATTCCAGATGTCACTTCAGTCAACGAATGGGCTACGATGGTGATGCATGAGTATTTTCATGGTTTCCAGTTTAAGAACGATGGCTTTCTGGATATTTACGAAGCAATCACCGATGCACTCTTGCCAGATACTCTTCCCACATTAGCCGCTCGTTTTGATTGGTACAGAGAAAGCATCA
Organism: Prevotella sp.; assembly: GCA_017557405.1. Classification (GTDB taxonomy): domain Bacteria; phylum Bacteroidota; class Bacteroidia; order Bacteroidales; family Bacteroidaceae; genus Prevotella. Next base: position 77,252 of record JAFYYV010000009.1, read on the forward strand.
CCCGGGAGAACGACTTGCTGCTAAAAGCAATTGATTCCAGTGATATTGAGGTGTCAAGAGCCTATATCCAGTCGTTTTTTATGTTGCGTGATGAGCGCAGGGAAAGGGTGAAAAAAGAATTGGGTATAGACATGGAAGCCTTGGAGCAGTTATATGAAACGATGGAAGGTTCCGCACGCTATATCGAATATTGTCTATATCGGCATTTTGGAGACTTCAACCTGTCCGATGCAAAATGGTTATACACTGTCGGCCGCAATTATTACTATGCCACGGGATTCAATCTCCTCCGCATATCAGACAAATTGGAGATTGATTATAAACACGGGATATTCAAAGACGTGTCAACTGTTGAAAGGATTTTAAGAAATATATTATAAAAAAATGAACAAGAAAACCATCATCACCGCACTGCTTGCCCTCGTCGCAATAGCAGGGGAAGCGCAGGAAACACGTATAGACACTATCGTACCAAAGTACTTAATCAATGGTTATTTCTTCCGTGAAATGCCGAAATTACCTGATGCAATCCCAAGCGTGACACGGCTAAAAGACAAGGAAGGAAATAGCCTGGTAGCCATCGGACTCAATGTCGATTTGCCCAAGTCGGTCATCCGTCAGGCCATCCCAAGTGAACAGGTTCACAACGCTGACCAGTTTTTGAACGGTGTTAACATGATGCGGACGATGCAGGAATTGACACAGGCAAATGTCAAGGCTGACGGAACATTCTACTCACCCAAAACCGGTGAACAATTCCCACAATTCAAAGAGAAGGATATGGATGGTTGCACATGGACGAACGACAGCATTCGTGGCCGAGTGATGGTGCTCAACCTGTGGTATTCCGGCTGTGGTCCTTGCCGTGCCGAAATGCCCGAACTCTCAACGTGGAAGGAGTTGTTGCCTGATGTTATGTTTTTTTCTGCCACCTACCATGATGCAGAGACTGCCAAGAGGATAACCGACAGGCACAACTTCACATGGACGCACCTCGTAGAAGCCAAGGACATGATGTCGTGGATTGGCACCGAGGGCTTCCCCTTCACCGTCGTTGTCGATAAGCAGGGCATCGTCCGTTATGCCGTTCACGGCACGAGCGAGGAGAAACGTGCTGAACTGCTGGCAAAGATCAAGGAAGCTGAGGCTGAGTAGATAAAATAATCAAGATATGAAGAGTTTATTTGTTACTGTAGTATTTACTGTGGTTTCGTTGACTACATCTGCCAAAGACAATTTCAAGATGACAGGTAGAATTGACGGTGCAGGCAACGATACGCTTTGCATTGAATATGTCATTCTGCAACCGCAAAAAGAAATTGTCACACATAAGGTGGCTGTCAAGAATGGCGAGTTTTCGTTCTCAGCGAAACTTCGCGAGGCCTATTACGGAACGATGTTTCTCAAGTCAAATCCTCAAGAGATTCTTTCTACATATTTTGTACCCGACGAAGAGGCTGTTTTCAGTGGCAGATTGAATGAGGTAGAAGAGCATTGGAGTGGCACTACTTTTTATCAGCAATACGGGCGAATAATGGATATTCAGCGTCCTTTTAACGTAGAATTTGCTGCTGCCAGAAATGAACCAGACAGCATAAGAAGCCTAAAGAACCGCGATATCAATAGTCGTAAAGATCCCCAATACATGAAATATATCGAAGATCATCCTGACGAGGACGCAACTGCAACTCTGGTGGTCTATGTGGGTTACGACCAAGTGCTAACTGCTATCAGCAAACTTACTCCAGAAGTGAGAAACGGCAGAATGAAAACCGATTTAGACAAAATGGAAAATACGTTCAAACAAATTACAAAAGAAATTGCGGCTCGTAGAGCTATTAAGAACGACACAGTAACAATAGGCGGTCAAGTGCCTGAGCTTGGGCTGAAAGACTTGAATGGCAACGTTTTAGAGTTGAAATCGTTGCGAGGAAAATATGTTGTACTAGACTTCTGGGGTTCGTGGTGTACCTGGTGCATCAAGGGGTTCCCCAAACTGAAGGAATACTATACAAGATACAAAGATCGACTGGAGATTGTGGGCATCGATTGTAATGACACTCCCGAGAAGTGGGCTGCTGCCGTTAAGAAGCACAATGTGCCCTGGTTGCACGTTAGGAGTGAGGATGGCATCGTTGAGCAGCAATTCAGAGTTCAGGGCTATCCCTATAAAGTGCTGATTTCACCAGAAGGCACAATACTGAATGCATACCTTGGAGAAACAGAAGAATTCTATCAATATTTAGATTCAACTCTCGAACAATGAACAAGAAGAAATGGTTTTGCGAAGGTTTCTTTGTACAGTTATTTGTAACAATGCAGTCGATTAAGAACAATTAACAACTGGCGGTGCAAGATTTTCGTTTTTTGGCGTTTAATCAGATAGAATGATTAATATCGAGATTATGACAAAAATGAAAACAATGAAGATTTATTTAAACATCATAGTGATGGCTGTCGCTGTTCTCTCCTTCAACTCGTGCAGCGATGAAAAAGATGGAGATTGGGACTCGATGGTTTGGAAAGCGGAGGTGCCTGTACAGATGACCGATGGCGTTTATACCGTTTCTGCAAATGGAACCGAATTTACGTTCTCATGCCAAAACTATTCATTCCCATGGATTAATGGTGCAGAATCTAACGGAAAATACTATTACCCTCCCCGCGAAGCAAATGATTATCATACGATATCGGCGGATTGGTTCAAGGCAGAGATAAAGGGTAACAAACTCACAGTTGTTTTTGAGGCAAATGAAACTGTGGAAGAAAGACCGCTTCAGCTAACAGTTACAGCAGGCGACATTTTCTATACGTTCAAGTTCATGCAATCAGCAAACGAACAATACGAGGTTGATTTGGAACAGCCAACGGCAACAACCGCGCTCAGCCTTTCCAATGCGCCCATCATCGATGGTTCCGATTCCACAGAGCCGCTGAGGAACCTACTGATGTGCCGTCTGCTCGGCATCGACTGCCAATGGCGACAGCGTTTACATACCGATGGGACGTGGTGCGTCATTCCGGAATACCAAACTTTGAATGATGATGACAATAAAGCTTTGCAACGCATCCTTGAGAACCGCAACACACACGGCTCTTTCGTCAGTTTGATAGATGGTGAGAACGACATCATCATCACGGCTCGTGGTATCAGTAGGGACGAACAGAAATATGCTGATGAGAAAGGCGTCCAACTACTCTCCCGCCCTGTGGCAAAAGACGCTTTCGTGTTCATCGTCAATCCGAGGAACCCCGTTCGCAACCTCACCATTGAGCAGATACAGAAGATTTACACAGGCGAAATCCGTAATTGGAAAGAGGTCGGAGGACGCGACGCTACCATCAACCCCTATGTGCGCAATCCCAATTCAGGCAGCCAGGAGAAGATGGAAACCATCGTGATGGCTGGGCTGACGATGATTGAGTGGCCTGAAATGATTGGCTATGTGATGCTTGCTCCCTATTTTCAATTGGCAAATGATGAAAACGGTATTGCCTATACACCTTTCTACTATTACGACACCATCGTAAATGACGACCGTACACAGGTCATTGGCGTAAATGGCATCGAACCCAGCAAGCAGACTATTGAGGACAACAGCTATCCTTACGTGACCCATGTGATGGCCAGTGTACGCGCCGACAAAGACAAATCGAGTACTGCCTATCAACTATTCTATCAGCTAGCGACAGGTCAGCACAATGACATCGTGAAAGAAAGTGGATATATTGTATATCGTTAATGGCTCAGTCTGTTTGCGTTTTCTGTAGCCCTAAGATGAAGTTGACGAGGGCAGTGACGTCGGTAATGGTGATGTTATTGTCTCCGTCCACATCAGCAGCCTCATGGTCGTACAAGTATGGCTCTGCGTTGTCCTTACCCAAGATGATGTCGACAAGGGCTGTGACGTCGGCAATGGTAGTATCCCAATCTTTGTCTACGTCAATGAACTCGACGATATTTTTAAACTCCTTCCAGTAATTGGCGTTCTCGTAGGCAGCCTTGCTGCCCTTGGGCACATAGAGTGTGGCATTAGCGCGATTGCGGAAAGTGTAGGTTGTATTAATAGGCAGGGGTGTCTTGATTTTGACTTTGACGGTAGTCAGATTGTTGCTATTGGAGAATGCCCCGTTGCCGATTTCTGTAATCGAACTGGGAATAAAGACTTCTTTCAACCCGCTGCAATTGGCGAACGCATATAAGCCAATGGTTGTCAATCCGTTAGGGATGGTGACCGATGTGAGGCTGGTGCAGTAAGAGAAAGCACTTTGGCCGAAGGACGTCACACTGGCGGGGAGTGGTAGAGATGTGAGGCTGGAGCATTTTTCGAAAGCTCTCTCGCCAAGGGTTGTCACACTGTTGGGGATGGTGACTGAGACGAGGCTAGAGCATTCGTAGAAAGCGTAGGAGCCAATGGAGGTCACTGAGCTGGGAATCGTGATTTCTGTCAGAGCGGTACACCCCGTGAACGTATAATTGTCGATAGCTGTTATGCTATTGGGGAGGGTAACTGAGGTGAGGCTGGTGCAATTTTGGAAAGCATACACACCGATAGATGTCACGGAGCTAGGAATGTCAATTGATTGAAGACCACTACATTCGCTAAACGCATACATGCCAACAGTTGTGATGCTGTTGGGAATCTTATACGATGTCAGGTTTTCGCAATGATAAAACGCATAATTGCCCAAAGACGTCACACTACTGGGAAGGGTGACCGACTTCAGGTCTGTGCAATATTGGAACGCCCAATGGCCAATGGCCGTCACAGTGTAAGTCGTACCATTGTAGTTAACGGTCTCGGGGATGACGACATCGCCTTTATAGGTAGCCGCGTTGTTCGTACCATTGACATCGTACGTCACCGTCGCATTTGTACCAGAGAAAAGATAGTAAATACCATTGACTTTATTTCCGACGGCCAAGGCCTCACTAGTAAAAAGGCTTAAGAAAAGGGTGAGTAATAGAGAACAGAACTTTTGTTTCATCAGGTCTTTTTATTTGTCAAGTGCTTCTTCCTTGATGCTCTCGATGGCTCCCGTGGTGGGATTGAGGATGATCTTGCTGGTCATCTTCTTGCCGAAGAGGTCGGGGCTGAGAGATTCGGTCTTACCGAACTGGCCGGCGTAGAGGTTGTATTTCTCGAGGGCCAGGTCTTCCTTGTAGAGCGCCACCTGAATACGTCCGGGCACGTTGACGTTGAGACCCAGTTCGTCTTTCGGTTTCTTCTCTTTTCCCTTGGTCTCATCGGGTTTGGCGTTGCGTTCATCCACGACACTTACGTAGTAGGGTGCGCCGGCGAGGTCGTCGGCATCGCAGAATCCAAAGTGGCGCGAGAAGCGGAACAGCAGTTGACGTTCGACTGCCTGAGTGGGCAGGAACTCGATGGTGACCTCGGTTGTGTCACAGTCGGCAACGCCGTCGAAGGCTTGCATGAGTGCACGTTCCTGCGTGTCGAGACCATCCATCATGATGCGCAGTTGTTGTCCGTCCTTGGGCATGTTCTCGGCTTGTCCGCGCTGTAGTTGGTTGCGGCTGTCACGGATGTCGTAGATCTCCTGGGCGGTGAGCTCAGCCATCTTAGCCGTGCTTCCAGCGGTGAGGATATCTTCGTTCATGAAGTCCTTGGGGTTCAGGCGACGCTTCTTGCGGGCGGGTGTGAAAGGAGCCGACTGAGTGTTGGGAGCTGGATGTTGGGTGTTGATGGCCAGTAGGATGCCACTTTCCGAGCGCTGCACCTCACTAATGGAGAAACGGCGGTCGGTAGAGAGCTGAAACTGCTTGGTGGTGTCCGGCACCCCAATGGGTTCCATCTTTGTACTGATGATGCGGTATTCGGTGTAAGGTTCCTGCTTCACATCGGCCTTCTTCATGTAGCGTTGCGCGTAGGAGGCCAGTTCGCCGGGCGTATAGATTGTTTTCTCGACGAGGAAGTGGAACTTCATGGCCGTGGCGGGCAGGAAGTAGGTGTTGCCCGTTGTTTGCGCGCTGAGGCTCATGGTGGCGGCCAGCAGCAGTAGGGTGGTGATGGATTTTTTCATGTTTTTATTGTTTAGGGTTTAAAGGGCCTAATGGGGAGTGGTAGAGTTTAAAGGGACATTTGACTTTTATGCCCATCACTCCTCTTTATACACTTTATGCCGCTTTAATGATTCTATAATCTTTTAATTTTTTAATTATGTATTTTTTTAATTCTCCTCAGTCTTCCAGACGGAGGAACGCTTTGGGTAGGTAGTGGATGATATCGCTGGCGATGAGGCTTTCCTTACCGATGTCACGGATAGCGAGGTCGCCGGCAAGACCATGCAGATACATACCCAGTTGGCATGCTTCAGCTTGCTTGTATCCACGTGCGAGGAGTCCGGTGATGATGCCAGCAAGCACATCGCCGCATCCTGCCGTTGCCATTCCCGAGTTGCCCGAGGGATTGAAGATGACATGTCCGTCGGGGAGGCAGAGCACCGAGTAGTGGCCTTTGAGGATGATGTAGGCTCCGAGGTGGGTGGCCAGGTCGCGCGCTTTGGAGAGTCGGTCGTAGCAGTCGTTGCTGGCTCCTCCGTTGATGCGATCGAACTCGGCAGGGTGGGGTGTCATGATGATTCCCTTGGGCAGTTGCTGCATCCACGCACGGTGGTTGGCGAGGATGTTCAATGCGTCGGCATCGAGTACGATGGGGCATTGTGCACGCCGTATCTGCGCGATGAGTGCGATGGCTGTATTCTCGTGAGTGCCAATGCCAGGCCCTATGCCTAATGCGTCATAGTCGTGGGCGTCGAGGGCTTCGGAGAAACATGTCTCTTCGTGGTCCATCTGCAGCACAGCCTCGGGCACGGCCATCTGCATGATGGCGTAGTTGCGTTTGGGGGTGCGCACGGTGACTTTTCCAACGCCTGAGCGGAGACAAGCCTTGGTGGCGAGGATGGCGGCTCCTGTCATACCGTAGCTGCCGGCAATGATGAGCGCATGTCCCATCTGCCCCTTGTGGGCAAAATCGTTGCGTGGCCGCAGGATGGCACGCAGTTGGTTCTCCTCTTGTATGGAATATCGGGCGTCGGTCTCGCGAATGTACTCTTGAGAGAGTCGAATGTCGAGCACGCGCAGTTCACCCAGGTATTGTTGGCAGTCGGTGAGCATCATGGAGAGCTTCTTCTGCTGGAAAGTCAACGTGAGGTCGGCCTTGATGATGTTGGCGCGGATGTTATAGGTGTTGTCGTCGGTCATCAAACCCGATGGGATGTCGATACTTACGACCTTGGCGTGCGACTGGTTGATGTATTTCACCAACGAGGCGAAACCACCTGCCAACGGCTTGTTAAGACCTGAACCAAAGAGACCGTCAACCACCAACATGCCAGACTCGAGGCGTGGTGGATCGAAGTCGCGTGACACTTCTATGAACTCCTTCAACCGCTTCGACTCGGCCAACCGTTTCTTGTTGGCGGCGCAGTCGTCGGAAAGTTTGTCGTGGATATTGAAAAGATAGACCGACACCTGGTAGCCTTGTTCGGCCAACAGGCGTGCTACAGCCAGTGCATCGCCACCATTGTTGCCAGGACCGGCAAAGACGACGACGGGCGTTGTCTGGTCCCACTCCTTGGTGATGACCTGTGTGACGGCTTTCGCTGCCCGCTCCATCAAATCAATGGAACGGATGGGTTCATGTTCGATGGTATATTTGTCTAACTCGTGGATTTGAGTCGTGCTGAAAATCTTCATAACTTTGCAAAAATACAAAAATTATAGTAATCTGCCACCTCATCAGCGTTTTTTTTGCATTTTTGATTCGTTAATCGTAAAAAATGAGGATATTTGGTTGTTTTTTACTATCTTTGCAACAATATTTAATTAAAGAGAGTGATATGGGTACAGTTAAAATCAAGGACAAGACGTTCAGAACGTCGATTCCTGAGTCTGAAATTCAAAAGCGTGTGAAAGCCGTGGCCGACCGTATCAACAAGGACATGGAAGGCAAGAATCCTCTTTTCTTGGCAGTATTGAATGGTTCGTTCATCTTTGCTGCCGACCTGATGCGTGAGATTACCATCCCTTGCCAAATCTCGTTTGTGAAACTTGCCTCGTATGAAGGAACCACCTCGACGGGGAAGATCACGGAGGTGATTGGCATCAACGAAGACTTGGCAGGAAGGACTGTCATCATCGTGGAAGACATTGTTGATACGGGTTTGACGATGAAGCGCATGGTGGAAACGCTCGGCACTCGCAACCCAGAATCGATTCATATTTGTACGCTGTTGGTGAAGCCGGAGAAACTGAAGGTGGACCTCAACATCGAATATGCTGCCATGGAGATTCCCAACGATTTCATTGTGGGCTATGGTCTCGATTATGATCAGGAAGGTCGTGGACTGAAGGACATCTATACCATCGTGGAATAAGCAATCAACATAAAATATAATAAAAGGAAATGAAGAACATCGTGATTTTTGGTGCTCCAGGTTCAGGTAAAGGAACCCAGAGTGACAAGATGATAGAGAAGTATGGTTTTGAGCACATCTCGACCGGTGATGTGCTGCGTAATGAAATCAAGAACAACACCGAGCTGGGTCAGACGGCCAAGCGGTTCATTGACCAGGGACAACTGATTCCCGACGAACTGATGATTGACATCTTGGCTTCTGTTTACGACTCATTTGGCAAAGAGCACAAAGGAGTGATTTTCGATGGATTCCCCCGCACCATCCCACAGGCTGAGGCATTGAAGAAGATGCTGGCAGAACGTGGACATGAGGTGGCTGCCATGATTGAGTTGGATGTGCCCGAGGACGAGCTGATGAAGCGTCTCATCCTGCGCGGTCAGCTGAGTGGCCGCAGCGACGACAACGAGGAAACCATCAAGAAACGCCTCGACGTGTATCACAAACAGACCTCTCCACTCATCGAATGGTATGAGAAAGAGGGCATTCGCAACCATATTGACGGCCTGGGTGACCTCGACCGTATCTTTGGTGACATCTGCGAGGTGATAGACAACATTTGATATGGCTGAATCGAATTTCGTTGACTACGTGAAGATTTTGTGCCGCTCTGGAAAGGGCGGTAGGGGAAGCATGCACCTGAAGCATGTGAAATACAACTACAACGGTGGTCCAGACGGTGGAGATGGCGGCAAGGGTGGCAGTGTTATCCTGCGCGGTAACCACAACTATTGGACGTTGTTGCACCTGAAGTACCAGCGGCACGTGTTTGCTGAACATGGTGGCAATGGTGGAAAAGACAAATGTCACGGCACCAACGGAAAGGACGAATATATCGATGTGCCGCCTGGAACGGTGGTGTATAACGCTGAGACGGGAAAGTTCGTCTGCGACATCAACTACGATGGTCAGGAGGTCGTGCTGCTGAAAGGTGGACGCGGAGGATTGGGCAACTTCCAGTTCCGCACGGCTACCAACCAGGCTCCTCGCTTCGCACAACCGGGTGAGCCGATGGAGGAGATGACTGTTATCCTTGAACTGAAGCTGTTGGCTGATGTAGGATTGGTGGGATTCCCCAACGCAGGCAAGTCGACATTGGTGTCGGCATTGTCGAACGCCCGTCCGAAAATCGCCAACTATCCCTTCACCACCATGGAGCCATCGCTAGGCATCGTGGGCTATCGCGACAACAAATCGTTTGTGATGGCCGACATTCCGGGCATCATCGAGGGTGCCAGCGAAGGACGTGGCTTGGGCTTGCGTTTCCTTCGTCATATTGAACGAAATTCGCTATTGCTCTTCATGGTGCCTGGCGATACCGACGACATCAAACTCGAATATGAGATATTGTTGAACGAACTCAAGAAGTTCAATCCTGATATGCTGGGGAAGCATCGGGTTTTGGCCGTGACGAAGTGCGACCTGCTCGATGACGAACTGATGGACATGCTTCGCGAGACGTTGCCCGACGACCTTCCTGTGGTGTTCATATCAGCTGTTACTGGCTTTGGATTGACGGAGTTGAAGGACGTCCTTTGGGAAGAGTTGAACTCCGAGAGCAACAAACTGGAGGTCATCACTTCGACCGACTCACTCATCCATCGCGACAAGGACATGAGTCGCTTAGCGAAAGAGATGGAGGCCGAGGGTGAAGACGAGGAGATTGTCTTCATTAAGGATGACGATATCGAAGATATTGAGGATATCGAGGACTTTGAATACGAGGACACGGAAGAATGAGACCACGCCTGACACGTTATCCTGTTTATGGGACGAATGGCGGGGTTGAGGTGTTCTCGACGACGCGTCATGGTGGCGTGAGTGTGGGCAATCATGGCACGTTCAACATCAACGGATACTGTGGCGACCTGCCAGAGAACATCCTGACGAACAAGAAGTTGTTGGCGGATGAATTGGGCATCGACGTGCAGCATATCATCATGCCACATCAGACGCATGGAACAGTGGCGCGATGCATTGATGCAGATTTTCTAAACAAATCCGAGGAGGAACGCCGGCTATTGTTGGAAGGTGTGGACGCTGTGTTCACAGATCTCCCTTGCATCTGTGTAGGTGTCTCTACCGCTGACTGCATTCCTGTTCTTCTTTATGACCCGCTGCAAGGTGTGGTTGCTGCCGTGCATGCGGGGTGGCGAGGAACGGTGGCACGAATTGCAGGGAAGACCATCAAGGCTATGGCGGAAGCATTCGGTTGCGCTTCCAACGACATGGTTGCATGGATTGGTCCTGGCATCTCAATAGATGCGTTTGAAGTGGGCGATGAAGTCTATGACACCTTTGTCGATGCGGGGTTCGACATGCAAGGTATCGCGCAGAGGTTTCCGGCTGCCGACTCTATGGCGGCAGATGGTTGCAAATGGCATGTTGATTTAGTGGAATGCAACCGTCGCCAATTAGTGGAGGCTGGCGTTGACGAGCATAGTATTTATGTCAGTGGCATTTGCACATTCAACAACTGCACCGATTATTTCTCTGCTCGTCGGTTGGGCATCAACAGCGGACGAATCTATTCGGGCATCTTGCTAAAATGAGTTTTTGAATCTATCACTTAGCCTATGAATAAAATCCGATTTTGCCTTTATAGTGTGGCGTTGGCTCTGTGGCCGTCGTTGGCTGACGCGCAAATCAAGGACTTTACACCTGCCGAAATGCAGTCGATTAGTGTCCCTACACCAGGGTTGTTCGACAGTAGTACGACTCTTACCATTGATTTTACGGACATGGTGCAGGGAACCTACTCATTTCCATTGCCCGTGGGAAAGGCGCAGTTGAGCGACAATCGTGCGAGTCTTGTGATCGAAACGAAGAAAGGGGACGCTGTGAAGGCGATGTTTGACGGTGTAGTACGTCTGTCGAAGAACAACCCTCCATACGGAAACGTGATTGTCGTACGTCATGATAACGGTTTGGAAACGGTGTACAGCTATAACGCGCAGAATCTGGTGAAGGTAGGCGATAAGGTGAAGGCTGGTCAGACGATTGCCATCGTGGGAGGTGAGGGTATTCGTACGTTCTGCGATTTTGGCATCATGATCAATGGCCGTCGTGTGAATCCCAGTACTATCGTGGAGGTGCAGAGTCATCGCTTGCGCAGGCAAAAGGTGACGTTCACGAAGAATGGCCCGCGCATCAGCATCAAGACCGTTCGTGAGCCATGGTCTCCTTTGTCAAAGCCCGACGTGGACGCTTTTGCCAAGTCGAAGACCATCAGATGGAATCTGCGTGAGACGCCGAATGACATGTGGTCGTATCCGCTTCGTGGCTGTCATGTCATCAGCCCTTATAATCATCAGCGGGCGGGATACAAGCACACGGGCGTAGACTTGAAAACCAAGCCCAACGACAATGTGCGTGCCGCATTCGATGGCATTGTCATCTCGTCTGGGCCTGCAACGGGTTACGGCAATTGTATCAAGGTGAAACATGGCAACGGATTGATGACGCTCTACGGCCATCAGTCGAAGAACCTCGTGAAAACGGGAGAGCGAGTGAAGGCTGGCCAGGTGATAGGTTTGACGGGGCGTACGGGGCGTGCCACCACAGAACATCTGCATTTCGAGGTATTTTTCTGCGACCACCGCTATAATCCCGAGATTCTTTTCAACCACGATACTCAGCAGTTGCAGAATGTCACGTTAACCATCGACAAGAACGGCAATGTAACGTCGAAAAAGAACGTATCTCCAACTCCGAAGATTAATAGTGCCCCGACTACGAAGAAGAACAATAACGTAACTTCAAAGAAGAATGGAAACTCGACATCGAAGAAAAATGGGAAGGTAACTCCGAAGAAAAAATGACGGGTACAAAAACAACTCAACCACGAATCTCACAGTGAAAAACGTGAGGTCCGTGGCTGAATGGTTATTCCACTCAACGATTATTTCTTGTGACGGTTGGCTCGCTGCTCACGATATTTAGCCTTTTGTCTGGCTGCTCCAGAGCCGTGGGCACCCGTGATGTATTGCTTCTTCTTGGCTTTGGTTTTCACCTTCCCATTGTTGGTGTTTTCTTTTTTCTCCCCACCGCGTTTGAAGGAAATACCATTCTCCAAGATGCTTTGAAAATCGTCCATATATTCTCCTTTCTTAATTGTGGAAATCAATGGTGGAACAAACGTACGCCCGTGAAGGCCATGGCGATATCATATTTGTCGCAGGTCATGATGACATGGTCGTCGCGTACGGAACCACCAGCCTGTGCGATGTACTGCACACCACTCTTATGGGCGCGCTCGATGTTGTCGCCGAAGGGGAAGAATGCGTCACTACCCAATGCTACAGCCGTATTCTGGGCAATCCATTCGCGCTTTTCTTCACGAGTCAACACTTCGGGCTTCTCCTTAAAGAACAGTTGCCAAGTACCCTCAGCCAACACATCGTCGTGGTCGTCGCTGATGTACACATCGATGGTATTGTCGCGGTCGGCACGGCGGATTCCGTCAATGAAGGGCAATGCCATTACTTTCGGATGCTGACGCAACCACCAGATGTCAGCCTTGTTACCAGCTAAGCGTGTGCAGTGGATGCGACTTTGCTGACCGGCTCCGATGCCGATGGCTTGACCGTCTTTCACGTAGCAGACGCTGTTCGACTGTGTGTATTTCAGAGTGATGAGGCTGATGATAAGATCGCGTCGTGCCTCAGGACTGAAAGTCTTGTTTTGTGTGGGGATGTTTTGGAAGAGGGCATCGTCGTCGAGACGGATCTCGTTGCGTCCCTGCTCGAATGTGATACCGAACACTTGCTTGCGTTCGATAGGTTCGGGGGTGTATGACGGATCTATCTTGATGACATTATAGGTACCCTTGCGCTTGGCTTTCAGTATTTCGATAGCCTCGGGTGTATAGTCGGGGGCGATGACGCCATCGCTCACTTCGCGTTTGATGATGAGAGCGGTGGTGGCGTCGCAGGTGTCGCTCAATGCGATGAAGTCACCATAGCTAGACATACGGTCTGCTCCACGAGCACGAGCGTAGGCGCAAGCGATGGGGCTCTCATCAAGAGCGGGGATGTCGTCGACAAAGTAGATTTTCTTCAGTGTGTCGCTCATAGGAAGGCCCACGGCGGCACCAGCAGGTGAGACGTGCTTGAACGATGCTGCAGAAGGCAGACCTGTGGCTTGGCGTAACTCTTTCACGAGTTGCCAGGAGTTCAGCGCGTCAAGGAAATTGATGTAGCCTGGGCGTCCGTTAATCACTTCGATGGGCAATTCGCCCTCGCCGTCCATAAAGATGCGTGAGGGTTTTTGGTTCGGATTACATCCGTACTTCAGTTGTAATTCTTTCATAAAGTTGAATTTCGGGAATATTTCTTTTGCGACTGCAAAGGTACGAATAATTGACGTAATAAACGAACAAAACGCGAAGTTTTCATCGACTTTGCTGCATACAAAAAAAGACGGCCTCGAAAGACCGTCTTGTATTCGTGTGACTATGAATCACCCATCCAATTAAGGAAGGCTGATAGCCTCGTTGGGACATACGTCAGCACATGTTCCACACTCTGTGCAGACTTCAGGGTCAATTGAATAGATGTCGCCCTCAGAGATTGCTCCTGCGGGGCATTCATCAATACAGGTTCCGCATGCGATGCAGTCCTCACTAATTACATAAGCCATAGTTATTCAAATTTTTATTGTTAATACTTTAATTATTTGTCGGTACTTATACCGTCTTTTGGACGTTGCAAAGATACAAAAGTTATTTCAAATACCTATAATTGGGTATAACTTTTCACATAATTTATATTTCTTCTTATTTGACCCCAGCGCAATAAGATGGCGTTTCGAACGTTTATATTATAAAATGAGAAGATTATTGTTATCAATCATCGTGTGTCTGCTTGCTTTCTGTGGTTTGCAGGCACAAGAAAGGACGGTACAGAATCGCCCCTATACTGATTTGCGTACGTTCCACTTTGGAATTCATGCGGGTTTTCATGTGCAAGACCTGGAATTCATCAATAGTGGCCCACAGGTGGTCATTGACGAGGAAGGCAACTCGATGGAGCATCTCATCACGTGCGACCAGGACAGATGGGATGGTGGTTTCAACGTAGGTGTGCTGGGTGAATTGCGCCTGAACGAGCATTTCCAGTTCCGCGTGGCACCTGCCATGTATTTCGGAACTCGCCATCTGACTTTCCGCAATTTCACCGCCGCCACGCCCGAAAGGTCTATCTTCGAGGAGACTCAGGCCATCAAGACGGCTTATATCACGAGTGCCTTGGACTTGATTTTCGGTTCGAAACGTGCTGGCAACCACCGACCTTACATGATGTTGGGATTGAACCCTATGATCAACCTAAGCGGAAAGGACAACGATTTCCTGAAACTGAAACGCACCGATTTGTTCCTGGAGACAGGCGTGGGGTGCGATATGTATCTGCCTTTCTTCAAACTGCGTCCCGAACTGAAGTTCATGTATGGATTGACCGATTGTCTGGACGAAAAACATGCAGACAACATCCGCGACAAGAATATGTTGGCTTACACGAACAGCGTAAAAAAAGCACGATCGAAAATGATCGTGCTCACATTCTATTTTGAATAGTGCGTGTAGGCTTCTTATTCATACATCTGGTAGAAACCTCCTAGACGAATTCTTTTCAGCTCTATCCCTTCTTGGCGCATCAGATAATAGTTGGACATCTCGTCAGTGTCCATGTGCTGGGTATAGATATCGAGTCCATTCTCTCCCTTGACCACGGCCACAATGTTAGGCTCCATGTATTCATCAGGGTCATAGTTCGACCAATAGACGCGCGGCTCTCCTTCTTCTGTCACAACTTCACAGGTATCGGTGAATATGCTTACGTCGTTGCCTTTGGCCAGCACCCATGCGGCGATGGCATATTTGTCATTGTGTTTCGTTTTCATCACGCCGAAGTTGTATTCGTCCTTGTTGCCAAAGACGCTGGAAATGCGGTTCTTCTCGATTTTCATCCCTAACAATTTCTCCACTTTCGCCACCACAGTAGCTGGGAACTCTGGTCGGTCGGGGTCTTCGGTGGTAGTGGCGTGGAATTTGAGGACGCTACGTCCCTTTAGATAGTTGGCTGAGACCAGAATGCCTTCATCATACTCACAAGGGATGAACTCACCTTCTGCAGTCGTGACTCCGAGCTTTTTCATGTATTGCTCAACAGCTTTCGCATCGGCATAGCTGTAGATTTGGCCCTTCATCAAGTCTTTGCTCTTGTATACGTATTGATTCAGATAACTGTCATCGTGCTCCAGGTTCTTGTTTTTCTCTTCCTTGTAAGTCACATCGAGTACAACATCTTTCATGATGAACTTGGTGTATTTCTCGGGCGATTGCTTCAGTATGCGTCCTTCGTCAAGAAGGTCACCCTCGTTGAAGGGAGCAAATAGGGGCAGTCCGTTCACGCAGGAAGCAACAACGGGAGGCACATCTGCGCTCTCTTCGGCATTGGCTGCATTTTCGGTTGTGTTTTCAGTTTTCAGTGTTTCGCTGGCTGACTCGTTTTGTTGCTTGGGCTTGTCGTTGCATGCACATAGAAACGTCATGGCGGCCATGGCGAAAATAAGATTCTTTTTCATGTTTATAGTGGTTTGTGGTTATTTCTTCTTCATGTCGAGTACCAGTTTGCCCACATAGATGGCGTGCTTGCCGTTTTGGTCAACAGGAATCGGTTTTCCGTCGAGGTTATTCACATATTCGAGAGTTGGCAGATAAGTGTGGGAATGGCCTCCCAGAACGAGGTCAACGTTGCGTGAATTCTCAATCATATAGTTGTCATCATGTCCCTTGACGGCCCAACCCAGGTGTGAGATACAGATGACAAGGTCGCACTTCAGTTTGTTTTTCAGCAGGTCGCCCATCTCATTGGCCACTTGTGCGGGATCCAGATATTTCACGCCTTGGCATTTCTGCAAGTCAACGAGTCCTTCCATCTTCGGACACAATGCGAACACACCGATCTTGATGCCTTTGCGCTTCAAGACGATGTAAGGTTTCACGAGGCCTTCCACAACGGTTCCTGTGAAGTCATAGTTGGAACAAACGATAGGGAAGTTAGCCATGCGGAAGATGCGCGCCATATTCTCCATACCGAAGTCGAACTCATGGTTGCCGATGGTAGAGGCATCGATACCCATCTCGTTCATCAATCCTATTTCCACATCGCCTTTGTAAAGCGTGTAATAAGACGAACCTTGCGAGAAATCTCCACTGTCGAAATAGAGCAAGTCAGGGTTCTTCTGTCGCTCTTCCTTGAGCATGGCGATGCGGCGAATGAAACCACCTCGTCCCGCCAACATGGTGTCGGCGAGTGCCTCACTCAGCGGGAAGATGCAACTGTGCGTGTCGTTGGTGTGCAGAATGACGAGTTGTCGACCACCTTTGGCCATGCTCGAGAGTGCTACTGTGAGCACCAAGGTTATGATGAGTGATACTTTTTTCATGTTGTTCATTGCTTTTTCTGTTTTCTTTTTCATTTACCGAAGGACAAATGTCAATTTTCAATAACTTTGATTCTTCCTTCCACGTTAGCATCGACTGCTTTCCCTTCTTTCATTTTCTCTCGGAAGTAGTCCATGATGTAGTTGCGCACATTGCTGTTTTCGTCTTGAGGTGACACCACGTCGGTCTTCTGCTTGAAAGCCGTCAAACCATCGTTGCCTTGCGCCGCATAGTCGATGGTGACGACACGGTAGGTTCGCTCGGGAGCGATTTCTTCGCCGTTCAGTCGTGCTGATAACATCTTTCCATCGGGGGTCATCGTGATTTCAACACCATGACTCACACCCTCACCTTTGCGCATGGCTATTTGATTGAAGAGTTGCGTCACAGCATCGCCTTTGAGCGAAAGAAAGCAGATGTGATTCTCAAAAGGTGCCACATCGACAATGTTTCCTTTCGTGACTTCGCCTTCAGCGATAGCGGCTCGAATTCCTCCTATGTTGTAAACGCTGAAGTCGGGCGTTTCGTTGAAGGAACGGCTGGTCCACATCAGAATGTCGCAGAGCAAATTGGAGAGTGGACTTTCGGGTCGCACCGCCTCCAGATATTTGGCAGCTTTGCCTACGACAGGGTTCATCTCGGCATCAACCCTCTGCTTGAACGGAGCGATGAATTCCATCGCCTTAGCATCGGGGTTTGTGTCATAGTGTCGATCGACCAAAATCCTTGTGCGTTCCACACTGTTGAGTTCATAATGCGAGCGGCAAGATATTGCCACAAGAGACAGAACGATGAGTCCTGTCATGAGATTTTTTAGTTGTTTCATGCTACAAAGATAGAGAAAAATCCTGATAATTATCACAAAAATGCAAAGATATTGAAAAAATAAATGGTGTTTTGATGGTCGGATGGAAAAAAATGTGTAACTTTGCAACCGCTTTCGGCGTAACCGCTGGCAATGGAAGAGTCATTGGCCATGTTGCGCACGAACAATCAACAATTATAAAATCATCATCAAAATGGATTTAATCAAGATTGCTGAAGAAGCATTTGCAACAGGTAAAGAGTTCCCCCAGTTTGGTCCGGGTGATACCATCACTGTTGCTTACAAAATTATCGAGGGTTCAAAGGAGCGCATCCAGCTCTATCGTGGTGTGGTAATCCGCATCTCGGGAGAAGGAAAGAAAAAGCGTTTCACTGTTCGCAAAATGTCTGGCACCGTGGGTGTGGAGCGTATCTTCCCCATCGAGTCGCCCAACATTGAGAGCATCGAGGTGAACAAGCGTGGTAAGGTTCGTCGTGCTAAGCTTTACTATCTGCGCAAGCTCACTGGTAAGAAGGCTCGCATCGCTGAGAAGCGTTCACCGATTGCCAAAGATTAAAAAGCACAGACTCTCAGAATGCAGAGAACATAGTTCTCGTAAGTATAAAAAAGATTCATTCCTCATATGTGGAATGAATCTTTTTTTGTCCTTGTCGTAGCCTAACCTTTTGAATCGTCTTTCGGCTCTTCGTAGTTTTCGTTGGCACTAGCCTCACCGTGCAAGGCTTTTTGGAAACTATCCCAATCTTGGAATCCTACAAAAAGCGACAGGTGGTCGAGGGTCTCCTTCTTGGGCTTCTCCAATCCCTGCAGATATGCCTTCACTTTTTCCAAAGCCACAGGTTTTGCGGGTTTCCAATTCATTTCGCGCTCGATGGCTTCGCGCAACTTCCGCAGTTCCCAATGTTTCTTCTCCATGGTCTTTATTATAATATTAGTAAGAATGTTATCTAAGAACGATGTTTACTAATGAGCACCGCTGGTGAGCAGTCGAATGTAATAGATACCAGGACACATGGTTTCGTTGGAGGCTTGCAACTTAACGACAAGCTTGTTTTTCGCTGTTCCATCGGCACGGGTTACAATCGATTTCGGCAATGGAAACTCTAAGTTGAAGAAACCATTGCGGTCGGCACTTTCCATTCTTGCTGGGATTTCTATTTGCGCAATAGTCTCACCGTCCACGGTAAGTGTTGCTTTGCGCCCGCGATCAGTGGTGATGAATCGACAGAACAGCGAGAGACCTTCGGTGACACCCTTGTTGTTGAACAAGGAGTATTGGATGTATCCCCCTGCACGTGCATCGCGATAGCTTTCGCTACGGAAGTTGCCTTTACTAGAATCGCTACTGTAGTTGTATTCATGTCCGGCCTCACTTTGTTGTTCGCCAGGTACCACGAAGTCGAGCGTTCGGGCTTGTAGGCGTTCGTTGGCAGCTTCGCTGATGGCCATGTCGCTGCGGGCATAATTATCTGCTGTCTGCTGATACCAATAGCATATGTAACGGGCATGTTGGATGGAGTAGAAGGGCAGGAGCGTGAGCGATTTCCATTGATAGGAAGGAGCATCGGTGCGGCTAGCATCAATGGTGAATCGCAGTTTGCTTGTGTCGAGGGGTTTGATGCGTTGCAAAACGTTGCTTCGACTACCTATCAGCAATGGTGCCGATGTGAGGCTGAGGCTAGCAGTCATGCTGCCTGGAGCATGATCCATTCGTCCTTCATGTCCGTATTCGTTCTTCATAACCTCCACCGGAAGATTTGCCAAACTGTTGTCGGAATGGTCGGGGATAGTGGTTTGCGCTGCCAGAAGGATGGGACCATATTCGAAAGCCACGTAATCGCCATAGTTGGGGCATTCCTCATAACGTAGTTGCATAGGCAGGTCGATGGTCACCATATCGCCTTTGCGCCATTTACGTTGCAGTGTCACATAGCTAGCTTTACCTTGCTCCACGCTGATGTTCTGCCGCTGTCCGTTCACGCTGATGGCGAATCCGTTGGTGGTCCACCAAGGATGGCGGATGGCCAGTGTGAACTTACCACCACGATCAATGGTCAGTCGTGTCTGCTGTTCGTATGGATAGTTGGTTGTCTGTGTCAGAGCGAATTTCTTCGATGCGAGTCGGCTGGGCGTGAAAAGATTAACATACAGAGTCTCGTCGCCATCGTGGGTGTAGATGAAATGTCCGTATTTGGAGTGGTTCTCCATACCAGTTCCCACACAGCACCACATCGATTCGTTCACTGTGGAATAGATGCGATAACCTTGTGGGCGCAACGTTGTGAAATAGACATAACCGCCAGTCTTGGGATCTTGTGTGGAAAGGATGTGATTCCACATCGTGTATTCGTAGAAGTCGGCGTAGCGAGCATCATGAGTACGGTCGGAGAGCATTTCCGAGAGTTTCAGCATGTTGTTCGAGTTGCAACTTTCAGGACCGTCCAGATGGTCGATGTACCGATTCGAGTTCTCCTTGGAAAGAAAATGCTCACCTACACTGTTTCCTCCTATGCACACCGTTCGATTCTCGGCCACATCACGCCAGAAGTTCTCTGCAGCCACGCGGTATTCTTTGGCAGCAGCGTCTAGTTCGCCGATGCGCTCAAAGCCAATGTACTTGGGCACCTGCGTGTTGGCGTGTTTGCCATCGAGGAAAGTGGGGTTCAGTGTCTGCATACCGTTAAGCATGACCTTGTGGCTGTATTTATATGCAGCATCTAAATATTTCTTGTCACCGAAGAGCTGATAAGCGTCGAGCATCGACTCGTTCATGCCACCGTGCTCAATACCTAATATGCGCTCCATGTCTTCAGCAGAGACGCGAGATACTACATTCACACTCCATTCAGCCAACGAACGGAACAATTCCAAAGCAGTCTTGTTGCCTGTATAGAGATAGGCGTCGCGCAATCCTGCCAACACCTTGTGCTGGCAATAGAAAGGCACCCAACCACCTCGCCTTTGGAACTTCGTAATGTCGCCTTGGGCAAGAGCCTCCCATGCTTCGCGTATGGGCTGTCCGCCAATGAATCCTTTGAAATTGTCATCGATGGAACTGTGAGCCGAGCAGTCTGACAATACTTTCAGCATGTATTCCAGCCGCTCCATCATTTTTTGTTTCACCGCAGGGTCGTCGTTGGCAGCGTAAGCCAAAGCGAGGGCAGAGAGATAGTGGCCGCCTACATGTCCGCTAAGGTCGAATCCGGCTGCACCGCCCCAGTTGTCGAAGTTAGGATGTTTCTTCAGCCACCCTTCGTAGGCGCTTCCTTCAGTGTCGAGTCGGGCTTCGCGAATGAAAGGAGCCAGCAGTCGGTCTGCATCGTATTCCAACAACAATTTGTTGTTGACTAGCATGGCCTGTTTCATTGGGCCGTCAGTCAACGTCACTTCATTCAGGTTGAAATGTCCAGGATACAATTGGCTTTGTGCCAGGCTTTTGGTTGGCGATGTCAGGATGGTTGTCAGTCCTATTACTCCAAACAATAGTGTGCGGATTTTGATTCGTTTCATCGGTGAGAGTTTGAGTTTTGATTGTTGGGTTTACAATTAACGATACAAATATACGAAAAAACAAATTAACAAACGAACTTTTTCAGAACATTAACTTAAAAAGCCATGTAGGTTTGATATTTGAATATGATACGCGAGTGTAGAAATGATGAAAGGGAAAGTGCCTTCATTCTTTTTGAGTTTGTCATTTGTGGCTTTTGACCGTCCCATTGCATAGCTTTGACGCTCTCATTGCATAGCTTTAACAACGTCATTTGTGGTCTTTGACAGGAATAAAAAAACGAACCGATTGTCTGCCAACCGGTTCGTTCGATTATAATAATGTTTCTAATGTTTTACATATTACTTCACACCAAGAGCTTCAAGAGCGGCCTTTGCAGCTTCATCCTCGGGTGCAATTTCGAGAATCTTCTTGAAGTTGGCGATAGAGGTAGCCTCGTCCTTGTTCAGATAATAGTAAGAGCCGAGATAACGATAGGCCTCAATCAGACGCATGTTGTCGCCGTTATCGCGTGTTGTGGAGTTAGCAAGATGGTCAACGATAGCCTGATAGAAGGGTTTAGCCAAACCTTTCTCGCTGTCGGGGTCCATTGCACCAGCCAAACGAGCACGCATGAAGTTAGCGTAGTCAATCTGCTCAGGATATGTCTCACCCAGCTTTGCGTATGTGGCATCAGCCTTCGCGAAAGCAGCAGCTTGCTCGTCACCCGTCTTGTCGGCACCCATCTTCTGGTAGATGCTTGCAAGACCTGCGATATCGTATGCACTGGCTTTTTCTTTTGCTGAGAGATAGAGATCGTAATACTTGGTTCCATTCTCGAAGTCGTCCATAGCAATGTAGGTATCAGAGAGGTTCTTGTGGGTCATGCCGAGCTGATCCTTGTTGTCCTTGTTAGCCTCTTCTGCCTTGTGGAACATCTCGATGGCGCGGCTGAACTGCTTGGCATTCTTCAGAGCGGTGCCATAGTAGGTGTAGTCGAAACCAGAGATCTTGGCACTGTCGGAACGGTTGAACAGGGCGTCGGCATACTCAAGGGCCTCGTCCGTGCGCTCCATATCGGTGAGGTTATAGAAGGCCAGACGGTTCCAGGCAGCCTTACGGGCATCGCGTGTCAGACCGTACTTGGCGAGCTCTAGGCTCTTATCGCGATCCTGATGCATCCAGGAGGCCATTGCATAGTTGGTGATATCGACATCCTCAAGCTTGGTCTTGTCAACCTTGCTATAGTAATCGATAGCCTGATCCAAACGGTTGGAGTTGTAGTAGATGCGGCCAGCCAAAGCGTCGACAGCGATGTCGGGACGCTGGGTGCGAAGGTCGTTGAGGTTGGCAACAGCCTCTTCAGGACTACGACCACGCAGGATGTTGGCATACTTGAAATAGCCTTCAGGATCTTTCGGATCGAAGTATTTGGCCTGCTGATACCACTCGGCAGCCTTACCACCATCGTCGTTGGCAACAGCAACGTCGCCGAGAAGGATATAAGCCTTGGCATACTTCTTGTCGCGTGCCATAGCCATTTCAGCATACTTTGTTGCGTTCACTTTGTCGTTGGCGTCCAAGAAAGCACGACCAATGGCTGTGAGCATAGCGGGGTCCTTCTTGTTGGCGTTGACAATGGGTTTGAGTTGTTTGTCAACATCAGTCTTCGACTGGATGATTTTTGTTACCTGATCAATGACGGCCTTGTCTTGGGCCATCGCAGGAGCGCTGAAGCCTAGCATCAATGCTCCCATCACTAAATATTTGATAGCTTTCATAATTCTCTCTCTTTTAAGTTAAACGTATGAGTTTTAATCTTATGACGTGAATGTATGAGAAATGTTCAATCCTTTAGTTTACATTAACACTTCTGATGGTGATTTGTCCATTCACTGGAAGCAAACCTGCTTTCAGAATAATCATTTGGCCTTTCGCAGACTCTATAAAGTGGGCAAATCCCCAAGGTAATCCATTGCGTGGGTCGTTGAGTAATCCGTAGATAGTGCGAATGAGAGGATAGTTATTGTTGTAAATGTAGTATTGGTAGGGCTTCCAACTGTTGTTTGGAGTAGCTGTGTCGAGCCTACTTACTGACATTAAGCGAATATTCTTATTGAATGTGAGGTTGGTGGTGTCGCGCTTGTCGTTGAGCCAGTTGCTACCGATGATACCGATGGCATTTGGCGTCTTGGCAACGTAGTTGACCACCTCAGCGCTAGTCTTGGCCGCGGTGACATTCTTGCTGGTAATAGGTTTGCCGCCAAGAATGGAATCTTCGGCATAGTGGACAGCCGATGATTTCTCGTTGTCGAATACAAGTGCGATGTCGCCTCGTTTAGAACCGGGATAGATGTCGCTCCATTTGGTGGCAGATCCATCGAGTATGCGTGCGATGTCCTTGACGGTGATGCATGAGTCAGTGTTCCCCTTGTTGATAATGAGGGCTAACCCATCATATGCCAAGCGAATGGTGCGTGGTGCATATCCACGGTCTTTCAGGTTCTTGAGCTCTTCTGGTTTGAAGTCTCTTGCGGTGATGAGAAGGTAGACCTTCTTGTTTAGCAACATCTCCATGCCGTCAGACTCATTTGTGTAGATGGGGTTGACTTTTGCTTTGGGATAAGTTGCCTCGAAGACTTCTCTTTCTTCTTCAATAATGGGACTAAAACTTTCGTCAGAGGCGAAATCAATCACCCCTGACGAATAAGTATCTGTACGGCCACTTTTGGACTTATTGTCTGAGCACGAAGCCCAAAAGCAAGCCGACAGTGTTAATCCTACGATAGTGTAAGATAAGCTGCGTTTCATGTTTTACTGCAATCTGAATGAAACAGGAACATTGTACTTCACACGAACAGCCGATCCGTTCTGTTTACCAGGAATCCAACGCGGCATCGACTTCACGACGCGAGCGGCTTCCTTGTCAAGTGACGGGTCTACCGAGCGAACGACCTTCACGTCGGTAATCGAACCATCCTTCTCAACGACGAATGACACGACAACACGACCTTGAACACCGTTCTCCTGAGCGACAACAGGATATTTCACGTTATTCTGCAGATACTCCATCAGAGCGGCGTTACCGCCAGGGAATGATGGCATCTGTTCTACAACGTCGAACACCTTGTTCTCAACCTCAGGTTTGGGTTCGGGCTGTGCGACAGCTTCCTTCAGTTTGAGCACCTCACCGTTGGCATCGTCATTACCCTTCACATCGAGGGCACCGATGGCGGTCTTGGTGTTCATAAGTTCGTCCTGCGTCTTCAACTCATCCTCAGGCTTCACATCATCGTCTTTCTTGATGACAGGAGCCGTGAACTTCACAGAGCTCTTTACACGCTCAACGACCTTTTCAGGTTGCTGGATTTCAACTTTCTTCTGCTTCACTTCAGCCTTCTCTTTCGGTTTCTCAAGAGCAGAAAGCTCCTGCACCTGAGTAACGGCAACTTTCTTGCTGTTGCTCTCAATGAAAGTTTTCAGACTGATTCCTACGAATACGAGTGCAGCTAAAGCAAGCATGGCGATGATGGCGAACACGTTTCTCTTGGAAGTGCCTTTACGAAGTTTGTAAGCTCCGTATTCTTGGTTTCTTCCTTCGAACACAATGTCTACCCAATCATTGTTTACCAAATCGATTTTAGACATGATCTTTACTTTTTAAATGGTTAGTAATTAGCCCCGACTTATTTAATTCCACGTTGCTCAAGCAACTTCTCGTCGTCCGAATTAATGTCGTCGATGACATATTTACCAATACTGCAAATCTGCATCTCGTCGAGAGCTTCCACTACGTTCTTGTAACTAGCACCTTCGGTGGGCTTGATGATGACGGTCATGGTCTGGATTTTTTCTCCAGTTCCAGTGACATCACCGCCTTTGATCTTCGCCAACTCTACATTGTAAATAGAGTCATTCCAAGTCTTCGGATCAGCGAGTTTCTTTTCATCGAGCTTTGCCTTTGCCAGCATAACCTGTTGCACAGGCTGTGTGCCGTCTTCAGTGACGTGTGTGATAAGTACTTTGCGGATACCTTCTTTTCCCCATGTGGTCTCTTTGATACAGTCGGGGTTGTTGTAATCGGGTATTCCTGCAACATAGTAGAGTTTGTCGTTGGCACCCACATACATCGTGATGGTGTAAGAGGCTTTTGTCACCGACTTGTCTTCGTCTTGCATGTTCTTGTCGTTACTAGGCATCGTCAACTCCATTGTCTGAGGCTTAGCCAAAGAGGTACAGAGCATGAAGAACGTGATAAGAAGCATCATCATGTCCACCATCGGCGTAAAGTCGACTCGGACAGTCATCTTCTTCTGCTTACTTGCTTTTTGTTTTGCCATGCTTTAGTCCTCCTGTGTCTTGTATTGAGTGATGAGGTAGTAACGGTTCTCATTGATGTCACGCAATTCGTTCATAATGAGCTTGATGGTTTTGTAAGGAGTGTTTCCATCGGCTTTGATGGCCACTTTCAGTTCGTCGTTGACGCCCTTGGCGGCTTTCACCCAGTTCTGGAACTCACTTAATCCACCGTCAATACTGTCGAGAGGGATGCCTTCGTTTTTAATGGTGGCGTTCATCTCGTTGATGTCGAGATTCAGATAAGCAGAAAGCTTGCTCATTGGAACACCCCACATGGCATCTTGCAGGAACTTGGCTTGCTGCTCTCCATTCAAGGACACGCCGAACGCGCCTGTCATGTCAGCGAGCACTTCCTTGATCTGCCCCTGATTGTCCATACCCATGAATACCTTGCCAACTGAATCGACAAGAATATTCAGCACATCTTTCTCTGGCACTTTGATCTCCGAGACAGAAGCCGGGGTGAGTACTTTTGCCGGTTCATTCTTCACGAACGTAGATGTCATCATGAAGAACGTCAGCAGAAGCACCATCACGTCTGACATAGGAGTCATGTCGATCCAGACGTCTTGTTTCTTAATTTTTACTTTACCCATAGCGATAAATGTTTTAAAGGGTTAGCAAAAATTAAGCCTCTTCTGTGTGGTTTGCTTCGTATGTCTGAGCGATTGAATAACCAACCTCGTCGAGGGCGTATGTCAACTTGTCAATCTTATTCGTGTAGTAGTTGTAGGCGATCACAGCACCCCACGATGTCAAGATACCAGAAGCTGTGTTCACCAGAGCCTCAGAAATACCTTGTGACAGGGCGAGAGAGTCACCACCACCACCAGCAGCCAGAGCTGCGAATGAACGAATCATACCAACCACAGTTCCGAACAGAGCGGTCAGTGTACCCAGAGTAACGATAGTAGCCAGAATCGGCATGTTCATCTGCAAGGTAGGCATCTCAAGCTGAGTGGCCTCTTCGTGAGCCTGCTGGATCTTAGCAATCTTCTGAGATTTCTTCAGACCAGTAGTAGCCTCCATGTCCTTGTAAGCCTTCAGAGAAGCGCCTACAACGTTAGCAACAGTACCTCTCTGGTCGTCGCAAAGCTTCTGAGCCTTAGCGAAGTCACCTTCTGCGAGAGCTGCCTTGATGTTAGACACAAATTTGGGGAGCTTGCCCTTACCGAAAGCGGTGCGGAGAGCGAGCCAGCGCTCAATGCTGAGTGCGATCACGGTGAACAACAGGGTGATGATCACAGGCACCACGATACCGCCTTTGTAGACGAGACCGAGGAGACTTCCGTCTTTCACTGCGTTAGAAGGATCGCCATCAACGAAGTTTGCGGGGTTACCCAACACGAACTTGTAGAAGCAAACGGCTGCAATGAAACAGAATACGATGATCCAAATTGCTGCTTGAACTCCCTGGAAGCCCTGAGATTTTTTCTTCGGGGCTGCTGCTTTTTGTGTAGTTGCCATAATTTAATTTTTTAATTTTTTGGTTATTAATAAATTTAAGTTGTTGAATATCGGATTTAATGTCAGTGTGCCAAGTACACAGTTTTTCTTCTTGTGATACTTTTCACAATCAACACGCAAAGATAGTAAAATATGAGAAACTAATCATTGAATTAAGGATATTTAACGATGTATTTCGTTTTTTCTTATTATTCGATGAATTGTTTTTTCCTTTTTTCACATCCTTGTTTTCTTATCCTAGTTGAGCCAATGCATTTTTGATTCTGCTTATGGCCTCGCGGATGTTTTCGTCGCTAGTAGCATAACTCATGCGGAAACATTCAGGATCGCCGAATGCATCGCCACCTACCGTAGCCACATGTCCCACTTCTAGCAGATACATAGCTAGGTCGGTGCTGTTGTTGATGGTTCTAACGGTATTGCCCTCTTTATAGCTTTTTCCGTAGAAACTACTGCATTTTGGGAACAAGTAGAATGCTCCTTCGGGTTTGTTCACCTCCAATCCTGGAATGTCTCTAGTCAACTCCACTATGAGATCGCGTCTGCGTTCAAACGCTTGGCGCATTTCCTCCACACAACCTTGGTCGAGCGTATAGGCAGCTTCGGCGGCTTTCTGACTCACCGAACAAGGTCCGCTGGTGTATTGTCCTTGCAGTTTGTTGCAACCTTTCACAATCCATTCAGGAGCGGCGATGTATCCAATACGCCAACCAGTCATAGCATAGGCTTTTGACACACCATTGACGATGATGGAGCGTTCTTTCATTCCTTCGAATTGGGCAATCGACTCGTGTTTGCCGATATAGTTGATGTGCTCATAGATCTCGTCTGCCAGCACAAAGAGGTCCTCGTGTTTCAAGATGACTTTGGCAAGTTCTTCGAGTTCATTTTTAGAATAGACGCTTCCAGTAGGATTACTAGGAGAACAGAGAATGAGCATTCGCGTTTTCGGTGTGATAGCTGCCTCCAGTTGCTCGGGTGTCATCTTGAAGTTCTGCTCGAATCCCGCGTTCACGATGACAGGTTCTCCGCCAGCCAACTTCACCATCTGCGGATAGCTTACCCAATAGGGGGCTGGTATGATGACCTCATCACCGTCGTTGACAAGTGCCATGATGGTGTTGCACACGCTCTGTTTAGCGCCGTTCGACACAAGCACA
Source organism: Prevotella sp. (assembly GCA_017557405.1). Lineage (GTDB taxonomy): Bacteria > Bacteroidota > Bacteroidia > Bacteroidales > Bacteroidaceae > Prevotella. The sequence goes on from JAFYYV010000009.1 coordinate 105,436, forward strand.
TCGTTAATGGTATAGTCGAGGTTGTTCTCGTTTTTCAGTTTGGCGACGATGGCTTTGCGCAAGTCGGGGTAACCTGGAACGGGCGAATAACGCGACCAGTTGTCGTCTATGGCTTTCTTGGCAGCTTCTTTGATGTCGTCGGGAGTGTTGAAATCGGGTTCTCCGACGCTCATGTTGATGACGTCAATGCCTTGCGCCTTCATTTCACTGCTTTTCTGCGACATAGCCAGCGTTGCTGATGGAGCCAGTCGGTTCAGACGGTTTGATAATTGTGCCATATTGTTTTGAAACTCCTATTTTAAATTCAAGCTGCAAAATTAAGCATTTTATTCGTTAAAACGAAAAATTCCTTTCATTATTTCACTAAATCCCGCATTTTTCTTCCTTCATGCCCGATAATTCCCCTTTTTCCTTATTATTCGTAATCGGGCTTTTACTGTTTGTTTTTAGTTTTTTATCAGGAATCTACCCGTTTTATTTCAAATGCAGAGTGTGCCCCATGCGGTCTTGCTTTGTTTTCAAATAACGGTAGTCGTATTGGTTGGGCGTGATTTCGATGGGCACGTTCTCTACGATTTCCAATCCGTAGGCTTCCAATCCGACGCGTTTGGTGGGGTTGTTGGTCATCAATCGCATTTTGTGCACACCGAGATGGCGTAGCATCTGAGCACCGCAGCCATAATCGCGTTCGTCGGGTTTGAATCCCAAGTGTACGTTGGCCTCAACAGTGTCCATACCTTCTTCCTGTAGTTTGTAGGCAGCGATTTTGTTCATCAAGCCGATACCGCGACCTTCCTGCTGCATATAGACGAGCACACCTTTTCCTTCTTTTTCAATCATCTGCAACGATTTGTGCAGTTGTTCGCCACAATCGCATCGCATACTGCCTAAGATGTCGCCCGTAGCACACGAAGAGTGAACACGCACCAATATGGGCTCGTTTTCACGCCAGGTGCCTTTGATGAGCGCCATATGCTCCAATCCGTTGCTTTTTTGACGGAAAGGAATCAAACGGAAATGACCGTATTGTGTGGGCATATCCACCTCGCTCCCCACCTCAATGAGCGATTCCCGTTGCAATCGATAGGCTATCATATCGCGGATGGAGATGATTTTCAAGCCCCATTCCTCAGCTCGTTTTATCAGTTCGGGCATACGGGCCATATCTCCGTTATCGCTCATGATTTCCATCAGTGCGGCTGCAGGATAGAGTTCAGCCATCTTGCAAAGGTCCACAGCTGCTTCGGTGTGGCCGCTTCGGCGCAACACGCCGTTGTCTTGGGCGTAGAGCGGATTGATGTGTCCAGGTCGTCCGAAAGTCTGTGGAGTGCTTTTCGGGTCAGCGAGAGCTAGGATGGTGGCAGCGCGGTCGTGAGCCGATACACCAGTTGTGCACCCTTCGAGTTTATCAACAGTGACCGTGAAGGGAGTTCCCAACACCGATGTGTTATCTTGCACTTGATGGGGTAGGTCGAGTTCCTCGCAGCGAGAGAGCGTGATAGGGGCGCACAGCACGCCACGAGCGTGCTTGAGCATGAAGTTCACTTTCTCGGGTGTTATCTTTTCTGCGGCGATAATGAGGTCGCCTTCGTTTTCGCGATCTTCGTCGTCAACCACAATGACAAACTTCCCTTCTTTGAAGTCTTCGATGGCAGCTTCGATGCTACTGAGTTTGAATTCTTTCATATACCTTATTATATATAGGGTGTTGGTCGAGTCGTGTAAAAGGAATCAAGATTTTTGGTTGAGCAACTTGATTCGATTGATAATGTTCGTGCTGGTTAACTTGATGGTTCGCAGGTCGCGGAGCAGTCGCAGACGGAACATCCACATGCGAATGTAGAGGAACAAGCCCACAGGAACGATGATGGCCGCCACGATGTTCATCCATCGACGTTCGAAAGGCCGCGTGTGGGCTTTCACCGAGAGGATGGGGTAGTGGTTGAGTTCCGTGAGGATGTGTTTGTCCTTCGTGTTCGACAAATCTTCGATTACTTCCTCCATCTCGTCGCTGATGCGTTCGATTTCGTGGTCGGGCTCGTAGCGGAAGAACACTTTGATGGGGTTGGGCATCAACATCAGTTTGTGCTGGTGTGAATAGTCGGTCACTTCTTTGTTGATGATGCTCAAACGTGAAGCATCGGTGGGATAGTCGGGATCGTTGATGATGACTTCCTTTCCGAATACATGACGTTTCAGTCTCAGTCCCAGCAATCGCATGAAGAAATTGCGATAAGCGTCGAGGTTGAACACCACAGAGTCGTTGTTGGCCTTGTAGGTCACAAACACCGCGATAGGCGTCAATACGGCGGTAGCGAGTCCTTTTCCGAACCAAACCGTCCACATTCCTCCACGCGACATTCGGTAGCCGGTGTTGTCGAGAATGTAGAAAATGATGAACACGATGACCGATATGATGACGGGAATACCCAGTCCTCCTTTTCGGATGATGGCTCCCAATGGGGCTCCGATGAAGAAGAAGATGAGACACGAAAGAGCCAACGTGAACTTGTTGATGGCCTCGATGTCGTGCTGTCGGATGATCTTGTCGCCGTCGCTGGTCATCATCGAGTTGAATGTGAGTTCACTGCTTTGCGACCTCACGTTGCCCAATGCGATGTTCACCACGTTTTGTTTCTCCTCGGTAGTCATTTTCGCATAGACCGAATCAATGCTCATCGACTTGTTTTCGGCTCGTTTCAAAGCTATGAGCGAGTCTTTCTTCGACACGCTGTGCAGGCGGTAGTATCTTTGTTTAGCGCTTTTGTAGAACTGAAGTCCAATGCTGTCGTAGATCTGCACCATCGAGTCCTTGTCGTGGAATATCTGAGCGAGACTCTTACCGCGTGCGTTGTTTGAAAGGGTAGTGGCGTCGGTCAGATTGAAGTCGCCGTCGTAGTCGAGCACCAGCTTCTTTGTGACAAACGCCTGTCGCTGATAAGGAACAGCCGCCGTACGACCCATCTCGGTTTGCAAGTTTCCGTACCACATGCCGTCCCAGAGGCTGAGCACCAAGTGCTTCTTCTCGGCAGTTGCCTGCAGCATACCCGAGTCGGCGAGAATGATTTCCTGATCCTCATAGCTTCCCGACATGCGGTAGATCATGATGCCGTAGAGTTTGCCCGTCTTCATGTCTTTCTTCTGCACGTAGAGGTTGCAGTTGGGTATTCCGTCGTAGAAGATGCCTTCAGGAATCTCCAGTTCAGGGCTTTTTTGCTTCATCGAGATGAGCAGCTGCGTCATCTTCATGTTGGCCTTCGGCCCTATGTCGTTTTGGAAGAAGAAGGAGACGAGGGTGATGAGGATGGAGATGAAGATGAGCGGTCGGAATGTCTGCATCAACGAGATGCCTGCCGACTTGATGGCGGTGAGCTCAGAGCTTTCTCCCAAGTTTCCGAAGGTGATGAGCGAAGAAAGAAGAATGGCCAGCGGCAATGCTTGAGGCACAAGCATCAGACTCATATACCAGAAGAACTGGGCCATCACTTCCATCGAGAGACCCTTTCCGATGAGTTCGTCGATGTATCGCCACAGGAATTGCATCATCAGCACAAACTGGCAGATGAAGAATGTGGCGACGAATAGCAGCCCGAATTGCTTGGATATGAAAATGTCTAATTTCTTGATTCGAAACATTTCACCTTATAAAAATAGCGCGTGCGCGTTCGTGCGCACAATCAGGCTGCAAAGGTAATAAAAAAGGTTGTAACGCCGAAAGACTTTACCATTTTTTCACAGTCCAGTGGAGTGGCGCAGTCGATTCAGGTTGTCGTCCCACAAGTCGTAGAGTGTGTCGACGTCTTCTTCAAGAGCGTAGTCGGTGATCGAGAGGATGTAGTCGTTGGTGATGTTGCTGTGCTCCATCCTCAGTTCCAAGTAGGCGTCTTCGTCGGTCTCGTCGGCCCATCTGATTCTGAACCTGTGGTTTCGCTCGGTCTCTATGATGACGGCTTGTCGCGTTTCGTGGTGTTTCCACACTTCGCCCCACGTGAACGTAATGGTGTCGCCATCCTGTTGCACGTCGTCGGCAATCCATCTGGCCAGTCCTTCGGGGGTGCTAATGAGCTGCCAGATGATGGGTTGCGAATTCGACCTCAGTTCGTGTTCGATGATGATTTTCTGCTTTTTCATGCGCTGGGGTTGTTGTTTTGTTTGTAGACGTGACTTCTTCGTTGCAAAAATAATAAAAAAATATTCCCTATACAAATTATTTGCATGTTTTTTTGGTGAATTAAAAAGTTTATATTACCTTTGCACCCGCATTCAAGAAAATGGATGGCGGGATAGCTCAGTTGGTTAGAGCGTCGGATTCATAATCCGGAGGTCGAGGGTTCGGGTCCCTCTCCCGCTACATCGGATGTGAAAGCCCTGCAGATGGTCTGCAGGGCTTTTTTGTTTTCAATTGTCATTTGTTCGCGCGAACATTCGCCCATCATGCTCTCTTAAGGTCATTTTTGGCTTTAAATTTGTTGATTTTTTTCCGAATTTTTAATACATTTTAGTTAATTGTTCTAGAAATTTAATAGGCTGGTTTTGTAAAGAATTACGAAAAAAATGACGCATTCTGCGCGTTTTCAAGTGGGTTTCGTGGTCGGTTTCTGCATGAAAGCTATGCTTTGACCTTGTCAAACGATAGCTTTGAGGGCGCAATATGTATGCTTTGACCTCGTCAAAGCTATGCTTTAGCAGGGTCAAAGCATAGCTCTGACAAAGAGAAGAAAGACGTTTTGGTTGTCATTTTACGGTAATAGGATTGCAATCCGTTGATTTCCAGCTAGTTGCGAAAATTGCGAGAAAATGCCGATTTTTGACCATTTTTCGACCATTTGGCCGTCTATTTCCCATTTTTGAGGGCGTTTTGTAAAATAAATTAGTAATTAATTGAAAAATGTTTACAAAGTGACATAAATTGACTTGTGATAATTTCTCACTTCGAAATGAAAATTTTCCGCAAAAAACAGTTGCTCAATCCGATGGATTTTCTTATCTTTGCAGTTCCAAAATATATAATGTACGAAGAAAATATGGCTGCAACAAAGAAAATCAAGACTGCATTGGTATCGGTGTTCCATAAAGATGGCTTGGACGAACTGCTCGCCAAGCTGAATGCCGAGGGCGTGAAATTCCTTTCTACAGGCGGCACCCAGAAGTTCATTGAGTCGCTGGGCTACGACTGCCAGACCGTGGAGAGTGTGACTACTTATCCTTCGATTCTCGGAGGGCGCGTGAAGACGCTCCATCCGAAAGTGTTCGGAGGCATTTTGGGTCGTCGTGAAAACGAGGGCGACCAGCAACAAATGAAGGAGTATGAGATTCCTGAAATCGATTTGGTCATCGTGGATCTTTATCCATTCGAACAGACAGTGGCCAGCGGTGCATCTGAGCCCGACATCATCGAGAAGATTGATATTGGCGGCATTTCGCTCATTCGTGCCGGCGCCAAGAACTTCAACGATGTGGTTATCGTTCCCAGCAAGGCCGAATACGCCGTTCTGCTCGACATCTTGAACCGCAAGGGCGCACAAACCGACATTGAAGACCGCCGCATGTTTGCCGAGCGCGCTTTCGGTGTGAGCAGCCACTATGATACAGCCATCCACGAGTGGTTCTGCAAGAAATAGGGTTTCATTCATTTAGCAGGACATACACGATTTTGCCCGACCGCCACATCGTAAGAGGCAAAGGGCGCGGGCGATAGAAAGATGATTCTAAAGGAAACAGTAGAGACGTGATAATAAATTATTAAAAAAAGAAATTTTAGCTATAGCTTATGGGATTTTTTTCATTTATCCAGGAAATTGCAATGGACCTGGGCACGGCCAACACCATTATTATCAGTGATGACAAGATTGTGGTTGACGAGCCCTCTGTTGTGGCATTGAATCGCCATGATGGCAAGATGATTGCCGTAGGCGATGAAGCCAAGTTGATGTACGAGAAGACTCACGAGAACATCAAGACCGTTCGCCCGTTGCGCGACGGCGTGATTGCCGATTTCTCGGCTTGTGAGCAGATGATGCGCGGATTGATCAAGAAAGTACATACGGGCAGCCGCCTGTTCTCTCCGTCGCTCCGCATGGTGATTGGCGTACCTTCGGGTTCTACCGAAGTGGAATTGCGTGCTGTTCGCGATAGTGCTGAACATGCTGACGGACGCGACGTATACTTGATTTTCGAGCCGATGGCTGCCGCTATTGGTATTGGCATTGATGTGGAGGCTCCGGAAGGAAATATGATTGTTGACATTGGTGGTGGCTCGACCGAGATTGCTGTGATTTCGTTGGGTGGCATTGTGTCGAACAACTCCATCCGTACTGCCGGCGACGATTTGAACGCCGACATTCAGGAGTACATGAGCCGTCAGCACAATGTGAAGGTCAGTGAGCGTATGGCCGAGCGTATTAAGATTCATGTAGGAAGCGCCCTCACCGATTTGGGCGACGAGGCTCCTGAAGACTATATCGTGCACGGCCCGAACCGTATTACCGCTCTGCCGATGGAGGTGCCCGTTTGCTATCAGGAGATTGCCCACTGCATCGACAAGACCGTTGCGAAGATTGAAAACGCCGTACTCTCGGCTCTCGAGAATACGCCGCCTGAGCTTTATGCCGATATCGTGAAGAATGGCATCTACCTGACTGGTGGTGGAGCATTGCTTCGCGGTCTTGACAAGCGTTTGAAGGACAAGATCAACATCGACTTCCACATTGCCGAAGATCCTTTGCACAGTGTGGCTAAGGGCGCTGGAATCGCTCTGAAGAACGTAGATCGTTTCTCGTTCCTCATGCGATAAACCTCTTAGTCGTTCATCAAAAGCTCTGAGCGATGCACAATCTGATGGATTTCCTGCAGAAACACAACCACTGGTTTGTGTTTCTGCTGCTTGAAGTGGCCAGCCTTGTGATGCTGTTCAAATACAACAGCTACCAAGGTAGCGTCTGGTTCACATCGGCTAATACCGTCTCGGGAAAAGTCTACGAGATGGGTAGCGATGTGGAGCAGTTTTTCTCGCTTGTCAAAGTGAATGAGGAACTCACCCAGCGCAACGCTTACTTGGAGCAGCAGGTGGCACGAATGGGCGAGCGGCTTGTCGATATGACGGGCGATTCGGCTATCATGCACAGCAGTCAGATTGAAATGCTTTCGCAATATAAGCTCATCCCCGCGAAGGTGGTCAGTAACGAATTGGGTCGCCCCGACAACCTCATCACTATTAACAAAGGTGAGAACGACGGCGTAAGATGCGATATGGGAGTGGTGAGCGGAAACGGTATTGTGGGAATTGTTTATCTCACTTCGCCCAACTATTCGGTCGTTATTCCCGTGCTCAACACCAATTCGTATATTAGTTGCGCTATCAAAGATCGTGGCTACTTTGGCTATCTGCATTGGAATGGGGGAGACCCAGGAATGGCATTTGTAGATGATATTCCTCGCCATGCGCGTTTCAAACTCTATGAGCAGGTGGTTACAAGCGGTTATTCATCAGTGTTTCCTCCGGGAATACTCGTTGGAAAGATCATGCACGTCTATAACTCGGGCAATGGTTTGTCTTATCGCTTGCAAGTGAAATTGGCAACCGATTTCGGTCGTCTGCGTGATGTGTGTGTCATTGACGACGCTACGATGGACGAACGACTCAAAGTGCTGAGGGCAGCACAAGATTCCATCAAACCCAAAGAGGGACGTTGAGATTGTTAAAGGAACAAGGTAAAAGAAACGAAAACGGAGAAAGGACGCTGAAATGAATGTCGAATTGATGAAGGGCATAGTGGCTTTTGCCATTCTCGTCTTGGTGCAGGCGCTTGTGTTGAATCACATCCACCTTTTCAACTGCGCCACACCGATGCTCTATATCTATTTGGTATTGCTGTTCCGACGTGGATATCCGCGTTGGGCAGTCATTTCCTTGTGTTTTATCATGGGCCTTTGCGTTGATATCTTCTCCAACACTCCTGGTGTTGCCGCAGGCGCAATGACATTCGTTGGTTTTCTGCAACCCTATTTGTTGGAAGTATTTGTTCCTCGCGATAGTGCGGAAGATCTTTGGCCATCGATGCGCACGCTGGGTATCGGCAAATTCATAGCTTATGCGGCTGTCTGTGTTTTGATATTCTTCGTTCTCTTCTATACGCTCGAGACTTTCAATTTCTTCAATTGGCTGCAATGGTTGGAGGCCATAGGTGGAAGCTTTGCCATCACCATGATTTTGTTGTTGGTCATTGAGAATTTCAGAAGCCATGCTCGGACTGCGTAAAATCCTTGCTTCATCCCGAATCTCTGTATCTTTTATCTCCATATCTTCTAAATAGTTAGTCAGCTCGTGAAGGATTTCAATCTATCAAATCGGCGATTAGTTATAGGTGGCGTTGCGATTATTATCGTAGCCGTCTATATCGTTCGATTGTTCATGTTGCAGTTGATGAGCGACGACTATAAGAAGAATGCCGACTCCAATGCTTTCCTAAAACGCATTGAGTTCCCTTCTCGTGGCGTGATTTATGACCGAACGGGCAAGTTGATGGTCTATAACCAGCCCGCCTACGATATCATGGTGGTCATGAACGAGGCCAAGGGACGTCTTGATACTGCGGAGTTCTGTAGGTCGATAGGTGTGACAAAAGAGTTTTTCGAGCAGCGGATGAAAGACATTATGGACCGCTCGAAGAATCCGGGTTACTCGCCTTACACGCAACAGATATTCATGAGTCAGTTGAGTGATAAGGAGTTCAGTATCTTCCAGGAGAAAATGTATCGCTTCCCAGGCTTCTACGTGCAACGCCGTACGGTCAGGGAATACCGTTATCCGTATGCTGGACACGTTCTAGGCGATGTAGCTGAGGTTTCCCCGAGTGATATCGAGGAAGATGACTACTATCAACCAGGCGACTACATCGGAAAACAAGGTGTGGAACGTTCCTATGAAAAGCAGCTTCGTGGACAGAAAGGTGTGCAGATTCTGTTGCGCGATGCTCATGGTCGTGTACAGGGGAAATACATGAATGGTGCTTACGACCAGAAACCTATTGCTGGAAAAGACCTTACGTTAAGCATTGACCTTGATTTGCAGGCGCTCGGCGAGCGATTGTTGGAAGGAAAGATAGGCTCCATCGTGGCCATCGAGCCCTCCACAGGCGAAGTGCTTTGTATGGTCTCCTCACCTTCATACGACCCTCGGTTGATGATTGGTCGACAACGCGGAAAGAATCAGAAAGAACTCTCGCTTGACCCGTGGAAGCCTTTGCTGAACCGTTCCATCATGGGACAGTATCCTCCTGGTTCCACCTTCAAGACCTCGCAGGGTCTGACATTCTTGACTGAAGGCATCATCACCACCGAGACTCGCTATCCTTGTAGTCACGGTTTCCGCTATGGAAGTTTGAAGGTAGGTTGTCACGGGCATCCTGCACCTCTTCCACTTGTGCCAGCCCTGAGTACCTCATGCAACGGTTATTTCTGTTGGGGACTCTATCATATGTTGGGCAACCGTAAGAAGTACCCCACGGTACAAGATGCTATGAACACATGGCGCGACTATATGGTCAGCATGGGTTTTGGCTATAAGTTGGGTGTTGACTTGCCAGGCGAAAAGCGTGGACTCATTCCCAATGCACAATTCTACGATAATGCCTATAAAGGTTCATGGAACGGTTTGACCATCATCAGTATTGCCATAGGTCAGGGTGAGGTGAACCTCACGCCCTTGCAAATTGCCAACCTCGGTGCCACTATTGCCAACCGCGGATACTATTATGTGCCTCATGTGGTAAGGAAAGTGAAGGGCGAACCGCTTGACACCACGTTCACACGCCGCCATTACACAAAGGCTAGTCAACGTGCCTACGAATACGTGGTGAAAGGTATGCGCTCGTCAGTAATGGGTGGAACGTGTAAACGCCTGAATCGAAGTGACATCATCATCTGCGGTAAGACAGGAACAGCCCAAAACCGCGGCCACGACCATTCGGTCTTCATGGGTTTCGCTCCGATGGACAATCCGAAAATTGCCATTGCGGTGTATGTGGAAAATGGTGGATTCGGTGCTGAATATGGTGTGCCCATTGGTGGCCTCATGATAGAACAATATTTGCATGGTAAGCTTTCACCTGGCTCACAGGCGCAAGCTTCTGTATTCCAAAAACGAAGAATTGGTTATGGCTCGCGAAACAGATAAACAACCTGGTGTACTCGCCTCGCTTGATTGGGTCACCATCATCATCTATCTGGCACTGCTCACTTTTGGATGGGTCAGTGTCTGTGGCGCGTCCTATACCTATGGCGACACCGATATCTTCAGTCTCTCCACGCGTTCGGGTATGCAGATTGTGTGGATAGGCGCTTCGATAGTCATTGGATTCGTTATTCTTTTGCTCGACGACCGATTCTACGACACGTTCTCCTATATTATCTATGGGTTATTGCTCATTGTACTTGTGCTCACCATCTTCAACCCTCATGAAATCAAGGGCTCGCGGTCGTGGTTGGTCATCGGTCCCTTGCGAGTGCAACCAGCAGAGTTTGCGAAGTTTGCAACAGCATTGGCGGTATCGAAGTTCATGAGCACCTATGGCTTTAATATCCACAACTGGAAGAACTTTGCCATTGCCTGTCTCATTGTGTTGGCGCCCATGTGTATGATTGTGTTGCAGAAGGAGACGGGTTCGGCATTGGTATATCTGTCGTTCTTCCTCATGTTCTATCGTGAGGGAATGACAGGCAGTATCCTCTTTGCGGCCGTTGCAATGGTGTTTTATTTCGTCTTTGGTATCAAGTTCGAGAGTCTTTTTCTGTGGGACACACCCACATCGGTTGGCAAGTTCGTTGTGCTTTTGCTCGTCCAGATATTCTCAGCGATTATGGTCTACATCTATTGTGAAGACAAAAAGCGCGCACTCACCATCATTGGCTACTGTCTTGGTATCACGTTGCTGTTTCTGCTTTTCTCCGAATACGTTATTCCGTTCGACATCGTGTGGGTGCAGTTGGGCATCAGTGCAGCCATGATCGGCTATTTGGTTTACCAGGGATTGAGCGCCCGAGTGGCCAATTATTTTTATATAGCCCTCTTCTCCCTTTCCTCCATCCTCTTTTTCTATTCGGCCGACTACGTGCTCAACGATGTTCTGAAGCCCCACCAGCGTGTGCGTATCAACGTGCTTCTTGGACTAGAAGAAGACCTCGCGGGCGCTGGCTACAATGTGCACCAGAGTGAGATTGCCATTGGATCGGGCGGACTTAAGGGAAAAGGATTCCTTAATGGCACACAAACGAAACTGAAGTTCGTTCCTGAGCAAGACACCGACTTCATTTTCTGCACCGTAGGCGAAGAAGAAGGATTCCTTGGTTCAGCGGGCGTACTCCTCTTGTTCTTAGCCTTGATATTGAGGCTTATACACTTAGCCGAGCGACAACCATTCAAATTTGGCAGAGTCTATGGCTACTGTGTGCTCAGCATCTTCCTCTTCCATGTGTTCATCAACGTGGGGATGGTGTTGGGATTGACGCCAGTCATTGGTATCCCGCTACCTTTCTTCAGCTACGGTGGAAGTTCTCTTTGGGGTTTCACCTTCTTGCTGTTTATCTTCCTGCGCATCGATGCAGGCCGCAACCTTGTGCGCACTTAGGATTTCTATTAATTTTAAAAATATAAAGCGCCACTTAATAAGTGACGCATTTTGTATTATGTAGGAAGTCCGATAGATGATACTCCTTTTATTCTCGATACAACTGGATTCCAACTTCTGCGACGCCAGGTAGAATTTCGCGTTTCATGTCGTGGCGCACACAGATATGTAGTGAATCGGTAGGTTGCAGCGGCATTTCGCTGACATTGAATCGGTATTGGAAATGGCTCACGCCAGCACCTCGCGCATTACCACGCTCGTCGATGAGTTTGCAACTCAGGGTATCGGTTTGTTGGCGAAAGATGATATGGCTGGCGTTGTCGGTCTGGCGGAAGATGGTCTGTTCCACAACGAGTGTCAATCCTGTAAAAGGATACGAAGGGTTGATGCGCAAACCGAGGTCGATGATGTAGTCGCCGCCAGTGATGGCCGACTTGGGCACACCAAATATGAGGGTGTCGTTTTTCTCCCATCCGGCCAGCGGAGCATGCTCGTAGTGGTCGTACACCTTATTGCCGATACATGCCGATAGCAAAAAGGTGATTGCCATCAGCACGAGAGGAACCAATATGTTGCGAAAACGCGTTCTCACTCTTTGTTATCTTCCTTTCTTCTTGGTGCGTTGTAGTTGTTGCGGCGGTTCTGGTTTTTGAACGCAGGTTGCCCTTGTGCGGGCTTGTTATTCTGTTGTGCCTGTCTGTCGCTGTTGGCTGAGTTGCGATTGTCGTTGTGCTTATGCTTGTTCTTCTTCCGCTTGCTCTTGTCAAATCGACTGAGGTCAGCATCGGCCAACAAGTCAATGGGGCCTTTGGCTCCCTTCTGCTCGCTGTCATCGGTCAAGGTTAGCGGTTTCTCACCTCGTTTGTTCATCTCGATGATTTCACGAGCTCGCTCGGCGGTGATTGTCTCGAGGTTGGCAGCCATCTTCTTGTCAGTGGAATAAGTAACTAACCCTGCTAGAATATCTGTTTTGAAGACATAGTAGTCGCTGTCGGCGGTTTCTAGCACGATGTCCTTTCCGGGCAGTCGGCGACCAGCCTCCACATAGTCATCAACCTCGTAATTTAGACAGCATTTCAGTTTGGCGCACATACCCGCAAGTTTCTGCGGATTGAGCGAGATGTCCTGGAAGCGGGCAGCGTTGGTGGAGACGCTAACAAAGTTCTTCATCCATGTAGCACAGCACAGTTCGCGTCCGCAAGGCCCTGTTCCTCCTATGCGTCCAGCCTCTTGACGAGCACCAATCTGTTTCATCTCGATACGCACGTGGAAGGTCTCGGCGAGCACCTTGATGAGTTGTCTGAAGTCCACACGCTCGTCGGCGATGTAGTAGAAGATGGCCTTGTTGCCGTCGCCTTGGTATTCCACATCACCAATCTTCATCTTCAACCCGAGATCTTTGGCGATTTGCCTACTTTGAATCATCGTACCATGTTCGCGACTTTTTGCCTCGCGATATTTGTCCATATCCACCTGCTTGGCGTGGCGATAAACGCGTTTGATGTCATCAGCCGACTTCAAGTTTGCCTTCTTCACCTGTAGGTTCACGAGTCTACCCGTGAGTGTAACCACACCGATATCATGACCTGGGCTTGCCTCCACGGCCACGATGTCGCCCTTCTTGAGGTCGAGGTTGTTGACATTATGATAATATCCTTTACGCGTGTTCTTGAACTGCACCTCCACAAGATCGGTGTCCTCGGCGTTGCCAGGCACGTCAGCCAGCCAGTCGAAGGTGTTTAGCTGGCGGTCTTGCCTTCCACATCCACGTCGGCACAGTCCACGGTCACATCCGCGCGATATCTCGAATTTCATGTCTTTATAGTCCATATCCTTATGATTTATATTGAGTTTTGGGGCTTTTCCATTGTCTATTTCCTTATGATGAGCACGATGATCTGTAGTGCCATCTCATAGAACACCACCTTAGCGTTGGCGTTCTGACCAATATCACGATGTGCCTTCTGCATCAGTTCGAACAACTCCACAACGTTAGTCTCGTTGATGAATCTTGCGAAGTTACGCGAGAAATCCTCTTCGTCTTGCGTCATGTAGTTCAGTTCAGGGTTCTTGAAGTTGTAAACGAAGTTCTCCCTCACCATTTGCATGAAGTAGACCAACATGCGCTTCTGACGTTCTCTGCCGTAGGCAGCCACAGTATCGCTCCATTTCTTCAGTTCCTTCACGTTCTTCATGTAGGCCAAACGCATGAGCATGATAAACATGTCGAGGAATGTGCGGTTCTCGTTGTCTGCGTTCAGTGCCTCGATGGCTTTTGTCCAGTTTCCATTGGCAGCCCTTGCCAATCGGTGTGCCATGTCAGGTTCAATGCCTCGTCGTTCCACCAATGCCTGCTCAATAGCCTCCACGTCAATGCGTTTCACGTCGATGCGTTGGGTGCGGCTGCGAATGGTATCGAGCAACGTGTCTGGGTTTTCGCTTACCATGATGAACACCGTCTGCTGAGGCGGTTCCTCAAGCAGTTTCAGCAATTTGTTGGCGCTCGTTGCGTTCATTCGTTCAGGCAACCAGATGATGCTAACCTTGTATCCTCCTTGGCTCGATTTCAGGCTCAGTCGGCGGCTCAGTTCATCGCTCTCGGCTCCAGTAATGATGGCTTGCTGGTTGGCTGCGTTCATGGCGCTCATCCATTGATCCATTGTGAAGTAAGGACCTTGGGCAATCAGTTCGCGCCACTCGCGGATGAAGTCATCGCTCACGGGTTGGTGCTCACTGCCCATACCAGGACCTTTGATGGTAGGAAATGTGAAGTGCAAGTCAGGATGTTCCATCTTCTCCAGCATGGCCTCCGTGTTGGCATTCTCGTGGCCCTGTCTCAGCAAAGTAGAGGCAAATGCCATTGCCAATGCCATCTTCCCGCAGCCTTGCGGACCGCAGAGCATGACAGCATGGGGAACCCTTCCATCATCGACCATCTGGAGCAGCCGCTCCTTCACGTCGTTTTGTCCTATGACCTCATTCCAATTCACAATTGACAATTAAACTACGTTTGAATATCGGCTGCACCTCAGCAATTAAAACCAAGTTTTATTGCATTCGGTTTGCACGATATTTCACAATTTACAGTACTCTCTTTGCCACTTCCTTCACCGATTCCACAGCCGAGACCGTGTAGAAGTGTATGTTGTTCACGCCGGCAGCATAGAGTTGGCGACATTGTTCGGTTGTCCACTCAATGCCCAGTTGTCGAGCGTCATCATCAGTCTTGCATTTCACGACTTCAGCAGCCAACTCCTGTGGTAGGTCGCAATGGAAAGTCTGCGGCACTACAGTCAGTTGCGAGAGTTTCGCAAAAGGTTTCACGCCAGGTACGATGGGAATGGTGATACCCATCTGGCGAGCACGAGCCACGAAGTCGAAGTATTTTTTGTTGTCGAAGAACAGTTGTGTCACAGCATATTCAGCACCCAATTGTTGCTTCTCCAACAGATGCTGCATGTCCATTTCAAGGTTGGGAGCCTCCTCGTGTTTCTCGGGGTAGCAGGCCACACCATAGCTGAAAGGCTCACCAGGATTCTGGATTTCAGTCCCATCAGCGAAAAAACCTTCGTTGAAACGGTTCACCTGCTGAATGAGGTCGGTCGTATGGCGATGTCCGCCACGCGTTGGCTTGAACGTACGATCGTCTTTTGCCTTGTCACCTCTCAGTAAGAGCACATTGCTGATACCCAGGAATTGCAAGTCAAGCAACTCGTATTCAATGTCTTCGATGGTCGCTCCGCTACATATCACGTGGGGAATCACCGAGATGCCGTAGCGCTGCTGTATGGCGGCTGCAATAGCCACCGTGCCAGGGCGACGGCGAATACGCTGTCGTTCAAACTGTCCGTTATCCAGTTCCTTGTAAACAAATTCGCTATGATGAGTCGTTATGTTGATGAAGAGTGGGGTGAACTCTTGCAGCTGGTCGATTGTGGCAAACAGGCTGTCAGTGCCTGTGCCTTTCAGAGGTGGCAACACTTCGAACGAGAAATGCCGCGTTCCGCTGTCGTCTTTGAGCAAGTCGATGACCTTCATTTTCAATTCTTATTGGTACATTTGGATGCAAAGTTAATGAAAAAGGTGCAAAAAAAACACTTTTTTGGGAACATTAACGCGTAAATGTGGCATCAAGTTGTTTTTCTGTTTTCCTAAAACGCCACTTTAGTGTCATAAAAGGGTCGCTTTACTAATAATTCTTAATAAATAATGTTCGCGTGTTGTTCTATGTGCATTAATTTGTATATTTGCAAAGATATGATGTTATGTTTTCCAACATCCCGATGTAAACCAATGATAACTAACAACTGATTCAATATGAAAAAACTTACCCTTCTTTCGCTGCTATCCCTGTTGATGACAAGCGCGTTTGCCGTGAACACCAAGACTGTGGTCGAGCAGGTTTCGCAGGCGATAGTGCTGAACGATAATGTGGACTTCCACATCACTTCGGAAGAACCCTTCACAACGACAGGCAGTCTCGACATCAAGAACGTTGACCAGGCGGTCGTCATCTTCGACAATCTGCGTCCTAGCCAGGCTTTGGCTTATCTGGGATTCATTACCATCGATGGCCAGAAGGCGGCGAACCGAGTGAATTGTTATTTGAAGATCTACAATCGTGGTGCCATCTTGATGCCTCATAGCCCCAACCTCAAGCCGCTGACCACCTACACCGAACCCAATTTCGAGGGTGAGTCGTGTTCCAACTACTCCATCGGGCACAACAACGGTTTTATGCGCACGCTCTCGGCAGCACAGCTGAACAATCGTATCAAGTCGTTCAAATTGAAGCGTGGCTACATGGTGACATTCTCCCTGCGTGATGAGGGGCGTGGCTACAGCCGCTGCTTCATTGCCGACGACCGTGATATAGAGGTCAATCTGCCGCCATTGATGGCTGGCCGTGTGTCCTCCTATCGTCTTTTCCATTGGAACGACTGCAGTAAGTCGGGTATTGCCGACAACCTGAATCAGAGCGTCAACGCGCTGCTCCACACCACATGGAGTTACACTTGGAGCGCTGGCAGTAGCATGGGAACCGATTTCGAGTGCGTGCCCCACATGAACCACATCTATGGTCCGTCGGCCTCTGATTTGGGTAAGGCTGATTATTCCGCACATATCAAGACCGACAACGAGCCTGGCAACAGTGCCGATCCGAACCCCGCCACCGTTGATCAAGTGCTCGCACGTTGGGAAGACCTGATGCGCACGGGCAAACGACTCATGACACCCTCTTCCCACGATGGTTCCATCGGTTGGATGACCGCCTTTGTCGACTCCATTGACAAGCGTGGTTGGCGTTGCGACATTGTGGACGTTCACTCCTATTGGACCGAAGGCACTTACAACGGACTAGAGAACAACTGGTACAAGAAATACAAGCGACCCATCTGGATTTCGGAGTTCGTTTGGGGAGCATCGTGGAACAAGAATGGCATCTTCAGTACTGACGTCAACTGGGATAACCCGACAGCTGCCGACCTGCAGTTGAACCTGACGAACATGTCGCGCATTCTGAACAACCTGAACAAATGGGGCTTCATCGAGCGATACGCCTATTGGAACGGTGAGCGCAACTGTTCGAAGATCTATATGAATGGCAAGCTGACACCGCTGGGTGAGTTCTATTCGAAGATGGACACGGGCGTGGGCTACAATTCGGCTTACGAATACATTCCTTCTGCACCGCCCCTCACTGCACCGCGCATCATCACCTATTCGTTCACGCCCAGCACGCAGGTTTTCAAAATGACATTCCGCGACAGCAATGGTGAGCTCAACGACGCTGTGTACGTGGAACGCAAGGTGGGCGATGGCCCGTGGGAGCCCATCTATACGGCTCAAATCTATGAGAACGGATATACTTACTTGGTTACCGACACCATCACGAAGGGTGGCAATTATGCTTATCGCACCCACGCCAAGGCTTATAATGGCGCCAATTATTATTCGTCTGAGGTCTATAACATGATTGGAATGACCCAAGGAGAAGGCACCTTGCAATATGGCGATCTTACGACTTCAGTGTCCGACAACATCGTCAACTTCTTCTCGCAGCCCCTCGACAATCCGCCTGTGGTGGTCTTTGGAGGTCCTACCGTGAAGACGCTCACCACCTACCCTGTTGAGCAGGTGACAGAGGTGACCAAAGACGCCGATACTTATACCAGCTTCGGAGCCAAGATGATGACATGGACAGAATCGATTGATGAAACGCCGTTCACCGATGGAGCCGAAACGAGTTCTTATCTGGTCATCGAGCCAGGTAATGGAAAGATAGGCGATCTGAACTACGAGGCTGGAATGGTGTCCGATGAAGAAGGAAACCTGTTGGGCGTGTCCACCGACCTGGTGGAAGTGAAGTTCAAGCAGCCGTTTGCTGAGGTTCCTGTGGTGATGGTCACGACCTATAACAACAAGAACAAATACCCCATTTCAGGTCGTGCGTTCGATGTGACAACCGAAGGCTTCAAGCTCATCGCTCGTCGCCAACATGGCTTGACTGGAACCATGCAACCTGTCAACTTCTCCTATTTCGCCATCAACAAGGGTGAGGGTGAGACACCCGAGGGCAAGAAGCTCACGGTCGGTGTGGAGGACCTGACCTTCAAGGGAGTGATGGTGCAGATACAATATGGTTCGACACTCACCAACCCCATTCCTTTCGTGCAACTTCAGAGTCAGAACCGCGATGCTGCCGGCATCATCCGAATCCAGATGCAAGACGATTCCTACATGCGTGTCAGGCTGCAATTCGACCCCAGTTCGCCCAATGGAACGATCAATCGCACAAATCCAGCCACCGAGGCTGTGGGATGGTTGGTGCTCAGCGACAATCCGACTGCCACCGCCATTCGCGACCTTGCCACTCCTGCAGGCCGTCGTTTGAACATCTGGCCCACCGTGGCCACGCATGCTGTAGCCGTGAAAGACGCCTCTGCCACCACAGCCAGCGTCTATTCTACGAGTGGCGCACGGTTGTTGACGGTCGATTTGGTGGAAGGACAAGCCACCATCGACATCACCTCGCTGCCAGCAGGTATCTACGTGGTGCGCACGAACGCCCAGCATAGCGGGAAGATTGTGAAGCGTTGACCTTTCAACAGGAAAACAAAAGCAAAAACAAAGGAAAATGAAAGAAGGCCGCATCCCATCAGATGCGACCTTCTTGTTTGTGTGACTCGCTTGGGGCTCGAACCCAAGACCCCAACATTAAAAGTGTTGTGCTCTACCAACTGAGCTAGCGAGTCTCCCGTTATTTTTATGCCCTCATTTCTAAAAGCGAGTGCAAAGGTACAACAAAAAGTTGAAAGGAGGCATATTTAATCGTTTGAAAAGCAGAATATTAAACAAAATTAACAGGCAATTGCCCTAATCTGCCACTTCCTCCGTGTCAATCTCTTGGTTTTCCTCGCTTCCTTCTTGGTTCTTTTTCATCTCCAGCCGCAGGTCGATTTCATGTTCTCGCGTCACATATCGTTGCCAATAAGCCATGATGAGGGTCGTGAGCGGCAGGGCGATAATCAGTCCGATGAAACCCAGCAAGGCGCCCCAGATGGAGAGCGACAGCAGGAGGATGGCCGGGTTGAGCCCCATGGCCGTTCCCATGATTTTGGGAGTGACCACCATGTCGATGATGACCTGCACAATGGCAAACACAGCCACAGCCATCGCCAGGATGGCCCAGAAGTTCTGACCCGTGTCAGCGGCTTTCAGCAGGGCGAGGAAAGCGGTCGGAATCAGTGCGAAGGTGTGCAGATAGGGCACAAGGTCGAGTATTCCGATGAGGATTCCCAAACCTATTGCCATCGGGAAGTCGATGATGGTGAAACCAATGCAGAAGAGAATGCCCATCGTGAGCGCCACGAGGCCCTGACCGCGGATGTAGTTGTTCAGCTCGCGCTCCACGTCCTTCATCAGCTCCGTCCAGAACGGGCGCGACTTCTTGGGGAATATCTTGATCCAGTTGTTGGTCAGATACTCGTAGTCGAGCAGGATGAAGAACATATACAACAGGGTGATCAGCGAAGCCACGATGCTGATGACCACGCTCGCCGTGTGTCCTAAGAAGGAGAACAGCTTGGGCATGGCCGTCTGCAGGGCATCCGTAAAATCCTTGCTTTTGAAGAAGTCGGTGATGGCCGTCTGGTTTTCCTTCACCCAGTTGTTGATGGTCTCCGGAATGCTTGTGATGTGGGTGGTCGACTGGATGTATTTCGTTGACAGCTCCACCAGCTTCTGGAATTGCTCAATCATGGGCGGTATGATGAGCCAAATCACACCCGTGATGATGGCGATGACGGCGATGAGCGTGATGAGGATGCTCACCACACGGTTGCGCACGTGCATCTTGTCTTGCACGAACTTCACGGCAGGGTAGAGCAGATAGGCCAGGAACCACGCGATGAAGAACGGCAACAGCACGCTGCTGAGGCGATTCACCAGGAACAGAACTCCAAAGATGAGCAATCCTATTCCTACCCATCTCACTAATTTGTCGAATGTGATTTTTTCTTGCATTGGTCGTCGATTAGCGATTCAACTCATGTGTTGTGGGACGTTGAGGCCGTTATTCCTCACTTCCCACGGCGGCTTTGTAGCACTCACGGCAGAGGGGCTCATATTCCTGTGTCTCGCCCAGCAACACCCGTTTGTCGCCCGGTACCAGACGGTGGCTCACATAGGCCAGATTGCCGCATTTCACGCAGATGGCATGCACCTTGGTCACGTCGTCGGCAATGGCGCACAAGGCAGGCATAGGGCCAAACGGCTTTCCACGGAAGTCCATGTCGAGACCTGCCACGATGACGCGCACGCCACGGTTAGCCAACTCGTTGCAGACGTCAACAAGACCCTCGTCCATGAACTGAGCCTCGTCAATGCCCACCACCTCGATGTCGGCCGACAGCAGCAATATTGCCGATGAATGCTCGACAGGCGTGGACGGGATGGCGTTCTGGTCGTGGCTCACCACGTCGGCATCTGAATAGCGGGTGTCGATGGTCGGTTTGAAAATCTCCACCTTCTGTTTGGCGAACTTCGCCCGCTTCAATCTTCGGATGAGTTCTTCGGTCTTGCCCGAGAACATCGACCCGCACACCACTTCAATTCTTCCGGGTCGGTGTGGCTCCCCTGCTAAATTTCCTATCATATTGTTTGCAAAAATACAAAGACGTTTTAAAAATTGCAAAGAAATAGAGTGTTTTTTTGCAAGTAAAGATTATTTAACCTATATTTGTCCCCTGTTATGGGCATATTGTACATTGTACCCACCCCCGTGGGCAATATGGAGGACATGACGCTACGCGCCATTCGCGTCTTGAAAGAGGCCGATGTGGTGTTGGCAGAAGACACCCGCACGTCGGGCATTCTGTTGAAACACTTCGACATTCAGCAGCATCTGATGTCGCACCACAAGTTCAACGAGCATGGCACCGCTTCGGGCATCGTCGAGCGGCTGAAGGCTGGACAGACAGTGGCCCTCATTAGCGACGCCGGCACCCCAGGCATCAGCGACCCAGGTTTCTTCCTCGTGCGTGAGGCCGTCAAGGCTGGCATAGAGGTGCAGACGTTGCCTGGTCCCACGGCTTGCATACCCGCCCTCGTGTCGTCAGGATTGCCCTGCGACCGCTTTTGCTTCGAAGGCTTCCTGCCCCAGAAGAAAGGACGGCAGACCCATCTCGAGTCGTTGCGCGAAGAGCCTCGCACCATGGTGTTCTACGAATCGCCCTACCGGCTGTTGAAGACCCTCCAGCAATTGGCCGACGTCATGGGTGGCGAGCGTCAGGTGAGCGTATGTCGGGAGATCTCAAAAGTGCACGAAGAGAGCGTTCGCGGAACGCTAGATGAGGTCATTGCCCATTTCACACAGACCGAGCCACGCGGCGAGATTGTCATCGTGCTGGCAGGATGTGGCAAGAAAGAGAAAACAAAAACCAAATAAGAAAAAAAAGATTATGAAGAAATTGTTTTTTGTGGCAGCAGCATTGTTGATGCTCGTTGCAACAGGTTGTAAAGAGGATCAGCGCCAACAGGCAGCCCTGGCCGAATCGTCACAGGTCGACTCTCTGGAGCGTATCATTTCCCAGAAGGACAATGAGATCAACGACATGATGTCCACGCTGAACCAGATCCAGCAGGGATTTCGTGAAATCACCGAGGCCGAGAACCGTGTGACCATCGCCAAGGATGGTGAGCGTGCCGACAAGGCTCAGCAAATCCGCGAGAACATGAAGTTCATCGCCAACACCATGAAGCAGAACCGCGACCTCATCAACAAGCTTCGCCAGCAGGTGCGCGAGAGTTCAGTGAAGAGCGACCAGCTGAAGAACACCATCGAAGAGATGATCAAGCAGCTCGAGGAGAAAGACAAGCAGCTCGAGCAGCTGCGCGCTGAGCTCAACACCAAGGACATCCACATCGCCGAGCTCGACGAAACCATCACCAACCTCAACACCAACGTCACCACGCTGACCGAGGACAACCAGCAGAAGTCGCAGACCATCAGCACGCAGGACAAGCAGCTCAACACCGCTTGGTTCGTCTTCGGCACCAAGAAGGAGCTCAAAGAGCAGCGCATCCTTGACGGCGACCGCGTCTTGCAGGCCAACTTCAACAAGAGCTACTTCACGAAGATTGACATCCGCGTTGACAAGGAAATCAAACTCTATTCGAAGTGGGCGAAGATTCTCACCTCGCACCCCGCCAGCAGCTATACCTTGCAGCAGGACGCCAACAAGCAGTACGTGCTTCGCATCACCAACCCCCAGATCTTCTGGTCCACCAGCAAGTATCTCGTTGTCATGGTGAAGTAAACAACATTGTCATTAATCGATTATAGTTTAAAATATTCACTTAAAAACAATAAGGGTGCTCACATGAGCACCCTTATTTGTTAAATAAATTCTGAATTTTGGTGCCACGAGAAGGCCAACGTTTTGAAAAAATCTTCCTCGTGGGCAAATACGCGAGTTTTGAGCGTTTTTGGAAATCGTTGATAATCAGTGGTTTCCGTTTCCTTTACATTATATAGCGTTGTCAGAGCTATGCAATGACCTTGTCAAAGCTATGGAATGAGCTTGTCATAGCTATGCTTTGAGGGTGTCAGATGCCACAAGTAAGCGTGTCAAAGCATAGCTATGAGCGCCTCAGGTGCCACATGTGACAATTTCCTATGTGGGAAATGAGGAAATTGGAAAGAAAAAGTCGTTTTCTCACTCCATTTTTTTTCTAGATTGAACGAAAAAGTCAACAACTTTTTGTCGTGTTTTTTCATCGCTATGGAATATCGTCCTTTATCTCTTTTCCTTGAAGAACTGTTGCATGAGGGATTTGCATTCTTCTTCGAGGACTCCGCGGGTGACGGTGCATTTGGGATGGAGGGCGTGGGGAGCGTAGCGCTGGAAGCCTCGTTTCTCGTCGTCGGCTCCATAGACGAGGCGGCCTATCTGTGCCCATCCGATGGCTCCGGCGCACATGGTGCAGGGCTCGACAGTGACGTAGAGGGTGCATTGGGGCAGGTATTTACCTCCGAGTTGGTTGGCTGCCATGGTGATGGCTTGCATCTCGGCATGGGCGGTGACATCGATGAGGGTCTCGGTGAGGTTGTGGGCGCGTGCGATAATGCGGTCGCCGCACACGATGACGGCTCCGATGGGAATCTCGCCAGCGGCGCCTGCGGCTCGAGCCTCTTCAAGGGCTTTGCGCATGTATTGTTCGTCGAGGTCCATATAATTAATTTTTAATTTACAATTTACAATTTACAATTTAAAATTTATTGGACGATTTTACGATTTCACTATTTCACGGGCTAACGTCCCTTTAACTCCTTTTTAACCATTCCCCTCACTTCCTACTCCCCCCTTTTGGGAAAGGCTACGGGTAGGCGAGCCTTGCTCGGGAATGAGGATGGGAGGGGGCTTCCTTTTTTATTCTAACGCGCGCGAGGCGTCAGTATTGTGTGGAAAAATGAGATCTGACGGAAAAAGTTGCAAAAAATGCCTCGGTTTTGCAAAAATAGTAGTAAATTTGTAAGCGAAACAGAAGGAAAGAGTATAAAGAGCATAAAGTGGAGTGGAAGAGTATAAAGGGACATTAGCCCCAGATAATGAGATAAAAGGGTATTCTCTTACCTCTCACCTCTTAATTCTTACCTCTAAGATTTTAATCTTACCAACTTAGAAACTCAAAAACTTATAAACTTAAATAATGATGAAAAAACTGATGATGTTGCTGCTCATGTTGGTGGCAATGGTTGAAGTAGCTCAGGCTCAGGACCGCAAGTTGTGGTATAGTGCTCCCGCGAAGAGCTGGCTGGAAGCAATGCCCGTGGGCAACAGCCGCTTGGGAGGAATGGTCTATGGTGGTGCAGAGCGCGAGGTGATTGCGTTGAACGAAGAGACCTTCTGGTCGGGTGGACCTCACAACAACAATTCGGAGGAGGCGCTGCCTTATCTGAAAGCTGTGCGCGACAGCATCTTTGCCGGCAACGAGATGTATGCACAAGACATCACCGCCAAGCATTTCGTGGTGGGACCTCACGGCATGCGCTTCCTGCCGCTGGGAAATGCCGTGCTGACCTTCCCAAAGGTGGGCGAGGTGGACGGCTACTACCGCGACCTCAACCTGGAGAACGCCACCGCTACCACGCAATATCAGTCGAATGGAGTGGGCTACAAGCGCACGGTGCTGGCTTCGATTCCCGATGGCGTCATCGTGGTGAGGATAGAGGCCGACAAGAAGGGCGCACTCGACTTCGCGTTGGGTTTCGAGGGTGAGCTGAAGCATGAAGTCAACGCCGAGAAAGGGACGCTGACAGCCGTTGTGGACGGTGTGGACCAAGAGGGCGTGAAGGCAGGCTTGAAGGCCGAGTGCCGCATGGTGGTGGAGAGCGATGGCCGCACGGAGAGCCGTGAGGGCAAGGTGGTGGTGGAAGGAGCCACAACAGCCACCATCCGCATTGTCGCCGCCACGAACTTCGTGAACTACCACGACGTGAGCGGAAACGCCCATGCACGCAACGAATCGACGTTGGCAAGCACTGCCCGCATGAAATACGACCAACTGCTAAAACGCCACATCGCCGCCTATCGGGAGCAGTATGCCCGTGTGAGCCTTGTGCTGCCCACATCGGAGGCCTCGACATTGGAGACCGACAAGCGTTTGGAACTCTTCGCCAAGGATGAGAACGCCATCAGCGATATGGATTTGGTGGCCCTGATGTTCCAGTTCGGTCGCTATCTGCTCATCTCCTCGTCGCAACCTGGAGGACAGGCAGCCAACCTGCAAGGCGTGTGGAACGACAAACTGAACGCCCCTTGGGACAGCAAATACACCATTAACATCAACGCCGAGATGAACTACTGGCCAGCCGACATCACGAACCTGGGAGAGACGCAGATGCCGCTGTTCACGATGATGAAGGACCTGAGCGAGACAGGTGCCATTACAGCCCGCAAACTCTACGACTGTGGGGGATGGGTGGCGCACCACAATACTGACATCTGGCGCATTGCAGGACCGGTGGATGGCCCGCAGTGGGGTATGTTCCCCACAGGAGGCGCATGGCTCACCACACACATCTGGCAACATTACCTCTATTCGGGCGACAAGAAGTTCCTGACGGAGATGTATCCCGTACTGAAGGGTGCTGCCGACTTCCTGCTCGACTTCCTGCAGACCGACCCGCGCACAGGGTGGTTGGTCACAGTGCCTACGGTATCGCCCGAGCATGGTCCTATGGGTACCAACACGCCTCTGACGGCTGGTTCGACTATGGACAACCAAATCGTGTTCGACGTGCTGACAGCCACCCGGAAGGCCACGCAAATCGTGAACCCCAATGCTGCCTATGAGCAACGCCTGAAGGCCGCCATTGACAAGCTGCCGCCGATGCAGGTGGGACAGTACGGTCAGTTGCAGGAGTGGCAGCAGGATGGTGACGACCCGAACGACCAGCATCGTCATGTGTCGCATCTGTATGGATTGTATCCCTCGAACCAGATATCCCCTTACCGCAATTCGCAACTGTTTGCCGCCGCTGCCACCACGCTGCGCCAGCGTGGCGACATGGCCACCGGTTGGAGCCTAGGTTGGAAAATCAACTTCTGGGCTCGTTTGCAGGATGGCGACCACGCTTTCAAGATCATCAGCAACATGCTTCATCTGCTGCCCGATGACCGGTCGGCACGCAGATATCCCAACGGTCGTACCTATCCCAACCTCTTCGATGCCCATCCACCTTTCCAGATTGATGGCAACTTCGGTTGCACGGCAGGTGTGGCTGAGATGTTGGTGCAGAGCCACGATGGTGCCGTCCACTTGTTGCCCGCCCTGCCTGCAGCATGGAGCAATGGCGAGGTGAAGGGCCTGCGTGCACGTGGAGGATGCGTGGTTGACATGACGTGGGCAAACGGGAAACTGCAGAAGGCGAACGTTCGTTCAACGTTGGGTGGTGTGATTCGCATTCGTTCTTATGTGCCCCTGAAAGACTTGAAAGCCGCCCAGGGCGACTGTCCGAACGAGTTGTTGGCTCCTGCCGAGGTGAAGACCCCGCTGAAATCGCCCAAATTCAAAGGCGCCCAGGCAATACCTCTGAAGGTGTACGAATACGACCTGCCGACGAAGGCCGGAAAGACCTATACACTCGTGGCTGAATAAAGCGGACAAGAGGGAGGCGTACGGAGATGGCTGAACACAACGAAACAGGAAAATGGGGTGAGCAGAAGGCTGTGGAATGGCTCCACAAGCGAGGCTATACCATTCGTGAGTGCGATTGGCGGATTGGTCATCGTGACATTGACATCATCGCCCTTACCGAGGACATGCGGACCGTGGTGTTCATTGAGGTGAAAACGCGCAGCAGTTCGATGGTGATCAATCCTGAAGACGCCGTGGACCGGAATAAGATTCGGAATCTTGCCAAGGCCGCCAATGCCTATGTGAAGATGAACAAGATCACGCTCGACATTCGTTTCGACATTCTGACTGTGGTAGGGATGGAGGGCGACGAGCATCCTGTGGTTGAGCATTGGGAAGACGCCTTCAACCCCATGTTGGCCTTTTAAACGGAAAACGGATGAAGATAGACTACCAGTTCCTGCCTGAGACCGACTCTACCAACAGGTGGTTGAAAGACTACGAAGCCGCCAACGTTGAAGAGGTGGTGGTTTGTTGGACGGACTACCAAACGGCAGGGCGTGGTTGTGGGGCGAACACGTGGGAAAGCGAGCGAGGGAAGAACCTTCTTTTCTCAGTGCTCGTACATCCCACCTTTCTGGATGCTGGTAGTCAGTTTGTGATCTCGATGATGATGGCCAATGCCATCTGCCAGCAGTTGTCGGCACTGCTGCCTACTGAGTCCATCAGCGTGAAATGGCCGAACGACATCTATGTGGGCGACCAGAAGATTTGCGGGATACTGATTGAAAACCACCTGCGTGGGCGCAACATAGCCGATAGCGTGCTGGGCGTGGGGGTGAATGTCAACCAGACCGCTTTCGTGAGCGACGCTCCCAATCCTGTCTCACTCGCCCAGTTGATGGGGCACGAAGTGGAACGTCTTCCTTTGCTGGAGACGATTGTGGAGTCGTTCTGCAAAGATTTGAAACAGTTGGAGGCGAATGCAAGCCATGTCGAGGCAGTTCGCTCGAACTATCTCGCTCGTCTGTATCGTCGTGAAGGTTTTCATGCCTATCGTGATGAACAGGACGACTTTGAGGCCGAACTGATGACTGTGGAAACAGATGGCCATCTGGTGCTTCGCGACAAAGAGGGCAAGACACGTCGATATGCTTTCAAAGAAGTTCAGTTCGTTTTGTAAATACAGAAATAATAAAAATAATTCTTTTAGTCGGCTGACGCCTTTGTAAAAGCGGCAAAGCCGAGCGGTAAAATCGTCAAATCGTCAAATAAATTGTACATTGTAAATAGTTAAATAGTAAATATTAAATTATCATGGCTCGATTTAAACGTATTCTTTTGAAGCTCAGCGGTGAGAGTTTGGCTGCTGGAACAGGTTTTGGTATTGATCCGCAACGCCTCTCGGAGTATGCACAACAAATCAAGGAGGTGCACGAGATGGGAGTGCAGATAGGCATTGTCATCGGTGGTGGCAACATCTTCCGTGGTTTGAAAGGCGCTCAGAAAGGTTTTGATCGCGTGAAAGGCGACCAGATGGGTATGATGGCGACAGTCATCAACTCGTTGGCATTGAGTTCGGCTTTGGACACGGTTGGCGTGAAGAACAAGGTGCTCACGGCCATTCGTATGGAGCCCGTTGGTGAGTTCTATTCGAAGTGGAAGGCTATCGATGCGATGGAGGCTGGTTTCGTGTGCATCTTCTCGGCAGGAACAGGTTCGCCCTATTTCACTACCGACACAGGTTCAAGCCTGCGTGGTGTGGAGATTGAGGCCGATGTGATGTTAAAAGGTACGCGCGTGGATGGTGTCTACACGGCTGATCCCGAAAAAGACCCCACTGCCACGAAGTTCACCGACATCACCTACACCGAGGTGCTCAAGCGTAATCTGAAGGTGATGGACCTCTCGGCCGTCGTGATGTGCGACGACAACAATCTGCCCATCTATGTCTTCAACATGGATGTGGTGGGTAATCTGAAACGTGTGATGGAGGGTGAGGAGATTGGAACGCTGGTTCACAAATAAGAGTGCCAGCGGCTTGTCTTAAGCATCTTCGTATTCCACGTATTCCCCCTCTTCTTTGGGAATGATTTTCTTACCAATCTCTTCGGCTGGCCGGCTGTCGATGATAACGTTACCATCGGCTTGTGTGGCTTGCCGAGGCTGATTGCCGCGTGTTTTTTGCTTTGTGGTCTTGGCATTGTTGTGCAACTTCCTGATGGCCAATACGACAAACAAGGAAATGAAGAGAACGACGAGTAACCCAAAGAGGAGAACGTAGAAAAGGAATCGGAGTATGAACATGGTGGCTGGTGGGTGTTTGGTGTTGGGGTGTTAATTTGGGGTGTTAGCTTTGGAGGGTAGGTGTCGGCTGATGATGGAGAGTGCGACATACCACGCGATGATGATGGCCAAACCAGCAATGCCGAAGTACAACAACAGGGGTATGCACGAGAGCAGGAATATGTATTTCACTTCATTGCCTTTCCATCCCCAATGTTTGAACTTCAGGGCAAACATGGGTATTTCGGCCACGAGCAGCCAACAACTCACGCAAACCATGAACAACAAAACTGGATATGCAAAGGAGTCTTTCTCCAAATAGGGTGAAAGGCCTACGATGAGCGATCCCCAATATAGTGCGTTGGCTGGGGTAGGCAAGCCGATGAACGATGATGTCTGTCGTTCGTCAAGGTTGAATTTCGCCAACCTCAACGCTGAGAAGGCTGCCATCACGAAGGCGAAGTAGGGGATGATTTGACGCAGACTGATGCCGAAAAGGGTATGGCTTGTCACTGCCGCTGGAGCGTCCATGACATACAGCTCGGAAAAGATAATGGCTGAAGGCGCCACTCCGAATGTAACAACATCAGCCAGTGAATCGAGTTCCTTGCCTATGGGCGAACTAACATGCAACAGTCGTGCACTCATGCCATCGAAGAAATCGAAGGCCGCACCGATGACAATCCACAACAACGCCATGCGTGGATTGCCTGCAAAAGCCATTGAGGTGGCAATGCACCCTGAAATGAGGTTGCAGCAAGTCAGCGTGTTGGGAATGTGCTTCTTTAACATCAAAGATAAAGATTAAGAATTAAACATTACGAAGCTTGGCAATCACAGTCTGGTCGCCAGTGGTGGATTGACCCATTTTCACGCAAACCTCAGTGCCTATAGGCAGATAGACATCTACACGGGAACCGAATTTGATGAAGCCCAGATGTTCGTCAATATAGCAGTCTTCTCCTTCCTTGGCGTAGGTGACAATGCGTCGAGCCACGGCTCCTGCAATTTGTCGACAGAGGATGTCAACGCCGTCGGGGGTGGTGATCATCACGTCAGCGTGTTCGTTCTCTTCGCTGGCTTTGGGCAACCAAGCCTTGTGGAAGTTGCCGTTATGATGTGTAACGGACTTCACTTGTCCATCAACGGGGAACCAATTGGCGTGTACGTTCCACAGGCTCATGAAGATGCTGATCATCAGTCGGCGGTCGTGGAAATATTCATCTTCATCTACTTCTTCGACGACAACAATCCTACCATCGGCAGGTGCCACCACAATGTTGTCGGTGTCTTCCTGAGGAAAATAGCGGATGGGACAACGGAAGAAATTCAGTACGATGGAATAGATGGTTCCAAAGACGATGATGAAGATGGCAAAAGGTATTTTCGTATCGAATGAACGCCATAGTAGAAGAGCGATGGCCGCCAATGCAATGCCACCCCATAGAAGGGTGTTGGTACCTTCGCGGTGTATTCTTATCTTTTTTAGTTTCTTGATTCTTTTTCCCATGATTTAGATGAGTAGTTCTTTCCAAAGTGCAAAGGTAATGTTTTTTTACCAAAGTGACAAATTTTTGCTTTGTTTCTTTGTCGTTTCGATTAAAAACGCTATCTTTACACCTCGAAAAATATCATTATGGAAGACTTTGTACATTTACACGTTCATACCTATTATTCTATTCTAGACGGACAATCGAGCATTTCCAGGCTGGTGAACAAGGCGTTGGCTGATGGCATGCGTGGTATGGCCATCACCGACCACGGCGACATGTTCGGCATCAAAGAGTTTTGCGACTATGTGGCTGGCGTGAATGAGGGACGTGAGAAGGAAGGTAAGGAACCCTTCAAGCCCATCATTGGCTGCGAGATGTATGTGGCTCAACATCGGAAAGAAGACAAGGTGAAGGAGCATGGCGACATGGGTGGCTACCACCTCATCGTGTTGGCCAAGAACTATCATGGTTATAAGAATCTCATCAAATTGGTCAGTCGTTCGTGGGTGGATGGTTTCTATCAGCGTCCGCGAACTGACCGTTTCGATTTGGAGAAATATCATGAGGATTTGATTGTTTGTTCGGCTTGTATCGCGGGTGAGGTGCCCAGGAAGATTCTGCAAGACGACATTGCTGGCGCCCGTGAGGCCATTGAGTGGTATCATCGTGTTTTCGGCGATGACTATTATCTGGAACTACAGCGCCATGAGGTCACCGATCCTTCAGTCATAGCCAATCGTGAGACATTCCCCATGCAACAGAAGGCGAATAAGGTGCTCATTGAGTTGGCCCAGGAATATGGCATCAAACTTGTTTGCACGAATGACGCTCACTTCGTTGACAAAGAAAACGCTGAGGCCCACGACCATCTGTTGTGTCTTTCCACCCAAGCTGACCTCGACGATCCTAATCGATTGCGCTACTCCAAACAAGAGTGGTTCAAGACGCGTGAGGAAATGAATGCCATTTTCAGCGATGTTCCTGAGGCGTTGTCGAACACATTGGAGATTCTTGACAAGGTCGAGATTTATAGCCTTGACCATGATCCCATCATGCCATTCTTCCCTATCCCCGAGGATTTTGGAACTGAAGACCAATGGCGGAAGAAATACACGGAAGAACAGCTTTTCAAGGAGTTCACCACCGACGAGAATGGTGAGAACCCGCTTCCGAAGGAGGAGGCTGAGAAGAAAATCGCCCATTTGGGTGGCTACGAAAAGCTATATCGCATCAAATTCGAGGCCGATTACTTGGCCAAGCTTGCCTACGAAGGAGCTGCCAAGCGTTACGAGACGCCTTTGACGAAAGAAGTTGACGACCGCATTCGTTTTGAGCTTCACATCATGAAAACGATGGGTTTCCCTGGCTACTTCCTCATCGTTCAGGACTTCATTAACTCCGCTCGTAACGAATTGGATGTGATGGTGGGGCCCGGACGTGGCTCGGCGGCAGGAAGTGTGGTGGCCTATTGTCTGGGTATTACGAAAATCGACCCGTTGAAATACGACTTGCTGTTCGAGCGTTTCCTGAATCCTGACCGTATCTCGTTGCCTGATATCGATACCGACTTCGACGATGACGGACGTGGCCGTGTGTTGAAATGGGTGGAAGACAAGTATGGGCATGAGAATTGTGCGCATATCATCACCTATAGCTCGATGGCCACCAAGAACTCCATCAAGGATGTGGCGCGCGTTGAAAAACTGCCGCTTGAGAAATCTCTTGCTCTCTGTAAGGCCATTCCCGACCGTTTGCCTGATGGCATGAAGATGAATCTGAACAATGCCATCAAGTGCACACCCGAACTGCGTGAGGCCGAGGCTAGCACCGATCCTCGATTGAGCAACACCATCAAATATGCCAAGATGCTTGAGGGTACTGTTCGTGGAACGGGTATTCATGCCTGCGGTTTCATTATCTGCCGCGACCCCATTAGTGATTGGGTACCAGTATCGACAGCCGACGACCCTGACTTCAAGGACACGAAGACCAACTGCACGCAATACGATGGCCACGTTATTGAATCGACAGGACTTATCAAGATGGACTTCTTGGGATTGAAAACCCTTTCGGAGTTGAAGGAAGCTGTTGCCAACGTCAAACTGACACGCGGTATTGATGTTGACCTCGACAATATTCCCATCGACGACCCCAAGACCTACCAGCTTTACCAACAGGGCCGCACAGTCGGTACATTCCAGTTTGAGTCGGCTGGTATGCAGAAGTATTTGCGCGAACTGAAGCCCACGGTGTTTGAAGACCTCATCGCTATGAACGCGCTCTATCGGCCAGGTCCTATGGAATACATCCCATCATTCATCAAGCGCAAGGCTGGTGTTGAACCCATTACCTACGACATCCCCTGCATGGAGAAGTATTTGAAGGACACCTACGGCATCACCGTTTATCAGGAGCAGGTGATGTTGCTCTCACGACAATTGGCTGATTTCACCCGTGGTCAGAGTGACGCTCTGCGAAAAGCGATGGGTAAGAAGAAAAAGAAGATTGTCGATGAGATGAAACCCATGTTCATCGAGGGTGGAAAGAGAAACGGACATGACCCGAAAGTGCTCGAGAAGATATGGAGCGACTGGGAGAAGTTTGCCTCATACGCCTTCAACAAGTCTCATGCCGCATGTTATTCGTGGGTGGCTTTCCAGACGGCTTACATGAAGGCCAATTATCCCGCTGAGTACATGGCTGCTATCATGAGCCGACGCCGCGATCAGATTACTGAAATCACGAAGCTGATGGACGAGTGTCGTTCTATGGGCATTCCAACTTTAGGACCTGACGTGAACGAAAGTTATCAGAAGTTTGGTGCCAACCATAAAGGCGAGATTCGTTTCGGATTGGCAGCCATCAAGGGAATGGGCGATGGTGCCGCATTGGCCATCATCGAAGAGCGTGAGAAGAATGGTCCATATCGCGACATTTTCGATTTCGCCCAGCGTGTCGACTTGACGATTTGTAATAGAAAGACGTTCGAAAGTCTTGCATTGAGTGGCGGATTCGACAGCTTTGGCATTCCACGCGAGAGCTATTTCGTTGCCGACAACAAAGGAATGACTTTCCTTGACTCGCTCGTCCGTTATGGCCAGCTTTATCAAGCTGAGCAGCAGCAGGCTCAGAACTCTCTCTTTGGCGGTCTTGATGCTGTGGAGATTGCAACTCCTGCCATACCCAAAAGCGAACCGTGGAGTACCATCGAGAAACTCAATCGTGAGCGCGACTTAGTGGGTATCTATCTCTCTGCTCATCCGCTCGATGAATATAGTTTTATCCTCAAATCCCTTTGCAATACGCATTGTACTGAGTTGACTGACAAATTGGCACTTGTCCAAAAGAGTGAAGTGGTACTTGGCGGTATTGTGACAGAGGTGAAGCAGAAGTACACCAAACGTGGCACTCCCTGCGGATTTGTCACCATCGAGGACTTCGAAGGGCAAGGCGAATTAGCGCTCTTTGATGAAGAATGGGGAAAATGGCGTGGCATGTTCACCGAGGGCAGTGTTGTTTTTGTAAAGTGTAAATTCTCGCAGAGATACTCAACCAGTATGTACGTCGACATGCATATCTTGGAAGTGCAATATATGCAAACCGTCAAAGACGACCGGATAGAGAAATTCACCATTTCTTTCGATCGCGAAAGCATCGATGAAAGTACTGTCAATGATATTATAACTATGGTAAATGACAGTCCTGGCAATACGGAACTGTATTTCCATATCGTCGACCGCAAACACAACTCTAATCTTCTCTTGAGATCGGCCACCAAGACCATCAATCTGAAGCGTGACTTGCTGCAATATATCGAAACAAACGACAAACTGTCATATCACATCAACTAAACTGGATGGCATGCGGTTTGCTCTCCTAGACAATAGAAAAGAAATACATTTATTCATAAAAACAATATCAATATGGAAGTTACAATCACAAGTGAGAATTTTGAGAGCCTGAAGAATGGCTCCCTGCCTATGGTTGTCGACCTTTGGGCACCTTGGTGTGGCCCCTGCCGTATGGTAGGCCCCGTCATCTCTGAGTTGGCAAATGACTATGATGGTCGCATCGTGGTCGGAAAATGCAATGTTGACGAAGAGGAAGATCTTGCCATTGAGTTTGGTGTGCGCAACATCCCTACCATCTTGTTCTTCAAAGATGGAAAACTTGTTGACAAGTTTGTAGGTGCCGCCACCAAGGCAACACTCGACGAGAAATTCAGTGCATTGCTCTGATAAGTCTTTCTTCCCCTGAGGAAGTAAAGGTAATTGAAAAACCAAGAGGAAGCAAGACCATTGTCGGTTTTTGCTTCCTCTTTCTTTATCATAGGCTTATTTGCCGTAAATTCGCTTGCGTAGTTGTTTGAGTTCTTTCCATTGGCGTAATGCGGCTTGCTCGCCAATGTCAATCATTTCGATGATGGATTGCCTACTAAACTCCGTAACGGCATAACCATCAAGGTCGGGGTTGATGTAGAGGTCGGCACTCTTGCTATTTTGTGCGTATTTCTCTAAATCGGGGCGAGAGAATACCCAGTCGATGATGCCCCACAAACCGTTTTTTCCGAAAAGAGAACCCCAAGGTACAGAACCTATTAGGTTGTCATCATCGTCGTCGTGATGGTTCACGGTGAGATCGATGGCGATAACAATGTCAGCTCCCATATTTCGCACGATGTCAACGGGTAGGTTGTTGAGCATTCCACCATCAAGCAGAGTGCTGTCGCCCATCTCAACGGGTTTGAACAAGCCTGGGATGGCCATGCTGGCACGCATGGCGAGTGGAAGATTGCCACTGCCGAGTTCCACTTCGCTGAATGTGCTTGCATCCACTGCTACGCAACGGAAGGGGATGGGCAGACTGTCGAAAGTGGTGAGCGTGGAGCATTGGATGCTGTTTGTCACCATGCTGTCTAACAATGCCACGATATTATCCCCCCTGATAGCTCCAAACCGGAAACGACCATCGGGATTTGGACGTTGGCTAGCACTTCTATCACGGAAGATGGGGAATCCGAATACGTAGGTCACACCATCGCGTCGGATGATGGGCTCGTCTTGCACTTCACGTTTGCGGTCTGCTAACAGCGACAACCACTCTTGTGATTTGAACAACGAGTCGAGTGTTTCTGAACGATATCCCACGGAATAAAGTCCACCAACGATGGCACCGATGCTAGAACCTGCAATGTAATCGATGGGAATGCCCGCCTTCTCAATGACTTTCATCACCCCCACCTCGGCTGCTCCTTTGGCACCTCCACCACCAAACACAATTCCCACACGAGGTCGTGACTCGGGATTCGAGCCTCGACTGTGTGGGACGTTTGCGACGATAGGCGACGCAACGACCATGATGAACAGGGTGATCAATACTTTTTTCAAGGGAGTTGCGTTACTTTAATGTCAATTGATAAGCGAGAATGCTTTACAATTTACTGATGATTCCTTGTTTGGTAGTGTTGATGAACTCGATAATGTTGTGAATCTCGGTGCTGTCGGGCACTTGTTCTTTGATTTGCAACACTGCATCGAACACACTATTCTGTCCATTAAACACCAATCTGTAGGCATTGGCGATGTGCTTCTGCACTTTCTCTGAGATGCCGTATGCTGTCATCATAGTGGTGTTGGGACCATTGTATTTCACAGGCTTTCCACCTGCAACGATGTATGGAGGCACATCCTTGGAGAAGGTGGTACCAGCTTGAATCATGGAACCTTCACCAACGCGAGTCTTGGCGTTCTCAATAACCGACGAAGAGAAGATCACACCATTGCCAATCTCGCAGTCGCCGGCAATCTTCGTACCATAACCCAACACACAGTTGTCTCCAATCTTGGTGTCGTGGCTGACGTGGGCGCCTTCCATCAGGAAGTTTCCGTTGCCAATGACGGTCTGTCCGCCAGCGTGAGTGGCTCGGTTGATGACCACATTCTCGCGTATTACATTGTTGTCACCAAGCACACATTCCGACTTCTCACCTATGAAATCGAAATCCTGCGGCAGGGCGGCGATAACGGCTCCTTGGTGTATCTTGTTGTTGGAACCCATACGTGTGCCATTCAGAATGCTCACGAATGGGAAGATGATGCAATTGTCGCCAATGACCACATCGTCTTCGATATAGACGAATGGGAATATCTTGCAGTTATTGCCGATATGAGCGTTGGGGCTGATTTCGGCTTTTGGACTTATATCACTTGCCATAATTATCAATTTTAAATTATCAATTATTTTGCACCGCCTCCCAAAGCCTGATAGAGGTTCACCACTGCTTGCATCTTATAGAAGTCGTCGGTGACTTTGGAGATCTCGGCATTGAGCAAACTACTCTGTGCTTGGATGACCTCAAGATAGGTGGTGTTCGACGAACTGGCCATCAATGCCTTGGTGTCTTCCACGTTCTTGCGCAGAATCTCAACCTGCTGTGCCTCGATAGCACTCTTCTCGGCACTTGCGTTGTAGAGGACAAGAGCATTGCTGACTTCGCTACCTGCTTGCAAGATGGTATTCTGCCAAGTGTTATATGCTTGGTCGTATTGCATCTGAGCCACTTTCAAACCAGCAACAATCTGACCATGTTGGAAGATGGGTTGCACAAGGCTTCCCACTGCCGACAACAGAACCTTGCCTGGGTTCACCAATCCGTTGTTGTTGGTGAAGGCGCCAGTGCCAGTGATGGTGATGTTGGGGTAGAAGCGGCTGCGAGCCTGGTTCACATTGTAGAAACATTGTGCCAGTTGCATCTCTGCGGCATGCACGTCAGCGCGGTTTTGCAGCAATTGAATGCCTACGCCTGCACTGAACTTCTGAGGTAGTGATTGTTGGTCGAACTTTCCACGAGCAATAGTTTGGGCTGGTTGTCCCATGAGCAGTGAAAGGGCGTTCTCCATCTCACGAATCTGACGTGTCATCTCCACCTTCTGAGCCTGAACTGACAAATATCCCGACTCGGCGCTCTGAACAGCAGTTGAACGATAGCCGATGCGTGTCTGTTGCATCACTTTCATCTTCTCCCACGTGTCTTTGGTCAGCGTGGACATGTCGTTCAAGATTTCCATTTGACGGTCGAGCATCAGCAGCGTGTAGTAGAGGTTTGCGACATTCGACACGATGTTTGTCTGCACTACAGTCTGGTAGTCTTTCGTAGCCAACAATTGCATTTGCGCACTGCGCTTGGCATTGAGCAACGAGCCGAAAAGGTCAACATTCCACGATGCCGAGATGGGCAGGGAGTAAGCCTTGGTGGCTTTTCCGAAATCGAACGAGGACAGAGTTCCTTGCGGGGAGAAAGATACACCAGGCAGGAATGCCAACTTGGCCACTTTCAGTTGTTCCTCCACCATCTTCACATTCAAGGCTGCGTTCAACAGGTTGGCATTGTTGTTGAGTGCAGTTTGGATGTGTTGTTGCAATAGTGGGTCGGTAAACAACTCACGCCAAGGCAGGTTGCCGAAGCTAGCGGTATCGTTGGTAGCAAGCGTATCGGTGAGCGACATAGGGTCGCGCACAAGTCCGTTGGTCTTCACATCAGGACGCTCATATTTTCCATATAGGCTCTTGCAGCCGGTGAGTACCACAGCTGCAAGAACCATCATCATCAATATGCTAATTTTCTTCATAATCTATTCCTCCACTTTATATTCTTCAGGAACGACACCATGGGCGTATTGTGCCAGTTCGGCGGCAGCTTCCTGATCGGTTTCATCTTCAAACTTCATCGGACGGAACTTCTCCTGTAGACTCTGGAAGAGAGTGAACAGTGTGGGCACAACGAACAATTGGCACAGCGTACCGATTAACATACCACCCACAGCGGCAGCACCCAAAGTTTGGTTACCGTTCTTTCCTACACCCGTAGCAAACATCATTGGCAGAAGACCGACGATCATAGCCAACGAAGTCATCAGGATAGGACGCAGACGGGCTGCTGCACCGAGTACTGCCGACCACGAGATGGCCATACCAAGTTCGCGACGTTCAAGGGCGAACTGCACAATAAGGATGGCGTTTTTGGCCAACAGACCAATCAGCATGATAAGCGAAATCTGCATGTAGATGTCGTTGGAGTGACCAAACAACTGTGTGAACAAGAAGGCACCAGCCAATCCGAACGGAACTGAGAGAATCACGGCCAACGGCAAGATGTAACTTTCGTACTGAGCTGACAGAATCAGATAGATGAAAATGAAGCAAAGCACGAAGATGAGCGCTGTAGAGTTCGATGACTGTGCCTCCTGACGTGTTAGACCTTGGTAGTCGTAAGTATAGCCTGCGGGCAATTGCTCGCGAGCCACTTCCTCGACGGCCTTGATGGCCTCACCTGTCGAGTAACCATCGGCAACGGTAGCCGTGACAGTAATAGAGGTAAACAGATTGAAGCGCGTGATGTTCGTCGGACCATATACGCGGTCAACGGAACAGAACTCCTTGACTGGAGACATTCCATTTGGTGTACGTACATAGATACCGTTCAACGACTCTGCAGTCATACGGGTTTCGGGCGATGCCTGAATCATCACGCGGAATAGTTTTCCGTAGGCGTTGAAGTTTGAGGCATAGAGTCCGCCGTAGTATCCCTGCAGGGTGCTTAGCACCGTAGCAGGCGAAATGCCACTCTGCTTACACTTGGCCACATCGACGTGAACCATATACTGCGGGTAGTTGGGGTTGTATGAAGTTTGTGCCGTCTGTATCTCCGGGCGCTTATTCAGCTCGGCTAGATAGTTCTTGGTGATATCGAAGAACTTGGTCAGGTCACCACCAGTACGGTCCTGCATGACAAGCGACACACCCGAGTTAGCTGAGAAACCAGGAATCATAGGTGGCGAGAAAGCCAGAATTTGGGCGTCCTTGATGTGGGCCGTCTTGATGAATATCTGTGCAGCCACCATCTGGGCTTCCTGCGGGTTGATGAGGAAGCGGTAGATGCCGTCGCCCTGCCACAATCCACTGAGTTTCCACCAGAATCCCTTTTGGCGCTCAGAGAACGGCTTCAGCTTAATAATAAAGGTTGCTTGGTCGGAACCGGCTCCTGCAATGAAGTTGTAACCCTGAATCTGCTCACGACTCTGGATGGCAGGGTCGGCAGCTAAGATGGAGTCCACCTGGTTGATAATCTGCTTTGTGCGGGCCACCGACGTTGCAGGCGGCATGGAGATGGTACAGAACATCGTACCAGTGTCCTCGTCGGGCACCAGACCTGTCTTCGTGGTGAACATCGTTGCTGCCAAGACCACTATACCGATGATGGCAGCGATGATGATGGCAACAGGCTTCTTCACCAGCTTCTCCACTCGATTCTTATATTTGCCCAACACCTTTTCGTAAGCAGTGTTGAACGAAGCATGGAAGCGGTCGATGCGTGACATTACTCGCTCATTGCCGTTCTCATCCTTTGGTTTCAGGAAGATAGCACACAAAGCGGGCGACAGCGTCAGGGCGTTCAAAGCCGAGATGAAGATGGAAACGGCCATCGTCACACCGAATTCGCGGTAGAATGTTCCCGTTGTACCACCAATGAAAGACACTGGGATGAACACCGAAGCCATCACCAAAGTAATGGAGATGATAGCGCCTGAAATCTCGTTCATAGCATCGATAGACGCCGTGAGTGATGATTTGTATCCTTGGTCAAGTTTTGCATGGACGGCTTCCACTACCACAATGGCATCATCCACTACGATGGCAATAGCCAAAAGCAGGGCCGACAGCGTCAGTAGGTTAATTGAAAAACCGAAGACGCTCAGGAAGAAGAACGTACCAATCAGCGACACAGGAACAGCAATCAGCGGAATGAGGGTCGAACGCCAGTCCTGGAGGAAGATGTAAATCACGATGAACACCAGAATGAGCGTGAACATGAGAGTAAATACCACCTCTTCGATGGAGGCATACAAGAACTCTGTCACGTCATAGTTGATTTTGTATTCCATACCCGGCGGGAACAGTTTGGCCTGTTCCTCAAGTTCAGCCTTCACCTGCTTGGCAATCTCGTTGGCGTTCGAGCCGGCAATCTGCTGCACCATACCCATCACAGAGGGCAGGTTGTTGTTCTTCATCGAAACGGAATACTGCAGACCACCTAGTTCGATTCTCGCAACATCCTTCAGTTTCAGCGTGTTACCGTTGGCGTCGCTCGAAATGATGATGTTGCCAAA
This sequence comes from Prevotella sp., assembly GCA_017557405.1. Classification (GTDB taxonomy): domain Bacteria; phylum Bacteroidota; class Bacteroidia; order Bacteroidales; family Bacteroidaceae; genus Prevotella. Next base: position 145,648 of record JAFYYV010000009.1, read on the forward strand.
CTCTTCCTCAGTCTTCAGACGACCGGTGTAGCGCATAGCATACTCGTAGGCAACGTTGGCCTCTTCACCGAACTTACCCGGAGCAGCTTCGATATTCTGTTCGGCCAGCACAGCACTAATGTCCGAGGGCATCAGGTTGTATTGCTTCATCACCTCGGGCTTCAGCCAGATACGCATAGAGTACGACTTCATACCTGGTGAGTTCACGTCACCCACGCCTTGGATACGCTTGATAGCCGGTATGATGTTGATATTGTTGTAGTTCGTCAAGAACTCGTCGTCGTAACGGCCATCAGAGGTCAAGGTGAACATCAACACCTGAGAAGTCTGGCGCTTCATGACCGTCACACCGATACGGGTCACTTCGGCAGGCAACAAAGCCTGTGCTTGCTGTACGCGGTTCTGAACGTTCACCGCACACATGTCGGCGTTCAGTCCTTGTCGGAACAGGATGCTCAGATTGGCCGAGCCTGATGAGGCCGTCGAGCTGATATAATCCATTCCTTCCACACCATTGATGCTTTCCTCAAGAGGTACCAGCACAGAGTTCTTCACCGTCTCTGCATCAGCACCAGGATAACTGGTGTACACCACGACGGTGGGTGGTGCAATGTCGGGATATTGCTCGATGGGTAGTGTGGCCAACCCAATGAAACCCAGTAGTACGATGGCGACGGAAATCACCGTCGACAGCACTGGGCGTTTTATAAATGTTGTAAATGTCATGTTGATTTACGATTTATCCATTAACGATTTACGATTACTTCTTCATTGCGTTCACGATGTCGCTGGCCGTCATAGACTTGGCTTGTTCGCTGATTTTCTGTTGATAACGCTCAGGCGTGATGGGGACAATGGTCTGTCCATCCTTCAACTTGGTGATACCATTGGTTATATAGCGGTCGCCAATATTCAAACCCTCGGTCACAACATAGTTGACACCGTCGTTCTGGGGAGCCACCTTGATTTCGGTGAACTTCACTTTGTTGTCCTTGTCGACAATATACATGAACTTCTTGTCCTGTACCTCAGAGACACAAGACTGTGGGATGACGATGGCTGAAGAGGTCTCATGGGGTACTACAATAGAACCGCTACCACCACTCTTCAACAGACGCTCGGGGTTGGGGAATACGGCGATGAGCTGGGCAGAACCCGTAGCGGGATCAATCACACCACTCATCTTGGTCACTTTGCCCGGATGGTTGTAAATGCTACCATCAGCCAGTTGCAGTTTCACGGTAGGCATAGAAGCCACAGCAGCCTGAGCTGAACCGCTGTTCTTCGTCATGTCTAGGATGTCTTTCTCGGTCATAGAGAAGTAAACCTCCATCGACGAGTTGTTGGAAACGGTCGTCAAAGCCTGACCTGAACCACTTACCAAAGCACCCACTTTGAAAGGCAATGTACCCACTACGCCAGAAGAAGGACTCTTCACGTAGCAGAAAGACAAAGCCTCTTTGGCTGATGCCAAAACTGCTTGTGCCTGAGAAACAGCAGCCTGAGCGGTGTTGAAGGAGTTCTGGGCAGTTTGCAGCTCGTATTCTCCGATAACGTTCTGCTCATACAACTTCTTGTTGTTCTCGTAAGTCAATTTTGCTGTGTTCAACTGGGTTTGAGCCGTGTTGACGGCAGCTTGAGCCTGTCTCACAGCCTGCATTTGTTGCTGGTTGTCAATCACGAAGAGCACCTGTCCAGCACCCACCGACTGACCTTCCCTCACGTTGACGCGAGTAAGGAAGCCACTCACTTTTGGGCGAATCTCAACATCCTGAATACCCTTGATGGTGGCAGGATAAGTGGTTTGCGAGGCCGACGACGACGTTCCAACCGTCAAGACGGGATATTCGTCATCGCCAAAGTTAGGTTGTCCACCGCGCTTTCCGCCACATGACACCATGAGAGCAGCAACTGCTGCTACGAACAAATAATTGTAAATTTTCATACCTATACTTAATATAACGTTAATATTTTCGCATTTACGAGGCCGCGCCATTCTACGTTTCAGGCGCCTTTGCCTTGCTTGAAAGAGTTGAAAACTAATTAAAGTCTGTTAGTTTTTGCAACGAGTGCAAAATTACAAATAATTCGTTAAAATTGTTGTTTGCCGCTGCAACATTTAACAATAATTGTCAGTATTCATGGGCGAAGCCCCATTTCCTTGGCCTTTTCCATGAGTAGTTCCATCAGCGGCTCGCGTTCGTTGGGCACACGATTGTCGAGCACAGCGTCCTTCAAAGCCTTCTTCAGTTCACCCACTTCTCGGCAAGGCGTCAGATGGAACATCTCCATGATTTCGTTGCCGTCGATTACGGGTTGCAACAGACGTTTGTAGTCGCGCACCTTGAGGTCGGCCAACTTCTCGCGAACAATGCGGAAATTATCCAGAAACTTAGCCTTTCGCACTTGGTTCTTGCTGGTTATGTCGGCTTCGCAGAGCATCATCAAATCGTCGATGTCGTCGCCAGCATCGTTCATCAGTCGTCGAACGGCGCTGTCGGTAACTTCCTCATCGGCAATCACAATGGGACGCATGTGTAGGTCAACCATTTTCTGAACGTACTTCATCTTAGCGTCCATCGGCAGTTTCAGGCGACGGAAAATGTCGGCAACCATCTTCGCGCCGATGAAGTTGTGATTGTGGAACGTCCATCCTTGCAGGGGTTCCCACCGCTTCGAGCGCGGTTTTCCGATGTCGTGAAGTAGGGCGGACCATCTGAGCCAAAGCGAAGCATCGTTCTTGGCGACGTTGTCGAGCACCTCCAGCGTATGATAAAAATTGTTCTTGTGCGCTTTGCCGTTGCGCGTCTCCACGATGTCAAGGGCGCAAAGTTCGGGCAAGATGATTTGCAGAAGTCCGCAACGCTGCAAATCGACGAGCCCTCGGCTGGGTTGAGGCGCCATCATGATTTTGTTCAGTTCCTCCTGAATGCGCTCTCCGCTGATGATCTTGATGCGCTCGGCATTGCGTCCGAGAGCCTCGAAAGTCTCTTCATCAATATAGAACCTCAACTGGGTGGCGAACCTCACGCATCGCATCATGCGCAAAGGGTCGTCGCTGAAGGTGATGTCGGGATCGAGTGGAGTGCGGATGATGCCGTCTTCCAAGTCGTAAAGGCCATCGAAGGGGTCCACCAACTCGCCAAATCTGTCTTTGTTCAAGCAGATGGCCATCGCGTTGATAGTGAAGTCGCGGCGGTTTTGGTCGTCCTGCAAAGTGCCGTCTTCCACAATAGGCTTGCGTGAATCGTGGCTATAGCTTTCGCGACGGGCGCCCACGAATTCCACTTCTATTGGGTGTTGGGTGGGAGGTGTTGGCTTTTGGTGGTCACAATTGTTATCACTATCACCCTTCATCCAACACCCATCACCCACGATTTTCACCTGCGCCGTACCAAAATTGCGGAACACAGACAGATGGGCTTTCCTGCCCAGCCGATTCTTCAACTCCTCGGCGATGCGAATACCGCTTCCAACGACCACCACGTCGATGTCGTTGCTGGGACGTTCCAGAAACAAATCGCGCACATAGCCGCCCACGACGTAGCATTCCATTCCCAATTGGTCGGCCGCATCGCTGATTTGATGAAATATGTCTTTATCGAGTAGTTGCGCCAGTTCGGCGTCGCTGAGGTTCCTCATCCTTTGTCATCTTTGATTTTGAGAGTGCAAAGGTACTATTTTTTTTTCAATAATGCACATTATAACTGTATTGAATTTCTTTCTCATCGCAGAACTCCTGAATCTTTTCAAACGCTGACGCCCCATGTTTCTTGAATCGTTGAGCTAAAGCGGCCACCATATCGGCGGCGTTGTGAGTACCTGTCCGAAGCATCAGTTTCTGCGTGTTCTCCTTGTTGAATCCCATTGCAATCTCCACCTCGCCATCACGCGAGTACTCGTAGTCGATGTCGGCTCCCCAGTTCACTTTCAACACTCGGCAGCTATCGTCAAAGAACGTCACAGAAATAGTGGTGCCCATCGAGCCGTTTTTGCCCGTTTTTGTCTCTTTCTCATAGATGATTTCCGAGAAATAATCGAATGGTTTCTTGTAACCGTAGTTTTTTCGTGTCATAGTCCTTTCATTTTGTTCCTTTACGTTTGCAAATATAGCAAAAAAACGCGAAACCATTTCTTTTGTTTTGAGAAAAATGGCAGAAATGAGTTTTTCAGTCAATGGTTTGATGTGAAAAATCACGACAAAATGTTGTCGACTTTTTCGTTTAATCTAGAAAAGGAAAATGTAAAATATTTTCATTTTACATCTCTTTCGCCTCGTTTTTTATGCTCGCAAATCGTCAGATGCGGCATGTGAGGTTGTCAGATGTGGCATTTGAGACGCTCACTTGTGGCATTTGAGGGCGTCAGATGCCACATATAGCGAGCTCAAAGCATAGCTCTTGCAAGATGAAAGCATAGCTTTGACAATCCTATAAGATGTAAAGAAAACGGAAGTTGTTGATAGTCAGCAACTTCTGGAAATGCTCATTTTTCGCGTATTTACCCACGAGGAAGATATTTTCTAAAACGAAGGCTGTCTCATGGTATTAGAATTCAGAATTTATTTGACAAAAGAGATGTTTCGAGAAAGCTTTGAATGGAGAGATTAATTTGACAAAGAGATAAAAACACGGTTTCGTTTGGTTATTTGCGCAAATTGCATTATCTTTGCTCCCATGATGAAGAAGATGATGTTGATTGCGGTTGTGGTGCTGGCTTTCGTGGCTTGCACACAGCAAAAGACTGAGGACGACAAGGCCGCTCCACTATTGCAGAAGATTGAGAAGTTGAACCGCGAGGGTGCCTACGCGGCTGTGCTCGATTCCATTGCGTCGTTGCGCCAGCAGTTTCCAAAAGCCCTTAATGCGCGGCGTCGTGCGTTGGAGATTTGGCAGGATGCGTCGCTGAAGATGACGCAAGACGATATTGGCCGCACCGACTCGGCTTTGCAGGCGGTGACTCAGCAGATGCAACGTGAGGCCGACATTTACAAACGTAATATGCTCGGTGTGAAACGCGACTCGTTGCAGGCGCGTTATGAGGGGCTCATCGGTACGGTGAGGGTGATACGGAAGAAAATGGAGGAGAAGTGAAAGAAAAAGAATAATTCTTTTGTTCTGCTCTCGATTTTTCGTAATTTTGGCTTCGCCGAAGTTACTCTCGTTCGGAAAATTGCAAATAAATTTGCATTTTCTCTCTCTTATTCGTAACTTTGCACACAAAATATGACAGGAACGAATACAGAACAACAGTTCCGAGGCGTGATGGCCGAGTGCCGCGCGCTGTTCGAGAAGAAGTTGCACGACTATGGAGCGTCGTGGAGAATCTTGCGTCCGTCGTCGTTGACTGACCAGTTGCTCATCAAGGCAAAGCGCATCCGTTCGCTCGAAGTGAAGCGCGAGTCGAAGGTGGGCGAGGGTATCCGACCTGAGTTCGTGGCGCTCATCAACTACGGAATCGTGGGGTTGGTTCAACTGGAACTCGGTTTCTCCGATACGGTCGATATGTCGCCCGAAGTGGCTATGACCCACTACGACCGACATGCGCAGGAGGCTTTGGAGCTCATGCTGCGCAAGAACCACGATTACGACGAGGCGTGGCGCTCGATGCGTGTGAGTTCGTACACCGACTTCATACTGACAAAAATACAACGTGTGAAAGAGATAGAGGACCTCTGCGGAGCAACGCTCGTCAGCGAGGGAATCGACTCCAACTATATGGACATCATCAACTACGCCGTCTTCGGAGTCATCAAACTCACGGAGAATGGCGAGGATGCCGCCCTCGTAGGAGGGGGGAGTTGAGCGATGGCGTCAACAAACGACTCTCGCGGCGGCGGGCAATCTGTGCGTGGATGGCAGCGGCTGCTCGTGAACGTCTGCCGCATGGTTTTGGCAGTTGCCTTCGTGTTCTCTGGATACGTGAAGGCCATCGACCCATTGGGTACGCAATACAAGATACAAGACTATCTGGAGGCGCTGGGAATGCCAGGCCTGCTACCCGACTGGGCGACGCTGGCCACTTCAGTTTGCCTCTCGGCATTGGAGTTCTCGTTGGGCATCTTCCTGCTGTTCGCCATCCAACGGCGCGTCACATCGCGCACGACGGTGGTCTTCATGGCGGTAATGACGCTCATCACGCTGTGGTTGGCAATAGCCAATCCCATCTCCGATTGCGGATGCTTCGGCGATGCCGTGAAACTGACGAACACGCAGACGCTCCTGAAGAATGTCGTGTTGCTGGCATGTGCTTTGGTGGTGGCGTGGAAGCCTACGGCGATGTTCCGTTTCATATCAGAAACCAACCAGTGGATAGCCGTCAATGTAACGATATTGTTCATCGTGTTGTCGAGTGCCTATTGCCTCTACTATCTGCCGTTGTTCGACTTCCGCCCCTATCACATAGGTGCCAACATCAAGCAAGGAATGCTGATGCCCGAGGGAGTGGAGCAGCCGGAGTTTGAGACGACGTTCATTCTGCGGAAAGACGGTGAGGAGCGAGAGTTCACGTTGGAGGAATATCCCGATTCGACTTGGGAGTTCGTGGACAGTAAGACCGTACAGACGAAAGAAGGTTATGTGCCTCCCGTTCACGACTTCTCAATCACTACCGTCGAAGAGGGTGAAGACATCACCGAGCAGGTGTTGGACGATGAGGGTTACACCTTCCTGCTTGTGTCGCCCCATTTGGAAGATGCCGATGATACGAACTTCGGTGAGATCGACCAACTCTACGAGTATGCGTTGGAGCATGGATATCCTTTCTACTGTCTGACGGCAAGCGGAACACAAGCCATCGAACAATGGCGAAGCATCACGGGGGCGGAATACCCCTTCTGCCACACCGACGAGACGACGTTGAAGACCATTATCCGCTCGAATCCAGGACTCCTGTTGCTCAAGAAGGGAACCGTCATTCGCAAATGGAGCCACAACGGTTTGCCGAAACTGGAGGCTGATCAGGCTTTGCTGCCTTTGGAGAAGACCGCCATTGGGCAGATGCCGAGCGACAATATAACGGCCAAGATCGTGCGCATACTACTTTGGTTCTTCCTGCCTTTGCTGCTGCTGTCATTGGCCGACCGCACATGGGCGTGGACAAAGTGGGTGCGCAGAAAAAGAAGACGCAAAACAAGATCTAACATCAATCATATTATTAAAAACGAAAAGAAAATGAGAAAGAAAATTGTAGCAGGTAACTGGAAAATGAACATGAACCTGCAGGATGGAATTGCTTTGGCAAAAGAGTTGAATGAAACATTGAAGGCCGACAAGCCCAATTGTGGTGTGGTCATCTGCACACCGTTCATCCACTTGGCCAGCATCGCACAGTTCCTCGATCAGGACATCATTGGATTGGGTGCCGAGAATTGCGCCGACAAGGAAAAAGGTGCTTTCACAGGCGAGGTTTCTGCTGAAATGGTGAAGTCGACTGGTGCACAATACGTCATTCTGGGTCACTCGGAGCGTCGTGAATATTACAAAGAGACTCCCGAAATCCTGAAAGAGAAAGTGCTGTTGGCACAAAAGAACGATTTGAAGGTGATCTTCTGCATCGGCGAAAGCTTGGAAGAGCGCGAGGCTGGCAAGCAGAACGAGGTTGTGAAGGCCGAACTCGAAGGCAGCGTGTTCAACCTGTCGGAAGAGGACTTCCGTAAGATTGTCATCGCCTACGAACCCATCTGGGCCATCGGAACTGGTAAGACCGCCACAGCTGAGCAAGCCGAGGAGATTCACGCTTACATCCGTTCAATCATCGCCGAGAAATATGGTGAGGCTGTTGCCGACGACACCACCATCCTCTACGGTGGCTCGTGCAAGGCTTCCAATGCACCTGAGTTGTTCGCTAAGCCCGACATCGACGGTGGACTCATTGGTGGCGCTTCGTTGAAGGCTGCCGACTTCAAGGGCATCATCGATGCTTGGAAGAAGTAAATGACTCTTGCGAAAAGACTGGCAGGTGGCCAGACAGCAGTTTGGCCACCGCCCTTCGCTTCGTGAAATCACCCTAAAACTAAAATCTTAATCAAAATGAAACAATTCGTCACTTTGTTGTTTGTCGCGTTATGCTCTACACTTGCTGCCAACGCACAAAACTACCTTGACCATCTGCAACAGAAAACAGAAGGCCCAGGAACTGTCACCGTGACCCAAAGCAAAGAGATAGACGACTTGGTCAATGGTAGCAATCAGGTGCAACAACCCACGACAACCAACACGGGAAAGCCTGCAACCGCCGAACAGCGGACCAATGCAACCAATGTTGACACAAGCAAGAACCTGGCTCGACAGAACGAGAAGAGCGAGTCGGAGAAGAAAGACGAAGAGGAAAAGAAGGAGGAACACAAAGCTGAACTGCCTGTGGCCAAGAAAACCGAGACAACAGGTGAGGAAACCGCTCCTATTGTGGACACGAGCAAGAAGGTCATGAGGAACAGCCGCAAGGTGAAAGGCTATCGTGTGCAGGTGTTTGCTGGAGGTAACTCGCGTGCTGACAGGGAGAAGGCTGAGCAGGCGGGAAATGCCGTGAAGCGTAAATACCCCACAGAACCTGTCTATGTGCATTTCTATTCACCCCGATGGGTGTGCCGAGTGGGCAACTATCGCACGCTCGAGGAGGCCAATCGGATGATGCGCAACGTGCGCAACATGGGCTTCAAGGAGGCTTGTGTCATCACGGGGCAAATCACGGTGCAGTATTAAGGGATGTAATCAAACAAACAAGAATCAATGAATCCGGAAATAGAATACCGCGACGGACTTGAGGAACTCGCGGCTCATTATAAAGAAGTCATCAAACTGCTCGGAGAGGATCCCGAGCGTGAGGGTTTGGAGAAGACTCCGATGCGTGTGGCAAAAGCCATGCAAATCCTGACACGTGGTTATACGCAAGATCCTCACAAAGTGCTGACTGACGCCCTTTTTGAGGAGAAATACAACCAGATGGTCATTGTCAAGGACATCGACTTTTTCTCGATGTGCGAGCACCACATGATACCTTTCTACGGCAAGGCTCACGTGGCATATATTCCTAATGGCTACATCACGGGTCTTTCGAAGATTGCCCGCGTGGTCGACATCTACAGCCATCGTCTGCAAGTGCAGGAACGTTTGACACAACAAATCAAGGATTGCATCCAGAATACACTCAAACCGTTGGGTGTGATGGTCGTCATCGAAGCCAAGCACATGTGCATGCAGATGCGGGGTGTGGAGAAGCAGAATGCCATCACCACGACGAGTGATTTCAGTGGGGCTTTCAATCAAGCGAAGACGCGCGAGGAGTTCATGAACTTGTTGCGTGGCGAATCGAAGAGAATATAAATAATGTAGGCGCCTATGAGGTTTATTTCTTGGAATGTCAACGGTCTGCGCGCATGCGAGGGAAAAGGGTTCAGCGAGCAGTTCAAAGCGCTCGATGCCGACTTCTTCTGTCTGCAAGAAACGAAGATGCAGGAAGGGCAGCTCGATCTGCAGTTCCTTGGTTACCAGTCGTATTGGAATTATGCTGAGAAGAAAGGTTACTCTGGTACCGCCATCTTCACGCGCCACCAACCTTTGAGCGTGAGTTATGGCATTGGCATTGAAGAGCACGACCACGAAGGACGAGTCATTACACTCGAGATGCCCGACTTCTTTTTGGTCACTTGCTACACACCCAACTCACAAGACGAGTTGCGCCGCCTTGACTATCGCATGAAGTGGGAAGACGCATTCCGCGACTATTTGTTGAGGCTTGACGCCCAGAAACCTGTCATCGTGTGTGGCGACTTGAACGTTGCACACGAGGAGATTGACCTGAAGAACCCAAAGACCAATCGTCGTAATGCGGGCTTCACAGACGAGGAGCGTGAGAAGATGACCATTTTGTTGAATAGCGGCTTTACCGATACTTTCCGTTCGCTCTATCCCGAGCAGGTGACCTATTCGTGGTGGTCATATCGTTTCCGTGCCCGTGAGAAGAATACAGGGTGGCGCATCGATTATTTCTTGATTTCCAACCGACTAAAAGACCGCTTGGCAGATGCCGTCATTCACACCGAAATCATGGGAAGCGACCATTGCCCAGTAGAACTGGCGCTAAGATAAAAAGAAATAAGATAAAAGATATAAAAGATAAGGCGAACTCCTCGAAAAGGAGTCCGCCTTTGTTTGTAAAAGCATGTTCTGATTATTTACTCCGCACTCTCTCCGTTTTTCCTCAGGAGGATGTCGTTGAGCGTTGTACCCTTTGCAAATGCATCCAAGTCCACTTCGTGAGGAATACCGGTTACGTGTCCGTGCTCCTCGCGCTGCCAGATATAGTGCTTGTGGGCACCCTTCACCTCAGGCTCCAGTTCGTCGTAGTGTGCGATGAACAGGGGATAGGAGTCGAAACGGGGCGTCAGATACATGTTGTAGAACCGAGTGTCGGCATAGATCAGCGGCTCTTGTCCGTAATCGCGGGCAATCATATTGCAGAACTTAGCCAAGTTCTCTTGCAGTTGTTCCTTTGTCCAGGCTTCCACACCGCTCCATTCCACGTCCACCATTGGCAAAAGGTCTTGCAAAGCGGGGTCCACATGGTTGCGGAAGTTGCGATATTGCTCTTCCACCGAACTGGCCGATGTCAGGAAATGATAGGAGCCGACCAGCAAGCCAGCGTCTTTGGCGCCATAAACGTTGGTGTCGTATTTCACGTCCACGTAGGTGCTTCCTTCCGTTGCTTTGATATAGACGAACTGGATGCAAGTGTCGCCAGCCACCACGTCCCAACGGATGTTTCCCTGATGGTGAGACACGTCGATACCGTTGTAGTTGGCAGCTTGTGTGTAAGTGATTTTCGGCTTGTTGGTGCCGAACCAACTGTCAATTTTCTGCGGCATGAGGAATACCATGAGAAGGAAGCACAAGACTCCCACACCCAAGATGATTCCAATCCATCTCAACCACTTCTCGCGCTGTTGTTTCTTCCTTCTGCTGCTATGGCGATGATGGTGGTGATGATGAGGGTGATGATGGGAGCTATGGCTCCCTGAACTGTGATTTGATTGTTGATCGCTCATTATGTTTAATTATTATTTAAATTCTATGGGGATATTCACTCGTGAACACACATTCTGACCATCTACGACAGCGGGTTTCCATCGAGGCATGGCCTTCACTACGCGCACCACTTCGCGGTCGATGCTGGGAGAGCAAGGAGCGGTAACAGACACGTCGACCACTTGCCCAATCTCGTCGATGACCAACGAAAGTGCCATCTGATTCCCAACGTTATGCTCCGCTGGTTCGTCAGGCAGCTGCAGGTATTTCGTCAGATAGTGCTTGAAATCCATTCCGTTGGATGAGAAAGTGGCGGGCTGGTCCACCTTCTCAAAAACGTGCTTGCCAGCGAACGTGTTGTCCAGCGTGTAATTGACGACATTGGCAGGTTTCTTGGCCTTCTTCATCATCAACCTGTGAGCGGCAGGGGTGACATAGGGCTCTATGAGCGGCCATCCCAGTTTGTAGCACGTCCCGTCGAGGGAGCTCACATACATGCTTCCTTGTCCCAGACAGGCGCCGTCGACGATGATGACATTCGTCTCGCCATCTTCTTCCAGATAGAACACATGCTTTCCCTTGTAAGTGTCGTCAAGTTTCTTCAGGTTGATGACATCTTTCAGTTCCAGCAGCTTCCCATTGGCAATATCGTAGGTCACGAACACACAGCGATTCGTCTCCACCTGCTTCGAACGTGGCATTGGGTTGCAGTCGTATTCGGCGAACATGGCGATATATCTGCCTGGCTGGTATCCCAGCAACATCGTCTTCGCCTTCACGTAGCAGAAAGCGCTGTCGTCGGGTAGGGTGTCGAACTGCTTAGTCACAGGCGTTCCGAAACGTTGCAGGAAATGCTCCACGGCGTCGTCATAGTTGGAGTCTCCGAGGCTCATCAGTGCGGTTGAGGCCAAGAGGGTCTGCAAGGGTGCGATGTCAGCATGACTGGCAGCCAACGGCCATTCCATGTCGATGTCAATTACGTTCACCCCGCCGTCTTTCTGATAGAGCCAGTGCCGTTGGTCGTACCTCACGCAATAGCCCGTCACTGTTTGTGCAGCGACCGACAAACTGCTCAGAAGCAGCACGACGACAGCAGTCGATATCCTTTTCATTCCATGCACCATTTCGTTCATCTAGTCAATTCCTATGGCTCATTTCAGTTTCACGTTCATCTGTCCCGTATAGCTGATGAAGTCGCGATTGCGGCAGCTGACCTTCAGACTCGCGCGCCCGTTGTCGAAGATGTCGAAGGTGTAGACGTAGCTATCTTCGGAGCGGTTCATGTAAACTACCACTCGATACATGTCGCTCTTCACCTTCTGGCACTGGTATCCATCGATGTGGGCATCGAAAATCAATCCTTCGCCTCCGCCGTATGGCACCGAATAGACCACTCCGAAATAGGGAAGGTGCGATTTCAGCAGGTCGCCTTTCACACACACGTCGTACGGCGTCGTGAGATGTCGGGGCTGCATACGCGTGGGTATTACGTAGTCGAACGTCACTGTGAAGTTTGCGGCCTCGAGTGAGTCGGCCACCATCTGCGCCACCTGTTGCTGGCGTGCCTTCTTCTCAGTGGGAGTCAGTCGTTGCGTTGCGCACGACGCGCACACTGCTACCATCACCACCATTCCTATCATCCTCGCTTTCATTGTCAACTCCTTTCTTTTTCCTTTTGCCGCTGCAAAGTTACTAAATAAAAACCACACCTCCAAATTTCAAGTGCTCTAGCTAGTGAAAATTTGTAAAAACATCGCTAATCTTTTATCTCTATTCTTTTTATTTGTCAAAGGCCATCAATGAGCCGCTCAAAAGCCACAAATGGCAGGCTCAAAGCTATGCAATGACTTGGTCAAAGATGGTCTATGACACAGACAAAATGATGCTTGCAGAAAAAGCGTATTGCTTGAGCTGGCCTGTAAAACATTTAACATCGGAAAGGCGAAGGGAGCAATTTTGCAACATGCAACATGCAACATGCAACATTTAGTACCTTCCACATGTGCAAAATGCCTCCCTCTACTATGGGTTATTATAATATATAATATA
>JAFYYV010000010.1 GCA_017557405.1 Prevotella sp.
ACTTCCACTATTTTCTGTCCAGCCTCATGATGTCTGGCTGACGCTTAATGGGACGTTGGGACGATGGGACGATGCAACGCTTTTATGATATAGTTGGCTGATTTAGTTGCTCATCAAATAAAGTGAAGTATGAATCTTCACAAGATTAATCTCAACTATGAGGCTTCCTGGAAAGTCTTCCCAACTAGAGGTACAACCGAATCAAAGGGGGAAGTTTAGGGAAATCCCCACGTTAAAATAGGAAATACCCTCACAATAGTTATTCCTGAATTCACTATCTTTGTTCTCACTAACGAGTCGTTGATTTTTTTACATGAAAGCAATATGAAAAGAATTGCTATGGCTTTGATGTTGCTCGTCGTACTGGTGGGCTCGGCGGGCGCACAAACACGACTGGACGACATACGCCAGATGCTTGAAAAGGCGCCAGTGCAGGAAAAAGTCTATCTGCATCTCGACAACACCAGTTATTACAAGGGTGACACCATCTGGTATAAGTCGTATTTGGTGAGGGCCGACAGTCTGACATACAGCGATATGAGTCGCATTCTCTATGTGGAACTACTTTCGCCCGACGGACTGGTGGTGAAGCGCGAGAGCATCATCGTTTCGCCCAATGGTTATAGCGACGGCAACTTCGTATTGCAGGATTCACTCTATTCGGGTTTCTATGAAATACGCGCCTATACGCGGTGGATGCTCAACTTCTGTGTAACGGAGCATCCCTATGGGCGCAAGGACCGTGAATATTTTTATAATAAAGAGATGGCACGCGACTTTTTCCGCAAGTTCGGAACAGTATATAGTCGCGTGTTTCCTGTTTATGAGCGCCCTGACTCTGCTGGCGACTATGCGCATAAATACATCGTCAACAGACCGAAGACCAGAATAGAAAAAGAACTGAAAGCGAATCTGGAGGTGCGTTTCTATCCCGAAGGCGGCCATCTGTTGGCAGGTACCCGTTGTTCCGTAGCCTTCGAGGCAGTCAACGAGGAGGGTGAGCATGTTGATATCAGCGGACTGGTAACGATCAACGACAACAGCCAGATTATCCGTACTGAGCATCAGGGCAGAGGGCAGTTCTTCCTGACCGTACCTGAAGGCAAGGAGGCCGAGGCCTCGTTTGTCTATCACGGCAAGACCTACTACTTCGACCTGCCCAAAGCAGAGCGCGCAGGTTGTGCCCTGCATGTGGAGACCTCCCCCCAATCTACCACTGCCGACATCGCACTACAAGGTCTTCCTACCGACCGCGACTACGGAGTGGCTGTGCTATGTAGGGGGATGCTTAAATCATTCCAGACCATCAGAGGTAATGGGCGCATCACCATTGATCAAACGCAACTTCCCACAGGCGTCAATGACCTGTTGGTATTTGATGAGACAGGTAACCTGTTGGCAGACCGTCTGTTCTTTGTCAACCACCACGACTACGACCTGAATCCCATCACCGTCAGCGGTATGCTGAGTGAATACCAGCCTTTCGACTCCATCAGTCTGAAGTTCCAGGCACCTCCTGGTACAGGGCCCATATCTATTTCAGTGCGCGACGGGGCCTACGAGGATCCGACCTACGACACAGGCAACATTGTAACAGACCTGCTACTTTCCAGCGAACTGAAGGGTTTCATTGCCTACCCCGATTACTATTTTGAGTCGGACGATGAGACACACCAGCGCGCCCTCGACTTGTTGATGATGGTACAGGGATGGCGGCGATACGACTACAACGAGATTACCAGTAATACACCCCTGCGTTATCAGCCCGAAAAGACCATGACCATCGAAGGATCCGTCTATTCCGTGCCCAACACCGTCGAGGTCACACCCGGTGAAATACGCTACTGGCCTGTGGGTATTTTCGGTTTCGAAGAACTCACGGAAGCCAATGCCAACGGCGATCAAGAACTTAGTGAGGAAAGAGTGCAGGGCATGGACCGCTATCAGGCCACCACTCCTAGCGGTCTTGTGGCACAGACACAGACCGGTACACTACAGGTGGAACAGGTGGGTACAGCCCTCTATGTAGATGAGGCCGCTTCACCCACGAGTGGCATCGACCCTTACTTCGGTATCGACCACAAGAGTCTATACAAACAGGTGGTTGTCGAAAGTGAACTCGTCTTTGAGGATGATATCGCCTCCATCGAACTGCCCACCGACTCCTTGGGACATTTCAGTTTCTCTATTCCTCCCTATTATGGCAAGGCCATTCTCTTCCTCAAGGCTAGGAAAATCGACCTCAGTGAAAAGAAAAAGAAGAAACGCGAAAACCGCATGCTCGACGAGACGGCCTTCCCTGACTTCTATGTTAAGCGCGACCTTTTCTATCCCGTATTTGCCGAAAAATACGACTTCTACCAGTGCCACTTGCCAGAGATTACCGAAGCCAATGACTCCGATGACTATGTCCTGACAAACACCGACCGTATCTCGAAGATGGATCAGACGCTCAGCGAGGTCAAGGTGCAGGCCAAACGCCGTCGCGGACGACATGCCATAGACTACTCGAAGCCCGCTTATGTCTATAACACTGACGAACTCTATAACCTCGTCACAGACCGTGGACTCTCCTTCGGCATGTTCAATCCCCGACGATTCCCCATGCAGGTGAGTATGGCCCTTTTGGGCAACTACAACAGCGACCGTCAAATACAGGTCATGGCCCGACTCAATGACAAAGAGTCTCGTCCCTATATATATTACCGCAACTACGACCCTGGACCTGGCGCAGCCTCGCCAAACAATGATTCCGAATGGGTCGTCGCAGAACCCTTCAAGAGTGCCATGTGGGTCTTTGATAACATAAAACTGAAACGCCAATCAGAGATACGCATGTTTACCGATTTTGAACTGCGCAACGAAGACAAGCATGTGGAGATGCAGACCACCGTGGCCGACGTCACCCTCGATTTCATGCTTCTGCCCGATGATACTAGGCGCTACACTTATAGAGACCGGCGCATCATCCTCGAAGGCATGTACCATCCCGATGACTTCTATCATCCCGACTACAGCCAGCGCCCGCTGCCTGCTGACTTCAAAGACCATCGGCGTACGCTCTACTGGAATCCTAATGCCCGTCCTGATGCCGATGGCTGCTTCAATGCCACCTTCTACAATAACGGAAAGCCCACCCGCATCAAGGTCAGCACCGCAGGCATTACCACACCGATGAAGTAATTGAAGTGTTAATTAAGACAACAAACTAGCACCTATACAAAAAAAGCGCCCGCTTGTTTTCACAAACAAACGAACGCCAACAAATAAAATTATGAAAAATTCTAAATCTTGATTATAGTATTCATCCGCAGATGAATGCTTTGCTTGCAAGCGGATTACTCGGCAACGAGTGTGAAGCGCTTGAAGTCGACAATCTGCAACTCCTTGTCCTGCTGGGCGAGCCACTGGGAGACAGTGGCCTTGTTGTCGTCGCCGAACTGGAACTCCTGGTCGACGAGGCAGTTTTCCTTGAGGAACTTCTGCACGCGGCCTTTGGCGATGTTCTCGATCATGTTGGGATTGAGGGTTGCTGCTTTCTCGGCTGCTGCCTTCTCCTTGAGCTCGCGGGCCTCGGTGGCCTGCTCCTCGGTGAGCCATCCCTTCTTGATGTTCGATGCGATGTGGTCTTCGCTGTCAACGAGGTTGGGGTTGATGCCTGCCTTCTTGAGCACTACTTCCACGTATTTCTCGACTTGCTCGAGCTTGGTCTTCTCGACGGCGGTCTTGTACTCCTCGTCGAGGACTGCCTGGGGAACGCTCTGGGCGTTGAGTGCGACGGGCTTCATGGCTGCTACCTGCATGGCGAGCTTGTGGCCTGCCTCGGCGTTGGCCTTGTTGAGCTGTACCATGGTGGCGAGCATGTGCTTGCCCATGTGGTCGTAGACTTCGATGTTGTCGCCGGTGAGGGTGAGGTAGCCATCGAGCTCCATCTTCTCACCTGTGATGCCTGAACGCTGTGTGACAGCATCCTGGACTTTCTGACCGTCGGCCAGTGTGAGCTCCTTCACTTCGTCGAGTGTCTGGCACTTGGCGGCGATGGCAGCGTCGAGGATGGTCTGTGTGAGGGCGATGAAATCGGCACCGTTTGCCACGAAGTCGGTCTCGCACTTGAGGGCGATGGTGGCTGCGAATCCTTCAACGGCTTTCACGAGCACGCATCCGTTGGATGTCTCGCGGTCGCTACGCTTGGCAGCGATGGCAAGTCCGCGCTCGCGGAGCAACTCCTTGGCTTTGGCGAAGTCGCCTTCGGCCTCGGTGAGGGCTTTCTTCACATCGGCCAGACCTGCACCGGTCATGGCACGCAGTTTCTTGATATCTTCAATTGAAATTGCCATATTTCCTAAAATTCTAAAAATGTAAATTGTCTAATCGTAAATTACTATTACTCTGCGGCGGGAGCTTCTTCCTCGGCAGCCTCGGCAGCGGGAGCCTCTTCGGCTACGGGTGCCTCTTCAGCGGCGGGAGCTTCCTCGGCGGCGGGAGCCTCTTCCTTGCGACTCTTGCGAGCGCGACGCTTCACCACCTCTACAGCCTCTTCGGCCTGCTCGGCGGCAGCTTTCTCGTCGGCCTTCTCAGCCTTGCGCTCCTCGAGACCCTCGGCGATGGCCTGGCAGCAAGCTGTCAGCACGACATCAACAGAGTCCTTGGCGTCGTCGTTGGCGGGAATCACGAAGTCGATGTTCTTGGGGTCGCTGTTAGTGTCGACCATTGCGAACACGGGGATGCCCAGACGATTGGCCTCGCGCACGGCGATGTTCTCCTTCAGCACGTCGACCACGAACAAAGCGGAGGGCAGACGGGTGAGGTCGGCAATAGAACCCAGGTTCTTCTCGAGCTTGGCGCGCTGGCGAGTGACCTGCAGCAGCTCGCGCTTGGAGAGGTTGGAGAATGTTCCATCAGCGATCAGTTTGTCGATGTTCGCCATTTTCTTCACAGCCTTACGAATGGTGGGGAAGTTGGTGAGCATACCGCCCGGCCAACGCTCGATGACGTAGGGCATGTTGACAGATGTGGCCTTTTCAGCTACGATGTCCTTAGCCTGTTTTTTAGTAGCGACGAACAGGATTTTCTTTCCCGACTTGGCAATCTGCTTGAGGGCCTCGGCGGCCTCGTCGACTTTTGCCACAGTCTTGTGAAGATCGATGATGTGAATGCCATTGCGCTCCATGAAGATGTAGGGAGCCATGGCGGGGTTCCATTTGCGACGGAGGTGGCCGAAGTGGCAACCTGCCTGGAGTAATTGGTCAAATGTTGTTCTTGACATTTTGTTTTTTCTTTTTTATTGTTGTTTACTTTCTTTTTAAGCAGCCAGATGGTAGTTGGCTCGTATCGCTAGTTTGCCAAATCCATCCGGTTTAGATGCTAAACTCTTTCAGTGTGTCATTAACGCTTACTGAACTGGAAGCGACGACGAGCCTTGGGCTGTCCGGGCTTCTTACGCTCAACAACGCGGCTGTCGCGTGTGAGGAAACCGTGGTCCTTCAGGTTCTTCTTGTCTTCGGCGTTCACCTTGACGAGTGCGCGGGCGATGGCAAGACGCAGAGCCTGGCTCTGGCCTGTGAAGCCGCCACCATCGAGGTTGACCTTGATGTCGTATTTCTCTTCAACACCGAGCAGGGCGAGCGGCTGCTTCACCACATACTGCAGGATGGCGGAGGGGAAATATTGGTTCAGTTCTTTATTGTTGATGATGATATTGCCTGTACCTTCCTTCAGATACACACGAGCCACCGAACTCTTGCGGCGACCAATTGCATTAATCTGTTCCATCTTTACCTATTTATTATTTATACTGGTTGATATCAATAGCCTTGGGCTTCTGTGACTCATGGGGATGCTCTGTGCCGTCGTAGACATAGAGGTTGTTCAGGATGTGACGTCCCAGGATTCCCTTGGGGAGCATGCCTTTAACAGCGTGGCGGATGATCTTGTCCATACCGTCCTTGCGCTTGCGCAACTGTGCGGGCGTGTTGAAACGCTGACCACCAGGGTAACCAGTATAACGGGTGTAAACCTTATCGGTCTCCTTATTGCCAGTGAAAATCACTTTGGCAGCATTGATGATGATGACATTGTCGCCGCAATCCACGTGCGGTGTGAATGATGGTTTGTACTTTCCTCGCAACAGCTTTGCCACTTTCGAGCAAAGACGACCAACAACCTGGTCGGTGGCGTCGATGACCACCCACTCTTTCTTGGCTGTTTCCTTGTTCAAGGAAATAGTCTTGTAACTTAAAGTGTCCATTTTTGATTAAAATTTTACTACTAAAAAACATTTGATAATTATCAGTTGTGCAAAGGCGATTCACTAACCACGATGCCCGGCCAAAGACACCGCTATTAACACTCCTATGCCGGGGACTCTAAGTGTATCCCCAAATAATCGGTCTGCAAAGGTACTAATTATATTCCGTTACGCACGTGTGTGATTATTACAATAATCGAATATTTACGAACTATTAACATTTGTTAGGAAGAAATAAGGGTACAAGAAGGGGTAAACGACGACAATGTGCATTTTTGCGACAACAAAAGGAGTTGGTTTGCGGGTACAAAAAGAGCTGGTTTGCGGGTACAAAAAGAGCCAGCATCCTGCTTTCGCATGCTGGCTTCTTCGTTCGTCAAGAGCGTCTCGAAAACGAGCGGGAATCAATTCTTGGCCTTGGTGGTGATGCGCATAATGTCGCTGTCGTCAATCTTGACGTTGATGGGGTCTTTCAGAGAACCCTCTGTCACCACGTCTTTTCCATCGACCAGGATTTTCTTGACGGGCTTGCCATTGATGGTGACTTTGCCGTCTTTGTCGATCTCGGCACCGGGCAGGCGTTTGATGATTTCCTCAGGGGTGAGGCTCTTGAAGTCTGTCGGAATGAAGGAACCTTCAGCAGCGGGCGTGAAATTACCCTCGGCCTTGGGCTTGTCGTTGCCTTGCAGACGGAAGGTGATGGGGACGGTGTACTTCACGTTGACCGGCTTTCCATTCTGTGTGCCTGGAGTCCAGTTAGGCATCGCGGAGATGACACGGAGGGCCTCGGCGTCGAGTTGTGAATCGACAGACTTGACCACATGGGCGTCGGTGATGGAGCCGTCTTTGCGGATTACGAACTGAACGATGACCCGACCTTGTTTGTTAGCCTCCATCGACTCTTTCGGATAGCGGATGTTCTGCTGCAGATAGCCCATGAGGTTGGATGCGCCACCTGGGAATTGGGGCATACTCTCGCAAACGTCCAATGCATCAATCTGTTTCGACTCTTTGTCGAGTTCTTCCTGGTGTTTTTTGGTGTTGACGATAATCACTCCATCCTTGGCGTCCTCGCCATAAGACTTGATGGCAGCCTCGGATTTCATCACAGTAATGCTCGCAATGGATTCCGGGGGGAGAGCCTGGAGGTCTTCGTCTGTAACCTTCTTGCCATCAACGATGATCATCGGGTTTTCTCCATTCAGTTTGGTATTGCGGATGCGGATTATTGGATTCTGTTTCTCAGCTTGCTGCTCGTCAACATTCCAGTTAACGATGGTGTTGTCGGTCTTGTCCTGCTCCACCACCTTGATGGTCTGGTTGCCACCGAGGTTGATGGTGCTGTTCTTCTTGCCCTTCTTCACGGGAACCTGCTTCTGAGGTGGGTCGGTATAGACCACGTCGGTGACGGTCTCGGCATTGAGGGCGAGGGTGACGCCCACGACGGGCAGCATGGCCAGCAACTTCAGGGAGTTGCGGCGGGAGGATTTATTCAGTAACATCATATAAATTCGTTTTTTAATCGTGCTGTTGTTGATGCCGTTGGCGAGGATACTGGCCTTTGTACCCATCGCCTTGCGCATCAGAAGTTGGATGTATTGGCTCATGTCGGAGCCTGTTGAGAGGACGGATGCATCGGCTTCATACTCGTGTATGGTTCGCAGGTCGCGACGCAAGAGCCATACCACAGGGTTGAACCATTGCAGGGCCGTGAGCACTTCAACGAAGACGATGTCCCAGCTGTGATGCTGTCGGATGTGCCCTCGCTCGTGGGCAAGTATCGAAGGGTTGCGCTCCTCGTAGTCAATCCGGCTTAACACGATGGTGCGCATCCAAGAGAAGGAGGCGACGGGCAGGTCGACAACTGCCAACGTCACACCGTTCTCCAACGAATGTCGCTCACTATTCTTGATCATTCGGCGTAGTAGCCGATAACTGTTTGCGATGTATATCAATCGGCTCAGCAGGCCGATGATGAAGATGGCGAAGAGGATGGAGGGCTGGAGGAGTGGGAAGGTCTTTTCTGCGGCCGTTTCCGCCACTTCGGCGACCATCACCTCGGAGGTGTCTATGACGGGCGTCTGCTCGACCACTACGGTCTTGTGCAACGTGATGATGCAAAGGGGTAGGACGAGCGAGAGTAGGATGGAGGAGAGGAGCACAATGCGGTTCAGGCGGTGCATCGTCTCACGCTCCATCAGCAGCCGATAGCAGAAGTAGAAAACGGCTATCAACGCAGCTACTTTCAAATCGTAGATGAGAAACTCTGTCATGACTTCCGATGATTGATGATTTCCAATATCTCACTGACTTCTTCGTCGCTCAGCTGCTCGTCCTTGGCAAAGAACGACACGAGCGAAGCAAACGAACCTCCAAAGAATGTGTTCTGCACCTCTTTCAAATAGGCGCGCGTATATTTCTCTTTGCTGATGGCGGCACTGAAAAGCTGGGCCTTTCCCGTCTTTTCGGCCTGCACGAAACCTTTCTCTTTCAATATCTTCAGGAAGGTGAGCAGGGTGGTGAGGGCTGGCTTGGGCTCGGGGAGCTTCTCCATGATCTCGGAGGAGTACCCTTGGCTGCCTGGCAACGACCAGAGTGCGTTCATCACCTGCGTTTCGGCTTTTGTGAGCTGTTTATTGTCCTTCATGTTCTAATTCTTTAGAATATCTGCCGCAAATATATTCTAAACTTTTAGAACTTCCAAATATTTCGCTCTAAAAAATTAGAATATTAACATAGATTAAGATTTTTGTGTCTTGTGAGCTGTTTTGCTCACGATTCTAACACGTTATTTAACAATGACTTTCGCGTTTTTGTGGATGTAGATGCCTGGCGCTGATGGCTTGTCGGTGGTTCGTCCGTCGATGGTGTACCAGCGTGGGTCGTCGGTTGGTTGGTTTTCGAGGGTCTTCACGTTGGCTTGGTCGCCTGTGATGAAGTTGCGCAGCTCGGCGGTGGCAGGCAATGCACGGCCTGTCTGGTTGTCGAAGAGCGAGGCGTTATACCAATCGTCTGTGACGCGCTGAGTCTCCCATTTGAGTCCGTATTCGTTGGCTTCGGGAAACCACCAGAAAAGTCCGGTCACATGGGTGTGCTTGTTCAGCATCGTGACCAGGTCGGCGGTGAAACGGCGTTGGCCTTCGTAGGTGAGGGGATAGCCTTGGTCGTTGCTGCCCACCTTGTAATGGTAGGCGCATCCCGTCTCGACCACCATGATCTGCTTGTCGGGGAACTTGCTTTCGAACTGGGTGATAGTCTTCTCCAGTTGGTTCAGGTTGCTGTGGAAGTAGGGGTAGTAGCTGGTTCCGATGATGTCGTAGTCGACGTTGTAGTTGGCCAGCCGTTGGTAGAAATCGGTGACAAGCGGCGTGTTGGCGGCTTGTTCGGTGTGGATGATGATCTTGGCGTCGGGGCAGACCTCGCGGCAAGCCTTCCCTGCATTCTTCAATGCGGTGGTGAAGGTGTTCCAATTCGTGTCTTTGTATCCTGTCCACGCACTGTTGTTCTCCAGTTTGCAATTACTGTCGAACAGCATTCCCCACGAGATTTCGTTGCCTGTCTGGATGAGGTCGGGCGTGGCTCCAGACTTCACCAACTCGTTGAGACAGTTGCGCGTGTAATCGTAGATGTACTCGTAGGCGGGCGTGTCCATCTGTTTGAACAAGTAAGGCGTTTTCTGCTGGCTCGGGTCGGCCCATGTGTCGCTGTAGTGAAAGTCCAACAGGAAGGCGAAACCGGCGTCTTTGATTCTCTTTCCCAGCTTCTTCACGTAGTCGAGGTCTTGGCGCACACCTTGTCTTTTTTCAGCGGCTGTGGCCCTCGAGGGGTCGACGAAAAGACGCACCCGCATGGCGTTCCAACCCTGCTGCTTGTAGAAGTCGAGCATGTTGGTGATGCGGGTTCCGTCTTGCGTCATGTAGTTGGCACCATGTTCCTCATAGGTGGGTAGCAACGAGATGTCGCCACCTACGTATTTCTGGGCAGATGCACAGAGTGCAAAGAGCGCACAGAGTGCCGTTGATATGGTCCTTCCGATTCTCATTCCTTGTTATTAAGAAGTCTTACCGCATTATTAAGAAGCCTTACCGCACGATGTACTTCTTTCCATTTTTGATGTAAACACCCTTGCGCAGCGGCTTTTCAACGGCTGTCCCACTAACGGTGTACCAACGGTTGTCGGAGGACGTGGGTTGGATGTTGAAGATGGCGGTGGAGATGTCTTCGTTGAACATAGAACCACTCAGCTTGGCATTCGACGTCGTGGGCTGGGCGAAGTAAGCACGGTAGGGTGCGATGTTGCCGTTGCTTCCGATTTTCACGAACGAGCCGTCGCTGGCCTTGTAGCCGTAGTAGGTGGTCGTGCTGTTGGAGTTCAACGTTTGCTTGGCAACTGTTCCAATGAACGTGAAGTCGCCGGCTGTGACACTCTTGGCTGTCCCGTCTGCCACAATCTTGTGCTTGAACGGCAGGAGCAACTGACCTGTGGTGTTGGCAATGAACACGTAGGGCGTGAATGCCTCCACCTTGTCGACCTCGTTGAAGTGCAGGTAACCATCGGCGTAGCTTGCCAACGCATAGACCTTTCCGTTGAGATTCTGCATCTCGCTCTCGCTGATGCTGAAGGGTAGGCAGATGGTACTGCGGGACTCGGCGGTGAACTGACGGTTGAAGAGGTCGTTCAGACGTTGGGCATAGTCGGTGATGACACGCTGCAGGCCGCTGACGGTGTAGTAGCCGCCATTGACGAAATCGAGATTATTGGTCTGTGGTGAACGGTCGTTGTTGAAGATGATTTTCGTAGGTGTGGCATTGTCGTCGTTGCACACCCACTTCCAAATCTCGTTGCCATTGCCGGCTGTTCCCACCTTCGTTGCACTCACTCCTGGCCATGTGCCGCCTGTGAAGTCGCCGTTGTCGTTCCATGCCCACACTTTTACATTGCTGCCTGTCCACTCGCTGGGCTTCTCGAAGTAGGCGAACACTTTGCCTTCTTCATAGGTCACGCCGTCGGGCATTTCCTGGTAGGTGTTCTCCGACGTCTTGTTGTCGGCGGTTGTTCCACCGTTATACTCGAAGAATTGATTGGAGGTAATGCCAGTTATGTCGCCAGTCTGCGGTTGATTGTTACCCTCGTTCAGGATGATGTTCAGCGGACTGACATCAAACGTCTTGTAGTACCATGTCTTGCCGTTGATGATTGTCGTGTTGAGTGTGCTCAAACGAGTGCCAGGCCATGCGTTGTCGATGTAATTACCATTCTGGTCCCATACATAGAGGTAGTAGTTGCTGCTGTTGGCATTGACGTAGATGGTGATGCCGTCGGCAGAAGGTTCTTCCACCTCCTTGGCGCTGATGTAATAGGCGAAGTTGGGGTTCTCTTCATCGCCGCTTACCACACAGGTGTAGCCTGTCAGGTCAACGTTCTGGGGATAACCACTGATGACGAGCACCTTCTTCTTCGTACCTTGTACGACGGTTACATAGCCGCCGTCTTTATAGTACTGCTCGAGAATGGGGCTTTGGTTGTTGATGCCAGCTGCTTTGCGAGCCTCAATCATCTTCTTGAGCGGCTCTTTATATTGAGTCCAGTGCTTCCAAAACAAGCAGGGCGTACCCGGCATGGCGAGGATGAAGGCGTTGGCGGCAAGGACGTTGCTTTTCAACTTATTGTCATCACGATAAGTATCGTGGTTGTCTACGAAGGTCACTGCATAGCGGTTGATTTCCGTGTCGGCAGCGTTTCCTTTGTCGCTCAGCGCATACCAGTTGTTGTTTCCGAAGGCATCGTTGATGACGAACTTCAACCCGAAGTCGAAGGCGGCACTCTGATAGTCGCCATAGGTCTTCGTATCCTTGATCCACTGCTTCACAGCGGCAGCGTTATCCCAATATTCACCAACGGAGAAGGTGGCGTTGACGGATTTGTTGTATTGCCCCACATAGGAAGCAGCATAGCCTTTCACCATGTCGTAGCGGAAGCCAGCATAGCCGAGCTCGTTGACCAAAAAGTCGAGATAGGTCTTGATGTTCTGCTGCACAGTGGCGTTTGTGTGGTCGAGGTCTCGACAACCATCGAAATTATCTCGTTCGTCTTTCTTTGCTTCAGGGCTGCAGGTGTATTGCACGCCGTCATGATAACCTAGCGGACTGCCGGAAGTGAACAACTCGTCGTTGGAGCAGATGCCCCAAAGGTTCGTCATGTCGGTGCACCAGGTGAGTGAGTAGGTTTTGCCGCTGGTGGTGGTTACACTTTCGTTTGGAAAATCGGCCCAGTTGGTCAGTCCGTTCTTATGGTTGATGACAACATCCTCGATGATGCCTGTACCTTTGGCCTTGAACGTCTGGATCATGGTCTTCAACTCCGCCTCGGTACCGAAGCAGGTGTTGTGGCGAAGCCAATAGACTGGGCTATAGCCCATGTTCTCGTAGCCCCAGTTGCCGGGAGAGTTCCATTGGTCTTCTTTGGTTTGTCCTGAATTGGGAACCCAGATGAGGTTGAAATATTGTGACAGTTCGTCGGCCTGTGCAGTCAGTTGATTCCATGTGGTCTCACCGAATGAGTCCCAATAGAAACCTTGCAGCATCACTCCTTCGTATTTCTCGGGCCAGCCTTGTGCCATCATCAGCATGGGCATCAACAGGGCTGCTATGAAAGTGGTTATCTTCTTCATATCCTTTTTATCCTTAGTTTTTGAAAACGTACTTGCGTTATTCATCCCAGACGTTGTAGTGCTGGAGGCTTTTGGCGCCGAGTTCAACGTCGTCTTGCCCTTCTTGGTCAGTGGGTACTTCTTGTGTGAGCGAACCTTCGAGCAAAGGCTCAATAGCAGCCACCATCATTTTGATGGCTGGAGTTAAATAGCGTTTCTTTTCCATTCCTATTTGAGGATCGTTTTTTTATTGTTAATGATATAGAGTCCTTTTCCAAGTCCACTCAGGGCTTCGGCTTGGTTGGTGGCAGTGCGAACGAGTCGACCATCGATGGTATAGACTTTGAAGTCGGTGGGCGTCTTCTCACTGACAACGAGGTCGATGCCTGTGGAAACAGTGCCGCGTAGTCCTTCCTTGTAGGTGTAGTAGCCACCATTGACAAAGTCAAGGTCGTTGGTCTGGGGTGTTCCGTTGTTGCTGAAGATGATGCCTTGTGGCTGTTTGGCACTGCTGTTGTTCTGCTTCTTACCGTTCCAGGTCCACTTCCAAACCTTGCAGCCATTGTTGGCAACACCTACCTGCTGGCATTCTACGCCAGGCCAACTGCCACCTGTGAAGTTGTCGGAAGGAGAATTGGTCCAAGCCCAGCACTTGATGGTGGAAGTCCATGTAACAGGAGCCTCAAAGAAGGCGCAGATCTCATCGGCTGTGCGGGTGCAACAAGCCGGGATGGTGAATTCCTCGATTTGCTCTTCTTTGACTACGTATTTGCGAGTGATGACATTCACCACTTTTCCGCCTGTGAGCAATCCTACTTTCAACGTCAAGTCTGTGCCAATGGGCAACGATATAGTTGTGCCGCTGGTGGCCTGCTTGCTGCTGGCTGTGGGTGTGGAACCATCGGTGGTATAGACGATCTTAGCGTTGGCGTCGGTAGAGACGGCGGTAAGCGTAGCCTTCTGCTCAGACGTGTAGTTGCCTGAAGCAAGGTCTACCCAAGCGGTGTTCATCGTTGTGGGCAGGTAATAGGAATAATGGTAGCCGCTGAGCACGCGTACCCATTGGTTTTCGGCGGGCTCATAGTCTTTCTGATTGCCAACGACAACGAGCAGCGAACCATTGGTGCCAACCGTTTCGTATGCGGCGACACTGCTGATGGCGCTGTTGATAATCATGTTCGTATAAGTACTCTGATTGTGGATTCCCACCAGTTTGCGTACGTCGATCATGGACTTGATGGCTTGCTTGCAATCAATCCAGTGGGTGAGGAAGACGCAAGGTGTGCCAGGCATGGCGAGCATGTAGGCATTGGCGGCGAGCGTATCCTTCTTCAACGGGTCTTGTGCGGCATTGGAGCGTTTCTCCGTATCGTGGTTTTCAACGAAAGTCACTGCATAGCGGCGATAGTCGCCATTCATGTAACTGCTGGAGATGAGCGGCCAGTTGTTGTCGTTGCGCTGAGCGAGTTTGTTCCATTGCCCGTTGTTGGCGGCATTGCGCACGGTGTAGCGGAACTGGAAGTCGAAGGCGGCAGAGGTCTTGCCTGTAGCATCAATCCAGTTGCGGATGGTACCTGTGCCGTCCCAGCATTCGCCTACGCTATAGGTGGGGTTGGCCGACTCGTTGTAAAGCTTGGTATAGGAACCTGCATAGCCCTTCACCATATCGTAGCGGAAACCGACGTAACCGAGATCGTTGAGCAATAGGTCGAGGTAGGCCTTGACACATTTCTGTACATTCTCGCTCTTGTGGTCGAGGTCGCGCATACCGTCCCATCCCTCGCCAGTATCAGCATTGCCGAGCTGTACGCCGAGTCGAGTAGCTTCGGTCTTGGCCTTTCCATTATCGTCGTTCGAGCATACGTCGGTTGATGACATCGAATAGGTGACTCCCTTGTAGGTCTCTGTGGGGAAACCAAACCATCCGCTATTGCTCTTGCGGTGGTTGATGACGACGTCTGCGATGGTGCCGATGCCATTTGCCTTGAAAGCTTTGATGAGTGAACGTAGTTCGGCTTCGTTTCCGAAAGAACTATTGTAGTTGCTGAACCAATAAAGGTCGTCGTAGCCCATGGAAGTTCCACCGCAGTTGGCGCTCTGTGGCAACCAAACGAGGTCGAAATATTGCCCTAACTCGGCGGCTTGGCTTTCCAAGATGGTCCAGTTGGTATCGTCGAATGAGTCCCAATAGAATGCTTGCAGCATGACGCCACCATAGTTCTGAGGCCATCCTTCAGCGGCTTGTGCCGTGAGTGAAAGCGATGAAAGGCACAGGATGAGGTTGAGTATCTTTTTCATCTTTTATATGGTTTTTGGTTGATTTGGGTAATCAAGAGAACTTTCAGGGGCGAAATTACAAAAAACATTTGAAACCACCATGCATGTGCGGTTTGTTAATGTTTTTTAGCTAATGCAATCGGTTGCACGGGACGATAATGGAAACTTCTCAATAACAACAAAAAAAGAAGCAAGAGACCTGCCTTGTGAAATGACTGTATCAATCACGAAGACAATTCTCTTGCCTCTTATTTCAAACTTCTAGCTTCTATCGAATTATTCGACAGTGCAATAGATCTTGTCGCTAGTCTTGCGAGTGGGATAGAGCTTGATGGTGTTGCCCACCACAGTGATGTTGTCGCCATTGGCAACGAGGTCGTCCAATGTGGCACCACCGAGGTTGATGCCCCAGTCGCTGTTGACGCGGAACTTCCAACCGTTGGCATTCACACCAGCACCAGTAGCTTCATAGCAGAAATCGGTAGCATTCCATGTCATTTCGACATCGCCACCCCAGCCATTGAAGTCGCCGATGATACCCATCTTGTTCACTTTGACGCCATTGAGCGTCTTTGCTGCGAGGTCGAGCGTCACAAAATAGACACCCTCGCCAGCTGAAGCCTTGAAGTTGTCGCCCGTCTTCTCAAAGTCGCCGGTGACTTCATTCATGTTATTGCTGTTGAGTTGGCTGTCATCGCCCCAGTCGCCAGCAACCTTTTGGAATTTGAATTCCACTCCCCATCCGTTCGGGTCGGCCACATAGAGGAAGCCTGTGTAAACACCGTCCTCGCTGACAAGAGCAACTTTTTGGTCAGAAGCCGACCATCCGTCGGTAGCACCGATGAAGTAGACGAACTGCTCGAAGTTGACAGCCTTGTACGACCATGTGAGTTCCATCATGTTGAAGGTCAAGTCGTAGTACTTGGCGCCAGGAACAGCCTCGATGACAAAGTCGCCACCGCCGTTGTTGTAGACGAATGTACCTGGAGTAGCACCAGCTGCCAGACATCCACTCCAATCGCCACCCAAACCTGACTCAGGCGTCATCTTGAACTGGATGTTACCACCATCCTCGGGAGCGGGGATACGGCAAGTGAACGTCGGGTTGCTATATGGATCACCACCATTGTTGGTCAGTTTGTAGCTGGTGTCGTTATTGTTCCATCCATTCAGGGTACCAGTGAAATAGTAGGCAGGTTCGATGTTGATGAGCAGAGCTTTGGCTTCCCAGGTCTGGTCGAGCATATTGAAGACGAGGTCGTAGAATACAGCACCCTCAACAGCAGGAATGACCAGGTCGCCACCAGCATTCTTGTAAACGAACTTACCATCCTCAGCACCAGCTGCCAGACATCCACTCCAGTCACCACCCAAGCCAGACTCGGGCGTTATCTTGAATTTGACGTCACTACCATCCTCGGGAGCGGGGATGCGGCAGGTGAAGATAGGATTCTCGTAAGGATCACTACCGTCGTTGGTGAGTTTGTAGTCAGTGTTGGTGTTGTCCCAGCCGTTAATCGTGCCAGTCAAGTAGTAGGCGGCCTCGATTTCGGGTGCCTCGGGAATAGCCTTGATGTTGAATGCCTCAGAGACGGTGACAATACTTTGTCCATTAGCATCGTAGTAAGCACGTACAACGGCCTCCACAGCACGTTCAACAGGACGCTTGCCAAATGCACCTTCGATAATGGAAGTGAGTTCTTCGGTAGACATAGCACCTTCAGCCGACAGGTCGTAAACCACGTTGTCGATGGTGATGGTGTAGCCCTTGAATATAGCATTCTCGTCGCTCACAGTAGGAGCCTTGATTTGGCAAACTTGTACTAATTCGTTTGCAACTTCTGCCAAGTTGATGGTTGCTACTTCTGTGATGGAACCATTACCGAAGGCTACAGTTTGAGGAGTCTCTGGGGCAGAAGTCAGTGGACCGGCAATGCCGTCCATGAAGTCCTGATCGCATGATGTGAATGCGATCGAGGACAACAGGGCGATAGATGCAAATAATATCTTTTTCATATTCTTTTCTATTACCGTTAATAATGTTCTTGATTTAGAGCTTGGTGAAGACTACCTTGTGAGCTCCCTCGTAAGTGATATAGAGCTGGATCTTGTACTTGCCGGCTGCATCGATGGCGATGTTGGGACCATCCTGAGTGAGGTCGTTGATGTCACCACCCCAGTTGATAGCCCAGTCGTCGTTGGCGCGGAACTTCAGTTCATCGGCAGCGAGATCCATCTCGACTTCCCATGCACCTGTCTCTGGGTTGTAGGTCATGTCGGTGTCATCGTTCCAACCACCTTCTTGTGCAGGACCAACCACACCGATAGTGTTGATGGGTGTCAACGAGTAAGTGAGGTCGACCAGACTCATCTCCATCTTGTAGAAGCCCGGTGCAGGAACAATGAGGTTGCCAGCCTGAGCCTCCAGTTTGCCGTCTTCGCTGCCAGCACCCCAATCGGGAGCATCCCAACTGTCTTCGTGGCTGCGGAACTTGAACTCGGCATTCAGGTAAGCAAAGCCAGTATAGACACCATTGAATATATCATCCTCAACAGCACTGCGCAGTGGATGTACAGTAGCCCAGCCGCTGTCATCGCCAATAGCATAGACAAACTCTTCATAAGAAGAAGTCACCTTGAAGCTCGGAACAACGTTGATTTTCACAACATTCGAGTAGACGGCGGGAATGGAATTGTCGGCCAGTGTAGCCTTGCAACGGAAGTATACGAGCATGCTGGCAGGCACTTGACTCTCTTCTTCCCAGTTCTCCAATGCGATGATGGCACGATTGATGGCAGATGCACTGAGACTACCGGAAACCGTCTGGAAACTGCCAGAAAGGTCTACGTAGGAGGCAGGAGTGATCTCATTACCTTCTTCATCGAACACTGCATCGGTGAACGTACCATCGACAGAGAGTTGGAAAGCGTAGACAGTGGCCAGCGTCATGCCATAGTTGGGCTGGCTCCATGTAAAGTTCACGTTGCTGCTGGTAGCTAGGTCCGTGAGCTGCTCAGCATAGGCCGGAGTGTTCAAGACAAACTCCGAGGTCATATTGCTGGTGTCAAGTATGGGATTGTCCTCGCGGTCGGAATCACACGATGTTATCATCAGTGCGCCCATGGCAAAAAACAAACCGCTCAGAAAATATTTTGCTTTCATCTTTATCTTGTTTTTGGAATTCAACAATAGTAAATATTAGTATCCAGGATTCTGAACAAGGTTCGAATTCGACATGACATCACTCGAAGCCAACGGGAACAAATTGTACTTGTTGTCAACAGCATGTGGTGTTCCAATATTACTGTTCATTCCCTTGTGATCCCAGAGGTAATCTGCAGAGGTGAGTTGGTTGAAACGCACAAGGTCGGTACGACGTTGGCATTCCCAAGCCAGTTCACGAGCACGCTCGTCAATGATGTCCTGCTTTGTAGGATTCGTGATAGAACTGATACCTGCACGGTTGCGAATCTCATTGAACTTGGCGATGCCGTCGATGCCGCTCACACCACCAACCACCTGACACTCGACCAACATCAGATAAACATCAGCCAAACGGAAGATGGGGAAGTCGGTGTCGGGGAAGGAGTTCACACCCTTCAGCAATTCAGTGAGTTTCTCTTTTGCTACGGTGTTTTGAGCATCTTCTGCCACAGCCTCGGCCACAAGACGTACTTCACTCAACTTGGAACCGTTGATGAGACTACCATCTGCCTTCAGGTTGGTGAACTTTTGGAAAGCATAACCACTATAGAATTCACCAATGTCCTCGATTTCCTTGGTCTGACCATCGGTAAAGAACACAGCACGACGGTCGGCAGCAGAGAACTTGTCAACAAACTCAGGAGTCACGCGGATACCACCCCAACCATTGCCACCAAGTCCCATGTCGTAGTAGGCCATATTGCCGCCTGTTGCAGCATTGACAATGAATGTCGTACCACCATAACCCTGTGTCTGGAGATGATCTTGGTAGACGCTGAAGATGAGTTCGTGACCGACACCCAGGCATTGGTCGTTATCGGCACCAAACATCTTGAAGTAGTCAGCCTGCGACTCAAGCTTGTAGCCCAGGTCGATGACCTTTTTGCAGTATTCTGCACACTTGGCATAGTTCGGAGCTCCTGCATAGACACCTGCATTCAGGTAGAGCTTGGCCAAAATCATGTAGGCCATACCCTTGCCAGCACGGTATTTCTCAGGATTGGCGGGAAGTTGCTCTGCGCACTCTTCCATGTCTTTCACCAGCCACTCGAACAATTCGGCACGACTGATTTGCTGAGGATTGGCACCACCCACTTCTGTATTCTCATCGATGAAAGGCACATTGCCGAAGAGGTCGATGGCGTGCAGATAGCTCAGACCACGCAAGGCACGAGCCTCGGCGCGATACTGTTGCATAGTGGGATCGCTGCTATTCGAGGCTTTGCCAATCTGGCGCATCACCTCGTTGCAGAGAGAAATTTGATAGAATACACGGCTGTATGCAGCAGTTACAAAAACGTCGCTGCTGGTCCACTGCAGTCCGTGCAGATCTTTGATAGTTTGGTCGTTCCAACCAATGACACACTCATCAGTAGGCAGTTCCTGCATGTAGAAAAGGGCGCGCAGATATTGACCGAAACCACCATCGATACCCGAAATGTCGGGCGATCCACTCTCACCGTCGGGTGAACTGACTGAGAGAGCTGAGTAGCACTTGGCCAGTAGTTGGTTGTATTGCTCGATACCTGTCAGCACGTTTTCAGGCGTGTCGAGGTTGGGGTCGATAGGCGTCACGTCCAAGTCGCCCACACACGAATTGAAGGAAACGGCAGCAGCAAAGGCAAAGCTTACAATTCCAATTTTCTTTATGTTGAATTTCATATTCTTGTCCTCCTATTGATTAAAAGTTAAAGCTTGCACCTACGAGGAAGTTGCGCGAACGCGGATACATGTTGTTGTCGATACCATTAGCCACTTCGGGGTCAACGCCCTTGTAGTTGGTAATCGTAAACACATTCTGAGCGGTGAAGTGTACACGTGCCCAATCACAAATGTTGTAGGCGAGTGTCACCTTGTCGAGTTTCAGGAACGAAGCGTTCTGCACGTAATAGTCGCTCTTGTACTGAGCTTGGGAGAAGTTGGTAAACGGAGCAGTTGACACGCGGTTGGCGATGAAGCTGTTAGTCCACATGTCAGCCTTCATCTCAGCGTCTGAAGCCACGTTGTTGTATACGTAGTTGCCAAGGCTTGAGCGCAGGGCTGCTGAGAGCGTCCACTTCTTATAACTTAACTCGGTGTTGAAACCGATGTTCACGTCAGCATCGGGCTTGTAATACACGTAACGGTCGTCATCGGTAATCTGTCCGTCGCCATTGCGGTCCACATAGAGGCCCTCGAGAGGTTTGCCATTTTGGTCGTAAACTTGCTGGAATACATAGAACGAGTTGAGTGGGTTGCCCACCTTCTGTATCTGGACGTTGTTACCCACACCACCCGAGATGCCACCTGTCTCTACACCTGGATAGGTGGGGTCGTCGCTGGCGGTCAACTTGGTGATCTCATTCTTGTTGTATGCCACGTTCACGCCTACCTCCCAGCGGAAGTCTTTCTGCTCGATGGGAACTACGTTCAGAGCCACTTCTATACCCTTGTTCTCCATGTCACCGACGTTCTGCAGCAGATAGTTGGTCAGGTTTGTTCCTCCCGACACGGGCACGTAGTTCAATAGGTCGTTTGTGACACGCTTGTACACATCGACGCTACCATTGATGCGGTTGTTCCAGAAGCCGAAGTCCAGACCGATGTTATAGGTAGTTGTCTCCTCCCACTTAATCTGAGCGGCATAGCCTTTCGGTGTAATGGGGATGATAACGTTGTTTCCAAACATGTAGTTAGAACCTTGGTTTATATGATAGGTCGGAATGGAGGGATAGTCACCCTGTCCGATATTCTGCTGACCTGTGACACCATAACCCAGACGAAGCTTCAAGTTCGACAGCCAGTCTGCGTTGCGTAGGAACGGCTCCTCGTTAATGCGCCATGCAAAAGCAGCTGATGGGAACAGACCCCACTTGTTGTTCTGGAAGCGTGATGTTCCATCGTCACGCAGAGTAAAGGTGAGCAGATAGCGGTCCATAAACGTGTAGTTCAAACGGCCGTAGAATGAAACCAGATAACTCTCGGTCTTGAACAGCGGTGTGTAGTTGAACTCTATGCCGCTGCCATCGTTGGCGCACTTGTAGTCAGTTGTCTCGTTGTAGAAATGCTGCCAGCTGTAACCACCGAGGATGTCGAAGCGGCTGTTGATTTCTTTCAGTTCCTTGGCATATGCCAGATAGAATTCCAGTGTCTTGTCCTCACGCTTCTGAGTGTATTTTTCCCAAAGGCCACTACCATTTTGTGTCTTGTCGTGGTAGGAGATCTCACTGAACTGGTTGGTCACATTCCATCCCGATGTGGTAGAGTAGTCAAGACCAAGGTTCAAGTTAGCGCGAAGTCCCTCGAGGAACTTGAACTTATAATCGAACTGTGCGTTGCCAACGAAACGACGAATGTAGCTGTCTCTGTTCTGCTGCTCCAATTGGGCAACAGGGTTCAATATAGACATCGTGTTGGGTGCGCCATTTTGCATCCAGTAGTGATAGCTGCCATCTTCGTTGTACACAGGCTTCAACGGGTTGTACTTCACGGCCGAACCAATGGCACCCTCGTCGGCAAACGAGTTGTGCGTAAATACGCCCTTACCGTTCAGGTTGATGGTCAGGCGATCGTTCAACAGCGTTGGTGTCAGGTTGACGCCCAGCGTTCCACGGTTCATGTTCGTTGTCTTCAGCGTACCATCGTTGTTCAGGAATCCCGCGCTTACGCGATATGGCATCTTGAAGTCTGAGTTTTTAGCTACATAACCACCTGTCACGCTGGCGTTGATTTCCTCTGAGAAAGCAGTGCGATAAATCTCGTCCTGCCACTTGGTGTTGTAATACACTCCGTTCACGCCTAGGGCGGCAACTGCGTCGGCATTGTCGCCATAGTTTGCCATGAAGAAGTCCTTGAAAGCATCACCCTGCAACACGTCAACTTTCTTAGCAACCGTCTTGAATGTGCCAGTCAAGTCAATGTTCACGCGGGGCTTAGAACCTGCTTTACCTTTCTTGGTGGTGATCAGAATCACACCGTTTGATGCACGGCTACCATAGATGGCAGTTGCCGAAGCATCTTTCAGAATAGAGAAACTCTCGATGTCGTTCGGGTTGATGGTGTTCAACACATCACCACCGCTAATTCCTGTCGAGCTGATGGGTAGACCATCAATCACGATTAACGGGTCGTTAGAAGCCGAGAGTGACGAACCTCCACGGATGCGGATAGTGGAGCCGGCACCTGGTGCACCACTGTTTGTCGTAATCTGCACACCTGGGGTCTTACCTTGTAGAAGGTCTGCGGGTGATGTTGCCAAACCTTTATTCAGTTGATCGGCCTCCACCGACATCACTGAACCTGTTGCATCACTCTTTTTCACCGTACCATAACCGATGACCACCACGTCTTTCAGCAGTTGGGCGTCGTCTTGGAGTACGATGTTCACACGGGGAGCAGCGGCAACCTGGGCTTCTTGATAGCCCACATACGTCACCGTAATTGTAGCACCGCTGTTCGCTTTCACCTGGAAGTTACCGTCAAAGTCGGTAATCACACCGCCCTGCTGTCCTGCGACGCGCACGGTGGCACCGATGATGGGTTCGCCGGTAGCATCCTTCACATTGCCATTCACAGTAATCTGCTGTGCAAAGGCGCTGACAGAGAGAATCAGCCCACATATCAATGCGAGCATCCTCTGAGGCATTGTAAATTTTACCTGCTTCATCATTACTACATTTTTAGTTATTGTTAAGTTATTGCTAATAGTCGATTTATAGTTTCATGGTGCAAAGATAATTTTCTTTCCAATACGATGTACTTTTTTTTCTGTTTTTCCGTTATATTAATTGTGCAATCGTTTGCATTTCGAAAATGTAGTTAATTCATGTTGTGGTGTACTACTATTAAGATGAATTTCCTAAATTTGCAATCAGAACACTACTGACCATCCGAAAAATGAATGAACATGTGCCCATAACAATGAAGGATATTGCCAGAGAATTAGGAGTCTCCGTGGCAACCGTTTCGCGTGCGCTGAAAGATAGTCCACGCATCAGTGCAGGGCAACGCGAGCGTATCAAAACATACGCGCGCGAACATCATTTTTTTCCTAATGTCATAGCCGAAAGTTTGCGCAACTCGCGAGTGAAACCACAGAAGCTCATAGGGGTTATTATTCCGCAGTTTGCACATTATTATTTTTCATCCATTCTCAGTGGAATTGAAGAAGAGGCTTCGGCGCATGGCTATAACATCTTGGTGGCTCAGAGTGACGAGAAATACGACCGTGAGGTGCGCATTTGCCGTGCATTTTACGAAAACAAAGTGTGTGGAATCATCGTCTCACAGGCCAAGGACACCATGTGCTACGATCATTTCCAAATGTTGATTGACCAAGGCGTACCATTGGTATTCTATGACCGCATTTGCACAGGGGTAAATGCTAGTCGTGTAGTAGTCGACGACTACATGGGCGCATACAATGCAGTGAACCATCTCATCAACACAGGCTGTCGGCGCATCGCGTTCTATGGTTCATCGATGACGCTCGAGATATCGAAGAATCGTTTCAACGGTTATAAGGACGCCCTACTGAAAAATGGATTGCCTTTGCATGAGCAGTGGATGCGCTTTTGTGACAATCGTATTGATGCGGAGTCTATCACCCCCGACATTCTCTCGCAAGAAGAAATTCCCGATGCCTTCTTTGCAGTGAACGACGATACTGCCATCGGCATTCTCTATACGGCGAAACGTATGGGTTATCGAGTCCCCGAGGACATTTCCATTTGTGGTTTCACTAATGGTCAACGTGCAGTAGCTTGCGATCCCATGCTGACTACTGTGGAGCAACGAGGTATTACGGTGGGGGAGGAGGCCGCAAACATTCTCATTAGTCAAGTGGAAGGAGCGTTGCCGCGCAACCATGTTGAAAAGCGGGTCGTTCGCACGCGTCTCATCATTCGAGGAACAACTAGATAATGCATTCTACAAGATGAATAATCAAACAATATGAATTAATATGAAACAAAAACCTAATTTATCCTTCTGGGCTTTATGGAATCTGTCGTTCGGATTCTTCGGTGTACAAATCGCCTATGCCCTTCAAAGTGGAAACATTTCGCGCATTTTCCGCACATTGGGTGCCGATCCTCACGACTTGAGTTATTTCTGGATTCTTCCACCTCTCATGGGAATGATAGTGCAACCTATCATAGGCACACTCTCCGACAAGACATGGTGCCGTTTCGGTCGCCGCATTCCTTATCTGTTTATCGGAGCCTTTGTGGCAGTGGCTGTGATGTGCCTGCTACCCAATGCCGGTTCTTTAGGGTTGGCTGTCTCGGCAGTGATGCTTTTCGGTCTTGTTATGCTGATGCTATTGGATACCAGTATCAACATGGCCATGCAACCCTTTAAGATGTTGGTAGGCGACATGGTCAATGAGGAACAAAAAGCCAAGGCCTATTCCATCCAATCATTCCTTTGCAATGCTGGTTCTGTGGTGGGCTTCCTGTTCCCCTACATTTTTGCTGCCGTAGGTATCGCCAATGTGGCAGCACCAGGTGTCGTACCTCCTTCGGTGGTATGGTCGTTCTATGTCGGTGCAGCCATCCTCATTCTTTGTGTTCTCTACACCACGCTGAAGGTGAAGGAATGGAATCCGCAGGAGTATGCTGAATACAATGGCAAGAAGACTGATGAATTGGCAGAGAATACAAGCAAGTCTGAAAAGTCCGATTGGTTCACGTTGCTGAAGAACGCCCCCTCCACGTTCTGGAAGGTGGGACTTGTACAGTTCTTCTGTTGGGCTGCTCTGCTCTACATGTGGACATACGTGGTGGACGCCGTCTCAGAGACTGTCTGGAAAGCCACCGACTCCTCTTCCGAAGCTTATCAGGTGGCTGGCAACTGGACGGGTGTGCTCTATGCCATCCAGGCTATGGGTAGTGTGGTATGGGCAACCATCCTTCCGCGTTTCAAGAACACCAAGATGGCCTATGCTGTCAGTCTTGCGATTGGTGGTATCGGTTTCGCACTCATCCCCTTCGTGCCCAACCAATACGGTCAGATTGTTCCGTTCTTGCTCATCGGTTGTGCTTGGGCTGCCATGCTCGCTATGCCGTTCACGTTTGTTACCAATGCCTTGCAGGGGTATGGTCACATGGGAGCTTATCTCGGACTCTTTAATTGTACCATCTGTCTGCCGCAGATTGTTGCTGCCATCTGTGGTGGTTTCATCCTGCGTATGGTGGGAGGACATCCGTCCACAATGATGATTGTCTCGGGCGTGCTGTTGGTTTGTGGTGCATTCTGCGTGAGCTTCATCCGCGGCAAACGGTAGGCGATATGCGAAAAATCCTCCTCCTCATATCTCTTGTGCTGCTACCTCTTTGGGTGGTGGCGCAAGAGTCTGATAAGCCTTATCATGGCGACGGACCCGACGACGTGCTGCGTTTCGTGCCCATCGCTTCAGTGTTTGCTTTGAAGGCTTGTGGTGTGGAGGGGGCTTCATCGTGGAAGCGGTTGGTGGTGAACACGGCGACCAGTTATGCATTGTCGGTAGGTACGGCGTGGGCGTTGAAGCATTCCATCCATGAACGTCGTCCTGATGGCACCGACCAACATGCTTTTCCATCGGGACATGCCACAGTGGCTTTTGCTGGCGCACATATCCTACACAAGGAATATGGCCACTACTCACCGTGGATTTCCGTCGCAGGCTATGGTGTGGCTACTGCGGTGAGCATCGACCGCATCGCTCGTAATCGTCATCAATGGCACGATGTTTGTGTGGGAGCCGCCATAGGTGTCCTTGGTACAGAGTTGGGGTATTGGTTGGGCGACAAAATCACGGGCGAGCGCAGCCGTTATGTATTGAGTGTTGGCCCCGAAGGATTGTCGTTGGTGATCAATTATTGACGAAATAATTTGAAAACGCCCTCAAAATCACATTTTATGTAATCCGTTGAAATACAGTCGCAATTCACAAGCGGCTGTTTTTTTTGTTCTGTCGGTGCAACTTCAAAATGGTCAAAAATGCAAACGATTGCGCAACAATTCGATGTCTTTCCGTGCTGTTTGAGGACAACTATTTATAATAATATGTAATTTTGTTGCATGAAATTATTAACCTATAGTCTATGAATTTACGTTTTCATATAGATTACAAGACAGTCTTCGGTGAAGAGCTGGTCTTGAATGTGATGAACTCAGCTACGGACAACGCCTCAGGCGATTCTCGGCGGAGCAAAGGTGGTATCATGCCAGCAAAAGTGAGAATGGGCACCCATGATGGCGAACATTGGACATGCGAGGTGAATACATCAGCCAAAATTGCCAATGGATGCGTCATCGACTATTTCTATAGTGTGGAGACCGATGGCACGGAGAAACGCCACGAGTGGCTCACCGAGGCCCATCGGTTGGAGTTGACACCCGCCTGCAGTGGAAACGTCTATGTTTACGACCATTGGATTGACATTCCCGAGGATTC
The DNA here is from genome assembly GCA_017557405.1 of Prevotella sp. Taxonomy (GTDB): domain Bacteria; phylum Bacteroidota; class Bacteroidia; order Bacteroidales; family Bacteroidaceae; genus Prevotella. The sequence continues at coordinate 26,796 of JAFYYV010000010.1, forward strand.
CTATCTTTATAGTTCAGCTTTCACGGAGTGCGTCAATCGTCGTGAAGAGCGTCCAGTCGCCCATGCTGCAGGGTGGGGTGGCCAACCTGTGGTGCGCCTCGTGGTTCGTGCCCCACAGTTGCGTTCTATTGAGCGTTTGGCTGTTCTTGGTGGCGACGATGCGTTGGGTGCATGGAATGCCAAGCGGGCAGTTTCGATGGTCGAGCATAACCACAACGAGTGGACCATTGATTTGAACGCCCGTTCGTTCGTTGGCAACAGGTTAGAGTTCAAGTTTGTCGCCCTCGACGAGGAAGAAGATGTTTCGCCGCTTTGGGAGACAGGGTTGAATCGCTTCGTGCAACTGCCCGATGGTTTGAAAGATGGCGACTTGGTGGTTTATCAACTCAACCAGGCCTTCTTCCCCATCTACGACCGCAAGTTGGCTGGCACGTTGGTGCCCGTCTTCTCATTGCGCTCGCGCGACAGCTTTGGTGTGGGCGACTTCGGCGATTTGAAGAAGATGGTGGAGTGGGTGGCATCTACACGTCAGCGTGTACTCCAGATTCTGCCCATCAACGACACGACCATCACGCACACGTGGACCGATTCCTATCCCTATTCTTGCATCTCCATCTTCGCACTCCATCCTCAGTATGTCGACCTGACAGCTCTTCCTGCGTTGAAGGACGAGAAGAAGAGGGCTGCATTCGAGAAGCTGAGAGAGGAGTTGAACTCGCTTCCGCAAATCGACTATGAGCGTGTGAACAATGCCAAGACCGAATATCTGCGTTTGTTGTTCGAGCAAGAGGGTGCACGGATGATGAAGTCGGCAGAGTTCAAGGCCTTCTTCTACGAGGCAGGACAGTGGTTGGTTCCCTATGCACAATATTGCCACCTGCGCGATACTTATGGCACAGCCGACTTCTCGCAATGGCCCGACCATCAGACGTGGAACGAGGCCGACCGGAAGGCACTCGGCAATGTGCGTACACGTGCATACAAGGAGGTGGAGTTCTATTATTTCGTGCAGTTCATCCTGAGCACGCAGATGCATGGCGTGCACGAATACGCCCGTTCAAAAGGAGTCGTCTTGAAGGGTGACATTCCTATCGGCGTGAACCGACACGGTTGCGATGTCTGGATGGAGCCTAAATACTTCAACCTGAATGGACAGGCTGGTGCTCCACCTGACGACTTCTCGGTGAACGGACAGAATTGGGGCTTCCCCACCTACAACTGGGATGCGATGGTGGCCGACGACTGCATTTGGTGGGTGCGTCGTTTCCAGAATATGTCGAAGTACTTCGATGCCTATCGTATCGACCACGTGTTGGGCTTCTTCCGCATTTGGGAAATCCCTATCGAGAGCGTGCATGGTTTGCTGGGGCAGTTCTCCCCATCACTTGCGTTGACACGCGAGGAGATAGAGGCTTATGGCTTGCATTGGCAGGAAGATTTGTTTACCCGTCCCTACATTGCCGACTGGACACTCGACGAACTCTTCAAGGATCGTGCCCAGGAAGTGAAGGACAACTATCTCATTGCCCGAGGCGACGGTTTCTACGACCTGAAGCCCGAGTTCGCCACTCAACGCAAGATAGAACAGCGTGTGGAGGCTGGCGACTTCCGTGAGGGATTGTATGCAATGGTTAGCAACGTGCTCTTCGTACGTGACCATAAGGACGCTGAGAAGTTCCATCCGCGCATCTCGGCCCAGCTCGATTTCTTGTATCGCGCGCTCTATGACAACGACAAGGAGGCTTTCAATCGCATTTACAACGACTATTATTATCGTCGCAACAACCAGTTCTGGTATCGAGAGGCGATGAAGAAACTACCTCGTTTGGTGCAGGCCACCCGTATGCTCGTCTGTGCAGAAGACCTCGGTATGGTACCCGATTGTGTGCAATGGGTAATGCAGGAGCTCCGAATCCTCTCGCTCGAACTGCAGTCGATGCCCAAAGACCCGAAGACTCGTTTCGGACATCTCTCGCGCAATCCTTATCGTTCCGTTTGCACCATCTCGAGTCACGATATGCCTACGTTGCGCATGTGGTGGGATGAGGATATGGAGCGTACACAGACCTACTACAACACCATGCTCTATCGTGGTGGAGCCGCACCTCATCCGTTACCCGGATGGTTGGCCCGCGACATCATCTCACGTCATCTCACGTCGCCTTCGATGCTCTGCATCTTGGCTTTGCAGGATTGGTTGGCCATCGATGAAGAGATGCGTTTGGCCGATCAGAACGCAGAACGTGTGAACATTCCCGCCAACCCGCGCCATTACTGGCGTTATCGCATGCACCTCAACATCGAGGATTTGATGCAGGCTACCGAGTTCAACAACAATCTGCGTGAACTGCTCACCCATAGTGGCAGATAATCGGCGCTGAAGCAACAAAAATCAAACTAACACAAGAAACAGAACATGAAAAAAGTCTTTATTGCAATGTTGGCTCTCTTGCTGCCCATCATGGCTGAGGCGCAGACGAAGACCGTGAAATCCCCCAATGGGAACATCGTGGTGAACTTCTCGATAGACAAAGACGGGAGACCCACTTATGAGATGACCTACAAAGGAAAGCCTGTCGTGAAACCGTCGCATCTGGGGTTGATACTGGCTCAGGACAAACATGCTTCGGCAGGAATGGACGAGACCGACCTGATGACGAATTTCACGTTGAAGGATGCACAAACCTCTTCGTTCGATGAGACGTGGGAGCCCGTGTGGGGAGAGACCAAGACGATTCGTAATCACTACAACGAGTTGGCTGTCACATTGGACCAGAAATCCGAGTACAGCAGGGTGACTGCCGCTAATCCCACGCAAGAGGGACGCGCCTTCTACGAGCGCCATCGTACCATCCTCATCCGCTTCCGCGTTTATGATGACGGTATTGGTTTCCGCTATGAGTTCCCGCAGCAGAAGGAGCTCAACTACTTCCTCATCCAGGAGGAGATGAGCGAGTTCGCAATGACTGGCAACCACATGGCTTGGTGGCTGCCTGGCGACTACGACACGCAGGAGCAGGAGACGCAACAGACCAAGCTGTCAGAGATACGTGGAATGATGAAGAAAGCCGTCAACTGGGGCAACTCGTCCGTAGCGGTGTTTTCCGAAACGGGTGTGCAGACCTCGTTGCAGATGAAGTCAGCCGATGGTCTCTACATCAACATTCATGAGGCTGCTTGCGCCGACTATGCCACCATGCACCTCGAGTTGGTGGACGCTCAGACAAAAGCGCTCACGACCAAACTTGGTGGTGGAAGCAATGCCTACACACCGAATCCCAAGCCTTCCAACTATCCTCTGCCCAAGCCTTTCACGTTTGTCAGTCATCTGACCCCCGATGCAACGGGCTTGAAGGGGGCGATGCAGACGCCTTGTGAGACCCCTTGGCGCACGGTGATGGTGAGCGATGATGCCCGCGACATGCTCTCCAGCAACCTCATCCTCAACCTCAACGAACCTTGCAAGATTGAAGACACCTCGTGGATTCATCCCACGAAATACTGTGGTGTGTGGTGGGAGATGATCGTCGGCAAGAGCTCGTGGAACTACACCGACGAGTTCCCCAGCATCAAACTCGCTGGCGATGCCTTCCCCAATTTACAGTCCTCGATTATCGATTATCAGAAGGCAAAGCCCAACGGACGTCATGCCGCAAACAACGAGAAGGTGAAACGTTACATCGACTTTGCTGCCAAGAACGGACTTGATGAGGTGCTCGTTGAAGGATGGAACGTAGGTTGGGAAGATTGGGCGAACATGTGGAAACGCGATGTGTTCGACTTCCAGACACCCTATCCCGACTTCGACATAGAGATGCTCAACGCCTATGCCCACTCGAAGGGTGTGAAGATTCTGATGCATCATGAAACCTCGTCTTCCACGCAAAACTACGAGCGCCACATGGAGAAGGCCTTCCAGCTGATGAACCATTATGGCTACGATGCCGTGAAGACGGGCTATGTGGGAGATATCATTCCTCGTGGCGACCACCACTATTCACAGTCGATGAACAACCATTACCTCTATGTCGTGAAGGAGGCCGCCAAGCATCACATCATGGTGAACGCCCATGAGGCCACGCGTCCAACAGGTCTCTGCCGAACCTATCCCAACCTTGTCGGCAACGAGAGTGCACGTGGAACTGAATACGAGGCGTTTGGCGGTTCTCGTCCCGACCACACTTGCATCCTGCCGTTCACCAGACTTCAAGGCGGTCCGATGGACTATACGCCAGGCATCTTTGTGACCAAGCTCTCCGAGTGGAGCGACAACACGTCGTGGGCTCGCATCACCATCGCTGGCTCGTTGGCACTCTATCTCACGATGTACTCGCCTTTGCAGATGGCAGCCGACCTTCCCGAGAACTATGAGAAGTTCGACGACGCCTTCCAGTTCATCCGCGATGTCGCTTGCGACTGGGATGACTCCCGTTATCTCGAGGCCGAGCCTGCCGACTACATCACCGTGGCCCGCAAAGCGAAAGGCACTGATAATTGGTTTGTGGGAGGCAAATGCGACGAGAACGGACATCTTGCCGTCCTGAAGCTCGACTTCCTCGACAAGGGTCGCAAGTATCTCTGCACTATCTATGCTGATGCGCCCAATGCTCATTATGAGACCAATCCGCAAGCCTACACCATCACGAAGAAGACCGTGAAGGCAGGTCAGACGCTCAAGATCAAAGAGGCGCCAGGCGGAGGATTCGCCATTTCATTAATTGCACAATAGGGATATGAGAAAACTCTTAACGATTATCATTTTGCAATCTTCATTTAGCGTAGCTTTCGCACAGGACTTCCGTTTCGACGAGATGACCTACACGCCCCAGAAGACCACCTTCAAGCTCTTTGCACCCAAAGACATGAAGCGCGTCCAGTTGACCATTCACGACCAGGATGTCCTCTGTTCCGATCCAACCAAAGACAAGTCGTACAAGATGAAATACGACAAGGATGGCATTTGGAAGGTGGAGGTGAAAGGCGACCTGAAAGGGAAATACTACACGTTCAACGTGGCCGACCACACTCGCTGGGGTATGGGGTGCATTCCCATCCCGTTCCCTTATAAGACCTTCTTTGGTAGGACACCAGGCGTCTTTGCCAAGGCTGTGGGTGTGAATGGCATGTGCGGAGCCATCATCGACCTGAAGGAGACCAACCCCACAGGATGGGAGCAGGACAAACGGCCTGTTGTGAAGTCGCCTGCCGACCTCGTCATCTACGAGATGCACCATCGTGATTTCTCCATCGATGCCTCGTCGGGTATCGAGCACAAGGGAAAGTTCTTGGCGCTGACGGAAGAGAAAGCCATCAACCACCTGAAGGCTCTCGGAGTGAACGCCATCCACATCCTACCTAGCTACGATTACGGTTCGGTGGATGAGACGCGCATCGACGAGGATCTCTATAAGACGCACATGGACGTGGATCTCTCTTTGCAACATGACTACGAGAGTCTACCCGAGGGTGTGATTCCTGCCAAGCCCGACTTCTCGCCGCAGTACAACTGGGGTTACGACCCCGTGAACTACAACGTGCCCGAAGGTTCCTACAGCACCGACCCCTTCGATCCCACTTGCCGCATCCGCGAGTTCAAGCAGATGGTGCAGGCGCTGCACAAGGCTGGCATCCGGGTCATCCTCGACGTGGTGTATAATCATACCTACGACATCGAACACTCCAACTTCCAGCGCACCTACCCCGACTATTACTATCGCAAGAATGCCGATGGAACCTATAGCAACGGCTCAGGTTGTGGCAACGAGACGGCTTCCGAGCAGCCTATGATGCGCCGTTTCATGATTGAGAGCGTGAAGTATTGGATCAACGAATACCACATCGACGGCTTTCGTTTCGACCTCATGGGCTGCCACGACATCGAGACGATGAACATCATTCGCGACGAGGTGAACAAAATCGACCCCACCATCTTCATCTATGGCGAGGGATGGAGTGCCGGACAGTGTGCCTATCCCGCTGAAAAACTCGCCACGAAGGCCCACACGAACCAGCTGAAAGGCATTGCCGCCTTCAGCGACGACATTCGTGATGCCCTGCGCGGTCCGTTCAGCGACGACACGAAGGGTGCTTTCCTTGCCGGCATTGCGGGCGAGGAGGAGAGTTTGAAGTTCGGCATCGTTGGCGCCATCAGCCATCCGCAGGTCGATATGTCGAAGGTGAACTATTCCAAGGAGCCTTGGGCGAACGAGCCCACGCAGATGATTTCCTATGTCAGCTGCCACGACGACATGTGTCTTGTGGACCGTCTGAAAACGAGCGTATCCGGAATATCCGGAATATCCGGAATAACCGGACAATCCGGAGTCTCCGACGAGCTCATCCGACTCGATTTGCTCGCTCAGACGGCCGTTTTCACCTCGCAAGGCGTTCCCTTCATGCTCAGCGGTGAAGAGATGCTACGCGACAAGAAAGGCGTTCACAACTCGTTTGAGTCGCCCGACTCGGTGAACCATCTCGACTGGGACAACCTCAAGCGCTATCCGCAGGTCTTTGAGTATTACAAACGTCTCATCCAGCTGCGCAAGAACCATCCCGCCTTCCGACTTGGCAAGGCCGACCTCGTGCGCAAGCATCTGGAGTTCATCGTTCAGGGCGACTGCCTCGTGGGATTCATCCTGAAAGACCATGCTGGTGGCGATGCATGGTCGAACATCATCGTCATCCTCAATGCCAACCGTGAACCGCAGATGGTCAACATCCCTGAAGGCCACTACACGGTCGTGGGCTGCGATGGCAACATCGATGAGAACGGACTTGGCGAAATCAATGGAAACCAGGTGGTTGCCGACCCACAATCGGCACTCATCTTGCACGATTAACATGAAACATCATCAACAACGAATATGAAAACCTTATCATCCCTAACCTCTTACCTTTTATCTCTTGTCTTTATATCTGTTATTACATCGTGTAATAACGAAGTGAAAGACGCCAAGTTGCTCGACCAACTCACGGAGGGCGATGTCCAGATTTCGCGCATCGACCCCACCGACTGGTATGTCGGACTGAAGAACCCCACCTTACAGCTCATGGTCTATGGACAGGGCATCCGCGAGGCTGAGGTCAGTGTCCGCGGGGCGAAGCTCGATTCGCTCGTGCGACTCGACTCACCCAACTACCTGCTCGTCTATCTCAACGTGAAGGGTGCGAAGGCTGGAAACCTGCCACTCACCTTCAAACTCGATGGCAAGGAGACCACGGTGGCCTACCAGCTGAAGGAGCGCGAGATGGCTGGCAGCGAGCGCAAAGGATTCACCAATGCCGATGTGCTCTATATGCTCATGCCCGACCGATTCGCACAAGGGACCGAAAAACCGTTGGAGTTGAAAGATGAATCATCCTTCATCCTTCGTCCTTCATCCAATTACAAGGTGGACCGCTCCCAACCCTCTCTGCGCCATGGAGGCAATCTGGAGGGCATACGGCAGCATCTCGATTACTTCAACGAGCTGGGCGTCACAGCCCTGTGGTTCACGCCCGTGTTGGAAAACAACTCACCCGACAGCGAGAATGGTTTTTCAACCTATCACGGCTATGCCACCACCGACTACTATCGTGTTGACCCGCGTTTCGGCACGAACGAAGACTATCGTCGTCTGGTCAGCGAAGCCCATCAGAAAGGCTTGAAGGTCGTGATGGACATGATTTTCAACCATTGTGGTTTCGAGCATCCTTGGACGAAGGACATGCCTTCGAAAGACTGGCTCAACACTCCCGACTGGCTGACGGAATCTGAGCAGAGCGGACACGACCCCATGACGGGATTTGGCGATAATGCAGGCGAGAGCAAATACCTGCAGACCTCCTACAAGCTCACGCCCGTGCTCGACCCCTATGCCTCGAAGGTGGACCTCAAGGAGACTGTCGAAGGATGGTTCGTGCCCTCCATGCCCGACCTCAATCAGCACAACCCCCACGTGATGCGCTACCTCATCCAGAACTCCAAGTGGTGGATAGAGACCGTAGGCATCGACGGCATTCGCATGGATACCTATCCCTATGCCTACGCCGACGCGATGGCCGAGTGGATGAAGGAGCTCGACGAGGAATATCCCAACTTCAACACCGTGGGCGAGACGTGGGTTACCGAACCCGGCTACACCGCCGCCTGGCAGAAAGATAGCAAAATGGCACCGGCCAACTCCTACCTCAAGACCGTGATGGACTTCTCCTTCTTCGACAAACTCAACCAAGCCAAGCACGAGGAGACCGATGGGTGGTGGAACGGCTTCAATCGCATCTACAACTCCTTCGTCTACGACTATCTCTATGTGAATCCCTCGAGTGTGATGGCGTTCATCGAAAACCACGACACCGACCGTTATCTCGGCAACGGATGCGACACCCTCTCCCTCAAGCAGGCGCTCGCCCTGCTGCTCACCATCAACCGCACCCCACAGCTCTACTACGGCACCGAGGTGCTCATGAACGGTACGAAGGAGGTCACCGATGGCAATGTCCGCCGCGACTTCCCGGGCGGATTCCCAGGCGACACCCACAACTGCTTCACCGCCGTAGGACGCACACCCGCTGAGAACGCCATGTTCAACTGGCTCTCCCGACTGCTCCATTGGCGTCAGGCCAATCCCCTCATCATCGAGGGCAGCCAGACGCAGTTCATTCCTTGGAAGGGAGTCTATGTCATCGCCCGCCAACACGATGGACATGCTTCGCTCACCATCCTCAACGGCACCTCCCAACCTGCTGTTTTCGAGGTGGCCCGCTATGCTGAAATCATCGGACAGACACAGCAAGCCCTTGATATCATCACTGAGAAAGCTGTGCCTCTCGACAAAGACATCGAACTCTCTCCGCGACAAACGCTCATCCTCGCCTTCTAGAAAAATAAACAGAAAAGACCATCAATCGATGGTCTTTTTCTTTGTCATTTGTGGCTTTTGACCACGTCATTGCATAGCTTTGACCGCCTCATAGCCTAGCTTTGAGACTGTCATTGCATAGCTATGACAAAGTCGAAAGAGCATTTTGTAACATGTAACAATTGTAACATGTAACATTTAGCACCTTCCACATATGCAAGACAGCCTCGTCTCCTATAGGTTATTATAATATTATATTATAATAAAATAATTAATATTATACATTATGTAATTTTACCCATATAAATCTATCTATTTGTAATCTCATTTTCATCTCGGAAATATGGAACGACCTTATTGTTACATGTTACAAATGTTACATGTTACATTTTCCCTGAAATGGTTTGCATTTGAGATGACGGGTGTGTGTTGTATTATCTGCATAAAAAAAGAACGCAAGACAGGCTTGCGCTCTTCGTTTTTATCAACTGTCCGTATGGTTGATTATTTGAAAATCAGCTGTGCGAAGTTGTAAAGACCATACTTCCACACCACGAAGTTGTGACCTTGGTCGGGATAGTTGATGAGCGTGCAAGGAATGCCGTTCTCGTCGCAGAAAGCCTTGAGCTGGGCACTGTTGTTCATCAGACCGTCGGCACCACCGCATACCATCCACAGCAGTTTGTTCTCTTTCTTCACCTTGTCAATATCGGGAATGAGCTGAGCTGCACGCATGGTGTTGGGAGCTGAAGAGAAGCCACCCACGTAGGCAAACACGTCCATGTGGCCGAGTCCGAAGTTGAGCGACTGTCCGCCACCCATTGACAAGCCAGCGATGGCACGATGGTCCTTGTCGGTGTAAACGCTGAAATTCTTCTCGATGTAAGGGATGAGGCTTCCAATGAGGTCTTTGTCAAAATCTCCGAATGCTCTGAACGATTCCATTCCTCCAGCACGTGAGTCGTCCTTTTGTGCACGTCCGTTGGGCATCACCACAATCATGTCGGCCACTTTTCCGTCAGCATAGAGGTTGTCCATGATGATGTTGGGCACACCACCATCTTTGTACCATTCGTTCTCGTCGCCTCCGATGCCGTGAAGCAGGTAGAGCACGCTGTACTTCTTCTTAGCATCGTACTTAGGAGGCAGATAGACATTTGCCTTGCGGGTTGTACCTACCGATTCCGATTGATACTCGATGAGCTTCACGGTGCCCTTGGCAATTCCTTCGCGCTCTTTGTCGAATCCCTGAGGGGCTGCTTTGTACTCGTCGAATTTCACATCGATGGGCTGCTGGGCGCCAAACGTTCTGGAAGCCGGTCTGCCTGTCAACATTGGAATCTCCGGCTCTTGTGCATTGGCTGCCGTCAAAGAGAGGCATAGCAATGCCGCTAAATAAACTTTCTTCATTTGTTTTACTGTTTTTGTTGGATAAATAGGTTTATAATTTGACTACGTTTGATCGTTTTGGTTTAATTGTTCTTTCAGCCCAATCCCATATTGTCTCATTTTGGATATAGGTTTGTGCTTTTTCTGCAAAGGTAGTGTTTTCTGGAGAAAAAAAGCAAATAAATTTGAATCTTCTTTACTTAATCGAAATATTTCATTATCTTTGCGTGCATGAGACGCACGTTGCTATTGGTTTTGGCATTTGTATTTTCGTTGGGCATGAGGTCACAAGGCCAGTATGTCGAGCGCTACAACGTCTTGTATTTTAACATGACGCACGGCCTTCCGAACAACTTTGTTGACGACCTTTATGCCGACAGCGATGGCTTCATGTGGATTGCCACTCATGGTGGCGGATTGGTGCGCTACGACGGTTATTCGGTGCTCGATTTCGGAGTGGGGAAGACGGGCGGTTTTTTCCGTAGCAATTCGTGTAGGAGCGTTTGCGAGGACGGGTTCCATCGATTATGGGTTTCGTTCGATGAATGCACGGAGGTGCTCGACCTGGAGATGCTGAAACCTGCTTCGCTTGAGGACAAGAAAGGGCGCTTGACACAGTTGTTGCAAGAGCGTTCCATCCGCGTGCATTGCGATGCAAAAGGAAGAATGTGGATTGTGACGATGGACAACATCTATTGCGTAAGCTTCCTGCCCGACGGCAAGATTGACGATATCCTGCAATATGCTTATAATGCCAATACGCCCGATGTTTTTCTGCGCGATATCGATGGCGATGGGACGGTGTGGGTGGCTTTCGGTGGCGGTCTTCATCGCCTTTCCGTTCAGGGCGGCAAACTGGTGAGCAATAGCATATCGCCCCAGTTGCAAGCGCTTCCCGTTTCGTTTATCATCGACGTGGTGAAACGAGGAGGGAAGGTGTGGATAGCGACGAATGTGGGCTTGTATCTCTACGACCCTTATATCAACAAGGTGTCGGTGTTCACGCATACGCTTTCGCCCACCTCTTTGTCGCACAACTATGTGTCGAGTCTTGCCGTTTCGTCCGACGACCGGTTGGTGGTGGGCACCTTGAGTGGTGTTGACGTGCTGAATGAGGCGACGGGCGAGTTCGAGCATTGGGACACGGGCAGCGCGCATCCGTTGTCGAGCAATTTCGTGAACTGCATGTTGTCGGTGAACGGACAGGTGTGGGTGGGCACTGAAGGCGGCGGTGTGGTGAGGCTCGTTCCGCGTCAGCTGACGCTTCAGAATTTCGTACACACGGCTGATGCCATGTCGCTGTCGCAGAATGCGGTGAACGCGATGTATGTGGAGCCTGGCGGCACGTTATGGGTGGGAACGGTGGAAGGAGGCTTGAACAGACGTGAGCCGGGTGAGCATGGTTTCTCGCACTACACCACATCGAACACGCGGCTATCGCACAACAGCGTCTCGGCGTTGGCAGGCGACTCGCAAGGACGTTTGTGGGTCGGTACGTGGGCAGGCGGCATCAATGTGTTGCAGTTGGACAATCCTGCGGGTGTGGAGCCTTTGTCGGTTCCTGCCGATTATCAGCCTTTGTTGAACTTCATCGGCGTGTTGGCCTACGATGCGTTGAACGACGGACTTTGGATAGGCAGCAACGATGGTATCTACTTCTACAACCTCAAGTCGCGCGAGATGATGGACCCATTCGAGGGCAGCCGCAACTTCAGGGGTTGCATCGGTAGCATCATCACGAAGGACGGTCATCTGTGGATGGGGTGCCTGGAAGGTGCGGTGGATGTCGACCTTCATCGACCAACGGCTCAGTCGCCTTTCCGTTTCAGACATCTGACTTTCAAACTTGACGCACCCGAAAGTGGCATCATCGACAAGATAGCTTGTTTCTGCGAGGCTTCGGATGGCTCGCTTTGGTTAGGCAGCAACGGCTACGGACTTTACAAACGCGAGGTGGACGAGGCTGGAAAAGAGACCTTCAAGGCCTATCACGTGGAGGATGGCTTGGCGAACAACGCCGTGAAGGGAATCGTGGAGGGACAGGATGGCATGCTGTGGATCACCACCGTGCACGGGCTGTCGCATTTCAATCCCAAGACGGAGGTGTTCACGAATTTCCATGAGGAAGACGGATTGGTCTCCTCGCAGTTCTATTGGAACTCGGCCATCAAGGGCAACGATGGCGTACTGTATCTTGGTACAGAAAAGGGTCTTGTGTGTGTGACGGGCGAGAAGGGAATGGATGTTTACAAAGGTCGTCTGCATTTCACGCAGCTGACGGTGGCCAATCAATTGGCTGAGGCGGGTTCGAGATACATCTCGAAGAGCATTTCGCATGCGAAGAGCATCCAGTTGAGCGAGAGCGACAAGTCGTTCACCATCGAGTTCTCCGCCCTCCACTATGGCAACGAGACGCAAGGCATCTACAGTTACAGGATGCGCGGTTTCGAGCGTGAGTGGACGCCGCTTCCCTCTGGGCAGCACAGCGTTCGCTACACCAGTCTTCCTTCGGGCAACTACGTGTTCGAGGTGAAATATGAGTCGGCGCTCGATAATGGAGAAGACAGTCGTATCTCGATAGCCATCGATGTGACTCCCTATTTCTGGAAGAGTTGGTGGTTTGTCTCGTTGATGCTCCTCGCCCTGACGGTGTTTGCCAGTTGGCTGTATCGTCGACGTCTCGAGGTGATGAAGAAGCGTGAGGCAGAACGGTTGATGCGTCCGATAGAAAAAGTGTTGCGCGAGAGTGATGCCCCCGAGCAGTTGCAGGAGCGCATACAGAGCATCTTGAGCAACCAGCGCCGCTTTGCCGAGAGTTCGAAGAAGAGTGTCGAGGCCGATGCCGAGGAGATGAAGAAGAGCGTGAAGCCCTTCATGGATCGCGTGATGGAAATCATGGAGAAGAACTACATGAACTCGGAGTTTGGTGTGATGGAGTTCTGCGAACAGATGGGTATGAGCCGTAGCCTGCTTGCCAAGAAACTGAATCAGGAGACTGGACAGAGCACCTCGCAATTCATCCGCAACTATCGTCTCGACATCGCCAAACAAATCTTGAAACGTGGCGACCAACGTAACATTGCCGAGATAGCATTTAGCGTAGGGTTCAACGACCCCAAATACTTCACCCGTTGCTTCACGAAACTCTATGGCACGAGTCCTTCCTCCATGTTCTGAGGAAGAATCTGATTGAGCGAGCGCCTGAGTTTTGTCGTCTTTTGGCAACAATCCCTTTTATCGGCGATTCTCCGTCTGTAGGTGGATAAAGATTAGGATTTTTTCCTAATAATCGTTTTGTCCACCTAATATGCTATTTTGTCCACCTTCCCGCTTTTCTTTTTATGTATCTTTGCGATGTCGATTCAGTCGAACTAACAATGTGAAACCGAAACAATCATAAACCGCCCATTAAGATGAAAAGACACATTTGGGCTTGTCGAGAAAACATTCTACTAACAATAATACATCAAACATTTTAAAAACAATCAACAATGAGAAAACAAGTATTATTCTCTGCGATGCTATGTTTGAGCTTTGTGGGAGGATTGGCTATCAGTCCGACTCCCGCGATGGCTACAGTAGCACCGCAACAGAACATCAAGGTCAGCGGCCAGGTCGTTGATCAGGATGGAGAACCGCTCACGGGAGCGACCATCAAGGTGCAGGGCGCCACAACAGGCACCGTGACCGACCTTGACGGAAACTTCCAGTTGGACGCTCCGGCAAACGCTACTCTCGTGGTTAGCTATGTGGGCTTCAAGGATTATGAGGTGGCTGTTCGCGGCCGCGCCATCCTTGGCCAGATTCAACTCGCTGCCGAAGACTTGACGCTGAATCAAGTGGTGGTGGTCGGTTATGGTACGCAGAAGAAGGCCGACCTGACCGGTTCGGTTTCTGTGGTGAATGCCGATGAGTTGAAGCGTGTTTCCAACTCGAACATCTCCACCATGCTCGAAGGTAAGGTGGCTGGCGTGCAGATCACCTCGGATGGTCAGCCGGGTGCCGACCCATCGGTGAGGATACGTGGTCTCGGTACGTTTGGAAGCACCGCTCCTTTGTATGTCATCGACGGAGTTCCTATGGGAACCACCATCCGCGACTTCTCGCCTAATGACATTGAGACCATCCAAGTGTTGAAAGACGCTTCTGCTGGTGCCATCTACGGTTCGCGTGCCGCTAATGGTGTGGTTATCATCACGACCAAGAGTGGTGCAAAAGACCAGCCGCTGAAGGTGGGCTATAAGGGCTACTTCGGTGTTGACCAGCTTTCGAAGGGCGTTTACGACGTGATGAACTCCGAACAATACAGCCAGTATCTCGGAATGGCTAGCCAGAATACGGGTGTGGCTACTCCTGGCGGCTACAGCTTGGGCGAAGACGGCAAGTATCACTTCATGGACAACACCAACACCGACTGGTTCAAAGAGATCTTCAAGACGGGTATCCGCCAGAACCACAACGTGAACCTCAGTGGTGGTGGCGCGAACAATACTTATAATATAGGTCTTGACTACTACAACCAGAAGGGTACGCTGGAGGGCGCAGGTCCTAACTACGAGCGCTTTACCGCCCGCGTAAACAACACGATGGATACGAAGTTCGTGAAGTTCCGCACAAGTCTTGTCTACTCGCACTCCAACCAGGACAACATGGCTATCTCGAATGCCAACGAGTATATCCAAGGTCTGTATGGAAACCTGCCTAACATCCTGCTGGGTGCACTCACCATACAGCCCACCATTAGGGCTTACGACCCATCTACTTGGGTGCTCGACGACAAGGTAGGATCGGCCAGCAACTATCGCTACGACGCCTATGGATACGGTGTTTACTACGATACCATCCACGGTGATATCTCGGCTTCGAACCCTCTGTTGACCAACAACCTCTTCACACGCAATACCATCGTCGACCGCTTTGTAGGTACTGCTTCGGCTGATGTCGACCTGCTGGAGATGCTGGGCGCGAAGAGCAAGAACCACAAGTTGAACTACAAGATCAACCTTTCATATAGCACGACGAGTTGCAACGACAAGACGTGGATTTCGGCTTGGATTCAGAGCAACCGCGTATATCTCGACAAGAGCAACGAGCGTCTGACAAAGGCTCACCGCAAATATACCGATGCCTTGATTGAGAACACGTTGACCTACGATGGAACATTCGGAAAACATCACACGAACATCGTGGTGGGTCAGACCTACGAGGAGGAAAACACAAATACGTTGTCGGGTTGGGGCGTTGAGTTCTCAGAGCCTTACTTCCTGCAGTTGCAGAATGCCAACAACACGTATTCCGACTCTTATGAATACAAACACGCATTGACATCTTACATCGCTCGTCTGAACTACGACTACGATGGAAAATACCTGCTTTCGGCGATTGTACGTCGTGATGGTAGCTCGCGTCTTTCGAAGAACATTCGTTGGGACACCTTCCCATCAGTATCTGTTGGTTGGCGTTTCGATAAGGAGAGCTTCTTCCCCTTCAGCCGTGATGTGGTCAACATGTTCAAGCTTCGCGCCAGCTATGGTGAGCTTGGTAATGAGAACATCGGTGAGTATGCTTATCAGGCTACGATGGCTCGCAACAACATGACCTATAGCTTCGGCAACGTGCCCGTAACGGGTTCTGCAGTTTCGACATTCGTGAACGAGAACATCGCTTGGGAGAAAAAGAAGACTATGAATGCTGGTATCGACCTCGCTTTGTTCAACAACCGCATCGAGTTCACAGCTGAGTGGTTCAAGAATCAATCGGTTGACTTGCTCTACGGAGTGCCTGTGCCCGAGAATGCTGGTGTGTCGAACACCACTGTAACGATGAATGCCGCTTCGATGGACAACACCGGTTTGGAGTTCTCTGCAACCTATCGCAACAACGATCACGCTTTGAAACACCAGATTAGTGCAAACGTGAGCACCGTGAGAAACAAGGTGAAGTCGCTGGGCTTCGGTACCGACTACTACCTCACGGGTGACTATATGACCTACGTAGGTGAGGAGATTGGTCAGTTCTACGGCTATGTATATGAAGGTATCGCACGCACGCAGGAAGAGCTTGATGCTCATAACGCCGTTGCTATGCAGCAGGGTGCTCAGGTGGGCGACTGCATGTATAAGGACCTGAATGGTGACGGTCAGATTACCACAGCCGACCGCAAGGTGTTGGGTAGTGGTATGCCGAAGTTGAACTTTGGTTTGAGTGCTCATTTGGAGTACAACATCTTCGACCTGAGCATCTCTACTTATGGAGCTCTCGGTTATCATGTCTCCGACCACATCTACAACGCATTGAACAGCTGCTACGGCTATGGAAACAAGGATGTGGCCGTCTTGGATGCAAACCGTTGGAATGGCGACACCTATGTATCGGAAGTTCCTCGTACTTACATCACAGCGAATGGCGAGGGCTGGAACGACTATTTCAGCGATCGTAAGATTCAGAACGCCGCTTACTGGAAGATTGCCAATGTCGAACTTGGCTGCAACCTCCCCAACAAGTGGTTTGGAAACTATGTTTCGGGCGTGCGCCTTTATGTGGCTGCTCAGAACCTCTATACTTTCACGGGTTACAAGGGCTACAATGTGGATTACGCTCCTGGTACGTTCACACCGGGCTACAACTACTGCTCTTATCCGAGTGCTCGTAGCTTCATGGCTGGAATCAACTTCACCTTTTAATTGACAATGATAATTATGAAGACTAAAATATTCAACATCTATAGCACGCTCTGTGCACTCTGTCTTCTCGGTGTGCTTTGTGTCTCATGCGAGGACAAACTGGAACTGACGAACCCGAACCAGCAGACGACAGGAACGTTCGGCAACACGGCTGAGGACTTGGAGGAATGCGTGATTGCTGCTTACAACCATATCCGTATGGAGGGCTCATTTGCTCGTGTGGGCTACACGATTGACGTGTGCCGCGGTGACGAGGTATGGAACTCCTCTCAGGTTTGGTATATGCCTTTCGATGACATGAACGACCCAGTGACTGACGAAATCAGCTTCTGGCCTTGGCGTGAATGGTATTATACGATCAACGTGTGTAATTTCATCCTTTCTCGTACAGGCGAAGACAATGGTGCGCTGAACGAGCAGATGAAACGAATCAAGGGTCAGGCTCTCTTTATCCGTGCCCTTTCCTACTATAATCTAGCTGGATATTATCAGACTCCGCCACTGATTACCGATTATAACACTTATTCGACGCTTGATGGTCTTTATGCCACCAACAGCACATACGACGATGTACTCGACTTCGTGGAGAAGGACTTCCAAGAGGCTATGTCTTTGCTGCCCAGCCGTAGTGAAGGTGGTGAGTGGGCCAACGGTCGTGCTACCAGTGGTGCTGCCGCAGGCTTCTATGCCCGCACTTTGATGATGCGCCACAAGTATAGCGAGGCTTTGGCAGTTCTGAAGGCTATCATTGGCGGCCAGTATGGTACTTACAAACTTATGGCCAACTATGGTGACAACTTCCGTGAGGGACCTGCTTATGAGAATAACGATGAGAGTCTGTTTGAGGTTCAGTTCTTGGATTACGGTTCGCAGGGTGTAGATGATGAATGGACACCTGTGAACACCAGCCCGAACGCCACACAAGGTCATGCTATCGAGAGTAACTACGGTCCTGGCGACTGTGGTGGATGGGCCGACCTTTCCGCTTCTCCTTGGCTCTACAATCTCTTCAAGGCCGAGCGCACTACGAGTGGAAAACTCGATCCGCGTCTCTATTGGACTATAGGTACCTATGAGGCCGATTGGGATGGCTTCGAATATGGAAATGTCTGCTATACGTTGCCTTTGACAGCCGATGCGCCGATGGTGACCAACAACAACAACGGTGGTCTGCCTATTGCCAAGAACACCAACCTGCGCACAGGTCTTTATGACAAGGTGGTGACAGGTCTGCACTGCGGTATCAACCTCCGCATCATGCGCTATTCGGATGTTCTGTTGCGTGCTGCCGAGTGCGAGAACGAGATCAATGGTCCCACCCAGCAGGCTATCGATTGGATCAACCAGGTTCGTAACCGCGCACAGTTGGCAAACTTGAACCTTGCCGACTTCAATACGAAGGACAAGCTCTTCGAGCAGATTGCCAATGTGGAGCGTCCGAAGGAGTTCGGTTGTGAGTATGGTCGTGGCTTCGATTTGCTCCGCTGGGGATTCTTCTACAGCGCCGACCGTCTGCAGCAGTTGAAGGAACATGGTACATTCCGCCGTTCTGCCGACCGCAGTCGTGTCAAAGAGGCTGTCAGCTATGCTGACATCGCCACTGACGCTGAGCTGAAGAGTTCTTACGACACTTATGTACAAGGTCATGAGTTCCTTCCCATCTATCAGGGATTGACCACCAAGAACCCGAACCTGAAGGGCAACTCAGCCAATGAGAGTTCCGACAACTCGGGCTACTTCATCAGCAATGGTTGGACAGTGCATCCTGTGGTGAACTTGGGAAAATAAACATTAAACATTAAAGATTAAATATTATGAGACATCTCAATAAAATAGCGACCGCATTCTGTGCAGCAGCCCTTGGATTGCTAAGCATGACGAGCTGCGAGGGCGGTGACCTGTACAGTGTGGATTCTCCCGACTGGATTTCGGCAAAGGCAGATTCTATTGCCAATTCCAAAACCCAGGGCGGCGATGAAGAGATTGAAGGTCTGGAAGAGGACGTATATACCATCGGTGCCACTGATTTCTCCTCTGGCTGGTGGGCCGCGTTCACCAAGTATTACCAGATCCCCGAGAATGGTGTGTGGGATGCTGTGTTCAATATGAACATCAACCCCAATGCTTCGAATACCTATAAGAATTTTGCACTCATCATCACTAACGATGAGGATCGTGGTGCCGCCAACTATAAGGAGTATGGTGCCATCCGATACGATCATCAACCGAGTGGAAACTCGGAGTGGGGTGATTACATCGACCGCAGTTTGGTGGAGAGTACTCTTACTTTCAACACCGATACTGATGCTGGAGTGGACAAACTCGGTGGTAAGGTTAGATTGACCATCGACCGCAGAGGTGGTGGATTGATTGTCACGATGACCAATGGTACGGTAATCAAGACTTACACGCAGAAATCACCTCTGGCGAATCTCAATGCTGATGCATCGAACACGACCATTCGTGCGTTCCTCGTTCCTGAGGGCTCTTATATCGGCTTCTTGGGTTCAACCATCGAACCCATTGGTGGCTTTACCTCTGCTGAGGACAAGATGCCTTTGTCGATGACGCTGAACAGTGTTCCTCGCAAGGTGCTCCAGGGTACGGAACTTGCTGATGCATTCGCTAATGTTACCGCTACTGTCGAGTTCGAACAAGCTGTATCGAAGACTGTGCCGGCCAGCGATCTGACTTTCCAGGCCATTCCTGACATGAACCAGTTGGGTTCAAAGACCCTCGTGGCTGTCTACAACAAGACATATAAGGGGGAGAATTGCAGTCCTATCATTGCCTACGCTACCTTCGATGTGGTTGATAAGATGTATACATCGCTGGGTGCTACTGACAACTCGACAGGTTGGTGGGGTGCACACTCAGATAATATCAAGGTAGGCCCCAAAGAGACCTTCGTCAGCACTTTCACCAACTATACAAGTGGTGCCAACAACTGGAACAACTTCGTGGTAGTGCTCTGCAGAGCTGACAACAGCGAGTATGCCGTTGTGCGTGCCGACAACTACGGATGGGGTGATGGTTATGCTGCCTGCACACCTGTTGGAACTCAAGGTGATTGGGGTGCTTGGCTCGCAGCAATGGATGGTGCCAAAGTGACCACCTACGTGACGAACAATGGTGATGGAACAGCTGATGTGAAAGCCGTGATGGAGGGAACGGATGGCAACACCTATACGCAGGAGTATCTTGGCATCAACACCGTTGATCCCGACAACTTCTACTTCCGCTTCACGGTGGATGGTTGCCATCTTGAGTTCGACAATGTCATAGGTGCTGAAGACAACACTACAGGATGGTGGGGCGCTCATTCTGCGATGATCAACGTACCCGTTGGCAAGATCTATTCGACTCGCATCAAGAACTTCACCAACGGAGCCAACAACTGGAACAACTTCGTGGTGGTGCTCACACGTGAGGACAATAGCGAATATGCCGTTGTTCGTGCCGACAACTATGGATGGGGCGACAGCTATGGAGCCTGCACACCGAGTGGCGGACCAGCCGATTGGGGTACTTGGTTGAAAGCTATGGATGAGGCAATGGTTACCGTCTCTGTTACCAACAAGGGTGGCTCAGCCGATGTGAAGTGCGTGATGGTGGGCAACGATGGAAATACCTACTATCAGGATTATCTTGGCATCAGTCCTATCGATGGTGACAACCTCTACTTCCGCTTCACCGTTGATGGTAGCCATCTGGTCTTTGAGTAGAACAATTGACAATTTATAATTGACAATTTACAAATGATAAGAATAAAAAAGGTCGCATGGGAAGACTTCCTTACCCCTCTGAATAGGGGGGTGAGGGGGCTCTTCCTCCTATTGGCGCTCACAGCTTGTGGAGGTAGCGATGATGATCCCGAACCTGATCCGACACCCGTGAATCCCATTAAGGTTTCTACGCCTGTCGTCAGCAGCATTACCTCGTCATCGGCCATCGTCACAGCTACTGTTGCACCCACTACGGGAGTTACACAGATGGGTTTTTGTTATTCTACACAACAGAATCCAACTACGGGCGACAAGACTGTCAACTCGGCCACCAGTAGCATGAACGTCACGCTCAATGCTCTCATTCCCAATACCCTCTACCATGTGCGTGGGTTTGCTGTGGCTGCTGGAAAAACGGTCTATTCCGAGGATGTTAGTTTCACTACGGAACCCTCTTCGGGTGGTGGTACTAATTCACTTGATGACTATGTTGCTCCCACCTACGTTGATGACTATCGTAGTATTTCCGCGTGGAGTCAGCGTTCGCAGTGGAACCTTGCTAATGTGCACGACCCATCGGTGATGTTGGCCGAAGACGGTTATTACTACATGTATCAAACCGATGCTTCGTATGGTAATGCACATGCTGCAGGCGGACATTTCCACGCACGTCGTTCGAAGAACCTCGTTGATTGGGAATATCTCGGAGGTGTCATGAGCGCCGCACCCTCTTGGGTGAAGGACACTCTCAACATCAGCCGCCAACGTCACGGACTCCCTACCATCAACAGCCCACAGTACGGCTATTGGGCTCCCTGCGCCCGCAAGGTGAAGAACGGCCTCTATCGCATGTACTATTGCATTGTCATCGACAACTACATCAAGACAGGAAAAGCCAACACAACAGCCAACTTCGATAACTCGTGGACCGAGCGTGCTTTCATAGGCGTGATGGAAACCAGCAACCCTGCTTCCAACAAATGGGAAGACAAAGGTTTCGTACTCTCGTCTATGTCCGATAGGGGAAAAAATTGGGCGCGCAACTCTACTGACGATTGGAGTGGCTACTTCCGCTATAATGCGATTGACCCATCGTACATTATCACCCCAGAGGGTCAGCATTGGCTCATCTTCGGTTCGTGGCACTCTGGTTTTGCTGC
Organism: Prevotella sp.; assembly: GCA_017557405.1. GTDB lineage: Bacteria > Bacteroidota > Bacteroidia > Bacteroidales > Bacteroidaceae > Prevotella. Next base: position 48,593 of record JAFYYV010000010.1, read on the forward strand.
TCTGCAGCTCAATGCTGACACGGGAAAGCCCATCAACAAGATGCCTGAGTTCTGCACCACACTTTCCGAACTCAACAAGGTCATGAAGCATGTCTACACCCGCAAAAATGGTGATCGTTGGCAGGGTTCGGAGGCTCCTGAGGTGGTCTATCATGATGGCTACTACTATCTGTTCATGGCCTACGATGCCCTCGATGTTCCCTACAACACGCGTGTTGTACGCTCGCAGAACATCGATGGTCCCTACTACAATATGGCAGGTGCGAACGTGACGAATGGTGGTGATGCATTGCCTATCATGACCCATCCTTACAAGTTCTCGACAGGAAATGGTTGGGTAGGCATCTCCCACTGTGCCGTGTTCAACGATGGCGCTGACAATTGGTATTATGCCTCGCAAGGACGTTTCCCGACAACAGCAGGTGGTAATGCTCCAAATGCCGTGATGATGGGACATGTGCGCTCCATTCGATGGATAAGTAGTGGATGGCCAGTCGTGATGCCTGAGCGCTATGGTGCCGTTCCACAAGTGGCAATATCTGAAGATGAACTTGTAGGCAAGTGGGAGCACATCGACCTTGCATACTCTTATGGCAAGCAGAAGACGGCTACCACGATGGAATTGGCTGCCGATCACAAGGTTGCTTCGGGAGCATGGAAGGGAAAGACATGGAGCTTTACAGCCTCCACTAATACGCTGAAAGTCGGCGATGTCGAGTTGATGTTGCAACGCGAGTGCGACTGGGAGGCTACTCCTCGCCGTGCCACCATTGTCTATGCTGGGTTGTCCTCCAATGGTAAATCCACCTATTGGGGAAAGAAACAGAGCAATTAAAAGTTTCACATACTCCCGCCACGAAGTCCTTTCCTTCTCAAGGGGAGAGGGCGGAGTGGTAAACAAAATCGGAAGCACTGAAATACAGTCGCTTCCGATTCCTTTTTTCATAGTATTTTCTTGCTATTTAGCGTATTTCCCTAAGATAATGTTCACCAAAGTGGTCACATCGCCAACATCAACATTGCCATTTCCATCGAGATCTGCATTGTTGAACTCATCGGTGGCTTTGTTGAGTACGATGTTCACCAACAAAGTCACATCGCTCACATCCACTTTGCCATCATGATTGACATCACCCTCTGCCAACGCTCTGATGTATTCGAGTTTGAAGTTCTTGACCTGATAATAGTATAAATACGAGCGGATACCGATGCAGGCACTGTTGTTTGCCACATCAAATTCGCACGAATAGTTCTTGAATTCATTGCCCCCAACATTCTCGGAGCACCCGATGGATTCTCCGCTGCTTCCATAAAGGGCAATGGTGGAAATGGCAGCGTTGTCGCCAGGTTCCGTCTTCACGTCAGCTGATAGGCGGTAGATGCCATTAGGTAGGTTGACCAACATCTGCGTGAGTTCTGCGCGATGGATAGTTCCCGCCCATGCATTAAACAACTTTTCAGAAGCATCAACGTAGGTGTCGTTCCATCCTTCATAATCATATTCAAAAGTCCATTCATTTGGAATTTGGACACGCGGTGCTATTTCATTTCCAATGTACCCTCCTGTGAAATCGGCGTTGGCAATGAGTGATGTCCCGATGTTATTGGCATTACTGATGACAACAGCATTGTTGAGTACAGCGGTAGCGGTTTCTATTTCGCTATAGCTCTTTTCAGCCAGTTCTTCGTCAGTCCACTCGAATTGTTTGACAGCCGACTGTGCAACATCGGTTGACAATGCTTTGGCTGCGTGCAGCGCCTTCTTATAGGGTGACCCAGTACCTGTGCAGTGCAACGTGATATCATCTACGCTGACAGCGTTCTCTGTGTTTCCCTTTCCTCCTGTAAAACCGAATGAGAGAGTGAGGAGCGTCGGTTTATAGATAATCAGCGTGATGTTTTGCTCTTCCCAGTTGTCTGTGGGAAGAATGGTAGTTCGTTGGCCGTTCACCTCATAATAGTTGAGGTTTGGGGTGAAAGAGCCAATCTTCTTGATGTTGAATTTTAGCGTGTAAGTGCCAGTAGGCAAAGCCGCTTGCTTCAGAATCTGCTCGGTGCAAGTGTAGGCTTGCCATTTCGCACGCAGATATATGCTCGTTGGGGTAGAGGCACCATCATCGGTTTTCTGGCGAAGATGGATGTAATTTGCGTTTTCTTCATTGGTAAACGAAGCCACATGCTCGTTCCATCCCGTTTGCGGATATATGTTCGAGTTGGTTGTGAGAACATTTCCTTGTGCCGTCTCAAAATTGGTGTTGGCTCCTAGCAATGCCGTTACATCAAGGCTTTCCGTTGATTGGTTTTCGATATAGTCGCCGAAAGCATTGTTCATGGCCGAAATGGCATCCTCAACCGCTTCGGTGTTGGTGGCATTGGCGAGTTGGGCAGTAGCTGCAGAGATGCCGCTGTCGTTGATGGAATTCAAAGCAGTTGCCAATCTTGTTGCCACAGCGTTTTCTTTTTGGGTGGCATTAGCGTTGAACTCTGTCATCTCGGTGTCATCGTGTCCGCTGTTGTTCGTTTCAGAGAAGTGCACTTGCTTCACCTCCACAACACCCTTGTTGCCTTTCATCAAAACAATATATCCGCCAGCCAATCCACCATCGTTGTATCCTGTTGCCGCCACCGTGTAGTCTTTCAGGTCGTTGTAGGTGTTTTCGGCATAATAATGCGCGTGTCCCGAGAAATGCACGGGATTCTTTGTTTGATTGATGATATAAGTCAGCGCGTCTTTCTTTTTCTTGGCATAAGATTGTGCTTCGGCGTTTGAGTTGTAGACACCGAGGTCACGATCGGTTCCATAAATTGAGGTGTCGTTGGTTTTGATGTATTTACCCACATCATTCTGGTCAAGCCACCATCTATCGCAATCGCTGCCAGCCACGAAAGGATAGTGTTGCATCCAAACCGAAGGTTCGTCCTTGTGGTTTCCTACGAACTGCTTCAATGCGTTGATAACGCCATCGGGAGCATAAAAGGTGCCGCTGCCTAACAAAATAGGCTTTGTATATGGTTTTTGGAACCAATAAGTCTGACCGCAATAGAATCTCACGCCATTGAACGTGAACGTGAAAGGATTGGCTTGTATGTGTTTGCTACCATCCGAAATGATGTCAACATTCTCGATACCATAGTTTTTAGCCGTTGCACGTTGGTCGCTGACCACATCCAAAGCAATGTCGTTACAAGATGCTCCGCTGAGTGTCAAACCATAGTCAGGACTCTCGCCCGTCCAATAATCAGGCACAAGGTCATGATTGCCGCAGAGTGTGATGAACGGGATACCTGCTTGGTTGAAACCTTGATGAGCGGTTTTGAAATCACTGCCAGTTTTCTCACTGTCTCCGTCCATATCGCCCAAACTGAATGCAATGTCGCATGTTGGTACATAGCCTGGAAGTGCATCAAAAGCGAAGTGAGGACCATCATTGTTTCCCATGTTCACAATACGGCTGATGTATGCCTGCATATCTTCGACACTAGTGCCATCGTGCCCGTTTTGTGCAATATGTGGGTCGGAAAGAAAAACGGCGGTAAAATATTTTCCTTCCGAGAATTTGAACTGATACGCAGTGCCCCTATAGAGGAAAACCACTTCTTCATCATCGGTGAGGCTGAGTGTTGAAGGGTTGGGAACAATTTCCGCAGTCGATACCGTTAAGCCCTCCACCTTCACGGTGAGTCCGCTTTTCATCACGCTGGCAAAGTCGGTTCCCACAGGAAACTCCACGAGCGTAGTGCCGTTGGTCAGGTTTTTCGTCGTGGTGTTGACACCCGAAAATTCGAATGTCATTTGGGCGTTTGCCACAATGCAAACCAAGCACATGAGGAAAAGCGAAAATCGTTTCATTCGGTTAATGCGATTAGATTGGTAGTATATTTTTTTGATTTCGTTGGCAAATATACTTGTTTTTATCGAAAGAGCAAAGTTTTTCGCTTGTTTTTTGTAAAAAGGAGGAACAGAGAGGTTAAAACGAAAAGAGACCAGACGATGTCTGGCCTCTTCGATTCGTATCAGGTTGTATGGAATTACTCTTCGGGAGCGTGGTCGATGAGTTCCATAAACTCGTCGAGTTTCGGGGTGATGATGATTTGCGTGCGGCGGTTACGCTGCTTGCCAATCTCGGTGTCGTTGGTGGCGATAGGATTATATTCACCACGTCCGCCAGCTGTCAAGCGTTTCGGGTCGACACCATAGTGGTTTTGCAGGTATTGCACCACGCTGGAGGCACGCAGACAAGAGAGGTCCCAGTTGTTGCGGATGTTCTCGCGCGAGATGGGTACGTTGTCAGTATTACCCTCGATCAGCACATCGTAGTCCTTATAATCCATGATGATCTTGGCAATCTTCGAGAGCGTCTCCTGAGCGCGTTCGTTGATTTCGTAAGAACCACTCTTATAGAGCATGTTGTCGGCAAGTGAGATATATACAACGCCCTTCAGCACCTGCACATCAACATCCTTGAGTTCCTCTTTCGAGAGCGAGCGTGTGAGATTGTTGGTGAGCACCATATTGAGTGAATCACTCTTGGTCTTCACCTCTACGAGGTGGCGGATGTATTGGTTCGATTCGTTAATCTGGTCGACCAGCTTCTCAATCGAGATGTTGTTCTGGTTGGCGTTGCTGAGGCTCTTGTCGAGCGACTGCTGGAGTCGTGCGTAAGCGCGTTTCTGCTCGGCGAGCTGTTGCTGTTGTTGTTTCAGCTGCTCTTCCAGCGAGGCTACACGAGTCTGCGAAGCGGCGAGCTGTTCCTTTGCATCCTGATAACTGTTGGTGAGTTCGCGGTTTTCATTTTGGCAATTTTCGAGATCTTTCTTGCTTGCGCATCCCGAGAGAACGAGGGTAGCGGTGGCAAGAGCGATCAGCCATACATTCTTTTTCATATTGTTTTCCTTTCTGTTAGATGATTGATTTTACGTTCTATGTTAATATTTCGTTTGCAATAATAGCGCATTTTCCTTTATTCTGACGAAGAAAAGGGCGAAAAATTGCTTGGGTTTAGTGATTTTTAACCACGCCCGAGGGCTCCTTATCTTAAATTAACGTGATGTGCGAGGTATTTTTTTATTTATTTTTGATTTGGAACTCGATATTTTTGAGTACCTTTGCATGCGTAAAAAGAGTACACAATTATAATCGAGCTATAGCAAATGATTCTTTTCTTTAAGACTCCGCAAGGGAGTGTGATTGCGACAGATGTTGACCACCAGTTGGATCAACAAGAGGTAAGTGAGTTATGTTGGCTTTATGGCGATGCTACGCTGCTGGACGAGAGCGAGTTGCCGGGCATCTTTGTCGGTCCGCGCCGCGAGATGGTGACCCCGTGGGCAACCAATGCCGTTGAGATTACCCAAAACATGGGATTGAAGGGCATTCAGCGCACCGAGGAGTATTTCCCCATTGACAATTCAAGATTGACAGTTGACAATGAAGTTCCCGAAGATGCATACGATCCGATGCTTCAGCGTGTCTATAAAGGTCTTGACCAGCGTGTGTTCACCGTGCGCATTGAGCCAGAGCCCATCAAGTTGGTTGAGAACCTCGAGGAATACAACGAGCAGGAAGGTTTGGCACTCTCGCCCGAGGAAATCGAGTATCTGCACAAGATAGAGAAGCAGAACGGACGTCCGCTGACTGATTCCGAGATTTTCGGTTTTGCGCAAATCAACTCTGAGCACTGCCGCCACAAGATTTTCGGTGGCACGTTCATCATCGATGGCGAGGAGAAGGAATCTTCGTTGTTCTCGATGATCAAAAAGACCACCCAGGAGAATCCCAACAAGATATTGTCGGCCTACAAGGACAATGTGGCTTTCTCACAAGGTCCTATTGTCGAGCAGTTTGCTCCAGCCGATCAGTCAACTGCCGATTGGTTCCGCGTGAAGGAGATTGAGAGTGTCATCTCGCTGAAGGCCGAAACACACAATTTCCCCACCACCGTAGAGCCTTTCAACGGTGCTGCTACGGGTACGGGTGGTGAGATTCGCGACCGTATGGGTGGTGGAGTAGGTTCGTGGCCCATTGCAGGAACGGCTGTTTATATGACGGCTTATCCACGTATCCAGGAGGACGAGAATACGGATTCTGAACTCGGAACGCTCCGGGATTGGGAGGACATCCTGCCTGTTCGTCAGTGGCTCTATCAGACTCCTGAGCAGATATTGATCAAGGCTTCGAATGGTGCCAGCGACTTCGGAAACAAGTTCGGACAACCACTCATCTGCGGTTCTGTGCTCACCTTTGAGCATCAAGAAAAGCCTCTTACCTCTGACCTCTCACCTCTTACCTCTCCAAGGTACGCCTACGACAAAGTCATCATGTTGGCTGGTGGTGTGGGATATGGCACGAAGCGCGACTGCTTGAAGAAAGAGCCTCAGAAGGGCAACAAGATAGTGGTGGTCGGTGGTGATAACTATCGCATCGGACTTGGCGGTGGAAGTGTATCTTCGGTCGATACGGGTCGCTATTCGAATGGCATCGAGTTGAATGCCGTGCAGCGTGCGAACCCCGAGATGCAGAAACGTGCCTACAACCTCGTTCGCGCATTGGTAGAAGAAGACAACAACCCCGTTGTTTCCATCCACGATCATGGTTCGGCAGGCCACCTGAATTGCCTGTCAGAGCTTGTCGAGGAATGTGGTGGTGAGATTGAGATGGACAAGCTGCCCATTGGCGACAAGACGCTCTCTGCAAAGGAAATCATCGCTAACGAGAGTCAGGAGCGCATGGGATTGCTCATCGATGAGAAGCATATCGACCATGTGCGCCGCATTGCCGAGCGCGAGCGTGCTCCGCTGTATGTGGTGGGCGAGACGACAGGCGATGCTCATTTCTCGTTCAAGCAAGCCGATGGCATAAAGCCTTTTGATTTGGATGTGGCTCAGATGTTCGGTCATTCACCGAAGACCATCATGCGCGATAACACGGTGGAACGCCATTATGAGGATGTGAAATATGATGCGAAGGATTTGAATAAATACCTCGAGCGCGTGCTCCAATTGGAGGCTGTGGCTTGTAAGGATTGGCTCACCAACAAGGTCGACCGTTCGGTGACAGGTAAGATAGCCCGCCAGCAGTGTCAGGGTGAGATTCAGTTGCCGTTGTCCGATTGTGGTGTTGTGGCCCTCGACTATCGTGGAAAGAAGGGTATTGCCACCGCCATCGGTCATGCTCCGCAAGCAGGATTGGCTTCGCCTGAGGCAGGTTCTGTGCTCTCTGTGGCCGAGTCGCTCACGAATCTTGTGTGGGCTCCGCTCGCCGATGGATTGAACAGTGTATCGCTCTCAGCCAACTGGATGTGGCCGTGCCGCTCTCAGGAAGGTGAAGATGCCCGCCTCTATGCGGGTGTGCAGGCATTGTCCGACTTCTGTTGCGCCCTCCACGTGAATGTGCCTACCGGAAAAGACTCGCTTTCGTTGACACAGCAATATCCCAATGGCGAGAAGATTATCTCGCCGGGAACCGTGATTGTCAGTGCTGGTGGTGAGGTGAAAGATGTGAAGAAGGTTGTGTCGCCCGTGTTGGTCAACGACAAGAACTCCTCGCTCTATCACATCGATTTCTCGTTCGATGAGCAGCGCCTTGGTGGTTCTGCCTTCGCACAGAGCCTCGGAAAGATTGGCGATGATGTTCCCACGGTGAAGAATCCCGAGTACTTCGTTGATTGCTTCAACGCCATTCAGGAACTCATCCGCCGTGGATGGATCATGGCTGGACACGATATCTCGGCTGGTGGATTGATCACCACGTTGCTCGAGATGACCTTCGGCAATGCCAAGGGTGGTATGCACATCAACCTCCACTCACTCAACTGTACCGACATCGTAAAGACACTCTTTGCCGAGAATCCCGGTGTGGTCATTCAGGTGAGTGACGAGCATAAATACGACCTGCGCGAATATCTCGAGGATTGTGGCGTGGGCTTTGCTAAGATTGGTTATTCCACTCCTTACGAGCGTACCATTGTGGTGAAGAATGGCGATGACGAATATTCGTTCGACATTGATGCCCTGCGCGATGTGTGGTACAAGACCAGCTATCTGCTCGACCGCAAGCAAAGCTTCAACGGAATGGCCGCTGAGCGTTTCAAGAACTACAAACATCAGCCCATCGAGATGCGGTTCAACACCAACTTCACGGGCAAACTTTCGCAATACAAACTCAATCCTGAGCGTTGGAAGAGAACCTCCAGCAAGCATGAACCTGCTCCCAAAGCCGCCATCATCCGCGAGAAGGGTACCAATGGCGAGCGCGAGATGGCTTATTCGCTCTATCTGGCTGGCTTCGATGTGAAAGACGTGATGATGACCGACCTCATTACAGGCCGCGAGACGCTTGACGAAGTCAACATGATTGTCTTCTGTGGTGGATTCTCCAATAGCGACGTCCTCGGCTCGGCCAAAGGATGGGCAGGAGCGTTCCTCTACAATCCGAAGGCAAAAGAGGCACTCGACCGCTTCTATGCTCGCGAAGACACCCTCTCGCTGGGTATCTGCAACGGTTGCCAACTCATGGTGGAGCTCGGACTTTGTGGCACATCGAATGCGAAGATGCTGCACAATGTCAGCCATAAGTTCGAGAGCGAGTTCATTACGTTGCGCATACCGCAGAACAACAGCGTGATGTTCTCATCGCTCAGCGGCAACAAACTCGGCATCTGGGTCGCTCACGGCGAAGGACGCTTCTCGTTGCCCGAGGGTGAGGAGCACTACAACGTCATCGCCAAATACAACTATTCGGGTTATCCTGGCAATCCTAATGGCAGCGACTTCGATGTGGCAGGTATCTGCTCACAGGATGGTCGCCATCTCGCCATGATGCCCCATCTGGAGCGTGCCATCTTCCCCTGGCAGAATGCTTGGTATCCCGCCGCCCACCGCAACGATGAGGTGACCCCGTGGATTGAGGCATTTGTCAATGCAAGGAAGTGGATAGAATCAAGGCGTTAACGCATTAACGCCTTGATAAGGTATGAGGTGTGAGATGTGAGTTCAAAATTCATAATTCATAACTCGTAATTCATAATTATATCGCATATGGATAAGATATACTGGGATAGTTTTAAGACCTTCTTCAAGATAGGAGCCTTCACGCTGGGAGGCGGCTATGCCATGATTCCCATCATCGAATCGGAAGTCATGGAGAAGAACAAGTGGGTGAGCCGTGAGGAGTTCATCGACCTCATTGCTGTTGCCCAAAGCTGTCCTGGTGTATTTGCCATCAACATCTCCACGTTTATCGGCTACAAGCTGCGGCGCGAGCGGGGAGCCATCTGCTCAGCCCTCGGAACGGCATTGCCCTCGTTCTTCATCATCCTCCTCATCGCCATGTTCTTCCATCATTTCATGGAAGTAGGGTGGATAGCCGCCATGTTCCGCGGCATTCGTCCTGCTGTGGTAGCTTTGATAGCCGTACCAACATTCAACATGGCAAAGAGTGCCAACATCACCCTCGCCACCTGTTGGATTCCCATCGTCTCGGCTCTGCTCATCTGGAAGCTTGGGGTCAACCCCATCTTCATCATCATCGCCGCCGGCGTAGGTGGCTATCTCTACGGACAATTCTTGAAAGAATAGAAGCCCCCACCCAACCTCCCCCTGTAGGGGAGGGGGCAGAAGAACCCCATTAACCCCATAAATAACCCCAATAAGCCCAATAAGCCCATAAAAATGATATTCCTCGAACTCTTCTACACCTTCTTCATGATAGGCCTCTTTGGATTTGGCGGCGGCTACGGCATGTTGTCGCTCATCCAAACCGAGACGGTCGTCCATCATGGATGGCTCACCACCGCTGAGTTCACGAATATCGTGGCCGTCAGTCAGATGACGCCAGGACCTATTGGAATCAACTCAGCCACCTATTGTGGCTATACGGCCGTTGAGAAAACCACAGGAAGTCAGCTCATGGCCGTCTTGGGCTCTTGTACCGCCACCTTTGCCCTCGTGCTACCCTCGCTCATCCTCATGATTCTCATCTGCAAGATGTTCATGAAATATATGAACACGCAGGCCGTGCAAAGTGTCTTCCAAGCCCTGCGCCCTGCTGTCGTAGGACTTCTGTTGGCTGCCACCCTGCTGCTCATGAACGCTGATAATTTCTCATCGCCCAGCGTCAATCCTTGGCAGTTCTGGATTAGCATCGCCATCTTTGTCGCCACCTTCGTGGGCACGAAATTCGTCAAGATCAATCCCATCCGGATGATCCTCTTTGCCGCCTTCGCAGGACTTCTCCTGCTATATTGATTTCTTTCAAACTATTCTACTATCCTATGAACAAATCAAAAACTATTCTAATGACTTTGCTGGCTTTGGCCACCTGCAGTTCGCTCTTCGCTCAGCGTCCCCGACAGCGCACTGCCTTCAACACCGACACCCTCATGGTTCACGACCCCGTACTGGCTTTTGAAAACGGCACGTACTACCTTCTTTCCACAGGCATGGGCATCAGTTGGGCTACCTCCGAAGACCGCCAGACGTGGACCGTGCAACCCACGATGTTCATGAATGAGGTGCCACAGTGGACCCACGACTTCGTTCCTGGCTTCCGCAATCATGTCTGGGCGCCCGACATCATCCGCTGGCACGGACGTTGGTGGCTCATGTATTCGTGCTCCACGTTCGGAAAGAACACCTCCGCCATCGGTTTGCTCTCCACGCCTTCGCTCGCTCATCCTGAGTGGAAGGACGAGGGTTGCGTGGTTGCCAGCAACTCACCGAAGTCGTTCGATGCTACGGCGCATGTCGATTGGAACGCCATCGACCCCAATATTGTTATCGACCGCAACGATCAACCTTGGCTCACGTTCGGCTCGTTCTGGGATGGCATCCAACTCGTCCGGCTCGACTCCACCATGCACATCATGCGAGGTTTCCAGCCATCCACCATCGCCCGCCGCTATGGTTCGCCAATGCCCGATATCCAGAACCCCACCTCCGAGTTCGCGGGTCCTAATGCCATCGAGGCGCCATTCATCTATCAGCGCGATGGATGGTACTATCTCTTCGTGAGTTGGGATTATTGCTGCCGAGGCTCTCAGAGCACCTACCGCGTTGTCTGCGGCCGTTCTCGCAACATCACGGGGCCCTATGTGGATCGCGAGGGCAAACGGATGCTGGATGGAGGTGGAACGTTGGTCATCGAGGGCGATAAGACGCTCTTCGAAGCTGCCGGCCACTGTGCCGTCTACGACCTCCCCATGTCAGGAAAACCTCAGCAAACGCTCTTCATCTGCCACGGCTACAGTGTGCCCATGCAAGGCCAATCCATCCTCGTCCAGCGCATCCTCGAGTGGGAGGAAGGGTGGCCAAAAACAATTCACAATTGACAATTAAAAGCCCCCTCCCGGCCTCCCCCAAAAGGGTGAGGGGAAGGAAACAGCCAAATCGATAAATCAATTGTAAATCGTAAATCGTCAAATTGGACTCGCTACGCGCTTTTATAAAGCGAAGCGACTAAAAGAAAATTGATCTTGCTCCTCAAACTCCTTTAATTTTTTAATTTAGGCCGCAGGCCGTGGGCTACCTCCCCACCCACTTCTTTCCGTCTTTCACGTAGATGCTTGATGGCAATGCCCGGCCTTCCGGTATACGACGCCCTTGCAAATCATAAGTGGGGCTTCCCCCTTTTTGGGGGGATGAGAGGGGGGCCACTCCTGCCGTCACATCCCCCATGAACTGGCCGATGAAGAAGATGGCGCCTGTCGATTGTTCGCTGATGATGTAGAGGAACGGGCGGTTGGCGTGGAATGTCGTGGGGTTCATCACCGCCGTCTCCTTATAGCCGATAATGGTCACGGCAGCAGCCTCTGTGCCTTCCTCGTCAAGCTTTATCTTCGCCACTTGTTTCATCAGGTCGATGAACACCGATGCGTTGCAGAAGTAGGGGAACTCCGCGTTGGCAGGGCTGAACGCCGAGGGCATTCCGAGAGCCGTCATGATGGGCTTCAGGTCCACTTCGGTATCGGTCTCGAAGCGTGGCAGCTTCAAGTCCACCATGTGCGTCTTTCCTTTGAACTGCCAGTTTTCGCCGTTCAACTCTTCCAGCAGGTCGTCGAGGCTCTTCCCTTCGCGCGGCAGGAACACCTCCATCGCGTAGCCCATGTTGCCATAGGGTAGGCGGATGGCCTGATAGAGGTCGTTCTCCGTGTATTCGAACTCATTCTGCTGGTGCATCATCTGCACCTTCTCGCCGCTCTTGAACGTCTCCGTGCGTGTCATGTTGGGGTCGAACTCCAGTGTCCACGCACCCTTGAAATAGATGGCGTTGAGCAGGTAGCTCACGGCATTCACGTCAAACTCCTCAGGCGACAGAATCTTCTCAATCATCCCCTCTGTGTGGTCGCTCGCCCACTGGTTGATGACGTCCATCGTCTCCCCGTCCGCAAAGTCGCGCGTCTCAGGGTTGGCATCGTAGTATTTGTTGGCTTTCTCCTTGAACGCCTCCTGCAGCTCGTAGCCGCGGTTCATGTAAATCGTGTTGCCAATCATCACCTTCGTTTCCTTGTCAATCTCCGCGCTCTCCGTCAGCATCTTGCGGCAGAACAGGTTCGTGGCATCAGCATCGCCGAATCCCAGCACCTGGTTGATCTCCGCCAACGTCTGCCCGGCAGCCCCGTTGTTCACCATCCCAAGCGCATAGGTGATGCTCAGGGGCGAGAGCACCTGACTGCGGTCCGTCCGTGCCTCGCGGAAGAGGTTGAACGCGAAGTCGTTGTTCTTCTCCACCAACTGTCTTTCCTCGGCAGTGAGCGAAATCTCCTTGGGTTTTGTATCGTCTGCGTATGCGCAGATGGCCAGCAGCGGCAGCGCCACCATCATCACTAAGGTCAATACTGTTTTTTTCATGTTGTTTCCTCCTATTCTATTGGTTGTTGATGTAAATGGATTCACATCTCTCTGATTGCAAAGATACAAAAAATAATTGAAACCTCCAAATTTCGCCCTCGCTAGTGCGCAAAAATTTGTTAATCATGGAAGGCTTCTTCTGAAAACACAAAAATGTAACATGTAACATTTGTAACATGTAACATTAAGGTGGTTCCATATTTCCGAGATGAAAATTTGGTTGCAGATTGATAGATTAGTAGCGCTAAAAATAAGTAGGATGTAATAATATTAATTTTATTATAATATAT
>JAFYYV010000011.1 GCA_017557405.1 Prevotella sp.
ATATATTATAATAACCTATAGTAGAGGGAGGCATTTTGCACATGTGGAAGGTGCTTAATGTAGCAATGTAGCAATGTAGCAAAATGCCCTTCCGTCCTCCTCGCCCCCTCGTTATTAAAATATTTTCACAATACTTGGGAGAATTCACACTTTTCTGCTAGCTTCGTTTTGATTGCGCAAAAGACCAGCAATAACGCACTCAAAACTGCGCGTTAGTGAGAGGAGAGCAGAATCACATTCTAACTATCCCGAACGTGAGCAGTTTCGACGGCTATGAAATGACACCGTCAAAGCAGTGCAATGAGCGAGTCAAAGCTATGCAATGAGGCGGTCAAAGATGGCCTTTTGGGTTGTAAAGATTTTTTACCATGAAATTTGGAACATTGAAAATAATTATATATCTTTGCAATGTAAATGGATGAGGGATGATGGATGAACCAACGGTCGCTGTTCGTGAAGCGAGGGAAAGCAATGGAATAGGGATAATTGACAATGACATTTTAGCTATGGGCGCCGGCAAGAATGATCAATGTTCAATGGTCAACCAACGGTCTCTGTCGCAAAGCGGGGAAAGAAATGTTCAATAATCTGAACTCCTACACTCCTGAAACACAAAAGTGTGCACACCACTAGAGAGTATTAACTAAATTAATCACTAACCGAGCTCTTTGAAATGATTTTTACAACCCCCGCAATAAAAAAAACATCGCAAGTGCCTGATTCTGCGGTCTTAAGGGCTTTGTTCAAGCATAATTTGCGAATACTTTCGCCTCAGAAGTGTTTTTTTAAGAAAAAACATTGATATTTTCGAAAAAATGTTTATTTTTGCCGAGGACTTAGTAACGCTATTATTTTAAGCTAAAACAGAAACAATCTAATTATACAGACATGAGAAAGAAAAATGCTTTGATGTGGGCAGTGGTGATTGGCACGATGATCAGTGGTCTGACAGCGTGCGGACTGGACATGCCCAAGGAGACGAAAACATCGTACGAGACGATGACGGTGAAGAAACAGGATATCACGCTACCTATGAAATTCAGTGCCAAACTGAAAGGTCAGTCTGATGTGACAATTTCGCCTCAGGTGAGCGGTCAGCTGATGAGAATCGCCGTTGCTGAAGGTCAGCGGGTGAGCAGGGGTCAGGTGCTTTTCGTGATCGACTCCCGTAATGCTCAGCATGAGGTGGAGGCCGCCCGTGCCAACCTGCAGGCTGCACAGGCCAACCTCACGGCTGCACAAGCTCAAGCCAACAGCGCCAAGTTGGAGTATGAAAGCAACAAGAACTTGTACGACAAGAAGATTGTCAGCAGTTATATGCTTGAGAATTCCCGTAACAGCTACAACCAGGCTCAGGCAGCTGTCAGCCAAGCGAGGGCTTCGGTTTCGCAGGCCCAGTCGGCTGTTAACCGTGCCAGGGTGAACCTCGGTTTCTGCACCATCACGGCGCCTGTAACGGGCGTCATCGGTGAGATTCTTGTACGTCCAGGCGACCAAGTTTCACCAGCCACCCAACTGACCGTCCTCAGTGGCAACACGACGATGGATGCGGAGTTCTCGGTGACTGAGGCCCTCATCGAGGCGCAGGTGCAGTCGGGTTTGACTGAGAGCGACAGGGCGAAACACATTGCTGAGCTTCCCGAGGTGACGTTCGTGATGAAAAACGGTACGGAGTATCCCCACAAGGGGCGTATTACCAGCCTGACTGGTGTGGTGGACGCCGCTACTGGCTCACTGGGTGCAAAGGCATCGTTCCCCAATCCCGACGGACATCTCTTCTCGGGTGTGCAGGGCACCGTGGTGCTTCCGTTGGAGCAGAAGGCCGTGATGGTGATTCCGCAGGCTGCCGTAGTGCGCCTGCAGGACAAGTCGCTGGTATATAAAGTGAAGCCCGACAACACGGCTACTGCCGTCACTGTGACGACGCAGGACGCCGGCAACGGTAAGGACGTCATTGTGACGAGCGGATTGAACGTCGGCGACAAGATTGTGACTGTCGGAGCGAACAACGTACAGGAAGGTGAACAAGTGTTGTTCCCTGAAGCATCGAAAAACGAGAAGTAAACCATGAAGGGAAACATTTTCATCAACAGATACGTGATGGCATGTGCCATCTCTATCGTGATAGCGTTGGTGGGCTTCATCTGCATGAAGTCGCTGCCTATCGAGCAATATCCGAACATCGCTCCGCCCACGGTGCGTGTGATTACCAGCTATACGGGTGCCGATGCTAACACTATCATGAAGTCGGTGGTGCAGCCGCTGGAGGAGAACATCAACGGTGTGCCCGACATGACCTACATGACCTCGTCGGCTTCGTCGTCGGGCGATGTCAGCATCGTGGTCTATTTCAAACAGGGTGCCGACCCCGACATTGCTGCGGTGAACGTGCAGAACCGCGTGAGTCGTGCCACGGCCTTGCTGCCTGCTGAAGTGACCAAGGTGGGTGTGCAGGTGATGAAGCAGCAGAGCAACATCCTGCAGATAGGAGCCATCAGGAGCGTGGACGGCAAGTATGATGACGACTTCGTGGCCAACTACATCGACATCAACCTGAAACCGCGTCTGATGCGTATCACTGGCGTGGGCGACGTGATGTCATTGGGTAACACCTATGCCCTGCGCATCTGGCTGAAGCCCGATGTGATGGCGCAATATGGATTGGAACCGAACGACGTGTTTGCAGCTATCGGCGGCCAGAGCTTCGTGGCTGCCACGGGTTCGCTGGGCGCTCAGTCGGAGAATGCCTACCAATATACGATGGAGTACAAGGGTACGTTGAAGTCCATCGAGGAGTTCAACGACATCGTGCTCAAAACCAGCGACGGCGGCCATCTGTTGCATCTGAGCGATGTGGCTGACGTGGAAATTGGCGCCATGAGCTACAACTTCATCTCGAACATCGGCGGCAAGCCGGGTACCATCTTCATGGTGTTCCAGGCTCCGGGTGCCAATGCCACCGAGGTGAACGCCCGTATCAACCAGCTCTATGAAGACCTGAAGCCCATGATGCCTGCCGGATTGGAATTCGTGAAGCTCGAGACTTCGGATGACTTCCTCTATGCTGCCATCGGCAACGTGGTTGAGACGCTCATCATCGCTATTATCTTGGTGATTCTCGTGGTGTTCTTCTTCTTGCAGAACTTCAAGGCCACGATTATCCCCTCTATCTCGATTATCGTTTCTCTATTGGGAACCTTTGCCATCGTCTCGCTGGCTGGATTCTCGCTCAATATTCTGACGCTATTCGCGCTAGTGTTGGCCATCGGAACGGTGGTCGACGATGCCATTGTGGTGGTCGAGGCGGTCATGGCGAAGATGGAGGGTGGTATCACCAATGCCAAGGAAGCCACCCGCGAGGCTATGAACGATGTGTCGGTGGCTGTCGTCTCGTGTACGCTGGTCTTCATGGCCGTGTTCATTCCCGTGGCCTTCATGCCCGGTACGTCGGGTTCGTTCTTCACCCAGTTCGGTGTGACAATTGCTTCGGCCGTTGGTCTGTCGTGCGTTTCTGCTCTGACGCTCTGCCCCGCCCTCTGTGCCATCATGCTGAAGATTACAGAGAAGGAAAGCGAGCGTAAGAGTCTGACTTATTATACGAAGAAAGCCTATACCACCAGCTATAACGCCATCTACAGGAAGTATTCCAAGAGCGTGCAGAAGTTCATCAAGCGCCCCGTGCTGGCATGGAGTCTGCTGGCTGTAGCTGCCGTGCTGCTCATCTTCTTCATGAAGAACCTGCCTTCAGGCCTTGTGCCTCAGGAGGACCAGGGCGTTATACTCGCCGAAATCCGTGCTCCGGAAGGTACCACACTCCATGAGACGCGTGAGATTGTGAAGAAAGTGGAGGCAAAGGTGCAGGAGATTCCCGAGATGGAGAGCTTTGCAACGGCTTGCGGCTACGGTATGATGTCGGGTTCGGGTTCCAACTATGCCACCTTGATTATCCGTTTGAAGACTTGGGAAGAGCGTTCTGGCTTCAACCATTACGTTGACATGGTCATCGGACGCCTGTATTTTGCCTGCAAGGAAATCAAGAACGTGCAGGTGATGCCGTTCCAGTTGCCGCAGGTGCCTGGCTACGGATCGAACAACAGCGTGAACTTGGTGTTGCAAGATCTGAACGACGGTGACCTGTCTGAGTTTGCCAAATTGGCCACCAACTTCCTGACCAAGCTGGGCGAGCGTCCTGAAATCAGTATGGCCATGACGTCATATTCTGAGCGCTTCCCGAAATATCAGGTCGATGTTGATGCCACCCAGTGCGATCGTGCTGGTGTGACGCCTGCCGCTGTGCTGAGGACTCTTGGTTCCTATTGCGGTGGTTCTTACGTTGGCAACTTCAACCAGTTCGGTAAGGTTTACCGTATCATGGCTAGTGCCTCGCCTGAGTATCGCCTCGACCCATCGGCGCTGAACAATATCTTCGTGAAGGTGCGTGGCGGAAAAATGGCTCCTATCTCGGAGTTCGTTACGCTGAAGGATGTTGTAGGTACGTCGAGCGTTGAGCACTTCAACCTGTTCCAGAGCATCACCTGCTTCGTGCAGGCCGCTGGTGGATACACTGAGGGCGACGCCCATAAGGTAATTGCCGAGGTGTTCAAGGAGACCATGCCTAATGGTTATAGTTACGAATACAGCGGCATGTCGCGCGAATTGGAGGAGGCTTCTGGTTCGAATACTACAGCTCTTATCTATATCATTTGTATCATTCTCATCTATCTTATCCTCGCCTCGCTCTACAACTCGTGGTTCACACCATGGGCTGTGCTGCTCAGCGTGCCGTTCGGATTGATGGGAGCCTTTGTCTGTGCTTATCTGGGTTCACTGATCCACTTGCCAGGCATGGACAACAACATATACCTGCAGACGGGTGTCATTATGCTCATCGGTCTGCTCTCTAAGACAGCCATCCTGATTACGGAGTTTGCTTCTGAGCGCCGTGCCCAGGGCATGAGCATCCGCGATGCCGCTTTCGAGGCTTGTAAGGAGCGTCTGCGCCCCATCCTGATGACGGTGTTCACCATGATTGCTGGTATGATCCCGCTCATCATCGAGGGTGGTGCAGGTGCTAACGGTAACCGTGCCCTCGCCCTTGGCGTTGTGGGCGGTATGTCGGTAGGTACCGTGGCCTTGCTCTTTGTAGTCCCCGCCTTCTTCATCGTGTTCCAGAAACTGCACGAGAAGTATCAGGGCGGCAGCGTAGAAGAAGCAGTTGCTGAAGAAATAACTAAAGTAGACAATAATATAGAATCTGAAGAAAAATGAAAAAAACTATTTATTTAAAATCTTTCCTGCTGCTATGCCTATTTTTAGCAGGGGTTGTTAACGCCCATGCAGATGGTTATGATTATGATTGTGTGAAGGTTACCGACCTTTCACAGTTAGAAGGTGGCGAAACTGTACTTTTGGTAGATCAGAGTAAAAAACTCGCTCTATCACCCCGTGGTGAAACCTATGGTTTAAAAGGTGTAGAAATAGCCATCGACGAAGATAATGTTATAAGAAACATGCCTGCTAATATAATATGGACTATAGAAAATCCAGGCTACAATTCGTTCTCTTTAAAAAATAATGGCGATTATCTTTGGGGCAGTTTGACAACTAACAGCGTCAGCGTGTCGAATAGTTCTACTGATGCCACGAATGAGTTTAAACTGGATTATAATTATGGTGCAGATAGCGGCAAGTTGTATTATGAAGGTAATCAAGGCCCCGCTTATTTTAGTTGGAGCGCAAACGAGGATAAGTTGATTGTTATTGGTGATAATACCGAAGACAACTTCACCCTTTACAAAATAACAGTAAAGAATTATGTAAAATGGAAACTGGTTGACGGAATTAATGTCACCGCCAGTAAAAACGACTTGGTGGCGATTGTAGACACGAACACGGGCATGGCCATGAGTAACGACAAGGGCGACAAAGCACCAGATGCCGTGGCAGTGACATTGAATGACGACAAGGACCGACTTCTGGGCGAAGTGCCTGAAAAATTGCAGTGGTCATTATCATGGGGGACAGATCGCTGGTTCAGTCTTGAAGCAACCGACGGTAATCTCTATGCCGACAGCGATGGGCTGAAGGTCGGCAAAGACAAACAGTGCGAATTCATGCCGACCACCATAGATGGCGTCAAATATATGCGAGTATCTGTAAATTCAACGGATTATCTCGCAGGCGTGGAAGCAAGCATGTTCAGCAACACTTGGATACTGAAAGAGCTGAAGAACAACAAGCCCGATGATAAGGTGAAGGATACCCGCTTTGCTATCTTCAAGAAGATAGAGGATCCCCAGAAAATTGTTAATATAGAGTTACCCGAATACTACAACTATGATTTTAACAAAGTAAGCGATTATCCCTTGGCCGAGTATGATTTCAATGAAAAAGTCGCTATCACAGGAGCGGATAAATCTGAAATAAAATGGAAGAGCAGTAATCCGGATGTAGCAGAAATCAACGCACAAGGCGCCATAACACTGAAAAAGCGTGGCACTACGGTAATCACTGCTTACGTGGAAGAGGACACAGAGGACTATTATCACGACAAGGCTTCTGCCAAATGTACTGTGATTGTCGATGATAATAGAACGGCAGATCTGGGTACTATTCGTCATCCTTTAACTGTTAAAGAAGCCAAGGAATTGGCAGAGACAGGAGAAATTAAAATTGATAACGATATTGTAGTACTTACCTTGGAAGAAGGTGTCAACTACTACATCAAGGGCAAAGTGAGCAAGGTGAACTCCGGCATGATGGCCATGTTCGGCGACATGGATTTTGGAGAAATGATGGGCGGAAGCGGAAGCGGCATGAGTTTTGAAGATTCAATGGATGATATGGACTTCGATCCGGAAGATATGGAAGAATCGGGCTTCGACATGTCTTCCTTCGACATGTCTTCCTTGGGCTTCGATCTGTCTGCCATGTTCGGCACCTCCGACAAAGTGACCTATTATATCTCTGATGATGGCACAAAAGACGGTCAGATGAAGGTAATCAATGGTTGTGGTACATTAACTAATCCCGGTACTGGCACAATGGAATTTAATCCAATTCCAAAACTGAGTCCTGGAGACTGCGTGGTAGTTTGCGGACCACTGATTAATACCGAGGATACAAATATGTTCTCCAGTATGATGGGTGGTAATAACAGCGAAGAACCGAAAATGTCGGGGAAGGTTGATGAGATGAATTACCTGGCTGTATATGACCCGACATTGCTTGTTGAGGATAAAGAGATATATGTCAACAAATCATTGAAAGTTGTAGATGGGGGTTATACCAACTATACATTGGAAAAAGGACTCTATTCTATAGATAATCTATTTAATAAATATGATGGATACTATGATGAGGTGAAAATTACTGACCTCAGCCAGATAAAGGAAGCCACCTTCAAGTCATCCGATGAGGATATTGTAAAGTGGGATGATGAAAAGAAGGAACTCGTCGGTGTCAACGAAGGTAAAGCCAAGATTACCGTCAAGGTAAAGGTGGTGCTGCAGGAAGCTGACGACCAAGCAGATCCGAAAGTCGAGGAGAAGTCCTACACCATGAAGCGCAAGTTCAAGGTTATCGTGAAGACGAGAGACCTTGACCCCGCTGGTTATTACGATGGTGAATGGAAACTGACAACGAGCCTTGACGATTTGAAAGAAGGTACCCGCCTTGTACTTGTCGGCACGAGAGTGAAGGAAGACAAGGAAACTGCCGAAAAGACTTATACTGACTACATGATGGTTGAAAACAACGCAATGATGGGTGGCGGCAAGAACGGCAGCAAGATTGAGTTCGATGACTCCAATAAGGAAACGATTCCCAGTTCAACTGTTATTTCTAAAAAAGGCCTGGAGGTTGTTCTTGAACAGGCAGAGGATGGTACTTCTTGGTATCTCAATGTAGGTACAGACGAGAATGACACTCCGCTCTATCTTTATGCCTCCGTTAAAGAAGAATCTTCCAATACTGGGGACCAGCAATCTACTAGTACTACAGGCACTGGTGGTGGTGGATTCAACATGGATGAAATGATGGAAATGTTCAACCCAAGTTCAGGTTTGAAGGTAGGCACAAAGGAAGGAACCACCAGTAAAGTAGAAGGTGTTGATAGCTTAAAGGCTACTATCACCATTGCTGACAATATTGCCACCATCAAGTTCCCAGCGGTTCCTGACGACAAGAACAACACTATCATGCTTTCCAGCTCGTTCGACATGGAATCCATGATGGAGATGTTTGGAGGTATGGGTGGAAATAAAGAAGAAGAGGAGAATCCCGATGAACCCACCGAAGATGAACCCACCGAAGAAAAGAGCACCTTCGATATGGGGTCCTTCGACATGTTCATGGCTTCGTTCAACACCAAGAAATCTGGCGATGAACAACCGACAGTAGACGAAGAAACTGGCGAAACGAAAGCTCCTAAGTGCTTCATGCCACGCATCTACCGCTTCGTACCTTATGCATCATACAAAACTGCCATTAGCTCAGCAGAATGGAAGACCATCGTTTCCTACAAAGATGTGTCTGTTCCCGAAGATGTTGAAGCATACGTCGTGACGAAAGTTGTTCCGGGCGAGGATAGGAGCAAAGCCGTGCTGAAAGAAGTGGAAGACAAACAGCTGAAAGGCGGTGAGCCTTATCTGCTCCACAGCGCATCTGGAAACTATGAACTGACCTTGTTGACTCCTTACGCACCCGATGAACTTCCGGCTCCCGAAAAGAACCTGCTTTTGGTGAGCAACAAGCTGACTTCTAGTGAGAACAGCAACACTCCTATATATGTGCTCAGTAACAAGAGCAATGGTGTAGGCTTCTACAAGTGGACAGGTGGAGAACTTGGTTCTGGTCGTGTATACCTGCCCATGGAAGCCAACGTGGAAGGAGCCGCTGGGTTCTGTGCCTTCTTTGCAGATGAAACTACAATCATCCAGACTATTGACAGTTCTGAGATGCCAGTTGGTCCTTATTACGACTTGCAAGGTCGCCGCGTACTGAAGCCTACGAAGGGCGTTTATGTCGTGGACGGAAAGAAAGTTATTATTAAGTAAACAAGAAAATGGAGAGAAAAATGAAAAAGATATATTTGGAACCCGAAACAAAGTGGTTGGAACCATTTGACAATGAAGCCCTGATGCAGGATGCTTCTATGCCTGTCAACGATAACGAAGAAGATGATGAGGTTGAAGAAATTCCAGACCTCTTGTCAAAGCCATCCAGCTCCGTTTGGGATGATTTATAATAGAGAACTGACAATTCTTCAGAGGAATCCCCCTATATATTATAAAGGTAAAAACAAAAATGATATGAGAAAGTTAGTAATGATGGTAGCCGCCACACTCCTGCTCACGGGCTGCGGCATTTACAACAAATACGAGCAGAAGAGTGAAGCTCCAGCTGATGTCTTTGGTACGACACAGGACGTCGTAGTGGCTAGTGGAGGTGCGTCAATGGCACAGTTGTCTTGGCGCGAGTTCTTTACCGACCCACTGCTGCAGCAACTCATCGAGCAAGTGCTGGCTAGTAACACCGACTTGAATTCAGCCCGCATCGCCATTGAGAAGAGTGAGGCTTCGCTGACAGCCGCCAAACTGGCTTACCTGCCATCACTCTATTTCTCACCACAGGGAACATGGTCTAAGTTTGATGACCTTCCATCATCGAAAACCTACAACTTGCCATTGCAGATGTCGATGGATGTCGATGTGTTTGGTAGCATCACCAACAAGAAACGTGCTGCCAAGGCCGTGTTGTTGCAGGCTCAGGTGCGCGAGGAAGCAGTTCGTGCCAACCTTGTCTCAGCCACAGCCCAGCAGTATTTCATGTTGCAAGTGCTCGATCGTCAGTTGGAGATTCTGACTGCTACCGATAGTTTGTGGAACGCCTCGTTGGAGACGGAGAAGACGCTATGGGAAAACGGAAAGATTTTCTCGACCGCTGTCAATCAGATGGAATC
This sequence comes from Prevotella sp., assembly GCA_017557405.1. GTDB lineage: Bacteria > Bacteroidota > Bacteroidia > Bacteroidales > Bacteroidaceae > Prevotella. The sequence goes on from JAFYYV010000011.1 coordinate 9,962, forward strand.
GTCGTATCTCAACGTGAAGACCCAGATTGTCGATACGCGCCGCAATATCCGTAGTGTGGAGAATGCCCTCTGTAGCATGTTGGCCAATACTCCCCAGCACATTGCACGCAGCAGGTGGGGTAGTTCTGCTCTGCCTGAGCAGCCCGACTCTCCCACTGGACAAAGGATGTTCGACGCGAAGTTCATTCAGATAGGCGTTCCTGCTACTATGCTGGAAAACCGTCCCGACATCCGAATGGCCAACCACGCAATGGAGGAGGCTTTCTATAACACGCAGGCCGCACGTGCCGCTTTCTTCCCTAGCATTACTCTCACAGGAACCGGTGGGTGGACCAACAGTGGATCGGTTGGCATTGTCAACCCTGGAAAACTGATGTGGACGGCCGTTGGTCAGCTTACGCAGCCCATCTTCGCTCGTGGTAAGTTGAAGGCCAACTTGAAGATCAACCAGTTGACACAGGAAGACCTGAAACGCAAGTACGTGCAGACCGTCATCGATGCTGGCAACCAAGTGAATGAAGCGTTGGCTGACTGTCAGGCTGCTCGTGAGAAGCACGCCTACTACCATCGTCAGGTGGATGTGCTGCGCGAAGCTTATGTGGGAACCCACGAGTTGATGGACAACGGTAAGTCGAATTATCTCGAAGTGCTCACCGCACAGGAGACGCTCCTCAATGCCCAGCTCAGTGAGGCCATGAACATGTACAAAGGCGCTCAAGCCGTCATTGCCCTCTACATTGCATTGGGTGGTGGAGCGAAATAAAAATAGTCAAACGAAGTTTAATTGTAAATAGTCTCGATGTCAGAACTTGAACCCCTAATTGCCGACCTTGCGCTCATTCTCATCTGCGCTGGTGCAATGACGCTGCTCTTCAAGCGACTGAAGCAGCCTGTAGTGTTAGGATACATAGTGGCAGGTTTCATTGCCTCGCCCAACATGCCGTACATGCCGAGTGTCACCGACCTGCACGGTGTCCACCTATGGAGTGAGATAGGTGTCATCTTCCTGCTCTTCGCCCTCGGATTGGAGTTCTCGTTCCGAAAAATACTTCGTATGGGTGCAGCGCCCATCATCGCTGCCTGCTCTGTCATCATGGGCATGATGCTTGTCGGTATGTTTACCGGCCAAATGTTTGGCTGGAGCAAGATGGACTGTATCTATTTGGGTGGTATGCTGGCCATGTCGTCCACGACCATCATCTTCAAGGCCTTCGATGACATGGGGCTGCGGCAGAAACGTTTTGCCAGCCTCGTGCTCAGTGTGCTCATCATTGAGGATATCCTGGCCATCGTACTCATGGTGATGCTCTCTACGCTGGCTGTCAGCAAGGAGTTTGAGGGTTCGCAGATGCTTATGTCCATTCTGAAGCTCGCATTCTTCCTCGTACTTTGGTTCGTGGTCGGCATCTACCTCATACCACTGTTCTTGCGCAAAGTGAAATCACTGATGAGCAACGAGACGATGCTTATCACAGCGCTCGCCCTGTGTTTCGGTATGGTGGTGATAGCTTCTGCGGTGGGTTTCTCGGCTGCTTTCGGTGCGTTCATCATGGGTAGCATCTTGGCAGAGACCGTCGAGGCCGAGCAGATAGAACATCTTGTCTCACCCGTCAAAGACCTCTTTGGCGCCATCTTCTTCGTGTCAGTCGGCATGATGGTTGATGTGGCGCTCATCGTGCAGTACATCGTTCCTATTCTTTGCATCATTGCCGCCATCATGTTGGGACAGACAATATTGAGCACGGGTGGATTCCTTCTTTCCGGACAGCCGTTGAAGACCGCCATGCAGTGTTCGTTCTCGCTGACGCAGATTGGTGAGTTCGCCTTCATTTTGGCCACTCTCGGCACATCGCTCGGTGTGACCAGCGACTTCCTTTATCCCATTGTGGTGGCCGTATCGGTGTTTACAACGTTCACTACACCCTATATGATTCGTTTGGCCGAACCCGCCTATGGTTTAGTAGCACGTGTGCTGCCCCAGCGTTTCCAAGCCAAGATTGAGAGCAACACCTCTGATGTGGAGGAGGCGGAGACCGAAGAGCAGTACGGTCATTGGCGCGCCTATCTCAAGCGCGTGGGCGTCATCATCCTCATCTATAGCGTGCTCTGCATGGCTATCATCGCCCTGATGCTCTATTTTGGCAAGCCGTTCATTGCTGGGCTTTTGTCCTCACCGTGGGACAACATTGTAACTGCCTTGATTATCTTGATCATTTGCGCCCCCTTCCTTTGGGCACTAATGCGCTATGGAAGTCGTAGCGAAGATGTCGTAGCACTTTGGAACAGCAGTCGCCTCGCTCGTGTGAAACTCGTGGCTTTCCAACTCCTGCGGCTTGCCATTGGTGCAGCTTTCGTCAGTTATATCCTTTACAAAACTGTACACTGGGGCAGCATACTCGGAGCCTTCGTCGTTCTCGCCATCGTCTTCAGCATCGTCTTCTCACCACGCCTCCGTAAGAGTAGTGAACAGATGAGCAAGACTTTCACAGAGAACTTGAATGAGCGCGAACATCAAGACTGAAGACATCATCATGGCCATTGAACTCTCCCGAGTTCGGTGGCTTTTTTAATAGAAAATAATTCTTCGCTTTGCACATTTCGGAATTTTATTTGTAAATTTGTGGGCAGAAATTTTGCAGAGTGAAATACGTTGACGTGATATTGCCGCTGCCCCTTGAGGGCACATTCACTTATACCGCCACCGACGAGATGGCGGCAGGATTGTGCGTGGGCATGCGTGTGGTGGTGCCGCTGGGCAAGTCGAAGACTTATACGGGACTTGTGGCGGGACTGCGCGACGAGCCTCCTCAGCCTTTGCAGGGGAAAGACGGGAAGACGGTGGAGCTGAAGGCCATTGCCTCGGTGCCCGATGTCGAGCCGGTTCTTCTGCCCCAGCAACTGAGGCTCTGGCAATGGATCAGCGACTACTATATGTCGCCCATCGGCGAGGTGATGAAGGCGGCGCTGCCTTCGGGACTGAAGGCCGAGGAAGGATGGCGTCCACGTACGGAAACCTGCGTGGGACTTTCCGAAATGTATCGCAACGAACGGTCGTTGCACATCGCGTTCGATATGTTGCAACGTGCGCAGGCGCAGCAGAAGGTGTTGGCCTGTTACCTTGAACTGTCGGGATGGAGCGAGGCCGTTGGTGAGAGGGAGGAGTCGGGGAGTGCGACCGATTCGGACGGAGACATCCGCGAGATCACGCGCGAGGAGTTGATGAACACCGCCCATTGCACGGCTGCCAATGTGAAGGCGTTGGTGGACAGGGGGATTCTTTATCTCTACGAGCGCGAGGTGGGGCGGTTGAACAGTGGTGGAGAGCCTTGCCCCGAGAACATCAAGCAGCTGAACGAGGCGCAGCAGGATGCGTACAACCAGATTCTGTTCCAGATGATGCGCAAGCAGGTGGTGTTGTTACATGGCGTGACGTCGAGCGGCAAGACAGAGATATACATACACCTCATCCAGAAGATGCTTGACGAGGGCAAGCAGGTGCTCTACCTGTTGCCTGAGATAGCCCTGACAGTGCAAATGATGGACCGTTTGCGTAGGGTGTTTGATCGTCGGTTGGGCATCTACCATTCGAAATACAGCGATGCCGAGCGCGTGGAGATATGGAAGAAGCAGCTCTCGAAAAATCCCTACGATGTGATTCTGGGTGCCCGCTCGGCGGTGTTCCTGCCTTTCCAACGGCTGGGTTTGGTAATTGTTGATGAGGAGCACGAAACGAGTTTCAAGCAGCAGGAACCGGCACCGCGCTATCATGCAAGGTCGGCTGCCATCATAATGGGAGCCCCCTCCATCCTCCCCAAACAGGGGGTACGTGTCCTTCTCGGCACAGCGACACCTTCTGTGGAAAGCTATTACAACGCCCTGCAGGGTAAGTATGGATTGGTGGAGCTCAACACTCGTTTCAAGGGGATTGAACTGCCGGAAATCCACATTGTCGATGTGAAAGACCTGCGCCGCCGCAAGATGATGAACGGCCCGTTCTCTCCGCAGTTGTTGGCGGCGATGCGCCAAGCCTTGCAGGATGGTCAGCAGGTCATCTTGTTTCAGAATCGGCGCGGTTTTGCCCCGATGGTGGAGTGTCGTGTGTGTGGCTGGGTACCGAAATGCCAGAACTGCGATGTCTCGCTGACGCTTCATAAGAACATGAACCAGATGACGTGCCACTATTGCGGCTACACCTACGCAGTGCCGACGGAGTGCCCATGCTGTGGCAGCACCGAACTGAAAGGGCGCGGCTATGGGACGGAGAAGATTGAGGACCAAGTGCGCGACCTGTTTCCTGAGGCTCGCGTGGCTCGCATGGACCTCGATACCACTCGCACACGCAATGCGTATGAGCGGTTGATTGGCGATTTCTCTGCAGGCAAGACCAACGTGCTGATTGGCACGCAGATGGTGTCAAAAGGATTGGATTTCGACCGCGTAGCTGTGGTGGGCATCCTGGATGCAGATTCCATGTTGAACTACCCCGACTTCCGAGCCTACGAACACGCATTCATGATGATGAGTCAGGTTGCTGGTCGTGCAGGTAGGAAGGGAAAGCGTGGGTTGGTGTTGTTGCAGACGAAGAATGCCGATATGCCTGTCATCCGACAGGTAGTGGCTAACGACTGGCGCGGTTTCTACACTGATTTAATCGAAGAAAGGCGTATGTTCAGTTATCCTCCGTTTCACCACTTGGTGTATGTCTATCTGAAGCATCGCCACGAAGATGTGGTGGAGTCGGCGGCTGTCTATATGGGTGGTTTGTTGAGGCAGTGGTTCGGACAGCGCATCCTGGGGCCTGACAAGCCAGCTGTCGCCCGCGTGAAGACATTGGCTATACGAAAGATTGTCATCAAACTGGAGAACGGAATCGATTTGCCCCGTGTGCGCGAATACCTACGCATGGCGCAAGGGCAGGTGTTGCAGGAGAAACGTTACTCGGCCGTCCAGATTTTCTATGATGTGGACCCGCTTTGAGGTGTTGGTTTCTTGACAATAGGATATGAAAAAAGGCTATGCAGCGTCTTGTCTGCATAGCCTTCTTCCTTGTATGGATGTGTTTTGTTGTTTACAGGGTGATGTCCACGCCCACTCCCAACACACGGTTGGTGCGGGTATAGTCGTTATGCGTGGTGGCATTGGTGACAACGGGTGTCACATCCTGCTTGTAGGTGTCGTAGTTGGTCTGGAAATAAGCGACGTTCACTTTCACCTTTTCACTGACTTTGTAACGGAGACCCAATCCATAGGTGTAGCTGCTCACTACGAACGACATGTCGTTCATATACTCGTCAGACAGTCCGTAGTTCGTCTTCTGGAAACCAGCGCTCAACAACAGTTTGTCGGTTGCATCCCATTCAGCACCGCCATTGTACTCCCATGTGTTACCATCGAGCTTATCCTCATCGTGGTTGTACCAATGTGCTGACTTGTCGAAGAAGAGGTGATAGCCGGCCATAACGCGCACAGTGGGAGTCACCGACCACTGACCACCAACGGTGAAGAGTGCCGGTTGGTCCTCAGGAACGCTGCTACCATCGCGGTATTTGTTCAAAGCCGCAATCTGGTGGGCTTCCTTCACGGTGGAATTGTTCTTCATACGCATGCGTGTCTTGAACTCGTATTTGGCACCGAAGTTGAAAGCACCTACCTTATAGTCAAGACCAATGATAGGAGCAATACCCAACCCCTTTTGGTCGGACATCATGCTCACACCCTCGCGATAGGTCTCGAGCGTCTGCAGGCTCTTCTGCGAGCCTTCCAGCTGCGCCTTGGCGGCTTGTGCAGCAGTCAGCTTGGCGGTGAGATCCTCGGGTACTGGAGCACCTGCTGCCTTATACTGTGCGATACCTGCCTCTATCTGACTGATACCCTCTGCATATTGGGCAATACCACCAGCAATCCTTGCGTTGGCATTGTCGAGGAAGTCGCCGAAGGGAACGGCTCCAGCAGCTGTGTTCACCATCATGTTATTCATACGGGCTTTGTATGAGGCTGAACCTACCAGCAGACGGGCACCTCCGAAGACGGAGAAGTTGTCGGTCAGTTTGTAGGCTGCACCCAGAGAGACGCCGATGTAGTACTGCTTGCCGCTCATGAAGCAATCAGCATCATATCCTGTGGTTCCCAGGGGCTGCAGCTGATTGGCAATGGCACCCATTGCGCTCTCAAAGGAACCGATTCCTTCTGAGAACTCACATTTTCCGCCACCACCAGTAATGGCGATGTTGGTTTGCAGACTCCAACAATCTGTGTTGTAGGCGGCTTGGAGGGAGGGAATGAACGGCACATTGGCCTCACCCTTGAACTCCTTGGTGGTGTTGCCGTTGTTGTTCATGCCCAGTGCGAAATCAGGGTTGGTGGTCGAAATGGTACGGGTCTGGAATGCCATCTGCCAGTTCACGGAGAGATGGAATCCGTTGTCCATAAAGACAACACCTGCGGGGTTGCTATACACTCCATCAATCCCAATAATGCCGTCGCGCGCCATATTACGGTTGAAAGCGATGTTCTGGTTGGTGTTTGTCAGGATGCCGCCAGCAAATGCGTTTCCTGAGAACAGAATGGCCACAAAGGCCAAAGCGATTTTTTTCATCATTTGAATATTAATTGGTTTGAAAATCGGGTGCAAAATTACGCCGATTGTTCGAAATTTCCCCAAAATTGTTCTACGTTTTAATATCTATTAACTAAAAAACCATCATTTGTTGCACATTTCATACGTTTTGTGCATAGTTTTTGCACAAAATGCGGTTGGTTTGTGCAAAACGTTGGTTAAAACTTTTTGATTTTTGTAAAACGCATAAAGCCCCTTGCACTCGTGGTACAAAGGGCTTGTGTTGATAGGGCAAAGATGAAAGGGAGAATTCACTTTGATTTGCGTCGTCCTTCCTTCTTATTGGTTTTCTCCTTGTTCTCCTTGTTGAGTTCAGGATATTGAATACGCGTGTGGTAGATGGATTTCAAGCGTTCGATGAGCACAAGCTTGGCTTGGGCAATGTCTCTGAAGGTGATGGGGCATTCCTTGAAATAGCCATTGGTCACTTGCTCGTCGATGATTCGGTTCACCAACGAGGAGATGCTTTCTTCCGTGTACTCTTTGAGTGAGCGGCTGGCCGCTTCCACGGCATCGGCCATCATCAGAATGGCCTGTTCGCGCGTGAATGGATTGGGACCTGGATACATGAACGGCTCTTTGTCGATGACTTCATTGGGATGGGCGTTCTGCTCCTTGACATAGAAATAGCGTGCCATTCCGGTGCCGTGGTGGGTGAGGATGAAGTTCTTGATGATGCCAGGAAGGTTGGCCTTCTCGGCGAGTTTGATGCCTTCGGTGACATGGCTGGTGATGATTCGTGCACTCTCGACAGACTTCATCTTCTCGTGAGGATTCACGCCTGCCTGGTTCTCGGTGAAGAACACAGGATTGGCCATCTTGCCAATGTCGTGATAGAGTGCTCCAGTACGGACGAGCAAACTGTTGGCTTCAATTTTGTTGGCAATCTCGGAGGCGAGGTTTCCCACCGTTATAGCGTGTTGGAATGTGCCTGGAGCAATCTCGCTGAGGTTGCGAAGCAACCCCTTGTTGGTGTTGGAAAGCTCGAAGAGCGTGACATTGCTGGTAAAACCGAAGGTCTTCTCAATGAGATACATCAACGGGTAGGCTAACAGCAGCAGCACACCATTCATCAAGATATAGATGTACATGTCTCTGTCGAGAGACAGGAATTCGTTGTCTTGGATGAGTTGCAATGCCAAGTAGATGGCTGCAGAGGCGAGCATGACGAGCATTGCGGTCTTGAACAGTTGGGCTCGTTGCGACAGCTCTCGAAGTGAATAGACGGCTACGAAGCCTGCTACCATCTGTACGATGATGAATTCGTATTGGTATTTCACGGCAACTGCACAGAGCAGTACCATTATGGTGTGTGTCGTGAAGGCCGTTCGAGAGTCCATGAACACGCGGATGAAGATGGGAGTCAATGCAAACGGTATGATATAGACGCTGAAATGGTTATAGCGTATCATGAGCGAAACGAGTATTGGAAACACGGTGATCATTGAATAGAGCATCATGATGGAGCGTGGCTTGTCGAAATAGTCGCGACGGAAAAGGGCCAAATAGATAGTGAAGAGGACGACCATGATGCCGACGTATATGATTTGCCCGAGCACCGTGCTGGTGATTTCGTTCTGGTTGCTGTTGCGGCGTATCGTCTCCTTCTCAAAAGATTCTAGCACGCGGTAAGTGTATGCGTCGACAATGTCGCCACGATCAATGATTTTTTGTCCGGACATCACGTATCCACTGGCGGGTGCCACAAGACTGAGCAATTCATCGCGTTCTGCCTCGCTTCGTGCTTTGTCGTAGATCAGGTTGGGTTCGATGTATTCGTTGAGGTTGCATTTTTGCAGAATGGAACGCTGTGGAGCCAATTTTTCATCTGACAAGAGTAGTTCGTAGGCGGAAAGGGTAGAGTAGATGCAGTTGATAGTGATGCTCTGTGCAGTCTTTCCGTTGACCACGCGCACCTGTTTTGTGGTGTCTTTGTAGATGAGATTGTATTCAGGTGGATTCATGATACCCATCTGATAAAGGCGATGAAGGCGGTCGGCAATGGTTGCTTTGTAGTCGGCCGACAAGCCGGGGATTCCATCGCGATAGTCGATGAGAAACTTTCCTACCTGCTGTTTCTCTATCTCCTTGTCGTAGTTGAAATAGGGCTGGAAGATGCTCAACAACGAGTCTTGTTCGTGTTGGATGACTTCGTCGCTCTTGTAGATGGGGAAATCGAACTTCGCGATGAGGGAACTGTACATCCAAGGTTTGCCCACATCGTAATTGAATAGTTTCTCCTCGTTTCGCGGGAGGAACCACACGATAAGCGCCACAGTCACAAGGACGATGCACGTGCGGGTCAATATGCTTCTGAGGCGATGGCCTTCTGATTGATCGAAATAATCCATACTCTTTGTTGTTTAGATTGCGAAAATACGAAAAAAATATGCAAAACTCAAAAAAAAGTTGTAATTTTGCACAAAAATTAAGAAAAAAGTATTCATGGAAAGAAAAGTTAGGGTGCGTTTTGCACCAAGTCCCACGGGGGCGTTGCATATCGGCGGTGTCCGAACAGCTTTGTTCAACTATCTCTTTGCTCGCAAGCACAACGGTGATCTGGTGTTCAGAATCGAGGACACCGACTCCACTCGTTTTGTGCCAGGTGCCGAGGAATACATCATCGAATCGTTCCACTGGTTGGGCATTCAGTTCGATGAGGGCGTGTCGTTTGGTGGCCAGTATGGTCCTTATCGTCAAAGTGAGCGTCGCGACATCTACAAGAAGTACGTGGAGCAACTGCTTGCCGCTGGACGTGCTTATATCGCTTTCGACACTCCTGAGGAACTGGAACAGAAACGAGCTGAAATACAGAACTTCCAATACGATGCCAAGACGCGTATGGGAATGCGTAATTCGCTGACCATGACACCCGCAGAGGTACGCCAATTGATTGATGACGGCCAACAATATGTGGTGCGTTTCAAGGTCGAGCCGGGACGCGAGGTGCTTGTCAATGACATGATTCGTGGTGAGGTGCGCGTGAAGAGCGACATCATCGACGACAAGGTGCTATATAAGAGCGCCGACGAACTGCCTACCTACCATTTGGCGAACATTGTCGATGACCATTTGATGGAGATTTCCCATGTCATTCGTGGCGAAGAGTGGTTGCCCTCTGCACCGCTCCATGTACTGCTCTACGAAGCTTTCGGATGGAGTGATACCATGCCAAGTTTTGCCCATCTCCCCTTGTTGCTCAAGCCCGAAGGAAAAGGCAAACTTTCCAAGCGCGACGGCGACCGTCTGGGATTCCCTGTGTTCCCTCTCGAGTGGCACGATCCGAAAACGGGTGAGGTGAGCAGTGGTTATCGCGAAAGCGGCTATTTCCCTGAGGCTGTCATCAATTTCCTTGCTCTGTTGGGATGGAATCCCGGTACCGAGCAGGAACTTTTCACACTCGATGAGTTGGTTGAGGCTTTCGACATCTCGCGTTGTTCGAAGGCAGGTGCCAAGTTTGACTATCAGAAAGGCATCTGGTTCAACCACGAGTACATCTTGAAGAAGTCGAAAGAGGAGATTGCCCAATTGTTCGCCCCTATCGTGGCTAATAATGGTGTGGAGGAGTCCATGGAGCGCATCAAGGAAGTCGTACGTATGATGAAGGATCGCGTGTCGTTTGTCAAGGAGTTGTGGCCTCTATGCTCTTTCTTCTTCATTCCGCCTACACAATATGATGAGAAGACGGTCAAGAAACGTTGGAAGGAGGACTCTCCGCAAGTGATGGCCGAATTGGCAACCTTGCTCGAAGGACTCGACGACTTCTCACTTGAGAACCAAGAGCGTGTTGTCCACGAATGGGTGGAAAAGAAAGAATACAAACTCGGCAATGTGATGAATGCTTGGCGACTCACACTCGTCGGTGAGGGCAAAGGCCCCGGTATGTTCGACATCTCAGCGTTCCTCGGCAAGGATGAAACCCTCCGTCGTATGCGTCGAGCCATTGAAGTGCTTAATTCATAATCCCTTTTCATTGTGTATCAAGTAGTCATTTATCTGTATCTCTTCGGAGTCGCCATCGCAAGCCTTTTCAACAAGAAGGTGCGAACCATGTGGCGAGGCGAACGCAATGCGATCCGCCAACTCAAGGCCAATGTGGACCCTAATGCCCATTATGTTTGGTTTCACGCTGCCTCGCTTGGTGAGTTCGAGCAGGGACGCCCGTTAATGGAGCAGTTGCGTCGTGAGCACCCGGAATACAAGATTCTGCTCACATTCTTCTCCCCTTCTGGCTATGAGGTACGCAAGAACTACCAAGGTGCCGACATCATCACTTACCTGCCCCTCGACACTATCCGCAATGCGCGTCGCTTCTTGCGGGCCATCAAACCCGAGATGGCGTTCTTCATCAAGTACGAGTTTTGGTACAACTATCTGCACATTCTCAAGCATCGCAATGTACCCGTATATAGTGTCTCTTCCATCTTCCGCCCTGACCAGGTGTTCTTCCGTTGGTACGGATCGCAGTATGGACGAGTACTCAAGTGTTTCACTCGTTTCTTCGTACAGAACGAGGAGAGCCGCCAGTTGCTTTCTACATTGGGCATCAATGATGTAGATGTTGTAGGCGACACTCGCTTCGACCGCGTGTTGCAAATCAAGGAGGCCGCCAAGCAATTGCCTATCGTAGAGGCTTTCCTGCAACAACCAACCCCAAAAGTGTTTGTTGCTGGTTCCTCGTGGCCACCCGACGAGGAAATCTTCATTCGCTACTTCAACAACCATCGCGACTGGAAACTCATCATCGCACCGCATGTCATTGGCGAGAGCCATCTCCGACAGATGGAGAACCTACTGCAAGACCGAAAGGTCGCACGATACACTCAACTCGCAGATAGCACGACTGTTGCTGAAGATACTGAAGTGCTCATTATCGACACCTTCGGACTTCTTTCCAGTATCTATCGGTATGCACAGGTTGCTTATGTGGGCGGAGGTTTTGGAGTGGGTATTCACAACCTTCTCGAAGCCGCCGTATGGAACGTTCCCGTCTTCTTTGGTCCGAATAATCAGCGTTTCCAAGAAGCTGCAGACCTCAAATCATGTGGTGGAGGACTCGAAATACGCGACTACGACGATTTCGAACGTCAGATGCAACAGTTGAAGAACGACCAGCAACTACGTACTCAATGTGCTCAGGCGGCTGGAAACTATGTCGAGAGCCGTTCAGGTGCCACTTCCAAAGTGTTGCAAACCGTCTTCTTGTAGGGCTTTAAACATGCCAACCATACAGCTCGGTTGACCCTACAAGCATGAAGCATCAATTTGGTTTTGTCAAAGGCCACAAATGACGCCCTCAAAGACCACAAATGAGACGGTCAAAGCTATGCAATGAGCTCGTCAAAGGCCATCAATGGGAATAGCTGTTTTTTTTATGCTTTAGGAACTCAATAGTTTTACTTCCTTATAGCTTCTCAATTGTTTGTTTGATACGTCGAAGTCCTTCCATGAGTTGGCTGCGAGGGCAAGCGATGTTGATGCGAATGAATCCCTCGCCAGTTTTTACTCCGTACATAGTTCCGCTGTTCACTTGCACTTTTCCTTCGTTGAGCAGACGTTGAGTGAGCTCGTCGGAAGAGAGGCCGGTTGCCCGAATGTTGACCCAAACGAGATAGGTTCCTTCGAGTCGGGCAACTTTGAGTTCTGGCAGCTCGCTTGCGAAGTATTGGCAGAGTGCTACCTTATTATTATAAAGATAGTCGCAGAGTTGGTCGAGCCATTCGCCGCCTTCGTTGTAAGCCGCCTGTTGTGCGATAGGAGCGAAGGGATTGACATCGCAGATTTCATTGATGTTGATGGCGCGGTCGATGAGTTGTCGAGTCTTAGGATCATTGGAAATAATATGAGCCATCTGAAGGCCTGCGATATTGAACGACTTTGATGCCGAACTGCAGGTAATGCTGTTGTCGAGGCACGCTTGCGAGATGCTGGCATAAGGCGTGTAACGATAGCCGGGCATGACGAGTTCACAATGGATTTCGTCGGCTATGACTCGCACACCATGACGCAAACAGATGTCGTTCATGCGTTCTAACTCTTGTGGCGTCCACACACGTCCAGCAGGGTTGTGAGGATTACAAAGCAAGAAGAGTTTCACGCGTGGGTCGGCACACTTTTTCTCGAAGTCCTCCCAGTCGGTTTCGTAGGTGAAAGATTCGGGTGTTTGGTGTATATCTATAACTTTCAACGGCGATTCAACAATGTGGCATTGATTGTTTCGGATGCTGGAGAAGAAACAATTGTAAACGGGCGATTGGATGAGGACAGCATCGCCGGGTTGCGTAAGCGCCTTGATGACGGCCGAGATAGCTGGCACGACGCCTGTGGTATAGAGCATCCAAGGACGCTGAATGGTCCATCCGTGCCGTTGGTTAAACCAGTTGATGACAGCTTCATAATAGGAATCAGGCACAAAGGTATAGCCGAAGACACCATGTCGTATTCGTTTTTCGAGGGCTTTTGTGATACAAGGAGCAGCCTTGAAGTCCATGTCGGCCACCCAAAGCGGTATGATATCTGGGTCGTTGTGCTCGTCCCATTTGTAGGAATTGGTATTTCTTCTGTCAACGAGTTCGTCGAAATCGTACATAATATATTGAATTAGGTTAAGGGTGCTTGTCGGGTTTTGATGATGCAGTTGGCTGGTTGCCGGATGTTTTCGTCGATCGTGACGCTGCCTATTTCATCAGCAATAATATGACCACTTGTGGGGTTCTTGATGTTCTCGATTCGTCCTCGGATGTCGGCCTCAACAGTAGAATATTCGAAGATGCGGTCGGAAGCTGCATCGAAGGTGCAGTTCTCGAGTACAAGGTCTTCGGTATAGCATAACAGTTGCTCACCTGCAAGATGGCAGTTCACGAGTCGGACGTTCTTGGAGTGCCACGCGAGGTATTCTCCATCGAGCACTGAGTCGTAAATGGTGATGTTCTCGCATTCCCAGAAGGAGTCTTTCGTGACAATATTAGCGTGGTGTATCTCCACATTCTTGCAGTATTGGAACACGTATTTCGAATCACTCTCGAGTCCGTCTACGTAGATATTTTGGGAAAACATAAAAGGGTAGGTTCCGTCGTGGAGTTTCACGTTCTTCAGTCTCAATCCATTGACGCGCCAGAATACTTCATCCGCATCGTTGATCACCACGTTCTCGAGTTCCACATTGTTCATCTCGCGAAAGAACTTGGGACCATCGATAACGCAGTCGCTCATTCGTAAGTCGTTGGTATACCAGATGGCAGAGCGCGAGCCAGGTGCGAAATAGCAGTCGTTGACTCGTGCTCCATCGATGTGCCACAATGGGTATTTGCCATAGAAATGGCAGCCAGTGGCCTCGATGTTCTGGCATTGTTTGATGGCCGATTCGCCATCTATGATGGTGACGTTCTCTAATCGTAGATCGTGTCGAGCGAAAAGCGGTCGTTCACCACCAAATTGTTTGTCTTTGATCAGTTCCATTTTTGTGTTTTATATTTTCTCACGCAGGAGAATCACCGCCTATTTGACATGTTTCTTGCCGTTGCGGATATAGATTCCATTTGCGGAAGGTGTCTTGATGCGACGTCCTTGCAGATCGTAGATGATGTCATCTGTCGGGGCTTGGCTTTCAAGGTTGCTGACACCTACGGTAATGCTTGAAGGCTTCCACGTCAGAGTGAAGTGGTCAGCACTCCACCAGGTGGTGACCTGAGCATCGATGGAGGCGCTAATGACAAGCTGATCGCCACTGAGAGCAGTAAACGATGGTAACGTCACTTTCTGCCAACCACGCTGATACTCTGACCCACTCGGCGACTGATCTCCGATACCAGTGAGAGTCTTAGTATAGGTATCTCCGTTGTGGGTGGCACTGAATGTAATGGTCTGTCCTGTAGAGCAACGCAGCAAAGCACTGACCTCGTACTCACCGTTAGGAAGATAGCCAATGGTCTGCTCCATAGATGATGACAGAGAACCACTGTTCCACTTGTCCCAATACGTGTTATTGTTGTTTCCATCCCAAGCTTGTCCGCTGTTTATACCCTGATTCTCTATTGTCCATCCAAAGTAATAGTATTCTTCGCGGTCGCCTCCACGGTTGCAGTCGGGATTCACAATGAGCACCGAGGCGTCCTTCTGTCCATCGTCCAAATCGGTGAACAAGGCTGTCAGTTGCTCGTCACGCTCCAAAAGTTTCTCCTTGACGAATTTGTCGCCACCTTGAGTGAGCACATCCTCTTCTGTGCCCAAGTACTTCAGTTCAAAGTTGTCAGCACCAGCCCAACGGGCAGTCATAGACCCTTGGTTCTTGATGCCGATGCGCATAGTCCCATTCCTGACGAGAATCTGCGAAATGACCGTTGCGTTGTTGTAGTCAATCTCCGAGTCGGTGGTCACAGGAGCGTAGTATTCCACACCTTCAGCCTGAGCATAGAGACCCACGTTGCCATTGACGTATGCTCCGCTCTCTTTATTAGACGAATTGAAGCACACAGCTGACAACTCATAGACGCCTGGAGGCAGTGCACCTAGGTCTTGGTAATAGTTGAACCCCATATTACCAGCAGTTGGATTCCACACCTCGAAATAGGTGTCGCCATTATCAGCCTTGGTGTAACCGTTTTGTGCACTTCGCTCACAGGTCCATCCCGGTATGTTACTCTTGCTCTCTGCCACGATCTCAGGATTGCTGATGTAACCCAATTTCATCTCCTCGCTAGTGGCCGAACCACCATAAAGTGTGTTGACAGTGACACGGAAAGAATCGCCAGTGCGGTCGATATCGTCAGTTGAAATCGTGTAGCGTACGGTAGTGGGATCTAATTTTGAACGTTCCGAAATAGTGGTCAGAATCTCCCAACTGCCACCACTGGTCTTGCGTTCCAGCACCAGTTCTTCAGCAATATCTCCGTTGGGGTTGCCAATGAGGATAATAATGTTATTACCTGAAGTTTCAAACTGCAGTGTCGGTTTCTGCACACTAGGTCTCCACCAGACAGGATCCTTGACCTTACTGGCATGATAGGCAAAAGTGGATCTGTGATCGCGATAAACTTGTCCAGCAGGGGTAATGCCACCATCGTCATAGAACATCTTATTGCGCCAAAAATCGAAGGAGTAGATGGCGTAACGCTCAATGTAATCGCATTCTTCCAGTTTCTGTAACAGCACTTGGAGATAGTTGCGAGCAGCATCATAACTGTTGATTTTACTATCCGTGTTGCTAAACCATGATGCACCGACCTCCATCTCTGTGAGCCATACAGGCCGCTTGGTATTGTTCCAAATGGTCCAGCACTGGTCAGTCACATATGTTGCATAGGAGTTCGCATCTCGGCTGCCGATGTCCCAATAGGCATGTGTGACGGCAAAATCACAGCGCGATTCGTTGTTATTCTCATCGATATACTTGAAGTACTGTGTCAGATAGCTGAAATCAGTGGGCTGTGGAGAACCGATACGACCACCTCCAGCTTGGAAGTCCTTGTTGATTCCGTAAGCTGTCCAAGAGTCAATAGTACCACCACAAGAGCATTTGTCGCTGGTATGTTGTTCAGCGTGCTCAGGCTCGTTCAACGAAAGCGATGCGGTAGCAGTCTTGCTGTTAACCAGGTCGGCCCCTGGCCACCAACGGTGCTGACGGCAAGGAACATATTCCATGTCAGTGGTAGAGTTGTAATCTGCATTCCATGCCCAATACCAAGTAGCCCTTAGCTGTGGACCTTTTGTGGCTCCACCCGTGTCGCCCCATCCCTTCTTCGAGAGGTACTGCCAAGGTTTGATGTTGACAGATGATACGCGAAGGTTGAGTGCTTCCGGCAGGGTGATATCTAGGTCGCTGTGGTCTGCCACGTAGACATGACTATGTCCGCTACCGTTGGTGCCTGAAGCCAATGTTGCCATATAACCACGACGCAAGGTGAAACTCTTCATGGTGTTATTCAGCTCGCCAAGGTTGCTGTAGTTGCCCACCTTCAAGGTGAACGAACCGTCAGTACCATCGCAGTCCATTATTATACTCGGGGTAGGAATCACGGCAGCACCGTTCAAGTAGATGGCCACACGGCAGTTGCTGCCGTTCTTGGCAGCCTTGCCATTGATGGTGACATATTGCAGGTAGTCGCTGATGACCTTACTTGGAACGATATTGTCGATGATGAGCCATGTGCGGTCGCTACCCAGATTCACCTTGCTGCCATTCAGCATAGGATTGTCGTTGGCGGTGATATGGATGTCGATAGCATCACTGCGGTCAATCGTCTTGCCGTTCAGTTGGCAGTAGTCAATCTCGCTCACACCTTGTGCATTGGTATATACACCCGACTCGTAAGCCTGACGAGCCTCATCCCAGTTGTTGCCTGTGGCGGGGATAATGGAGTATTGCGAGTGGCTGCCTTTCGGTTTGTCGTAATAGACGCTGACGTAGTTGCTACCTTTGTTGGCGCCATCGATGCCAAGATATTTGCCGCTCTTCTTGTTAATGATATAAACATAGGTACCCTCTTCGGTCTGCCAGCAGAAGCGGTCGGCAGTAGACTTTGACTCCAGTGTGACGCTCCAGTTATTGGCACTACTGGCAGCCAAGTACTTGCCGCTACTCTTTTGGCGCAACAGCACATAGCCGCTCTTTCCAGAGTCTTCTGCCACGAAGACATAGCCGTCGGATTTTGTTCCGTAGGCCGACAAGGCAGGACCATTACCAGCCTCATTCGAGCCTAGAAGTTTCTCGTAGATGTTCAACCAGATGTAGTATTCTCCGTTGTTTTCCAGTGCGGTGGCCATAGCTGAGATGTTGGTTAACAAGGCCAGACAGATGCAGGTTAATAGTTTTTTCATTGCTTTTTTGTTTTTAAGTTCATTTATGTTTGCAAAGATAGCAAAATATTCTATAATAACAAACATTTTAACGATAAAAGGCTTTAAAAGACATGCGTCCTTTAAAGCCTTCTTTGTTTGTCCGACGTCTCGACGGATTAGAGATTCGGATTGATCTTGCTCCATTCAGAGATGGGCGGCACGATGTTGAGCGTTACGAGCTCATCGCGCATCTTGCAAAGGTGCTCATAGCTTTGGTCAAGCTTGGCGTTCTCCTCGGCAGTTCCTTGAGGCACTTCGAAGTGTGCGCCATCCTTGTCGAGCGTAGTCTTCATGGCCATCATAATGTGGTCGTACTTGTCAGTCTTCACATAGGTACCCACAGGGAAGCGGAAAGGCTCACCACCCATAGCCGAACGAATCATCTCGACTGAGAGATACGACGGGCTCTGGAATGAACTGCGACCGCGCAACTTGATGATGGCGGCACCACCTTGGGTCACGTCCTTCTTCATCTGCTCCCACTCTTCAGCAGGGAATTCGTCAGTTCCGATGATGTCAGTCAACTTGCGACCAGCAATCTCCACATGGCTTCCGAAGACAGCCATCTGCTCACCATGTCCACCATAGGTGGCACAGCCCTTGATTTCGCTCTGCATCACACCGAACTTCTTAGCCAAAGCACTTTGCAGACGAGTGGTGTCGAGACCAGCAAGAGTTGTTACCTGACCTGGTTTCAAACCGCTATAAAGCAATGTCACCAAACCTGTGAGGTCGGCAGGGTTGAAGATGATGACCACATGCTTCACATCGGGGCAGTACTTCTGAATGTTCTTGCCCAGTTCCTCTGCAATCTTGCAGTTGCCAGCCAGCAGATCCTCACGTGTCATGCCTTCCTTACGGGGAGCACCGCCAGAAGAAATGATGTACTTGGCACCACGGAAAGCCTCTTCGGCATCGGTGGTGGCAGTAATGGTGGCTTCGTCGAAGCCACTCTGACGCATTTCCTCGGCCACGCCTTCAGGTGAGAATACGTCGTAGAGACACAGATTGCTAGTAAGGCCCATCATCAATGCAGATTGGGCCATGTTGCTTCCGATCATGCCAGCTGCGCCGACGATGACCAGTTTGTCGTTGGTTAAAAATGCCATAACTACAAATTATTATTTAAGTTCATGATTTTGATATCGTGTTAACCTCGAATCGTTTTTTTCTGATTCATTTGCAAAGGTACGAAAAAAAAGAATATGAAGTGCAATTCTTTCGGTATTAAAATGTTATTATTTTTAAAAACGAACGAGTTTGCCAAACCGACTTTGCATTTTTTCGGTTTCAATTTGACTCTTAGCCTTGCAAAAACGGCCGAGATTGGTAGTAAATTCAAAGTAAATGTGCCGAAAATGCGCGAAAGTTGAAGGAAATCGAGAAAAAAAGTGTCAAATAGTCGTTTAAACGGTAAATTATGATTACATTTGCAGAACTTTTTTCTTAAACCAATGCAAAATTATTTTTTATGCGAAAACAAAACTTCAAAATGGCTACACTAGCTGTAGCATTAGCTGTCTTCAGCAGCCATGCCGCCATGGGCCAACAAAAAAGTGACTCTGACATCGATTGGATGAAAGATTTCACGTCACGCATCACTTTCAATGGCTATGCCCAAGGAGGTTATTCTTGGCAAGATGCCAACAGTACGCAGCGCAACGACTTCAATTTGAAGCGCACATTGCTTTGGGCAAAAGCCCGCATCACCGACCGTTGGTCATTCCTCTTCATGCATGATTTCTCTAGTGTCGTGCAGGAATTCTACACCGACTACCGACTCTCCAATGACAAATCCTTGACAGTCAGAGTTGGACAATTCAAACACTCTTATTCTTTGGAGAATCCGCTCTCGCCCACCATGCTTGAGCTGATAGACGTTTATTCGCAGGCCGTCCTCTATCTGGCAGGCGAAGGTCCCGACCCATTGAATGGAGTGAACTATGGCCGCGACATGGGTGCAATGCTCTACGGTACCGTGTTGGACGACCATCTGTATTATGAACTGGCCGTGATGAACGGACAGGGCATCAACCGACGCGATGGAAACAACAAGAAAGACCTCATCGCGCGACTAGATGTGCGACCCGTAGATGGCTTGCGCATCGTGGTCACAGGGCAGAAAGGCACAGGAAATGCTGTGGGTACAGCGGCTTGGAACCCCGAAATCGAAAAGGGTGACGATTATACGCGCGACCGCTACAGCGTAGGTGCCGAATGGAAAACAGGCAGTTTCGCTCCTGGCAAATACAAGGAAGCACGCCCCGTCAGTCTTCGAGCCGAATGGCTGGGAGGTAAGGATGGCAACGTGGGCAGCCGAGGCGGTTATCTCACAGCATGCGTTCCGCTGGCAAAAGGCTGGGATGTCGTTGCCAGTGGTGAGACGTACGACCGCAATACCGGTGTTGATGGATGGGATCAAACCAATACCACCATCGGACTCCAGTATTGGTTCTACAAAAAATGCCGTTTCCAGGTGCAATACACGCGCTGCTTCTGTGGCGACCAGATTGGCAAAGACTATAATTGGCTGCAATCCCAGATACAAGTGGCCTTCTAAATATGAATCGATGGAATCATCCGGAAAAAGGATGCCATCATAAAAATATAAAGGAAAAATGTTTATCAAAATAATTCTTACATTGATATTCCTGGTCGTGATGGTGGGTGTAGGTTTATACTCGCGCAAGCAGGCCAGAAGTGTTGACGGTTTCGTGCTTGGCGGTCGTGCTGTGGGTCCTTGGCTCACCGCGTTCGCCTTCGGAACAAGTTATTTCTCGGCAGTGGTCTTCGTGGGCTATGCCGGACAGTTTGGTTGGAAATATGGTCTCTCCAGTGCGTGGATTGGTATTGGAAATGCAGTCATCGGTTCGTTGTTGGCGTGGATTCTTTTAGGTCGTCGCACCAAACTGATGACGCAGCACATTGAGTCGCGCACGATGCCCGACTTCTTCGGTACACGTTTCAATGATCAGGGCTTGCGTGTAGTGGCTTCAGTCATCGCCTTCGTGTTCCTGATTCCCTATACTGCAGGCGTCTATAGCGGTATCTCGCGCCTCTTTGAGATGGGTTTTGAGATTCCTTACGAGTATTGTGTGATTATCATGTCCATCCTCACGGCTGTCTATGTTATTATAGGTGGCTACAAAGCTACGGCCATGAACGACTTCATCCAGGGCATCATCATGCTCTTTGGTATTGTGGCGGTGATTCTTGCTGTGCTGAATGCACAAGGCGGATTGACAACGGCTGTCGAGAAGCTTGCAATGATTCCATCAGATGCCGACCCTTCCGTGAATGGTGGTTTCGCCTCGTGGTTCGGCCCTGATCCGTGGGGGCTGCTTGGTGTGATAGTCCTGACGTCGCTTGGCACGATGGGTCTGCCTCAGATGGTGGGCAAGTTTTACTCTATTACTGACGAGAGTGCCATCAAGCGCGGCACCATCATCTCCACCATCTTCGCCTTCATCGTGGCTGGTGGCTGTTATTTCCTTGGAGGTTTTGGCCGACTGTATGACCCCGTTATCAATGAAGCGACCGGTAAGATTGCCTTTGACTCCATCGTTCCAGCCATGTTGGTTACTTTGCCCGATGTGCTCATCGCCCTTGTGGTTCTCCTTGTTTTGAGTGCCTCCATGTCTACATTGGCCTCATTGGTGCTCACCTCTTCTTCCACGATGACTCTCGACTTGATTTACCGCGATAAGAAGTCGGCTCCTGGTGAAGTGGAAGACGGTACCATCGATGATATTGTGGCTGAGAAGATTGAACGTCGCAAGGTAGTGGTGATGCGAGTGCTCATTATGTTCTTCATCGTCATTTCACTCTTAATAGCCCTCAATCCACCCACCTTCATCGCCCAACTCATGGGCATCTCGTGGGGAGCTCTGGCAGGTGCATTCCTCGCTCCCTTCATGTTGGGACTCTATTGGCGTGGAACCACTACAGCCTCCGTGTGGGCTTGCTTCGTTTGGGGTGTCGGTCTGACGGTGGCCAACATGCTGTTGGGCAACCCCATCAACCCCATCAACTGCGGTGCCATTGCCATGGTAGGCGGTTTTGTGGTGGTATGGATTGTGAGCTTGTTCACCAAGAAGATGTCGCGCGACACCGTAAATGCCATCTTCGAGTGCTACAACAAGTAAAACATAGCAACCGCAATGGCAGAATAAGGTCTCATGTTTAACTAAAAATCCTTTTTTCGAAAAGATGAAGAAAAGCGTCTTCTTCCTTCTTGGTGTCCTCGGACTTCTTTGCACCCTTAATGCCCAGGTTCAGAAAACGGTTTGGGACAATCCTGTGACGGCCCATGCCAACACGACCCTCATCCATGTGACAAAAGTGGCGATGTACGACGATCGTACCGAGCTGTCGATACATGTCAATTACATGACTGGCCAATGGATCAAGGTGAACGATTGTTTCCTGCAGGTCGATGAGAAGCAATACCCCCTGAAGGATGTCACGGTGCTGACACGAGGCGAACAATACATCATGCCTGCCGATACTCTCGATTTCAAGATGATATTCGAGCCAGTGCCACTGGATGCAAAATCCATCAGCATGGTAGAGCCGAACGGCTGGTTAGTGCCGAACATCCACCCTGCCGACCAACTGCCTGAGGGCATTGTCGATACCTATTGGCGCGACGATGCTACGGGTGACTGGCTCATCGGCATCGCTCAGAATCACATCATCTATCAAAACAAGGTTTACGATATTGCCAGCAAGACCGAGAAGAAAGACGCCTATACCTTCACCCTCAACGAGGGTCCTGTCGTCAAGGTGGGCAAGATGAAAAAAGGCTTGCGCACCATAGCCATCGGGAGTGCCAAACCCTATACATGCTGCCCCATCACCGCCGCCGCATTGCCCGATTATCCCACAAAGGACACTCGCACGGGCTTTGTTGACAACGGTTTCCGCTTGGGCGACAGTGTTACCATCATCGGATGGTTGAAGAATATGCCAGACGCCCTCCAGCAACGGGGCAACGAGTTTGTAGTAGAATACCAGAGCATCCTCACAGACGAGCAGGAGAGCGCCTATACCAAGATGGACTCCCTGGGGCGCTTCACCCTCAAGATGCCGCTCTACAACACATCAGAGGCCTATATCGATTGGGATCGCACCCGTGTCAACGCCTTCCTTGAGCCTGGCAAGACCTATTTCTTCCTCTACGATTTCTGGACGGGTCAGAAGTTGTGGATGGGCGAAGATGTCCGCGTGCAAAACGAGATATTGGCCCATCCTCGTTCGCGTGCTGAAGCAAGGGTTCCCTACGACCGACATGATGTTGACTTGATGGACTACTGGGCCAAATGCGACAGTTCGAGACTGATTCAGGAGGCACATCTGAAAGCCCTCCAGCAGAGCCATCCCACGCTCTCGCAACGCTACATCGATTATATTGGCGGCTACTATCGCATGCTTCAGGGGCAAAACATGATGCAGGCGTGCTATTATGCCCCCAACTTCCAGATACCGCAGGAATACTTCGACTATGTGGCTCGTGAGTTCTGGTGCCAGCCTCCCAAGCCCTACACGCTCTATCGCGATTACTCGAGCATGAATAACGATTTCCTCAGTCATCTGTTGAGGAGGAATAACAAATCCGAGGACGTCACCACTACCTTCAACCGGTTGGTGAAACAAGGGAGGGTGACTATCACGGAGGCCGAGCAGAAAGCCTTGGATGGATATCCCGATGCTGTCAAGAAGATTGAAGCCGAGGTGAAGGCTGCCAAGAACGATGAAGAGCGGCAGAAACTGGTCGATGAGTTCAACAAATCGGAAATGGTCACCACGCTCGACGCCCTGTTCGGAAGGAATGAGGAACTATTCTCCACACTCGGTTACGAGCTCCTGCTCAACCTCATCGATTCCATTGGTTGCGAACGCCCGTTGCGCGACCTCGTGTTAGCCCAACGCCTGCTCCAACAGATTGATGGCACGCGCCAACCGCTCACCTCCGCCTCGATGGCCTTGGCCGAAAAGCATATTCAGTTGTCGAGCGCCCTACAGGCTGTCAAGTCGCTCAACGACAAATACATCGCCATCAAGAAGCGCGACATCTCGAAGTCTCCAAGCCTGAAGTCGGCCGAGGATGTAGCCAACATGAGCGATGGCGAGAAAATTCTCCGCAAGCTCATCGAGCCCTACAAGGGCAAGCTCATTCTGCTCGACATCTGGGGCACTTGGTGTGGACCCTGCAAGGAAGCCCTTGCCGAGAGCCAACGCGAATACGAGCGATTGAAGGAGTTCGACATGATATTCCTCTACCTCGCCAACAACAGCCCCGACGATTCGTGGAAGAATGTCATCAAGGAGTACAATGTCGAAGGCGAGAATGTTTTCCACTACAACCTCCCTAACAGCCAGCAGAAGGCTGTTGAGAACTTCCTCGGAGTGACCGGATTCCCCACCTACAAGCTCATCGACCGCGATGGCACCATCCTTGGGGTGAATGCCGACCCGCGCGACCTGGAAGGCTTGGCCTGGATGCTGAAGGAGATGGGGAAATAGAAAAACCGAAACCCTTAAAATTGAAATATCATGGCAAATGTCAACGAACGATTGGAACAGTTGCGCGAGGTGATGCGACGTGAGAACCTTGCGGCATACATCTTCACCAGTACCGACCCCCACAATGGCGAGTATGTGCCCGACCATTGGAAAGGGCGTGAGTTCATCAGCGGCTTCAACGGCTCAGCCGGAACTGCGGTGGTGACGCTGACCAGTGCGGCTTTGTGGACCGACTCCCGTTATTTCCTCGCTGCCGAAGAGCAGTTGCGAGGCACGGAGTATCAGCTGATGAAGCTGAAGATGCCTGGCACACCCACTATCCCCGAATGGCTCGGTCAGGAGCTCCGAAACGCCGATTCCACCGAGATAGGCATCGATGGCATGACCAACAGTGCAGCCTTCGTGGAGTCGCTCGTCAGCGACATGCGCCAGCAGGGTGGCATCACGGTCAGGACGAATTTCGACCCCTTGCGTTTCATTTGGAACGACCGCCCCGCCATTCCCATGAACCCCGTAGAGCTCCATCCGCTCGAGTATGCGGGCGAGGATACCCAGAGCAAACTGCGCCGCATTCGTGAGGCGCTGCGCAAGCAGTATCATGCCGATGGAATGCTCGTTTCAGCCCTCGATGACATTGCCTGGACACTCAACCTGCGCGGTCAGGACGTGCACTGCAACCCCGTCTTCGTGAGCTATCTGCTCATCTCCACCACGCGCGTCATCCTTTATGTCAACAAGGAGAAACTGCCGTTGGCTGTCAAGTCCTATCTGCAGGACAACGGCATCGAGGTGGACAGCTATGAGGACGTCTCGCGAGGCCTGCGCGACTATTTCGAATACAACATCCTGCTCGACCCCTCGGAGACCAGCCACACCCTCATGAAGGCTGTCGTGCGCGAGGTGGTGCGCCAGCGGTCGCCCATTCCTGCCATGAAGGCGGTGAAGAATCCCACCGAGATACAGGGTTTCAAATCGGCGATGCTGAAGGATGGCATTGCGATGGTGAAGTTCCTGAAGTGGTTGAAGCCTGCTGTTGAGGCTGGTGGACAAACCGAAATGTCGCTCGATGCGAAGCTCACCTCCTTGCGGGCGGAGCAACCCGGATTCAGAGGCATCTCGTTCGACACCATTTGTGGCTACGAGCAGCATGGAGCCATTGTGCACTACGAAGCCACTCCCGAGACTGACATCCCTGTGGAACCACGCGGATTCGTCCTCCTTGACAGCGGTGCTCAATATCTTGATGGAACCACCGACATCACCCGCACCATCGCCCTCGGACCGCTCACAGAAGAGCAGCGGCGCGTTTATACGCTCGTCCTGCGCGGCCACATCCAACTTTCCATGTGCAAGTTCCCCGATGGAGCAGCCGGCACGCAGATGGACGTTCTGGCTCGTCAGTTCCTCTGGCGCGAAGGGTTGAACTATCTGCACGGCACTGGGCATGGAGTGGGGCAGTATCTCAATGTCCACGAAGGTCCTCATCAGTTCCGCATGGAGTGGGTTCCTGCGCCGTTCCGAGCCGGTATGACGGTCACTGACGAGCCTGGCCTTTATCTCGCTGGCCGTTTCGGAGTGCGTACGGAGAACACGCTGTTGGTCACCCCGTATTGTGAGACCGAGTTCGGTCGTTTCCTGCAGTTCGAACCGTTGACCCTTTGTCCCATCGATACCACGCCCATCATTCGCGAAATGATGCTTGACGAGGAGATCGAGTGGCTCAACCAATACCATTCCACCGTTTACGAGACCCTGGCCCCCCATCTCGATGACGATGAACGTCTGTGGCTCCGCGAAGCTACTGCCTCCTTGGAGAGATGAAGGATTAAAGATGAAAGATGATTCGCCTGGCGCCTTTGGCAAATTCGTCTGCATCTCTTATCGCTTTATCTGCGCGCGCTCCCTCCTGTTGTGCATCCTCCAACATGGTTGCATTTTGTTGTGCTTTTCATCGTATTAAAGATCGCTGTTATTTACATGGCAAAGATAGTAATAAATTATCACACCTCCAAATTTCGAGGTTTCTGACGTGTTAAAATCTGTAAAAATACTGGCCGTTTTTTATTAATTATCTTTAATGCTGTCAAAGGCCACAAAAGACCGCCTCAAAGCTATGCAATGAGCCTGTTATAGATGGTCAATGACAGAGGTGCAGCGATGCTAGTGGGAGAGGGCAAACCATTTGAGTATTGTGAAAGGATGTTAATTGGGAAAAGGAGAAATGTGATTTTGTGACTGTGACATTGTGACATTTAGTACCTCCCATATTTGCAAAAGGGCACGCCTCTACTATGGGTTATTATAATATATAATTCGGGGATTGGCAAACACGAATTGATCCGGCCGTATCCGAATGGGGCAACCCACTGGATTGAAGATCCAGTACCATCGTAAAGATGGGGCGAACCCGGGGAACTGAAACATCTTAGTACCCGGAGGAGGAGAAAGAAACGATCG
>JAFYYV010000012.1 GCA_017557405.1 Prevotella sp.
ATAATATATATATATTATATTATAATAAAATTATAATTTTTACACTCCAACCATTTTATCCATATCATTTTTTACAATCTTAAACCTCATTGCTCGCTTGAGTAATTGGCACTCTCTTAATGTAACAATGTAACAAAGTAACAATGTAACATTTTGGTGTCTTTCCCCCTGATTCAGCCCCCCTTGTGGAAGACAAACTGGGGGGAAAACAGCAACTCGAGTAGGGTGTAAAAATTTTTTACCTCAAAATTTGGAGGTATGAAAAATTATTAGTATCTTTGCTATCGAATAAAAGGAATTATCAATATGTACAATAAGGAAGGGTTTTATGGTGTGGATAACATCGTGAATCAGCTTGCAAAAATCTATCAGTAATTGACAATGAAGAAACTACTATTATCAACGGCATTGCTGGGCCTCGTCTGTATGGTGGCACAGGCGCAGAAACAGGTTGTGTGGGAGCAACCTTCGGCATTCATGGGAGCGTACAACTCCGAGTTCGTCATCAGTAGGGTGGAACTGAAGCAGACGGAGACGGTGCTGCACATCACAGCCAATTACAACCCAGGCAGTTGGATTCGCTTTGCCAAGGAGTCGTACGTGCAGACGCCCGATGGCAAGAGGTATGCTTTTACAGGTGGGGCAAAGACCAACGAGACGGAGGCTGACCTGACACCCGACTCGCTGTTCTGGATGCCTGAGAGCGGAATGGCGAACCTGGCGCTCCACTTCAAGCCCGTGCCGCTGGACACGAAGGAGTTGGACTTCACGGAGGGCGACTTCGATGGGGCTTTCTGTTTCTGGAACATCTGCGACAGCAAGACGAAGAAGGACGTGGCAGTTCCCGACGAGTGGAAAAAGGTGCAGTATGCGAAGGATGAGACACTGCCTGTTGCGAAGATCAACAAGGGTGTTGCCACAATAAAGGTGAAGATGCTGGGCTACAAGAAGGGCATGAACATGGAATTCTTCGTGGGCAGCTTTACTCCGCTGGGCGTGAGGGAACGCTTTGACAAGACCTTCCGTTTTGCCGACGATGGCACGGTGAAGGCGGAGGTTCCCATGTGGTTGACGCGCGAGGTGACGGTCGGTGTGACAGGATTGGCTTTCGGCAACATCGTCATCGGTCCAGGACAGGAGACGGAGATTCTGATGAAGATCTGCAGCGACAACAAACCGTTCGTGGCCTTCAAGGGCTATATGGCCAAGACCAACATGGATTTGGTGAATGTGAAGAAAGCCAACGATGCCTTCGAGCTCCTCGGTGATGACGAAGAGGTATTCCTGAAGGTCAAGGACTGCCAAACGAAGGAAGAGCGCTTGCAGTGTCTGCAGGACATCTTCGACCAGCGTGTGGCCAATATCAGGAAAACGAACCTCACCACAGCAGCCAAGGACCTGCTTTGCATGGCGGCAGAAGACAACTTCTTGAGATGGTCGCGCCAGTTCGAATTTCAATTCAGCGAATACCATTTGGATGACAACGGAAGGGTCTATAGGTCTCAGGAGAATATCTATGAAAATATGCAGAAGAACAAGTATCTGCTGCCTCTTACCGATGAGGAACGTCACTACGCATCCAAGTATCTGAATGAGCCGGGATCGCCCTGTGGTATGGCCTTCTGGCAGAGCGGTGCCTCCTATGAGCTGAATGCCAGGGAGAAGAATGCCTACAACGCAGACCTTCGTGCTTTGTCGTTCATTATGAGTACCGACCACAATGTCTTGATTGAGTCTACGCTCAGTGGAATGGAGAACGAGGACTGCAAGAACGTCTATCGCGAGTATCAAGCTGAGCAGCAGCGCATAGCCGACGAGCTAGCCAGTCAGGAGAGCGTCTTCATCAAGAAGTACGACGACGTGGCACCCGAAAACATCCTGCAGACCATCCTCGACCGTTACAAGGGCAAGGTGGTGCTCATCGATATCTGGGCCACCTGGTGCGGTCCTTGCAAGGCGGGACATAGGGAGATGAAACCTTGGAAGAAAGAATTGCAGGGCAAGAACATCCAGTTTGTCTATATCACCTCACCCACATCGCCCCTCGCCACTTGGCAGGAGATGATCAAGGACATCGATGGCGACCACTACTACCTGACGAAGGAGCAGTACAGCTACGTGCTCGACAAGTACGAGTCGGAGGGCATCCCCACCTACGCCATCTACGACACAGAAGGCCATCAGACATTCAAACAGATTGGTTTCCCAGGTCTTGACATCTTCAAGCAAGCAGTAGAAAAAGCATTGAAATAAAACACAGAAACTACAAAATATGAAAAATCTATTATTATCAACCATTCTGCTCGCCCTCGTTGCACTGACAGGGCAGGCAAAGGAGAAAACAATCGTGTGGGAGCAGCCCACGACGGAGTATGGAAACACCTATGGCGACGGATTTTTCCACATGGCGCTCGATTTGACGAAGGTGGAGTTGAAGGCCGACGAGACGGTGGTTTATATCACCGTGTTGTCGCGGTCGGACTATCCCGACTACTGGTTCCGCTTTGCGAAGGACACCTATCTGAAGGTGGGCAACCAGCGATTTACGGTGGTGAAGGCCGATGGCATAGAACTCGACAAGCAACTCCAGACGGGCAAGGACGGCAAGACCGATGTGGCGTTCCACTTCCCACCCCTGCCCAAGGGCACTAAGGTGTTCGACTTCATTGAGGGCGACGGCCAGGGTGCTTTCCAAATCTTGGGCATCAAGCCCGTGGAGGAGCGCTGGAAGCAGATGCTGCCCTCGTATTGGCGAGACGAACAGGGTGACTGGAAAATAGCCTTCCTCGACGACTGTGCCATCTACGACTGCCAATTCTGGAACTACAAGCAGCGCGATATAAACCCCAAGACGGGCGAGGCCCAGATGGTGCTCACCAACGGCAACAAGGAGCTGAAGGTCGCCATTGGCAAGAATAAGAATGGTATGCGCGCGATGCAGATTGGCGACCAGAAAGTGAATTACACGATGATTACCAGCCGTTTCCTGGCCGATTATCCCACGAAGGACACACGCAGCAGCTTTGTCGATACCGGCTACAAGGAGGATACCATCACCGTGGTGGGTTGGATTAAGGACATGCCCGAGCCCTACAAGCAACTGAACACCTTCACCTTCGGCTACTGGAACCTCTTCACCGAAAGTGAGAAGACCATCTATGCCGACCTCGACTCCCTGGGACGCTTCACGGTGAAGTTTCCCGTGGTGAACAGTTCGGAGTTCTTCTGCGACTGGCGGCGCTGCTTCGTGCGCACGATGCTGGAGCCGGGCAAGACCTATTTCATGCTCTACGACTACAAGGAGGGCCGCCGCATGTTCATGGGCGCCGACTGCCGTCTGCAGAACGAGCTCTTCAAATATCCGCTCGATTGGAATGCGATGCGTTTGGACAAGGAGGGGGAGGACTTCGACAAGTATCTGGCCTCGGCGGACAGCCTGGTGAAGGCGCAATATGCCTATATCGACGCACTCTGCCAGGAGCATCCGACACTCTCCACGCGTTTTGAGAAATTCAGAAAGGGCAATACGCTCTGGCAGCAGGCTGAAAACTTCGGACAGTCGCGTTTCTATGCGCCCCAGCGCAAATTCCCCGCTAACGCCAGCCAGTATGCCTACGACACGTTCTGGTCGAAGATGGAGGAGCCCATCACGCTCCACCGTGGCCTGAGCCGTTTCCTGCGCGATTATCTTGATGATTGTATCCGCTCGTATCCTTCCTCGTTCGAAACGTTCTCGAAGAGACTCCAGGAGCACATTGAAGATATCGCCTCGAACGATGAGGAACTGGCGGTGCTTTCAAACTGGAAGAAGTTGTACACCGATGCCACGGCAAAGGTGGAAGCAGCCCCCACTCTGGAGGAGAAACAAAAACTGACTGACGAGCTGAACGCCAAGTATGCCGACGTGATGGAGAAGGTGAACAAGATTATGCAAGGTGAGTATGCCACAAAAGTGATTACCGGCAAGGGGCTCATGGATGACCTGAAAGACCATAGCCAGATGCTCGACTCGCTGAATGCCAAACCGCTCGTCAAGGACATCTTCCTGTCGCGGAAGGTCTATAGTCAGATTGACCATGGCCGCACATCGGTCTTACCCCAAGTCATCGACACGTTGAAGTTGTATGTGAAAAACCCTGTCTGCCTCGAGATGGTGGAGGAGATGAACAATCGCTATCTGGCCATCGAGAACCGCGAGTTTGACAGGCTGGTGCTGAAGTCGTCGTCCGATTTGGCAAATATCTCGGAGGGCGAGGCGCTGCTGAAGAAAATCCTTGAGCCTTACAAGGGCAAGTTCGTGTTGCTCGATATCTGGGGCACATGGTGTGGCCCCTGCAAGGACGCTCTCTCGCACTCCACGGAGGAGTATGCTCGGTTGAAGGACTATGACATCGAGTTCCTTTATCTGGCGAACCAAAGTCCGCAGACGGCGTGGGAGAATGTCATCAAGGAGTATAACGTGAGTGGCGACAATGTGGCCCACTACAACCTGCCCGCTGAGCAGCAGGAAGCCATTGAGCGCTATCTGGATGTGCACTCATTTCCTACCTACAAGCTTTTCGACCGCGATGGCAATCTGCTCGACCTGAAAGTGGATGCCCGCGACCTCGAAAACATTGCCCGCCTGTTGGATCGGATGAAATAGAATTAGAAGGGTGCTTTGGATTCGAAGAAGAGCGGCTGCTGCGTGATGGGATGCGTGAACTGAATGGTCTCGGCATGCAGGTATAGGCGCTCAGCTGATACACTTCCATAGAGCTCGTCGCCAAGAATGGGGTTGCCCAAGCCATCGGCATGTGCACAATGAACGCGTAGCTGGTGGGTGCGTCCTGTCTGTGGATAGAGGGCTATTCGTCGGTTTCCGAGATATTGGTATTGTGTGATGGCGGTCTTCCCGTTCTCGTAGTCAATGACTTGATAAGGACGGTTGAGAGGGTCGCATCGCATGGGGAGCACGATTTCATGAATAGCCTCGTCGCATTCCATCTCCTTCTCGAGGATGGCCACATATTTCTTTTTCACCTCGTGGTTGAGGAATTGTTGTTGCAGCAGACGATGGGCCTCTTTCGTCTTTGCGATGACGAGCAATCCGCTGGTGGCTTGGTCGAGGCGGTGCACAATGAGTGGTGAGTCGCTGTCAGGATAGCGCTCCCGCATGATGGAATAGACGGAGTAGGTCTCGCTGATGCCTGGGGCCGTGAGCATCCCTGCCGGTTTGTCAATAACAACTATGTGTGGGTCTTCGAAAAGGATGGAAGCCCCCTCCTTCCTCCCCCAGAGGGGGGAGGTATTAGAGGTGGGAGATTGGTGGTGGTTGGATGTGAATTGTGAATTGTGAATTGTAAATTGATTTCCCAGCATCCACGTCAATATCGGCAGGCATTTCCCTCTACAGGCGGGATAGAAATGGCCGTGATGCCTGATTTCCGCCTTCGGTGAGGGACCATACCAGAATTCGGCAATGGCAAGCGGACGCAACTGATGTTGGAAGGCATATTGCAGCAGTCGGGGCGCACAGCATTCTCCTGCTCCCGAGGGTGGTACTCCTTGCGGGGTATGGGCGAAAATGTCGGTAAGCAGACGATGTTCACCATGAAGGTTGAGCAGGTCGAAACGTTCGAAGAGCCAGTGTTGCAGGGCATCGGAGCATTCGCGGCGCTCGCGTTTCATTTCCTGAATAGGTTTTTCAAAGATATCGACCTTGGTGGTGAGCGCTTCCAGTTCGGTCGTATAACGCCCACGCAAACGACGCAGTTCGGCTTTCTGGAACTGACTTTCCTTGATAAGGGCAGCTTCCTCTTCAGCAGTGAGCGTTTGAGTCTCCCTAATTCTTTGACGTTGAGCCTTTGCTTCTGCTATTTTTAGTCGGAAAGCGGCCACGTTTTCCTCTGCTTCTTTCTTGAATTTTTCGAGTTCTTGCAAAGCCGCCAAGCGTTCGGGAGAATTCTCCTGCTCTTCTATCTCGTGGTTCAGTTTACTGATATCTGCCTCGTGCGTCTTGAAATAGCCATCAGGTTGCAGATAATCGTAGATGGCAGGCACGAATCCTGGCCAATCGGCACGTCCTCCAATTTGTCCTGAATAAGCGGCGAGGTAATAAAGAGTTCCCCTGCCCTCCTCCAAAGGAGATGGTTGTGATTCCACAATGAGCACACCGAACATTTTTCCTTCGTCTTCAGGCAGTGGAAGCGCTTCGATGAGGGGTTTCATGTCAGCCACCGCAGCCAAGCAAAGCGGATGGGGCTTGTAGCTGAAGGGATTGTTGAGCTGACTGGGAGGCGTCAACTCTTGGGCTTCAGGAGGCAGCGGATGCAGGATGGGTGGATTCATGTTGTTCTAAACGAAGTTAGTTCGCCGATTCATTGGCAAAATTACATATTTTCTTTTGATTTGACAAAAGAGCAATTGTTTTTATGGCTTTTCTTTCGGTTTTCACTATCTTTGACCTTCGACCGAAGCAAGCTTCAGTGGGAGCGAAAGGAAAAAATAAATATATTTATTTGGCACTTCTATCGGTTTTCATTATCTTTGCCGCTAAATCAGAAACGAAATGTTACAAGGAAAAGTAAACAAGGCGATGTTGTGGCGTGAAGGGAAGGATTATGCCATGATAACGATAGCGATGCTGAGCTACTGCATCGGATGGTCGGTGTTCCTGCTACCCAACAACATCACAACGGGTGGTGTGCCAGGTATTGCCTCTATCTTGGAATGGAGCCCTCTGGGCATCCCCGCTCAATTGAGTTATTTCGTCATCAACGCCGCACTATTGGTGATTGCGCTGCGCATATTGGGCTGGAAATTCTGCGTCAAGACGGTGTATGCCGTGTTGGTGCTCACGTTGGCATTGGCTCTCACACGCGACTTCACGGCTTCGCTCCATCTGCTGCACGACCAACCTTTCATGGCGGCCGTATTGGGTGCCGTGTTCTGCGGTAGCGGTGTGGGATTAGGACTTTCATCGAATGGTTCGACGGGTGGTACGGATATCGTGGCCGCCATCATTAACAAATATCGTGATATCTCGCTGGGGCGCGTCATCTTGATTTGCGATGTGATTATCATCTCGAGCAGTTATTTCGTTTTGAAAGATTGGGAGCGCGTCATCTATGGCTATGTGGTGCTCTACATCACCGCGTTTTGTATCGACCAAGTTGTCAATTCTATGCGCCGAAGCGTGCAGTTCTTCATCATCTCCGACAAATACAAGGAGATTGGCGAACGCATCAACAACGATCCTCATCGCGGATGCACCACCATCGATGCTCACGGCTTCTACAGCGGCAAGGAAGTAAAGATGCTCTTCGTGTTGGCAAAACGCCGCGAGAGTGCAAAGATATTCCAACTCATCAACGAGATAGACCCGACAGCTTTCGTATCGCAGAGCGCCGTCATCGGTGTCTATGGCGAGGGTTTCGATCGCTTCAAGGTGAAACATCGGGCACCGAAGCCAGTGAAGTAAGGAGCCTGTGAAATCGTAAAATCGTCCAATCAATTGTCAAATCGTAAATCGTCAAATTGTAAATTGCATTAATGGCAGAAATCGAAACAAGAGGCATTGAACAAGAACGGCGGGTGCTGCAAAATCGTTGCAGCGTTGTCGGCAGGGAGTTGACGCGGCTGCTTGACGAGTATGCCGATGCTCTGCGCGATTGCCCCACGGTGGACATGCAACTGCGCAAGGCTGCCAACCGTGCCCACGAACACGAAAATGGAACATTCATCGTACTCGTGGTGGGACCTGTGAAGTCGGGTAAGTCCACACTTGTCAATTTGATTGCCAACGCCTACGTAAGCCCCACTCATTTCTTGGAATGCACGGTGAGACCTTCCATCATCTCGCAGAAACGAGAAGGCGAGGATTGCCGCATCACTGTCTATACAACCGAAGACAGTCGGCGTCGCGTGGAGCAGATTGACTCTGTTATCGACAGCATACGTGGTATCGAGAACGACGATGCGTTGGAGGGCGTGGTGAAGAGCGATTTCGAACTGACACGCGAGAACATCAAGGACAAGGTGGAGTTGGGGTTGCAGGAAAGTCTCTCAGCAGAGACCTTGGTAACCAGCATCACGACTCCAGGAGGAAGGTTGATGAAACAAGACGTTTTCATCATCGATATGCCGGGATTCGACGGCGAATATGCCAACATCGACGACCCCGTTTATGACACCATCGCCCAACGTGCAGACCTCATAGTGTTTGTGCAGAGTTCCAACTCAGCCATCTCGAAGGTGTCGGGGCAATTCTTGAAGAAACTGCACGAGAACAACAAGGACGTGCCTGTCTGCTTGATTCACAACGTCTTCGACTCCGCTCATTGGCGCGATAGTGCGGAACGCCAACAAGCAGTTGATGAGCAAAAGCAGTTTGCTCTTGGCGAAATACGTCGGTTGGGATTCAAAATCGATGCAGATCAATGTTTCAGCATCAATTTGGGAAAGGTGGAGGATTCGCGTAAGGCGAAATACAATGCCGATGCCGATTTGCAAAATGAAGCACAAGTCTTTGACGACATCGAGAAATATCTGCACGACCGCGTTATCAGCAACCGCGACGTGATGAGACTTTCAGTTTGCTTGGGGCGCACACAACAACAATTGCAGAAACTCGATTCGGCGATTAACGAGGAATGTAGTGCGCGCAGGACGTTGTTGCAAAGATACAACGAAGCCGCGCAGACCTTCGAAGGAATCCGCAACGAGCCGTTGATGCAGACAGATATGGTTCCGTTGGTGAATCCTAACACGTTGCGAACCATTGTGGAAGGCGAGTGTCAAAGCCGCATCAGCCAAATACAACCGCGACTGCACAGGTCTGATTCGGAAGCACGAACCATTGTGGTGGATTTCGTGGAGAGTTGCGAACGATTGCTGTCGGCTCAGTTCCCCGAGATCTTGAACATCGCACAAACCGAGAGCGAGTTGTATCTGCAATGCCGACAACGATTGGCCGACATCGACCACGCTGTGCTGCAATGCAGTATGAAGCACCCCACTCCCATCAACACACTCTTCCCTAATGGGAAGATGGGTGAAGGATTCCCCTCGCCTGAGCGGATTCCCCTAAAGCAACCAAACGGCATCAACCTGATGGACGGTCTTGACCTCTCGATGATAGTGCCTCACAAGTGGTTGATACCAGGCGTGCGTTGGATGGGACATTCTAGCGAAGACCTCGTGAGTTATCTGAATGCCGCGAAGAACCGACTCGTAGGCACCAACAACAGCGAATCTGAACGAGGATACATTGAAACGACAGCACTCCCTCAACTCCTGCAACGGTTAGCTGAAGACAATCGGAAAGTGCGCGACCAATATCGTGCGCTCTGCGATGACTATCTGGAGAAAAACCGAGGACGCGTGCTTAATGCCATCATCCCTGACCTTGACACTTTCAACAAGCAGACAACCGCTTTGGAACAGCTGCAAAACGACATCAACAACATCAATCTTTGAGAAGCCATGAAGCGAAACCTGATCATCATCGTCGCCATCTTTTTGGGCATCATTGCTTTGATGCTGACGGGCAACATCATCACCATCGGTGAGAAGATAGCACATGTCACACACGTGTGGTATCTTGAATATGTATTCTATGGCATCATCCTGCTGTTGCTGCTTTGGTTGGTGGTATGGCCTATCATCCGCGTCCATCGTGCTCCTGTCTTTCCTGTCTTGGCCGTTGACCAGCAAGCCGACGAGAAACGGTTGAAGGCGTTCGGTGAGAAACTGGCTTCCAACTGTGGCTATATTGCCGACAACGAGTTGCGACAACGGCATCGCAAGCAATTGCAAGTCGACATGCTCCATGCTACGGGTGATATGGAGAAACTGCGCGATGTGGTTCAACAGGAAATCGACTTGCGCTTCAAGGGCGACAAGCAACTAGGTGTACTAGGTATCAACGACCGCATCCGCGAGTGGGCGAAGACGGTCTTCATGGTGACAGCCATCTCACAGAACAGCCGTTTCGACACGTTGAGCGTGATGTTCATGAACTATAAACTCATCGAAGACATCATACTCGCTTCGGGATTCCGACCCAACAACCGCCAACTCTTCCGCATGTACGTCAGCATCCTGACGACAGCGCTCATCACCTATGCACTCTCCGAGGCACTATCAGGTACGAAGGCGGTGCATCCCTTCGATTTTGGCGACATGCACGACCACACCGATGCTGCAGCTGACGCTGCCACAGATGCCGCCGACGCTGCAGATGGAGCTGACTACATCGACTACGAAGACATCGACATCGCCTCTGAAATGGCTGATACCGATGGATTGTCGGTCTATTCCATCTTGCGTCGCATCAAGATTCCTGGCGTTGTGGTGGGTTCTGCCATCGATGGAACATTGAACGCACTGATGACTTTGCGCATCGGATATGTCACCCGCACTTACCTGCAACAAGGTCCTAAAGCCATGAACACCGTACAAAGCAAACGCAAAGTGAAGTTGCAAGCCATGAAGGAAGCTGTGGTGGCAGTACCGTCCATCGTGGTGTCGGGTAGCGATATTGTGGGAAAGAAAGCCTCACGCCTGATTCTCAACGTGCTGAAACGTACACCCGCTGCCAAGAACGCCAAAGCCGAATCAGAATCCATCAACTCATAACTTATCAACTAAGAAACTCATCAACTCATAACTTATAACTCATCAACTTAATAACTGATTCATATGAACATACAAATCCCTTACAACGAACTGAGTGCGTTCGTTCGCGACCGCTTCAACCAAGATCTCGTCATGTCGTTCGTGGACGACAAGACCATCAGCATCGGGAAAGAAATCAAGGTGGCCATGTTGCGCAAACTGGTGGCTGTGAACCTCACGGTGAAACAGGTGGCAGGCAACGATGTCACCCTTGTCTATAATGGCGGAATGGGACTCGACCTGCTGGTGAAAGCCGCTTTGAAATACTTCAAGGAGAAGGTGGGAGGCCTCGTGGAAGAGCTCGATGGCAACACCCTCGTGGTGCATTTGCAGAAGATTGAGCAACTGAAAGACGCACTCAAAACTGTCGCTATCGGCGGCTTGTCGTTCGACACCACAAACGCCAATGTGAAATTGCAGATGCGTTGAGTCGTTGGTGGAAATATAGAGGCTGCTTTCGTTTTTTTTCGTTGAAACACTTGGAGGTTTCGGGAAAAATGTTTATCTTTGCAGCCGAGTAAAAGAGAAAAGCGTTTATCAAGGATATTGGATTCCGACACGTAACAAGTTGTCGGAATTCTTTCTTTTGTTGTCGCTCTGGAAAACTATTAACAGAAACATATAAAAAACTTAGAACGTTATGGCTTACATGTCACAAGAGGGCTACGACAAGCTCGTGGCTGAACTACGTCGCCTAGAAGCGATTGAGCGTCCGAAGGCATCAGCTGCCATTGCAGAGGCTCGAGATAAGGGCGATTTGAGCGAGAATTCGGAGTATGAGGCCGCCAAAGAGGCACAGGCTCATCTGGAAGATAAAATCAACAAGATGAAAGTGACCATCTCTGAGGCTAAGATAGTCGACACCTCGAGGTTGAGCGCAGATGCTGTGCAGATTCTCTCGAAGGTGGAACTGACCAATCTGGGCACCAAACAGAAGATGGCTTACACCATCGTGAGTGAGCAGGAGGCTAATCTGCGCGAAGGGAAGATCTCTATCACCACTCCCATCGCACAAGGTCTGCTTAACAAGAAGGTAGGCGATGTGGTGGAAATCAAAGTTCCACGCGGTACCATCAATCTGCAAATCGATAAAATAACCGTTGGCTAACACCCAACACCTATCACCCATAATCCCCGAAAACTATGGATATTTTCAGTAAAATCGCAGCTGGTGAGATTCCCAGCTACAAGTGCGCCGAAGACGAGCAGTTCTATGCTTTCCTCGACATCAACCCCGTGGCTCGCGGTCATGTACTCGTGATTCCACGTCGCGAAGTGGATTACATCTTTGATATGGAGGATGATGAGTTGGCTGCTTTCGAGGTGTTCGCCAAGCGTGTGGCAACAGCATTGAAGGCTGCTTTCCCCTGCCGCAAGGTGGCTCAGGTGGTGCTCGGTTTGGAGGTTCCTCACGCTCATATCCATCTCATTCCGATGAATACGGAAGGTGATGTTGATTTCCGTCGTGAGAAACTGCAACTCAGCGAGCAGGAGTTCAAGGACATCGCCGCAAAGATCTACGGCGAGTTCGTGAAAGCATAAGTTTGCTAGTTCAAAGCGATTTAAAAGCAATAGGCATCACATTTTCTTGTGATGCCTATTTTCTATATCAGATGAATTTGTCTCCGAATTTCAGTTGCACTTCGTTCACATATTTGCGAACCAAAGCCGAGGAGTCTTCTTTCTTGCAAATCAGCAAAACATTGTCTTTCTCGGCGATGATGTATCCATCCAATCCGTTGATGACCGCCACACGACCTTTGGGCATCTTGATGATGTTATTACGGCAGTCTTCGAGAATCACATCGCTATCTATCACCACATTGTCGTCATCGCTCTTCTGCATTGCCTCGTAGGTACTATGCCACGTACCGAGGTCAGCCCAACCAAAGTTGCATTGCATCACATAGACATGATCCGACCTCTCCAGAATCCCGTAATCAATCGACAAATTGGGATACGAAGGAAAGTTCTCGTTGATGAAGGCATCTTCCTCTTCAAAGGTGAAGTTGGAATGCAACGCATCGAACTGACGAAACACGATGGGCAACAGTTTTTCGAAACAACTAATCAGATAACTGACCTTCGAAATAAAGATTCCCGTGTTCCAATAAAACTCGCCGCTCTCAATGAACATCCGTGCGAATTCACGATTCGGCTTTTCCGTGAACGACCGCACTTCAAAAAGGTTGTTTGAGATTCTTTCACCCAACTGGATGTAGCCGTATCCAGGTTCTGGACGAGTTGGCTTGACGCCCATCGTCAGCAAACCATCATGGTTCTCGATGAACTCCAACCCCTCATAGACATTGGCCTTGAAAGCCTCTTCATCGTGGACATCTTGGTCGGAAGGCGTCACAATGATTTTGGCATTGGGGTCAATCTTCTTGATACGGTGGGAAGCCCACGCTACACTGGGAGCCGTGTTACGATGGATAGGCTCTGACATCAGCCGCCCTTCAGGTAGGTCGGGCAACTGTTCTCGCACAAGATGGGCATAGAGATGGTTGGTGTTGATGAATATATTTTCGCGTGGAATGACTTTTGAGATACGGTCATAGGTCTGTTGAAGTTGTGTTTTCCCAGTACCGAAAAAGTCTACAAATTGTTTAGGGTGTTGTTCGCGGCTGCAGGGCCATAGTCTTCGGCCTTTTCCGCCGGCAAGAATTACGCAATAATTGCTTTCGTTCATAGTAATTACGTTTCCAGATATTAAATTCGCATGCTAAGATACATAAAAAAAACGAAAGCACCTACATTTTATTACATATTTATCTTTAAAGATTGTCAAATAAAAAGAATTCGCTTCTTTTTCCGCCAAAAGTTTGTGCGTTTCAGAAAAAACATGTATCTTTGCACCCGCAAAGGCCCAGATGGCGGAATCGGTAGACGCGCTGGTCTCAAACACCAGTGGGGCAACCCGTGCCGGTTCGACCCCGGCTCTGGGTACTTTTAGTACAACAAGGTGCTGTAAGTCAACGACTTGCAGCACTTTTTCTTTTGATAGCTGAAAAAACTTCTATCGTTTAAAACATTGATATACCCTTTCCTCCCGATTCGAGAACAACGTTTTGTTACTACATTGGGGGGAATAATACAAATTTCCGTCTATTTTTTAGGAAAAGAAACACTTTTTTTATACATTTGCACACATGAAACGCATATTCAACATTTTCATGTCGTTTTTTTGCCTTGCACTCACAGCAGCAGGACAAACACTGACAGAAAACGGACAAACACCAGATACGCCAGACAAACCCGTCAAGGTGGCAGTGGTTCTCAGCGGTGGCGGTGCCAAAGGAATGGCACACATCGGTGTGCTAAAGGTATTGGAACGTGCGGGCATCCCCATAGACATCATTACCGGCACCAGCATGGGCAGCATCATCGGCGGCATGTATGCCTGCGGCCATCATGCGCATGAACTAGACTCGGTGGTAAGAGCCCAGGACTGGTCGTTTGTGCTGTCCGATCGTGAAGACTTGCGCCACCAGAGTTTGCATGAGCGTGAGAAACAAAACACATACGCCTATTCCTCGGGGCTGTCGTTCGGCAAGAAGAGAAACAGCGAAGGAGGAGGCTTTATCCTCGGCAAGAATATCGCCTCACTCTTCGATGCCTATACGGCACCTTATAATGACTCCATCGATTTCAACACACTGCCCATTCCCTTTGCCTGCGTGGCCACCGATGTGGTCGACTACTCCGAAAAAGTATATCACAGCGGGGTGCTCAGCCGTGCGATGCGGGCCAGCATGTCGATTCCCGCCGCCTTTGCACCCGTAAGAAAAGACAGCATGGTGCTGGTGGATGGCGGACTGGTCAACAATTTCCCCGCCGATGTGGCCAAAGAGATGGGAGCCACCTACATCATCGGTGTGAGTGTGCAATCGGAACTCAAAAAAGCCAGTGAACTGAACTCCACATCGAGCATCCTGCTACAAGTCATCGATCATAACTGCAAACGGAAATTAGAAGAGAACCTGAAAATCACCGACTTGCTTATCCAAGTCAACACCAAGGGCTATTCGTCGGCAAGTTTCTCCGCCAATGCCGTTGACACACTCATCAGAAGAGGAGAGGAGGCCGCCATGCAACATTGGGACGAAATCGTTGCTCTGCGCGACAAACTGGGTATCACGGCTAAAGACACCACCTCGTTCACGATTTCACATACGCCGCCACTGACAAAGACCCGCTATCAAATCAGGGAATTGGAGTTCCAAAATATGACAAAGAGCGATGAGTCGTATATTCGCAAGAAATACCGTTTGCACGTGGGCGACAGTATCGATATGGAGCGTGCCGACATCATCGCAACTGCCATTCGCCAAGACACGTATTACCGGTCAGCGAGTTTCCGCTTCCAGCATAATCCCAACGAGGCCTCGGCAAAAGTGTCGTTCATAGCCGGTCCGCGCAGCGGCAAACAGCTCAATATCGGTGTGCGCTTCGACAACGAGGAGGCAGTGGCCTTACAAGCCAATGCCGAACTGCCTATATACACGAAGATACCTATGGATATGGAGGTGACCATGAGGTTGGGCAAGCGGATGATGGCCCGTGCTGACTGGTCGCTGCACCCGATGAGTTTCTTCCGCCCCACCCTTTCCTATATCTTCCGCTACAACGACATCGACTTTTACGATTACGGTGACAAGGCATACAGCATGAATTACAACCAGCACACCATGAAACTGACATTGTTCAACTTCAATGTCCGCAATTTCAATATCAGTATCGGTGCCAACTGGGATTATTACGATTATCACTCGATGCTGATAGACCGACTACCAGAGCACATTGCCGATGGTACCACCGAAGATAAAGGCTTGGTCAGTTATGAGGGCAAGGTATGGTATGATAGCGAAGATGACTGGTACTTCCCCACCCGTGGTGCACGTTTTTGGGCCAAATACGCATACCATACCGACAATTTCATCACCTTAGACGGTAAGGTCGGTATCAGAGAGTATGGTGGGATGTGGCGCATGACATTCCCCCTGAGTCCTAATTTCTCCATTCAGCCGATGCTTTACGGCAGACTCGTTTTCACCGATAATGTGCCTTTCGTAATCAGCAATGTTATGGGTGGCGAGTGGCACGGACATTACTTCGAGCAGCAATTGCCGTTCCCTGGTGTTGGCAATCTGCAACTGGCGTGGGACAAGATGCTGGCGTGCCAACTGCAAGCGCAATACAAACCCACGAGCAACCATGTGATTCTCATGCGCTTCGGAGCCGGACAGGATGCTCAGGAGTTGAAAGACATCCTCAAGAAGCAAACCATGCTCGGCGGTTCGCTCAGCTACTACTTCAAGACGATTGGTGGTCCGATGGGCGGTTCCATCGGATATAGCAACCTCACCAAGAAATTCTATTATTACATCAACCTCGGTTACGTGTTCTGATAAGAACCGTGGCTACGACTATTTGAAGATTTTCTGGGCGAACATCGTCAGGTAGATGCGCCAGTTACGCCAGATATGACCGCCATCGGTCTCCACATATTCGTATTTATAGCCCTTCGAATCCCAATAGTTGCGCAGGTCGACCGTGCTCTGGTAGAGGAAGTCGGTCTTACCCATACCCATCCAGTAGAGTTTGGGTTTGCTGGCGAACAATCTCGCCGACTGCTGTGCGAAGTTGGGGTCAGACTTGATCTGATTGGCAAACGAATCCTGATAACCACCCGTAGACAGGTGCAGACCGGCCGAGAAAAGACCGTAGTAGTCGAAGGTGTTGGGGTAAAGCAAACTGACGTGGAACGTATGACCACCACCCATCGACAGACCACAGATGGCACGTCCGGCACGACTCTTCACCGTGCGGTAGTTCTTGTCGATATAGTTCACGATGTCCATGAAACTCTCAGGGATGTCGGCAACGGCAGGTGTGGTGGGACCAGTACCGCCATCGCGGAAGCCAGGTGTGTACATACCGAACGACCACTCACCAGGAACTGCCTGGCAGTTGGGGTTGCCATTCGGCATCACCACAATCATCGGTTTGGCCTTACCTGTAGCAATCAGGTTGTCGAGAATCTGAGCAGCACGACCGAGCTCACTCCAGGCATTCTCATCACCACCTGCACCATGCAACAGATAGAGCACGGGATATTTTCCTCCCTTGTCGTAACCAGGGGGAGTATAGACGGTCATACGACGTTGCATCTTCAATGTGGGACTCGGATACCAGACCTTCGAAAGATTGCCGTGAGGCACCTCGTTCACCTTGTATAAATCGCCTTTATCACCCTTCTCGTTGCTGACGATGAAGATATTGGTGAACGATACGATGTCGCGGTTCACGTAGATGTTGGAAGGATCCTTCACGCCCGTCATACCATCGATGTTGAAGGTATAGCTGTACATCTC
The DNA here is from genome assembly GCA_017557405.1 of Prevotella sp. GTDB lineage: Bacteria > Bacteroidota > Bacteroidia > Bacteroidales > Bacteroidaceae > Prevotella. Next base: position 17,037 of record JAFYYV010000012.1, read on the forward strand.
CGGGGCGAGTTTTTCAGTAGTATAGGTCCAAACGCCGTTCCTTCCTTCTTTCAACTCAGCTACGCCAGGGGCGTCATAGGTGCCATAGCCCTCTATCTGCATCTTCTGCGTAGGCAGAAAATCACCCGTCACCTCCACTTTGACAGCTTTGGGAGCGTATAGATTGAATGTCACCGTACCGTCATCGTTAACGACAGGAGACTGAACGCTGGCACTATTGAAGAGTTTCTCCTGTGCCGAGGCTCCGAGGCAAACCATTGCCAAAGCCACCATTAAAATAGTCTTTCTCATATTATTGTGTTTTTGCTATTTCTTGCTTCTATAGAATTTCTCGAGCGTACGATAAGCCTTCTCCTTTTCGGGAGATGCCACTTCCTTCGACTCCACATCGATAATCATGACAGGAGCAGCATCCAGATTGTCCTTGGTGATGGCCGACCACTTGGGAAGTCCCTCGCCATTGGGATTACCGGTCTTGCAGAAGTTGGCATAATACGTCAGGAACAACTTGGAGATAGCATAGTCCTCGTCCTGCCAGTCATAGTATTCATTGGTATCGAGGGTTCCCATTGCATATTCGATGTCGGCAGAGTGAACGGCACCGGGAGCGATATCAGGTTGTTGGGCCTTCTTCTCCTCTTCGGTCTTCTCGCGTACACCACCTGCCAGCGCTGCCGTCTTGTCACCCATCTTCTCCGATACTTGCGGACGCGCATGCATATAGTGGTAGCGATAGACGGGTTGGCCACTCTTGGCGTGGTAATCGCACACCTTCCATGTGGGGAAGCCCGTGAAGAGGTCGGACACGAGGTTGAAGCCCTTCTGACTCATCACATCCTCATCGGTCGTGATGCCGTAGGCCTCGAAAATCTCGTCGGTCATATCGCCAAACTGACCCTTCAGCACGTTCTTATAATTCTGAACGGTGGGAGCCTGTCCCTGCAGGGCCTGCATGGGGTGAGCCTCGAGCGAGTTCCATCCTGCAAGCAGAGGAACCTGAGCTTGTTGGCCTTTCTCGAACACCGCATCAGCACTCTCACTCATGAAGTAACCATCGAGCACCACATTGGCCATTCCTCTGGGCGGCAACATCTTCTGCAGCGAGTCGGCATCTATTGCCATCGCATCGGCCAGACTGGCAATGCCAGCTTCCTTCAGAAGGGCGACACCAGCTGCATCGGCATCGGCCTGCGTACTCGGCTCGTAGGGAAGCACCTCCGCACCAGAAGAGAGCATAGCCCCAGCAATAAGGTCCTTGGAGAGCGGTGAGCACATCAGCAACGAAACGCTGAAGGAACCGGCTGATTCACCCACGATGGTGATGCGGTCAGGATTTCCACCAAAGGCAGCAATGTTCTCCTTCACCCACTTGATGGCAGCCACCTGATCGAGGAAGCCAAAATTGCCACTGCCTTTGTAATCGGAAGCAGCCGTCAGCTCAGGATGAGCGAAAAAACCGAACACACCTTCACGATAGTTGGCTGTCACCCCGATGACACCCTCCTTCGCAATCGAACTTCCATCGTAGCGGGGTTCACTACCGGAACCGGCCATCAGTCCTCCACCGTTGAAATAGATGAGCACGGGCAGGCCGTCAGCCGTTGTCTTTGCCGTCGTCCAGATGTTCAGGTAGAGACAGTCCTCGCTGCGGCCAGAGCCACGGAAATTCATATCGCCGAAGATATTGGGCTGCATGGGGTCATCGCTGAACGCCTTGGCCTCGCGTATGCCCTCCCACGCCTGAACAGGTTGTGGAGCCTTCCAGCGGAGGTCGCCTACGGGAGCCTGCGCGAAAGGAACGCCCAGGAACTTCTTCACACCATCTTCCTCGATGCCCTCCAAGACGCCATATTTCGTCTCCACCTGCAGCGTCACTTCCTTCTGTGTGCAAGCACTCAGGATGGCCATTCCAGCGATGGCAAGCATCGTCACTTTTCTGATTCTTTTAGTCATAGTCTGTTATCTCTTTAAAAGGTTTAGTTCTACGTTGGGTTTCAACACATTGTTTGCCTGGGTCTGGAATGATTTGACATTCGCCGTGAGGGTGGCCTTGATGTCCTGAGAGGATGCACCAATGAGGAACTGGTGTTCACCCTCGGCAACCACCCATGCAGAAGCGGCCTCGTCAAACGAAGCCAACTCGGGAGCGGTAATGCTCAGGGTGAGTGTCTCGTTCTCACCGGGCTTCAGCAGCTTGGTCTTGGCATAGGCCTTCAACTCCTTGGCGGGCTTGTTGGCAGCCTTGTTGTCAGGTGCGGAGATATAGAGTTCCACAACCTCCTTGCCCTCGAACTTACCCGTGTTCTTAACGGTGACGGTGATGTCGTAGATGTCGTTCTTCTGGGCAATCTTAGCATCGCTATACTCGAAGGTGGTGTAGCTGAGTCCGTAGCCGAAAGGATAGCTGACGGGCACCTCGAACGAATCGAAGTAACGATAGCCCACGTAGATGTCCTCCTCGTAGTCGGTATAGTCAACGTTCTTCTTGTTACCCTTCTGACCTTGGTTCATCATGTCAATCTTCGGGTCCTCGTCGATGGGGAAGTTCTTCGAAGAGTAGGCATCGTTGAACTTGACGGGCCACGTCATCGTGAACTTACCCGAAGGTGACTGCTTGCCGCTGAGCACATCGACCACGCTGTTTCCACCTTCCTGACCAGCCTGCCAAGCACAGAGGATGGCATCGGGCAATTCCTTCCATGAAGCGGTCTCGATGACACCACCGATATTCAGCAACACCACCACCTGCTTGCCAGCTTTGTGGTAAACCTCGCACACCTGCTGGATGAGTTTCATCTCGGAGTCGTTGAGGTTGAAATCGGCCACCTTGCGATCGAGGAACTCACCCGAGATGCGTCCGATGGTAATGATGGCGACATCAGCCACATTGGCTTGTGCAGCCAACTCTTCAGCCGTGAATTGCTTCTCTGCGGGCAGAGTTCCAGGCATGAAGTTGGCCAACATGGCAGCCTGCTTGTCCTTCTTGGCCATCTCCTCGAGGGCCTTCTGTTGGGCCGCCTTGGCATCAGCGATATATTTCTCGTAGGCGGTCTTGATTTCGTCGGAAACGGTGTAGCCGCCATTCTTCAATCCATCGAGCAGCGAGACTACATAGGCGTGGTTCACATTGCCCGAGCCTGTACCACCAGCAATGAAGTCATACGATGTGCAACCATAGAGCGCCACCTTCTTGATGTTCTCTCCGAAGGGCAATACTTGGGGGCTATTCTTCATCAACACCATTCCTTCTGCAGCACTCTGGCGAGTCACAGCAGCATGAGCCTTCAGGTCGGGCTTGTTGCTATACTGATAGCCCTGGAATCGCGGACTCTTCTCTACGAGGTTCAGGGTGCGCTTGACGCAAAGGTCGAGGTCGCTCTCAGCAAGCTTACCGCTCTTCACACCAGCCACAATCGAGTCGAACTGCTCGTCCTTGCCCGGCTGCAGCATGTCGTTGCCTGCCCACATCTGCTTGGCACCGTCCTTGCCTCCGAACCAGTCGGTCATCACCGTTCCCTCGTAGCCCCACTCATCGCGCAGGATGGTCGTAACGAGGTCCTTGCTCTCAGAAGCATAAACGCCGTTGATATAGTTGTAAGAGGTCATCACCGTCCAGGGCTTGCTTTCCTTGATGGCAATCTCGAAGCCCTTCAAATAGATCTCGCGCAGGGCACGTTGCGAGATGTGTGCATCCGTATTCATGCGGTTCGTCTCCTGGTTGTTGGCAGCGAAGTGCTTGATGCTCGTGCCCACATCGTTCTTCTGCACACCCTTGATGTAGGCTGCAGCGGTCTTACCAGCCACCACGGGGTCCTCAGAATAGTACTCGAAGTTACGACCACAGAGCGGGTTGCGCATGATGTTGACGGCTGGAGCCAACAACACATCGGCACCATACTCCTTCACCTCCTCACCGATGGCCTGGCCAACTTCCTCAACGAGTTTGGTGTTCCAAGTGGAAGCGAGCAGCGTTCCAATGGGGAAGTGGGTGCAATAATAAGTGGCAGAGTCTCCTTCACGAGTGGCATCGATACGGAGTCCGGCAGGACCGTCAGCCAACACCACAGCGGGGATGCCCAGCGAGTCGAGGGGATAGGTGGTACCAGCGGCTCCAGGCACGAGACTCTTCGTAGCGCCAATAACAGCATCGTCGCCAGAGAATCCAGCCATACCCGTACCAATCACGAAGTGAGCCTTGTCCTCGAGCGACAGTTTGGCCATCACCTCTTCCTGATCGATAGTGTTCTTAATCACATTGTCGGCAGAATTACAACCCATCAAGAGGGCAGCCATGCCGAGGGCGAGAAACATTGTCTTTTTCATGTTTGTTCAACGGATGTGTTTAGGTTGTTAGTTGTAGTTGATATTGCAAAGGTACAAAAAAAATTTGAAACCTCCAAATTTTCCACCCATTTTGTGGTAAAAAATCTTTACATCCATTTCAAGAAAAATGCTTATCTTATATCTCTTAACTTTATATCTGTGCAAGGCCACAAATGAGGCTGTCAAAGCTATGCAATGAGCAGGTCAAAGTTATGCAATGAGGTGGTCAAAGATGCGAGTTAGTGAGAGGAAAGCAGAATTATATTATAGCTATCCCGAACGTGAGCATTTTCGCCAAAGGCAAAGATTATTTATGACGCAGCCATAGCAAAATATGCAGAAATAGGGCGATTTCGGGATAATTCTTAACGAATGTTAAATCGTTCGGAGAAAGAGTGACAAAGTGACAAAGTGACAAAGTGACAATAAGGTGTTTTCGACCTGCCGAATCGCATGAAGTGTGTATAATACAATTATAAATTGAAGATTTGAGCACAAAAAAATGAAGCGAGTGTAAAATTACTAATTTTATTATAATATATAATA
>JAFYYV010000013.1 GCA_017557405.1 Prevotella sp.
AGTAGTTTGTTAATATCCTAAACCCTTAAGCCACTTTTCAACCTTTGCCTTTTCTGTACGCACCTCGTGGCCATAGATGCTGAAGCCTTTGGTGACATTAGCCCCAGCAAAGGCTGCTTTCACGTCCTCTACGCAATTGGCTATGCCTGAGCCCTCATGGGTGGTGAAGGGGATGACGGTCTTGCCTTTCAGGTCGTCAGCGTGTTTCTTGAAGAAGGTGAACATCACCTGCGGATAGGTTCCCCACCATACAGGACCACCGATGAAGACGGTATCGTACTCCGTTAAGTCGGGAGCCTCACCCTCGTAAGGAGGTAGTTCGCCCTTGTTGGCCTCTTCCTTTGCCAACTGAATGAGCGGATTGTAGGCCATGCCGTCGTACTTGTGAGTGACAATCTCGAACTGGTCGGCACCCGTCAGTTCCGTGATATAGTCGGCCACAATCTTCGTGTTGCCCACCTCAATGTTTCCTACTGCGTAATTGTCTCCCGCATGCGAGAAGAAAATAACGATTGATTTGCCCATTTCTTTGTTCTCCTTTTGTTTGTTACTTTGTGAACATGCACTCAAACTGATTGTCATGAGTGCAGCCATTGCTAATACTATTTTCTTCATTTTGGCATATCCTCTATCGTGGTAAACATAAAGTCAGATTCGCGCTTTTTGATGAGCCAGTGACCGTTTTGCTTCACGTAGGTATCGTGATAGCGTACGCCGCTCTGGTTTTTCTTGCCGCCACCAATGAGCGTGACAAAGCAGTAGCTGATACCTGTAGCGGTATCGCCGTTAATGTCAACGGTTTGCTGTCCGTTCAAGTGATACACTACGTCGAACAATGCCAGAAAGCCCGAAAAAGCCTTGCCGATTTCCTCACGGCCTTTACTTGTGAAAACTTGTTCGCCGCTCTTGCTGATAACCTCTGCATCCTCGGTGAAGAGAAGAATCTGACTGTCTACATCCTTCACGTCGGCGAGGTTCGAGAATGTGTCAACGAGGCGCTTCAGTGCCAATTGGTCCTCTACTTGCTGTGCACTCATAATTGTACTGCTTAAAATGGTGATGATAATTACAAATAACTTCTTCATAATGCTTGATGTTTTAGATGTTTTTAATGAATTTCGCGGGATTGCCGCCAACGATGGTGTTGGGCGCAACGTCCTTGGTTACGACGGCTCCAGCAGCCACGACGGCATTCTCGCCAATGGTCACGCCCGGCAGGATAATGGCACCTACGCCAATCCATGCCTTTGCGCCGATGTGCACGGGCTTGCAGCGCAGCACCATACGGTTCTCGAAGTCGTGGTTGTCGGTAACTATGCGTACGTTGGGGCCTATCATCACTCCGTCGTCGATGGTGATGCCTCCAGCGGCCATGCAGGTCAACGAGTGATTCACAAAGACACCACGGCCTATCTTCATCTGACAGGCAAAATCGATCTGAAGCGGGGGCATCAGGTAACTCGTCTGGTCGAGATTGCCGCCAAAGAGTTGTTCCTCCAGCGGACGAATTTTTTCCATATCCGGCTCGGTGGTGTTGATCTTGAAACAGATGTTGGCACAGTCGGTCATGTGCTTGATGGCCTGTGCATACTCGGGAGTCGCCATATCGACGTCAGCCCCAGAACGAAGTCTTTCATAAATATCCATTGTTCTAATCGTTTTTAAGTTTCACGGTGCAAAGTTACGATGATTTTTCCATACTTCTGTTTCACAAAAAGCGTCATAATTTTCACTTTTTGCATAATTCATTCGTTTATATATACAATAATGAGTAATTTTGCGTCGTAGAACTCCAATTATGATGCCAATGAAGGTAGATTTCATGTATTCCACTGACTTCCAGGCTATGAATGCACCAGAGTTGAGCCACACCTGTATGCACCTGCTCTGCACGGTTGGCGAGGGCAGCTTTGTGTTCAACGAGCGGTGCTATCATGTCGTAAAAAACGACCTGGTAGTGATACCCATGCCTGCCCGCGTCAGTAACATTGCGGCGCATGCCGACATGCAGGTGGAGTGGTTTGCGGCAGACTATAAGTTCCTGCAGAACCTGCTGCCATCAAACAACTACAGCATCGGCGGCAGCATCTCGTTGAACCAAGACCCAGTTATCAAACTGACGGATGAGCAAGCCAGCCATCTTCTTGCCGACTTCCACAGACTTCGTGACCGCATGGATGACCGCCACCTGCTCTTCTACCGTGAACTGATGGGCAGTCTCTGCCTGACTATGATGTATGATATCTTCGAGGCTCATGCCCAGCGTGACGCCACCGACACCCACAGCGACCGCACGGCCTATATCGTGAAACAACTCATGGCACTGCTCGCTACCGGCATCAGCCGCACAGAACGCGATGTGAGCTACTATGCCGAGCGTCTGAACGTTTCGCCCAAATACCTCTCCGCCACCATCAAGCGTGTGACGGGTCACAGTGTCACCTCCTACATCGACCGACACACCGTGCCTATCCTGAAAGACTATCTGAATGATGAGCGCCTGTCGCTCACCCAGATAGCCGAACAGATGAATTTTGCCTCCCTCTCATACTTCAGCCGCTACTGCACCAAGCACCTTGGCCAGTCGCCCAGCGAGTACCGCCAGAGCCTTCAGCCGAAGTAAAGAAACCCACATCAACGTCACAGATGTGACCGCGCTGGTGAACATCATCTTGAAGAAACCGTAGAAGTGAGGGAGCTCACTTAGATAAGGAGATAAGAGAGATGAAAGAAAAGGCCATCGAACTCTCGTGAGTTTGGTGGTCTTTTGTTGTAAAGGTGCCTGTGAACTTGTGCAAATTTGCACAGGTTGCACTTTGATAGAGTATTATGCACAATCTGCCTAAAAGAAAAATCCGCGGCTTGGCGGCCACGGATGAAGGAGCATGGAAGCCTCACCCCCGACCCCTCCCCCAAAGGGAGGGGAGTTTTGTAAATAGCTTGGCTAATGGCCTTTAACTCCCTCTAACTCCTTTTAACTCCTTAACTACTTCAAAGAAAAAGCCACTGGACTCGGGAGAGTGCGGTGGCTCTTTTATCTATAATCTTATGATCTAAGTCTATTTCCAAGTATTGATTCTAATCGTAAGTTTTTGAGGATATCCAAGAGAAGAGGAACCAGAGCAGGTTGTTTTTAGCCGTTTCGGATACGGGCTTGGCGGGGAAATCCATTTTCAGGCCGATGGAGATGCAGCTGCGGACGTTTCGTTCGTCGATGCCCACCGTTTCGCCTATCAATGGTCCGTCGGTGAAGCGCAGTTGTGCCTTGCTACGCCCCCAAAGTCCTATGCGATAGTCGTAGTCGATGCTGAGTGAGAGGCTGCTCAACAGGTGGATGTCGAACCCTATGCGTGGCGACAGACTGAGAGCGGGACATTGCACGTCGTAGCTCAGAACGCCATGGGTGCCGGGATATGCTTGAATCAAATAGACTTTCGATTCGCCTTTCTGATGGCCCAGGTTGAGGATATTGGTGTACAAGGATGCTCCGAAATGGGGTTGGAATATCCACTTCTCTGGGAAAAAATAGTATTTCACGCCTACGTTTGCGCCCAGCATGTTTATTTTCTTCAAGCCAATCTCATCGGTGAAGTCGGTGTATAAGCCTTGTTGTTCGAAGGTCACCCCTCCTGTCAGCGCGAAACGACTGGACTTCCAATAGTCGGCGGAGACGTAGAATGCGTTGCCTTGGTCTTCTGACACGAAATAGTCGCCTTCGTGATATTTGTTTTCCAGCATGCTGATTCCTCCGATGCCTGCCTGGAGTGACCATTTTTTCTCATCCTGCCCAAACGAGGGGAGGATTCCCAATGATAGGATGATGAACAAAACTATTTTTTTCATTGTGTTATCCTTTTTGTAATAATTCTTTTTACTGAATAGCTGCTCGCATATCCTTGGGGGCGTTGGAAAAAGGGCGTTGTCAGGGTCGCGGAATGAGCGTGCGGCAGCGTTCGAGGATATCGATGAGCTCGTCGGTGCTCTCTGCCCGAAGCATGGCGATGCGCGTCTGGCGGAAATCGGGGATGCCCTTGAAGATGGGACTGGCGGCGAGATGGCGGCGGGTGTGGAGGATTCCACGATATTCGTTGTCGCGGCGCTCGCCTCCCTTCATCTCGCTGATGCGCTCGATGTTGATGCGCAACTGCTCTTCGAGGATGTCGATTTTGTCGTCGATGGTAAGGGGCCCAGGCCCCTTTAGGGATGAGGGATGAGGGATGAGGGATGAAGACTGATTGTCAACACCCAAAACATCGTTTATTTCCTTGAAAATCCACGGACGACCGAAGGTGGCGCGCCCTATCATGACGGCATCTACGCCATAGCGTTCGAAGGCGTCGAGGGCTTGCTGAGGGGTGCTGATGTCGCCGTTTCCGATGATGGGGATGTGGATGCGCGGGTTGCGTTTCACCTCGCCAATGAGGGTCCAGTCGGCCTGTCCGGTATACATCTGCGCACGTGTGCGGCCGTGGATGGTGAGCGCCTGAATGCCGCAGTCTTGCAGCTGTTCGGCGAGGTCGCAGATGATGAGGTTCTCCATGTCCCAGCCCAGTCGCGTCTTCACAGTGACAGGCGTGTGGACGGCCTTCACCACCTCGCGTGTGATGTCGAGCATCAGGGGGATGTTGCGCAGCATGCCCGCGCCAGCACCCTTGCCAGCCACCTTCTTGACAGGGCAGCCGAAGTTGAGGTCGATGACGTCGGGGTGGGCGGTCTCAACAATCTGGGCTGCCTCGACCATCTGTGGCACGTCGCGGCCATAGATCTGAATGCCCACGGGACGCTCGTCGTCGCTGATGGTGAGCTTGCTGATGGTGGACTTCACCGACCGCACCAGCGCCTCGGCAGACACGAACTCGGTGTAGACCATAGCGGCGCCAAACCGCTTGCACAACAAGCGGAACCCGATGTCTGTGACGTCCTCCATGGGAGCGAGGAACAACGGGCGAGGACCCAGATCAATCTTGCCGATTTGCATTAAAAATTAAAAAATTATAGAATTAAAAAATTAAATAATTTAGGAAGTTAAGGAGTTAAGCCGTCACTCTTGCTACTCCTTTCTTTTATCTATTATCTTTTATCTCAATATCTGGGGCATTTGTCCGCTAACTACTGCTAACTCCTGTTAACTCCTTCCCCTCTTGGGAGGGGGCTTTTAATACGCAAACGTATAAGTTATCGCGTTTCCATTCTTATCGGTCACAGTCATCTTTTCCACTGCGCCATCGGAGCGGGTTTTCGTATCGACGGTGTAGGTGTTGTAGCGGCCAGTGGCCTTCGAGATGACGCTCGTTTGGCGAGCCAGTTTGAAGAACGAGAGCAGCATGAAGGGGTCGCACTTCTCTACGCCCTCGATGAGCTGGTTCACGTCGACACTCGTGCTGCGGCTGTCGATGGACGAATAATCCAACTTATAGGTCTCGTAGTTGGACTTCTTGTCGCTATATACGCGCACGATGGAAATGCTGTCGGCAGTATGCTTCTCGTCGGCATACAGCTGGTATTTGCCGCCGTAGTAGACGCCGTAGGTGGTAACGAAGTTTCCCATGAGGTTGTTCACCATCAGGGCGTTTTCGAAGCTGACGTTGTAGAGGCCATCGATGAACGCCGCATAAGAGGCCTTGTGGTCGATGGGCATGTAGGTCTCATAGCCATTGCCGGCGCGCTCGTGCATCGACACCTTGCCGGTGCTCTCGAATCCGCGGAACAGGCGAGGAATCAGGATGCGCTTGCTGGTGCCGTTGAACTGGGCGTCTTCGAAGTTGCCCGTCATCTTCAGGTCGTTGATGGTATAGGTGGTGTCGTTGTGGACGAAGACGTTCTTGTTGGTGGTGAAGGTGGCTTTGACGATGCCTTCGCTGTCTTCGAGGTCATAGGCGATGCCCATGTCGAGGTCTCTCTGTGCGGCCTTCATCGTGATGTGGGTGGGTCGCGAATGGTCGTCCCAATCGATGTTGATGAGGCTGCCGTCGGAGCCAGCAATCTGCTTCACCAGCGGAGCGTTGCCCATTGTTCCGTCGATGCGGGTGGCCAACTGCTGGAAGGCAAACGAGGCATAAGCCTCCTCGGTGGTGCCAGTGAGGGAGATGCGATAGTAGGCCTCGCGCATCTGTCCTGTCGTGTTGGGTTCCATGGTGACGCCATATTTGATGATTTGTCCACCGAAGCCCGTTGTGGAACCGCCGAACTTCAACCAATTCGCCACGCCCTGATAGGAGGTGATGGCCCAAGTGTCGGTGCTGAAGAACACCAGGCTGTCGGCGGTTTCGTTGGCGTATCTCAACGAGACGTATGAGTCGCCCGTAACGGGTTTGTTAATCAATACGTAGTAGTTGCCGCTCGGTTCTATCGGGTCGCATCCGACGAGCAGCGTTGCAGCAGCAAAGAGAGCTGCGAAAATCTTTTTCTTATTCATGTTTCTATGTGTTATATTCTAATTAATGTTGTTTCTTTCGGATGATGGTAAGTCCGTCGCGCAGGGGCAGGATTACTTGTTCGGCGCGTGGGTCGGCAGCCACATGGTCGTTGAAAAGGTTGATGCCCTGTGTCTGGTGGTCGTGGCTGTAGGAGTCGTCCACCACATGTCCGTCCCAAAGGGTGTTGTCGGCCAGCAGGAATCCGCCTTCGCGAAGCAGGGGGAGAATCGTCTCGTAGGTCTCCACGTAGGTTCGTTTGTCGCCGTCGATGAACGCCATGTCGAACGTGATGCCCAAGGCGGGAGCCAGCTGGTTGGCGTCGCCGATGCGGAAGTCGATTTTGTCGGCCACGGGCGACTGCTCAATCCACGGACGCGTAAAATCCTCCATCTCGTCGTTGACCTCGAAGGTGTAGAGGCGGCCGCCCTCTTCGAGTCCCTCGGCCATGCAGATGGCGCTATAGCCGCTGAACGTGCCCACCTCGAGGATGTTCTTAGGACGAATCATCTGAACCAGCATCTTCAGCAAACGCCCTTGCAGATGGCCACTGACCATCCGGCCATGGATGGTGTGGACATTCGTGGCGCGCCACAGCCGATACAGATAGTCGGGCTCGGGCTCAATGTGGGAGAGGATGTAGTCCTCTAATTGACAATTCACAATTGATAATGCTTATGCATTGACAAGCGCTTCTACGGCCAGCCTATAGGAGTCGAGTCCGAAGCCGGCAATGACACCCACGCAGGCGCAGGAGATCATGGAGTGGCGGCGGAAAGCCTCACGCTTGTGCACGTTGGAGATGTGGACCTCGACGACAGGGCTCTTCAGCGAGCGGATGCAGTCTTGCAGGGCGATGCTCGTGTGGGTGTAGGCTCCTGCGTTGAGCACGATACCATCGACCTCGAAGCCCACCTCCTGCAACTTGTTGACCAACTCACCTTCGATGTTGCTCTGGTAATAGTCAATCTCCACGTCGGGGAACTTCGCGCGGAGCGTAGGCAGATACTCGTCGAACGAAGACGAACCATAGATGCCGGGCTCGCGTGTCCCTAGCAAATTCAGATTGGGACCGTTGATGATTTGTATTTTCTTCATATCTTTTACCTTATAATCAAAAAAAGAAGCGAACTTCTTTTGTTCTACTCTCGACTTTTTGTATCTTTGCCGATAAATCGGCGAACTTACTCTGTCTCGGCATAAAAAAGAAGACTGCTTCTTTTATTCTGCACTCGACTATTCGTAACTTTGGGGCAAAAGTAACAAAAATAAATGGAAAACGACAAGAATTCGGCTAAAAATATCGTGAGGAGCTACGTGCGCTACCTGAAATTGGAACGCAACTATTCGCCCAACACGCTGGAGGCCTACCAGCACGATCTGCGCCATCTGCTCAACTATTGCGAGCGCGAGGGCAAGGAGCCGTTGACGTTGTCGCTGGAAGATCTGCAGCACTTTGCCGCCACCATCCACGAACTGGGCATCGGACCCACATCGCAGGCGCGCATATTGAGTGGGGTGCGTTCGTTCTATCGCTATCTGCTGCTCGATGGATATATCGACACCGACCCCACCGAACTGTTGGAGTCGCCACGGCTGGGTGAGCATCTGCCTGAGGTGCTGAGCACGGAAGAGGTGGACCAACTGGAAGACTCCATCGACCTCTCGACGAGCGAGGGCCATCGCAATCGCGCCATCATCGAGGTGCTGTTCTCGTGTGGCTTGCGCGTGAGTGAGTTGGTGAACCTGAAATATTCCGACCTTTACCTCGAAGAGGGTTATATCCGCGTGTTGGGAAAAGGTTCGAAAGAGCGCCTTGTGCCCATCTCTGAACGCGCCATCCACGAGCTCGCCAACTGGAAGTCGGTGCGCAACCTGATGGTCATTCGTCCGGGCGAGGAGGATTATGTATTCTTGAACCGACGTGGCGCCCACCTCACACGAACCATGATTCTCATCATGATCAAACGGCAGGCGGAGGCGGCAGGTATTCAGAAAACCATCTCACCACACACCCTGCGCCACTCGTTTGCCACGGCTTTGCTCGAAGGAGGTGCCGACCTGCGTGTCATTCAGGCACTGTTAGGGCACGAGAGCATCGGTACCACCGAGATATACACCCACATCGACACCTCCACGCTCAGAAACGAAATACTGCAGCATCATCCGAGGAATAAGAAGGGCCTCACCCCTTTAGAGATGAAGGATGAAGGATGAGGGATGAGGGAATAACATAAAAAATAATTAACAAACGTGTAGTTTTTCGTCAGTTTCAGCGTCTAATTGGGAAATAATCCATACTTTTGCATCCAAGTAAACAAAAACATAGCATTTATGAAAAAAATTCAAAGAATCCTGACGACACTTTTGTTGTCTGTGATGGCTACTGTGGCCGTGATGGCCCAGGTGGAGATGCCAGCCGTCCCTGTTGATCCCGATGTGCGTATCGGCAAGCTCGACAACGGACTGACTTATTACATCCGCTACAACAATTGGCCCGAGAACCGAGCCGAGTTCTACATCGCCCAGAAGGTGGGCTCTATTCAAGAGGATGACGACCAGCGCGGTCTGGCTCACTTCTTGGAGCACATGGCCTTCAATGGTTCGAAGCACTTCAAAGGCAACGAGCTGCTGCGCTGGTGCGAGAGCGTAGGCGTGAAGTTTGGTACCGACCTGAATGCTTATACGAGCATCGACGAGACCGTATATAACATCAGTAATGTACCCACCACACGCGAGAGCATTATCGACTCGTGTCTGATGATTCTCTGGGACTGGGCCGACGGCTTGCTGTTGGAGCAGGAGGAGATTGAGAAGGAGCGTGGTGTGATTCACGAGGAATGGCGTCTGCGCACGAGTGGTCAGCAGCGTATGCTGGAGCGTGACCTGCCCAAGCTCTATCCGGGTTCGAAATATGGCCACCGCATGCCTATCGGATTGATGGAGATTATCGACAACTTCGAGCGTCCGTTCCTGCAGAACTATTACGAGAAATGGTATCGTCCCGACAACCAGGGTATCATTGTGGTAGGCGACGTGGATGTTGACAAGGTGGAGCAGAAGATCAAGACGATGTTCTCGCAGATTGCCACGCCTGCTGCCGATGCCGCCAAAGTGGTGGCTGAGCCCGTTCCTGACAATGAAGAGCCCATCTTCGTCATCGACAAAGACAAAGAGCAGCGCTACAACATCGTTGAGGTGTTGATGAAGCACGAGGTGTTCCCCGACTCGCTGAAGGGTACATTGGCTTACATCGTCACCAATTACATGAAGAATGCCGCCCTCTCTATGCTCAACGACCGTTTTGGAGAGTATGCTGAGAAACCCGAGAGCCCATTCCTGCAGGCTTCGGCCGGTGATGGCGAATATCTGCTCTCGAAGACCGTCGACGCTTTCGAACTGGGAATACTGCCCAAGGATGGTCAGATGGAAGCCGCCGTCAAGACCGCTATGACGGAAGCTCGTCGTGCCGCCGAGTTCGGATTTACGGCAACCGAGTACAACCGCTTCAAGGCCAACTATCTGAGCAACCTCGACAAGACATATTCGAACAAGGACAAGCGCTACAACTCGCAGTTCGTGAACCAGTGCGTGAGACACTTCTTGGACAACAACCCCATGCCCAGCATCGATTACACCTATACGACCATGAAGCAGTTGGTGCCGGCTATACCTCTTGAGGGTATTAATGCCCTGATCAAGGAACTCGTGAGCAACGAAGACAAGAACCTCGTGGTGGTGAGTTTCAACAACGAGAAGGAAGACGCTGTCTATCCAACCGAAGACGGATTGAAGAAAGCCATCGCCGATGGTCGAGCCGCCCAGTTGGAGGCCTACGTGGACAACGTGAAGGATGAGCCGCTGATGACCGTTATGCCTAAGAAAGGCAAGATCAAGAAAGAGGTGAAGAACGACTTGTTCGGCTATACCGAGTTGACTTTGTCGAATGGTGCGAAGGTCATCTTGAAGCAGACGGACTTGAAGAAAGACCAAGTGCTGCTGCGTGGTGAAGGCTTCGGAGGCTGCGCCCTCTACGGAGAGAAAGACTACAGCAACATCAAGATGTTTGATGACGTAATAGCAGCCAGTGGACTGGGCAACTTCTCTCACACCGAGTTGGAGAAGGCGCTCGCAGGCAAGATTGCCAGTGCCTCCTACTACATGAGCGACTACCGCGAGCACATCAACGGAAGTTCTACACCGAAGGATGTGGAGACGATGTTACAGCTGGTGTATCTTTATTTCACCAACATCAACAAGGATCAGAAGTCGTTTGACAACATGATGCAGACCACTGAGGTTTCATTGAAGAACCGCTTGTTGCAGCCCGAGAATGTGTTTAGCGATTCATTGACAGCCACCGTCAGTGCCCACAATCCGCGCAACCTGCCCTTGAAGGTGGAAGACTTGGCAAACGTCGACTACGACCGCATCTTGCAGATGGCAAAGGAGCGCACGGCCAATGCCGCAGCCTTCACATTCACCATCGTCGGCAACTACGACGAAGCAACCATCCGTCCGCTCATTGAGCAGTATCTCGCTTCGCTGCCCTCACAGAAGAAGGTGGTGAAGGGCAAGAAGGTGGACACCGATTACGAAGGAAAGGTTGTCAACAGCTTCAAACACAAGGCAGAGACCCCGAAAGCCATCGCCGTGATGCATTGGTATTCGAAGAAGATGCCTTACACGTTGGAGAACATCATCAAATCTGGTATGGTGGAACAAATCCTCAGCATGGAATACCTGAAGAAGATTCGTGAGGACGCCAGCGCCGCCTACACGGTGGCTTCGCAGGCTAGTGTGAGTCGCAACGATTTCGAGACGACCACTCAGGTTCTCGCCTACTGTCCGATGAAGCCCGAGAAGGCCGACACGGCGTTGATGATCATGCGTGATGAGGTGAATACCATGGTCAAGACCTGTGATGCCGACAAGTTGCAGAAGGTGAAGGAGTACATCCTGAAAAACCATGCCGACCAACTGAAGCAGAATAGTTATTGGGTGAATTGCATCTACAACTGGCGCAAATATGGCGTTGACATTCATACAAACTTCGAGAAGATTGTGAACGCCCAGACCGTGGAGAGCGTCTGTGCTTTCGTGAAGGAACTGACCAGCGCCGGAAACAATGCCGAAGTGATCATGATGCCGGCGGAGTGATAAAGCAATCATCTTTAATTACATATTATTATCAACGCAATCAGGCGGCCCTCGGTGGTCGCCTGATTTTTTTGAAACACATATTTACTTAAGAGGCGCTTTTTCAGGACAAAAGCGGGGCTTCGTATTGACATAGATGGTGTTTTGTATATGATGCGAATGAATTTTGCTTCATTCTTTTGCCAATCACAGAAAAAAGGTGTACCTTTGCAGGTCCAAAGCGAATGTACACCTTAATTAATATATATACAAGATAATAGGAGGAATATCATTATGCCGTATTTGTTTTCATCAGAATCAGTGTCTGAAGGCCATCCCGACAAAGTGGCCGACCAGATTAGTGACGCGATATTGGATCAGTTTCTGGCCTACGACCCTGCGGCTCGTTGCGCCATTGAATCGTTTGTCACCACAGGACAAGTGGTGATCATGGGTGAGGTGAAGTCTGAGGCCTACATTGATTTGCAGACGATGGCTCGCCGGACCATCAACAAGATTGGTTATACGAAGTCGGAATATCAGTTCGACGGCGACTCGTGTGGTGTGTTGACGGCCATTCACGAGCAGAGCGACGACATCAACCGTGGTGTGGATCGCGTGAAGGACGAGGCGATTGACGAGGAGAACCAAGGTGCTGGCGACCAGGGTATGATGTTTGGCTACGCTGTGAACGAGACAGAGGACTACATGCCTGTTTCGTTGCATTTGGCTCACTTACTGATGCGCACATTGGCCGATATTCGCCGTGAAGGTCGCGAGATGACCTATCTGCGTCCCGACTCGAAGAGTCAGGTGACGATTGAATATAGCGATGACGGCGTCCCACAACGCATCCATACCATTGTGGTATCGACCCAGCACGATGAATTCGACGAAGACGAGCGCATGTTGGAACGCATTCGCCAGGATGTCATTAACATTCTGATACCTCGCGTGAAGGCGCAGTGCGACGAGAAGATTCTCGCTTTGTTCAATGACGATATCAAGTATCACATCAACCCCACAGGCAAGTTTGTCATCGGTGGTCCTCACGGCGATACAGGTCTGACGGGTCGCAAGATCATTGTCGACACCTATGGCGGCAAGGGTGCGCATGGTGGTGGCGCCTTCTCGGGCAAAGACTCGTCGAAGGTGGACCGCTCGGCTGCATACGCTGCCCGTTGGATAGCGAAGAACATGGTGGCGGCTGGCGTGAGCGACGAGATGTTGGTGCAGATCAGCTATGCCATCGGTGAACCTGACCCCGTGAACATTTATGTGAACACCTACGGGCGTAGCCATGTGAACATGAGTGATAGCGAGATTGCCGAGAAGATTGACAAACTCTTCGTATTGCGTCCGAAAGCCATCGAGCGCCAACTGAAACTGCGCCAGCCTATGTATTTGGAGACGGCAGCCTATGGGCACATGGGTAGGAAGAACGAGGTGGTCACCAAGACGTTCACTTCGCGTTATCACGAGACGCGCGTCGTTGAGGTGGAGCTCTTCACATGGGAGAAACTCGACCGTATGGATGACATTCGTCGTGCGTTCGGTCTGGGATGATAATATAAGAAAGCATAGTTGAACGTTGAACATGCAGCAAGACTCTCTCAGCACACATGCCACCACTGTCGTAGGCGACAGTGGACATGCCAGCGTGTCGGCTCAACTTCATGAGCTGACTCCCCGTGAGGTGCTGAGTTGGCTGCCTAAGAACGCGACTCCCGCCCAACAGGATTCGGCTATACAGCACCACATCAAACCGTCGCCTATCCATTGGAGCGAGCAGCCTGATACGCTGCACATGCCTGGACATACGAAGGGCAAAAGCCTGCGCGACGTGAGTCTGCCGCAATACTATCGCGAGTCGTTTTTCTCAAAAGACTCTCTGTTTCATCCCGAACTGAGTGGTGGGCGGTATGGCGTTGCCGGCGATCCTGTTCCGTACTCCATTGCCGGTGACAACCTCATCACGATGCTGTTGTTGGGTTGCTTTGTGCTGGCGATGATTAGTTTCTCGCGTTCGATGCCCTTCATCATCCGACAGGCCAAGAACTTCTTCTACGTGCCACGTGGCAACACCTCGACCTTCAACGAGACGTCGGGCGAACTTTGGGTACAGATGTTCATGATATTGCAGACTTGCCTGCTCTTCTCGCTCATCTATTTCTTCTATACCCGCACCTATATCGCTGATACGTTCACGATAGAACATTACCAGATGATAGGCATCTTCACTGCGGTCATAGCGGGCTATTTCTTGTTGAAGGCGGTGGCCTATTGGATTATCGGATGGGTGTTTTTTGATGGTAAAAAAATAGGACAATGGATGAAGGTCTACCTCTTTTTGATTTCCATCGAGGGGGTATTATTGTTCCCAGTCGTGATGTTGCTTGCCTACTTCAACTTATCGATGCAAAATGCCATTATTTATGTGGCAATTGTCGTATTTTTGGGCAAATTGCTTTCTTTTTATAAGACTTATATTATCTTTTTCCGTAGAAACGGCATTTTTCTGCAGAATTTTTTGTACTTTTGTGCGCTCGAAGTGATACCTCTCGCTTCTTTATGGGGCGTTTTGGTCATAATAAACAGTTTTTTAAAAGTAAATTTTTAGGACATAGATGATTAAGAAGATTCTGGTTTCGCAACCCAAGCCGACAAGTGAGAAATCGCCATATTACGACATTGCCGAGGAACATGGTGTGGAGCTGATATTCCGCCCGTTCATTAAGGTGGAAGGAATCACTGCTAAGGATTTTCGCCAGCAGAAGGTGAGTATCCTCGATCATAGCGCCATTGTTTTCACATCGCGTCATGCCATTGATCATTTCTTCAAATTGGCAAAAGAACTGCGTGTCACTATTCCGGAGGACATGAAGTATTTCTGTGTCACGGAAACCATCGCACTCTATATCCAAAAGTACGTCCAATATCGCAAGCGCAAGGTGTTTTTCGGAACAACAGGTAAGATTCAGGATCTAGTTCCTTTGATGGTGAAACACAAGACTGAGAAGTATCTGGTTCCACAAAGTGATGTCCACACGGATGAAATCAAGAATCTGCTCGACTCCAAGAAACTGCAGCACACGGAATGCGTGATGTATCGCACAGTGTCGAACGATTTCACAGAAGAGGAGGTCAAGAATTTTGACTATGATATGCTCATCTTCTTCAGTCCTACTGGTATTCAATCCTTGACCAAGAACTTCCCTGAGTTCAAGCAAGGTGACATCCGCATCGCTACTTTCGGTCCCTCGACGGCCAAAGCAGTAGAGGACATGGGATTGCGTCTCGACCTTCAGGCTCCTTCTGAGTCGTATCCCTCGATGACAAGTGCGCTGAAAGCCTACTTGAAAGAGCATAAGAAGAAATAACTGATTCTGAGGAAAAAATGCCTGCATCCGGCACTCTCACACTAAGTAAGGAAGAGCGGACATGCAGTAAAAAGCTGATAGAGCAACTCTTCAATGGCGGCACCGCTCGGTCGATGTCGTCGTTTCCTTTAAGGGCCGTATATATGCTCATTCCTCGGACGGACAACATGCCGCAAGCGCAAATGATGATCAGTGTACCCAAACGGTGCCTGAAACATGCTGTGGACCGCAATCGTGTGAAACGGCAGGTGCGCGAAGCCTATCGGAAGAATAAAGCGATTATCTTCGGTCCGATGGAATCGCATGAAAAAGAAGGGTTGGTGGTGGCGTTCATCTGGATGGAGAACCGTCTGCATGATAGCCAATCCGTTGAGCAGCACATGATGGATTTGTTAAGACACATCAGCGAACGGTTATGAACATCTTGACAACTCTATTCCGAAAAGTGAGGAAAGGCATTGTGTGGCTCATGTTGCTGCCCATCCGTTTCTATCAGGTCTGCATCTCACCCTATACTCCTGCTTCGTGCCGATTCACCCCCACATGCTCTGAATATGCTCGACAGGCGCTCATCAAGCATGGCCCTATCAAAGGATTGGCACTGGCCATCTGGCGCATACTGAGATGCAATCCGTGGGGTGGGAGTGGTTACGACCCGGTGCCATAGAAATGAAACAATAAAGATTAAAATTAAAATACAATATATTCTATGAGAAAGAACTTTGTAGAAGAACTCCGCTGGCGCGGAATGCTGGCACAGATGATGCCAGGCACGGAAGAACTCCTGCAGAAGGAGATGGTTACGGCTTATTTGGGAACCGACCCAACGGCCGACTCGCTGCACATTGGACACTTGTGTGGCATCATGATGTTGCGTCATTTGCAACGTTGCGGACACAAGCCCATCATCCTTGTGGGTGGTGCAACGGGTATGATTGGCGACCCTTCTGGCAAGTCGCAGGAGCGTAACCTGCTGAATGAAGAGACGCTGCGCCACAACCAGGAGTGCATCAAGGCCCAGGTGTCGAAGTTCCTCGATTTCGAGTCGAAGGACGTCAATGCCGCCGAGATGGTGAACAACTACGACTGGATGAAAGACTTCACTTTCCTTGATTTCGCCCGTGAGGTAGGAAAGCATATCACCGTCAACTACATGATGGCCAAGGACAGCGTACAGCAGCGCCTGAACGGTACAGCTCGCGACGGTCTGTCGTTCACCGAGTTTACCTATCAGCTGTTGCAGGGCTATGACTTCCTATATCTCTACCAGCACAAGAACTGCAAACTGCAGTTGGGTGGCAACGACCAGTGGGGTAATATCACTACAGGTACGGAGCTCATCCGCCGCACATTAGGTTATGAGAACGAGGCCTTCGCCTTGACCTGCCCGCTCATTACGAAGAGCGACGGCAAGAAGTTCGGTAAGACCGAGAGCGGTAACATTTGGCTCGACCCGAAGCGCACCACACCGTATAAGTTCTACCAGTTCTGGCTGAACGTCAGCGATGACGATGCCGAGAAGTATATCAAGATCTTCACTTCGTTGGAGAAGGATGTCATTGATGCCCTCGTTGAGGAGCACAAACAAGATCCTGGCCGCCGCGTCTTGCAACGCCGTTTGGCTGAAGAGGTCACCGTTATGGTTCACTCGCAGGCAGATCTCGACATGGCTATCGAAGCCTCGAACATCCTTTTCGGCAAAGCCACCAAGGAAGCATTGCAGAAGCTCGACGAACAGACATTCCTCGATGTCTTCGATGGTGTACCTCATTTCGATATTGCAGCCGACCAGCTCGGTCAGCCTGCCATCGAACTGCTTACCCAAGCTGCTCCCGTGTTCCCCTCGAAAGGTGAAATGCGTAAGATGGTGCAGGGCGGCGGTGTCTCACTGAACAAGGAGAAACTCACCGATGCACAGCGCGCCATCACAGCCGACGATCTCATCGACGGGAAATACCTGCTCGCACAGAAAGGTAAGAAGAACTACTTCCTGCTCACAGTGAAGTAACTCTTCATCTTTATCCCTATCCTATATTAATCGGAAAGAGTTTTATTGACTCTTTCCGATTTTTTTTGCATTACAACATTTTATTCGTATCTTTTCCATCAAAGATGGCGAAAATACTCCATCTCGGCATAAAAAAAGAATGGATTCTTTTTGTTCTGCTCTCGATTTTTCGTATCTTTGCCAACAAACAACAATTGTTCGATGATGATGGAGGCACAAGAATTTGCGACAATACAACTACGCAAAGAAGTAGAGCGCGTCCTTGGCAGAACACTAAAGACGCCAAAGGACTTCAATGCTCTGTCGCAAAGCGTTTTCGAGAAAACCCACGAGCAAGTCAGTGCATCCACGCTCAAACGCTTTTGGGGCTATCAGCACGACGCTGGTAACGAACCGCGCAAATCCACACTCGACATTCTTGCACACTTTGTAGGCTATCCCGACTTTGCTGCATTTTGTGACAATTTGCCCAAGGAATCTAGTGCTCCACTTCCTGCAGAGAATTCTGCAAGAAATGGGATGAGACTTAAGAAAGTTGGGATAGTGTTTCTGTTTTTATTGGCTCTCTTCATTTTCATCGCATTTGCATTCCATTCCTTATGGGGGAGAGGCTCTGAACCTATCCCCATCCTCCATCAAGGTCAAACTTTTGCCACCTACGACGACTACCTCTCCCTCTTCGGCTTGAAGAGCGATGCCGATCACGATTTCTTCATCCGACTCCCGGGCTATGAGTTCACAGTACTCTGGGCACCGCGCTACCAGCATCCCGACTATCACAACGAAGGCGACTCGGCTCAGATGATGCCAACCATCACCGAGTACTATCACCCAGCCGACTATCCTACCGATACAGCATCAATGGCCGAACTGGCAAAGGTCAACAAAGAGCGGTACATCACTGCCATACGCAACGACGAAATCCGTCTCATCTTCATGAAGAACCTTGTCGACACAAGTTTTGTATTCCTTGGGGTCTATCGCGTCTCATCAACCCTTTCCGACACAGCCCGTGTGGTCTGGCGACGCGTTACCACCGATTTCGACCCCAACCATTTGGAAGTTCTCAAAAGCTATCGCTATTTGGAAAGCATTCCTCCACCAAGCATGAAACCTGAGAACTAAACCACGATGCATAGCGAGGGAAAGAATGAAGGGGTGCATCTTAAAAGACGTTAAGAATAGTGGGGGGTCCTTTTTTATTATAAGTATAATAATTATAATTGCAATAAAAATTGAATTCTATCGTGTCTACGACCGTTTTTTCTCAGAGAGGCTCGCTAGAGTGTATTGATTGCATTTTTGTGCTTTTGTCTTCGCGCTTGCTGGTTCCCGATGAAATCAGCGATTTTTGATGATTTCACCCTCTTCAAGACCTTGTGCGAAAGCAAATGGATTAAATGGACCAACGAAATGGATTGGTTTTCATTTGTCCACTTTTCCCTTTTTCCCTATTTTTGTGTCCGAAATACATAAAGAGATATGCATCCCTCCGTGTGAATCCGCGTGATGATTCTCCGTGATTCATACGTAGTTGCAAAAAAATCGGCTCACAATGGAACAACTTTCAGAAAAAATGCCTATCTTTGCGAACGAGAGTCATATATGACCTCGCCTAGTGGAAAGCTGGCAAGCTTTGACCCGTCTGAGAATCTGCAAATTCAAAGTGTATGGGTGATAAGTTTGGAGGCTGTTCCACCTGTAATGCATCGCTCGACTGTCTCACTCCTTTGTGTTTCAGCCTGCGTATCCACCTACAGGTGTGAGCCGTTTTTCATTCTTACATACACGGGTATTGCAGAACCTTCAGACTAAGAATGTACTGAAGGCTCACACCGCTGTGTGTAAAGTCGACAAAACCTTTATGACATAATACCGAAATATTAATGTTTAACCAGTCATAATATTCTATAATCAAATAACATGAATCAAACTATTATTTGCACTCATTGCAATAAAGAACTACCTGCTGACTGGGGGTTCCCTTGTTGCCCATATTGTGGAAAAGAACTTGTAAAACGAGAAGATAATCTTGGTGGAAGAAGTAGTTTTTCTCTTGGAGATGCTAATGCCATTGCAGGTGACATGAATGTGAATATAGATTCGCATAATGTTGTCACCAACATAGTTCAAGAGCGACAGAAGCATCGTGAAGAGTTGCATCAAGAGAAGGTAGTACAATTCAAACAACTCTGTGAGCTGGTATATGCTGATGGTGTCATGACAAGCGATGAGGCTAGACAGTTGGAGAATCTCCGTCTATCACTTGGCATCGATTCTGCAGAAGCAGATCAGATTCGTGGGCAAGTCCGGAAGATACGATTGCAGCAGGCTCAGAATCAGCTTAATCCAGTAGCAAGAGTGTCCTTACAGCAGATTGTAAGCATGGCTATGAACGGCAAGTTGGACTTGTTGAAACACTGTTTCCCAAGGCTCGAGGCAATGGCCGAGAAATATATGGTTGATGAAGTGCAGTTCTACTACTATCTTATTTTGGCTGGTCTTGACCCTCGCAAGTGTATCAAGCTATATGAAAATCGAAATAATGACAACTATTGGCAGAGTTTCTGGACCTATATGGCTTATCAGAACATAGAGGAGTTGGACAAAGCACAGCTTATCATCGCAGAGATGGAAGCCTGGACAGACCGCCCCTTCGGTAACATGGCTCTTCTTGCTACTGCAGGGAGTCTTTATACCTATTGGGAAGATATGACGCAGACAGACTTTCTGGAACAGGCTCGCATGTTTCTGGAGCAGGGGGCTGACGGATTCAGCGATTTCCTGGACCGCTTTGCTCAATCCTTGATGCTGTTGGCGGAAGATAATGACAACGACATGCATGAATATCAAGGAGACTTCTCATTCTATTTCAACCATGTTTTTAGCGGGTTGATGCATAAGCGGAAAATGGCTCATATTTACAACCTGATTCCGCGTATGCCAAAGATAGCCCCTCTTCCACACTAAAAAAAATTGTTTAACTATTGAATTAATTACTGACGATGGAGATATTAGTAGGAAAAGGCGGCAATCAGAGTATGCCGATAACAGACGAGACGGTGAGTCGCATACATTGCAAGATAGAAGTATTGGATAGTGGTCATATTGCAGTGACCAACCTCAGCGCAGCAGGCACATTCATCAATGGGTTAAGGCTAGTTAAACGGACTTTGGTCAATCGTGATGCCCAACTGCAGTTAGGGCCTCGCTTCACAGCGACTGTCCGCGAGTTGATAGAGAGTGAAGACTATGCTGCCTATACTTGTCATCAAGTGGTGCGACGCAAGTATCAGTCGAGCAGTGCCTTGCAGGTGTTCCTAAGCACTTCGGCCCAACGTGTTAGCGACAAATTAACAAGGTATGCCATTCCTGTGGCAAAGAGCGCACAGGCCTATTATCTGATTGACGAAGGCAAGTATTGGGAGGCGCAAAATCTAATTTACGAGGCAGGCGATACTCTTTATGACATGCAAGACGGCAGCGACCTTCTCCAGGGTATCTATGCAACGATGCTTGTGGTGTGTGCTCGCTTGTATCTTGAAGTCGGCCGTATGGACACTGGACTTGAAGCCATAAAAGGTGCAATAAGTATTTTTGACCGATTACCATCTGATTGTCTTGGAAATAGTGTCAAACAGCGTGAAGAAGCAAACAAGATTTTATCTATGATTAATGAAAGAATGGGAAACAATTAACAAGCATTCTCAAATTACCTTTAACAAGCTGACGAGTTAAACATTATTATTAATAACTAAAATTTTGCAATTATGGGTTTCTTAAAGAAATTATTAGGTATTGCTGCTGATGAAAATGAGACTTACAGCGAAGCCAAAAAGACGTTAGAAACATCATTTTATGATGAAGATGGTCCCAAGATTAAATTAGGTCATTTGGAAAATGGTATTCTAACAATGACAGAGAGTATCACAGAGCTCGACGACGAAAGCCTGGAAGAATATAAGCATTTGCGGAAAATCGTTTTTCCAACTTCTTTGACAAAACTAGAATCCACAGTCATTGATGATCAAGAACAATTGGAGGAAGTTGACTTTTCTAAAGTAACAAATCTACGAAAGATTCCTGAAGATTTTATATCTGGAAAACATAAAATTCGTCAATTTATTATTCCTATGGGCGTGCAGACTGTGGAAGATGGTTTCATTGGAGAAGCAAAGGCTGGTACAGAAATATTTGTTCCTGCCTCAGTTGGAAAACTAGGTTATTTTAACGGGAATTGCGACAACGATTTGGTTGTTTATCTCTTTGCTGCTGATGTTGACATAGAGGAGGCAGAAGAAGATATAAAAACGCTCTACGTTTTGCCACAATATTATACTCAGTATGCAAAACAACTTAAAAAATGTGATAGCGAAGCACAATTGCGTGAAATACCCGAGGATAAACGAAACTTTTATAAAAGCATACGGACTCATTCAGAGCAAATTGTCGATGAAAAACCCAACAGAGTAACAGAGTCATCAAATAACCAGCAAACAAATGTAACACGACCTTTAAATACCAAGCTTATGGAACAACAAAAAAAAGGGCATGTTGTTGATATCGAAGGTAAAACGTATGCTATCCGCCAAACACAGGACCTTATAGGAAGTATCGACATCAACGACAGTAAAATGATTAGAAAGATGGTTCTCCCAAGTTCCCTTATAAGAATTCCTCAAAGTATATTCAGTTATCATGAAAAACTTAAAGAAGTTGATTTCAGTCAGTGTTCATCATTAATAGTAATTGACTCATTTGCGTTCCGTAGATGTGAACAACTTGAGGAAGTTGACCTCAGTCAGTGTTCGTCATTAACGGAGATAGGCAATTATGCGTTCGACGATTGTAAACAACTTAAAAAATTGGTTCTCCCGAGTTCCATTATTAGCATTGCTGAAAAAGCTTTCCGTGGATGTGAACAACTTAAAAAAGTGGTTCTCCCGAGTTCCATTACTAGAATTGCCGAAAATGCGTTCCAGGGATGTGAACAACTTGAGGAAGTTGATTTCAGTCAATGTTCATCATTAACTGAGATTGGCGATGTAGTCAGCGGATGTACACAACTTAAAAAGGTGATTCTCCCGAGTTCCATTACTAGAATTGCTGAATATGCGTTCCGTGGATGTGAACAACTTGAGGAAGTTGATTTCAGTCAATGTTCATCATTAACTGAGATTGGCGATGGTACGTTCTCAGGATGTGAACAACTAAAAAAAGTGGTTCTCCCGAGTTCCATTATTAAAATTGGCGATAGTGCGTTCAGTGGATGTGAACAACTCACCAGCGTCATTTTGCCCGACATATTGGTCGAGATAGGAAGATATGCATTTGAACGCACTTGCTTAACTGAAATCGTCATTCCCGATTCAGTGGAACATATTGGTTCGGGTGCGTTCGAAAGATGTGAACAACTAACTAGAGCCACCATTGGACTCTCAGCCAAAGATTATTTCGATGAGAGATATCCTATCTTCAAAAATACTCCAAATCTAAAGGAACTGACCTTTTGCTCGGAAGTGGCTGAATACACGGGTGCAAAGGCATTGACAAAAGTGACGTTCTGCGACACCGTGAAGGAGTTGGGCAAGTGGGCTGTGGCAGAATGTGAAGAACTAGAAGAAGTGGTTATCCCCGACTCCGTGACAAAGATTGGATATGGTGCTTTCGTAGCTTGTACCAATCTTTCGTCCATCGTTCTCTCTGACAATATTACTGAGATGGCCGAAAGCGTGCTTGCAAAGACAAGGGTGAAGGAAATCGTATTTCCACGTGAGCTACGCAAACTTGGTGTCTTAGGTAAAGATTATGAGAAATTGCGTAAACTTGACTTCTCGAAAGTGACGAATCTTAAAACTATTCCCGAAAATTTCATTGGTTCCAACACGCCAAAACTGAAAGAGATTGCCCTACCTGTAGGGGTTGCTAAGATTGAAGAGTGTATTGGTGGTGAAAACCTAAGCAGAATCTTCCTTCCTTCCACCATTAAAGAGGTTGAGGAACTGCATCAGGTTAACATCGATATTTACTGTTTCTCACCTGTTATAGAAGAATTGGAACTGATGGTAGATGGAATAGAAGATGAAGAAGATGCCATACGCCTCCACGTCCTTCCTGAGTATTTGGATTCTTATATAGAACAGCGCGATGCTGAAAGAATCCCAAAGAATATTCTCATTATAGATGTCATCCCCGAGGAGTTCCGATATTATTACGACAATTGAGTTAGTTAACTACTTATTCAATCATTAAAAACAATTGAACAATGAAGAACGAAGCCATTATTAAATCCATTCAATGCTTGCTCGATGAGTATAAAACTGAAAAGGCCAAGCCGAGCCTTAACAAGGCCGATTTAGGAAGTCTGCGTTATCTCCTTCTCCAATCTATACGCCAATATGATATTCCTGCAGTGAACCATCATTTGTCACAGGCTGCGCACAGTCGTTGGACAGAGTTGACCACAGCAAACATTATGAATTACCATTATCGAGACATTGTTGTTTGCGATAATTTATCAAAACCTGTACAACATGCATTGTTTAATGGTTCGAAGAAAAGAGGCACACTTACGACTCTCACGAAAGGTTCTAAATTCCATTTCAGGGAGATGTTTCATGAAGACCATGTTATTCCCGTTTCAATGATACTGGATGAGATGATAGAAATGCAAACAATCAATTATGCATCAGTAGAAGAACTATTAAACAAAATGCATATATGTGTTATCCTAAAAAAAGAGGATAGAAAAATTGGAAGGACTAAAGGAAGATCCCTTTCTTTCCAGGAAACGATAAAAGAAGTATATACAGGTAACATTTCTTTATATCCGTGACTTGTACTATGTTAGATGACTTATTACTTGATTATTAACAGCCCTGAAAAATAGTTATGGACCAATCTAATCCTACACAATTAAGATGTTCGGAGTGTGGCTTTCCGGTGCCTCCCAAACACGATTATTGTCCACATTGCGGACGACCACTCACGGAAAATACCGAAAACAAAGAGGTTTCCCAAGAACAAAAACTTGAAGAGGGAAAAGGTGAGGGGATTATAGACGAAGCATTAAACGCAGAACTTGAGAAACAAGAAATGGAGTTTGACTTCGACCTTGAGTTACAGCGGAAAGCTTTTGATGCAGACCTTGATCGTCAGAAAAAAGAGTTTGACTTTGATCTAGTACAGCATAGTAAAAATGCTGATGATGAACGAACAAAGAGCATGGACGAGCATGGCCAGGCGATGGCAGATAGAGAAAGTCTTCGCAAACGCGATAACCAACAGTTTGACTTCGACCTTGAGTTACAGCGGAAAGCTTTTGAAGCAGACCTTGATCGTCAGAAGAAAGAGTTTGACTTTGACCAAGAACAGCGTAGTAAAAATGCTGATCATGAACGAACGAAGAGCATGGACGAGCATGGCCAGGCGATGGCAGATAGAGAGAGTCTTCGCAAACGCGATAACCAACAGTTTGACTTAGATCTTGAACTACAGCGGAAAGCATTTGAAGCAGACCTTGATCGTCAGAAGAAAGAGTATGATTTTGATCAAGTACAAAATGACAAAAACGCTGAATTTGAGCGCGAACTCAAGAAGGCTAACCATATGCAAGACCTTGCCGATAGAGAAGCGCAACGTCGTATGGAAGAGTTGCAATTGAAAGGCAGCATTGCTATGCAAAACATGGAGAAGATGTTAGCTGCAAAACGTGCCGCTCGTCAGGATGAAATGCAACACGAGAAAGAGACACTACAATCCAAGTTCGAAGCGGAAGAACGGCGTATGCAAACTCAAAAGGAAATGACTGCAGAACAAATTATGGCAGCTCAAATTCGAGAAATGGACGCTGGGGCACAGGCAAAATTCGCAGAATCATTCTCGGCAAGCAAAAATGCTGAACGCGAACGTGAAATGGCTGATGAGAAAGCTCAGATGTATGAACGTATGATGCAACAAATGCAAACAGGTAATCAGCAGAATGCGCAAATGCAACAGCAGATGATGCAGCAGATGATGGAAATGGTTAAGATGGGATTCCAGGCTAACGCTAATGTGGCTACGGGACGTATCGATGCTCTTCGAGATAATATCCGGCCATCTTCCCCTGTTACTTCAGAACCTTCTCCAATCCCCACTCCTGCTCCAGAGCCACCAAAACCACTACGATTGAACACATTATGGCTGCGGAAACATGGCTATGAGGGCAGTTTTAACGAATTAGCTGGGCAACTGGCAAATTTAGGTGGTGATATTTCACAGGACTTTGATGAGCAAGGTAATCCTGTCATTGTGGTAGACAACCTTCCCAATGCAAAGATAATGGATGTTTTAATCAATATGGGAATTATATTTTAGTATGAACAACTATTAACGATGGCACTATCATGTAAAGTCGGTACGTATATCTTTCGAATCAATCCTTCAGACGACAGGGAACTACATTGGCGCTCTTTTGGGAGTTCAGAGTTTCGTCGTTATTGGATAGCTCCGAACGGGTATCACATTCTTGATTTGGAAGTTAAAGGCGGCGAGCTGTTCATCTACACAGACCGCTACAATTATGTTCGAAAGAAAAGTGGAAGTATCATCCCAAATTATTAACTTTTTAAATATTTATAATTATGGCAATGTTTGAAATCACCTCAAAAGAAAGGCATGGCAACATGCCTGCAGGTACAACACTAAGAGTTGACTCTGGTGGGTTCGGTAACTGCGAACAAAACAAAATCAAGGAAGCAATAAAAAGGGCAGGTTTTGATAGTCGAGCTCAAGAAGCAAACCATCCTTGCTACTGGAACATAGAGAAAATCCGATAGCTTCTTTCTTCAGTTTTTGTCATATAAAAAAACTGAAGTTAATACAGAGGCAGGCTATTCATACAAAGGTCTGCCCCTGTTTTAATTATTCAAAATGGAAATCCTTGGTATCATTGCACTTATCGTTATCATCTTATTGGCGTTCAGCGCCTTGGGATGGATAATGAAAATCCTCGGCTGGGTAATAGACTTTCTCGGTGAAGGTTGCTCCACATCATGGGGCTGCCTTATCTGGATTTTCGCTATTATCATCGGATTGATAGCGGTGTCGTAAATAATATTAATTATATGAACAAGAAGTATGGGAAATGTTAAAGATTACGACCTGTACGGTAATCCGATATATGATGTTTCGGAGTTGGAAGAATATGTTTATGAAGGCAGTTCAAAAAAGAAATTGTATAAGACACCTGATGGTGGACTTTGCGATGAAGACGGCTGGTGCCTTGGGATGCTTGACTTATTATCTTTGGGCATCTCATTAGCGCCAGAGAATCCCAAACCTTCTGTAGGGTTGAATAATTCCGAGATTGAAGCACAATTGAAGGAAACGACAGATGAATTACAACTGAAGATACTGGGGTTCCGTCAAGAGTGCAATTCCTCGCTGCGAGGCGATTCCAGTTCTATCATGGATCCTCTTTTCGGTGACCTTACTAATATTGGAAAGATATGGGCTGAAGACTTGGGGGAAGAGAATGTAAGAAACTATTATAATGAACAAAAGGCACTCTTTGACCAATATCCCTCTGCAGAAGAATTAGAGCAATACCTCCTTAGCTTGTTCGGGGCGGATTATGCTTTTCATGCGACTAAGAAAGGAGATGTTTACATCGTTAGTATGATTGACGAAGATACAGGAGAATGCCTTCAATTTATGCTTAGAAGCAAAGGCATTTTCATTTTGTTAAATGAAGGTGAAGAATACGAAGAAACGGAACAGGAGAAGATACTAAGATCGGAGAATGATAGTATTAAAGAGTTGGTATACAAAAAACACCTTCAGAAAAATAACAGCTAATATATGGTTATAAGAAAGATGAGGGCGAGGGAACAATCGACGAGACTCGAGCAATTAGCTGCAGGTGTAGGAGAGCAGTGGACACTGGACACGACAGGGGAGTACTTGGTTATAGGACGGGGTAAACGTAGGAGAAAAAAGGAGGAGGATTCTAAGATTATTGCTGCATGGGAACTGTTTGTCAGCTATGCGTGGTTCCTATACGAACACCGCGAAGAAATCTTGTCGACTGAGCGGATGTTTTTAACTCCTGTGCCATTGAAAAACGAGTTGGCGTATACGGGAACATCGGGATTTTCTAACCCCACTATAGGAGTTTATCTAGAATGGTGGGAGAGTTGTAATGGGGCAAAAACTGTCAACGAGCAAGGAGAAGAGGTTTTAATGGTGTCTATCTCTGGAAGTCCGTTAACAGGAGCCAATAGTTGTCAGATGGTCACTCGCGATGGTAGGGTGGAGAAGATTTGGGTAAAAGGTTATGGTAACTATTGGCAATCATTTATCCGTATTAACATGAAATATTCTGAAAAAAAGGATTTGTGCAAGCCTTATACGTTGGAAAAACTTATAGAGCGACTTCAGTCCAAGTGGTACCAACGAATTCTTCCTTTCCTCTGATAGTTGTGAACCCCGAAACCTAACTGTAGAAAACAACAAATATTACAAACAAAAAGAATAGAATATGACTCCAGAAGAATTGTTCCAGAAGGTTCGCGATGCGCGGACTGCCGCCAAAGCATTGCAGCAGAAACAGAAGACGGAAACGAATCCTGTTGTTAAGAAACAATTGGCAAAACAGATAAACAATCTTTTCATTGAAGCCCGCCAATGGGAAGAACAAGCAAGGCTGGAGCGTTGTATAGAACGAGAATTCATCACCTTGGGATTGGACTAACAAAGAACTGGAACAAGATAATGAATGAGCAAGCGGATGCATGGGGCAAAGGAACCCTGTGCATCCGCTATACTAATGACAATTGTTTAAACTCCTTCACGTCGCAGCCGTCGAAGAAGGGGCGGGAGATGGTTCGGTCGCCAAATCCGCGGCGATGGCCAGTAGGGGTGAAGTTGCACTTCATCCCTTTTATGTTTTTGCGCACGTTGAAGTCTTCGGGATTGTCTACGCATGTGCTTTTTATCGACAACGAGAAACGGCCAAATCCGTCGAGTTCCACAACCTTCCCTTCCTGCAGCTCTTTCTTCATCACGTCGATGAGTTCGGTAAGCACTAGGCGCACATCACCGCGAGTGGCCGTGCAGTTCTGCTGGATGATCGACTCAATCTCCTCGAGTCCCACGTGGCCCATCTTTACGGTATGTGCATAGTATTTTCCGTAGTTGGGTCTTCCTTTGAATTCGCTTTTGCGTAATTTGTAGAATACTGCCATAGTTGTTTATTTTAAGAATTATCTGATTGGAAAGGCATACTGCTGCCATCTATCAGCGGCAAAGATACAAAGAAAAAATGATATATGCAAGCTTTGAGATAATAAAATAGTTTATTTTGTATTATAAAATAGATTATTTTACCGCATAAAATAGACTATTTTACCGAGCAAAATAGACTATTTTATTTTCTTTTAGTGATGGCCTATGAATTATAGGGATAAGATGTAGAAGGTTATGGTCTATGCTTTAAAGCTGTTCGTAAATGGAATAATATCATTTTTGGGTCGAAAGATAATAAAAGCGTGCTAAAATTTTGCGTGTTCAGTTTTTATTCGTAACTTTGCAGCCGCAAACAGCGATTGGGTGATGGTGTAACGGTAACACTACAGGTTTTGGTTCTGTCATTCCCGGTTCGAATCCGAGTCACCCAACACCGTTGAAGTATTAATCAAATTAAAAATCGTATTGCTTTTTAGGGCAGTACGATTTTTTTTGTAACTTTGACTACGTCGAAGTTACTCTCGTTGACATTCGTCTTTCTCCTCCTTGCAAGGCATAACTCGAGAAAACTCGGTTCTACGCTTGCTTCGTTCGTCGGTTCGGAAATAAAAATGCAAAAAAACATTTTTTCATTTTGTATTTCGCTCACTTATTCGTAACTTTGCATCATATCATTAAAACAAACAACTCGAAACAAAACAACAAGATGAAAACAAATTACGAAATCCGCTATGCGGCTCATCCCGAGGACGCAAAAAGTTATGATACCCAACGTATTCGTCGTGACTTCTTGATTGAGAAAGTGTTCGCACAAGACGAGGTGAACATGGTCTATTCGATGTACGACCGTATGGTTGTGGGCGGTGCGATGCCTGTGGCTGAAGAGTTGAAATTGGAGGCCATTGACCCATTGAAAGCTCCCTTCTTCACCACGCGCCGCGAGGTGGGAATCTTCAATGTAGGCGGTGCAGGCACCGTGAAGGTGGGCGATGAAGTGTTCGAACTCGACTTCAAGGAGGCCCTTTATATTGGACGGGGCGACCGTGATGTCTTGTTCAGCTCGAAAGACGCACAAAAGCCCGCCAAGTTC
This sequence comes from Prevotella sp., assembly GCA_017557405.1. GTDB lineage: Bacteria > Bacteroidota > Bacteroidia > Bacteroidales > Bacteroidaceae > Prevotella. The sequence goes on from JAFYYV010000013.1 coordinate 29,260, forward strand.
TATTTCAACTCTACGACCGCACATGCTGAGTATCCTTGCAAGAAGATCACGAAGAAAGACGCTGTGGTGGCTCACATGGGAAGTCTGGAAATGTCGAATGAGCGTAACATCAACAAGATGATTGTGAACCAGGTGCTGCCCACTTGTCAGTTGCAGATGGGTATGACCGAATTGGCTACAGGCTCTGTATGGAACACGATGCCCGCCCATGTGCATTCACGTCGTATGGAGGCTTACTTCTACTTCGAAGTACCCGAAGATCAGGCTGTGTGTCATTTCATGGGAGAGGTGGAGGAAACGCGCCACATCTGGATGCGTGGCGACCAGGCTGTGCTCTCGCCCGAATGGAGTATCCACTCTGCAGCAGCCACTCACAACTATACCTTCATCTGGGGTATGGGCGGTGAGAATCTCGATTATGGTGACCAAGACTTTTCGAAGATCACAGATCTTCGATAGTTTTGAGTTATGAATGAGGAGTTATGAGTTCTCATATGGGGAGCAAAGCAAATAGTATCATAAGGAAAAAGGCGATGGATTTCTCTGTAAGGATGTTCCATCTCAATGATTATTTGATAAAGCAGAAGAAATATGCCCTTGCAGATCAAGTTTTTCGCTCTGGAACATCAATCGGGGCAAATTTGTCAGAAGCTATTAGGGCAGAGTCTGATTCTGACTTTGTGCACAAATACTCTATCGCTATGAAGGAAGCCGAAGAAACCATATATTGGTTGGAACTGGCCTCCAGGGTGGATTTGCTTGATGAAAACCTATACCAATCTCTTCGCTCTGATTGTGAAGAACTTATAAAAATGGGAACCGCAACTATACTTACAATGCTTAGGAATATAAAAGCAACAAAAGAAGATAATCATAATTAATAACTCAAAACTCATAAATAAATGAATAACTTGTTTTCATTAGAGGGTAAGAACGCTTGGATCACTGGCGCATCTTACGGTATTGGTTTCAACATTGCCAAGGCATTCGTGGCAGCAGGAATCAAGAACATCATCTTCAACGACATCAATGAGGCTGCCTTGGAGCGTGGCTTGAACAACTACAAGGAAGCTGGCATCGAGAATGTGAAAGGCTATGTCTGCGACGTGACCAAGGAGGATGATGTGAAAGCCCTTGTGGAAACCATCCACAAAGAGGTAGGTCAGATAGACATCCTTGTCAACAACGCTGGTATCATCAAGCGCATCCCTATGCACGAGATGAAACGTGCTGAATTCCAGCAAGTCATTGACATCGACCTTGTGGGGCCGTTCATCTGTTCGTCGGCAGTCATTCCCGAGATGATGGAGCGCCGTGAGGGCAAGATTATCAACATCTGCTCGATGATGAGCGAACTAGGTCGCGAGACTGTCAGCGCTTATGCTGCCGCCAAGGGGGGATTGAAGATGCTCACTCGTAACATCTGCTCGGAGTATGGTGAGTACAATATCCAATGCAATGGTATCGGCCCGGGTTATATTGCCACACCGCAGACAGCTCCGCTTCGTGAGCGTCAGCCCGATGGCAGCCGCCATCCGTTCGACTCGTTCATCTGTGCCAAGACACCCGCAGGCCGTTGGCTCAACCCTGAAGAATTGGGTGGTCCCGCCGTGTTCCTTGCCTCACATGCCTCCGATGCTGTGAACGGGCATGTACTCTATGTCGATGGTGGTATCCTCGCTTACATTGGCAAACAGCCATAAGTAGGCGAAAATATATAAATGGTTATGAATAAAAATGGCTGTTTTTGTTGATTAAAAGAGCCGTTTATACAAAAAAGAAAGAGACTTTCCAAAATAGGAAAATCTCTTTCATTTTTCTTTACAAATTTCAAGCTAAACAGCCGATTATTTGTTCACAGCCTCAGCGAGTTCTGCACCAGCCTTGAACTTAGCAACTTTCTTGGCAGCAATCTTGATCGGAGCCTTAGTAGCGGGGTTGATGCCCTGACGAGCGTCCTGCTTCTTCACAGAGAAGGTTCCGAAGCCTACAAGCTGTACTTTATCACCTGCTACGAGAGCCTCTTTAATAGCACCTACAGTAGCCTCCAAAGCTAACTTGGCTTGAGTCTGATTGATTTTGGCAGCCTCAGCGATTTTCTTGATTAATTCTGTCTTGTTCATAATTTTAGGTTTATTAAATGAAATATTTTAAATAAAATTTATCTATTTGGGAGCAAATATAGGATATTCATTTTAAAAAACAAACAAAAAATAAAAAAAAGTGAGATTTTTTTTGAAAAATTGTGTTTAAAGGCTTGGTTTTGTGCAAAATAACGGGATTTTTTCGTATTTTTGCGGCCGTAATCATTAAATTTGTAAAGAAGAGACATGCGAAATATTCCTACCATCACTCGTAACTTGCTCATCGTGAATGTGCTGGTGTTTTTGGTAACTGTGGCCATTGGTGGCGAACAAACGCCCTATGGTATCAATTACCGACTGAACGATTTGTTCGGCCTGCACTTCTTTCTCGCTCCCGACTTCCATATTTACCAACTACTGACTTACATGTTCATGCACGGCGGATGGTCGCACTTGTTTTTCAACATGTTTGCTCTTTGGATGTTCGGTTGCGTGGTAGAACGCGTATGGGGTCCTAAAAAATTCCTTTTTTATTACATTTCTTGCGGAATTGGAGCTGGACTTTTCCAAGAAATGGCACAGTTTGGCTCGTTCAGCGTCGAGGTCATGTCACAGAATCCTTCAATAGGTTTTGGAGACCTGGGAACTGTGGCCGCCCAACTGGGGCAGTCTCTCAACGGATGGACTACCGTAGGTGCTTCAGGAGCTATTTATGCCATCTTGCTCGCCTTTGGTATGATCTTCCCCGAAGAACGCATTTTCATCTTCCCTCTTCCCATCCCCATCAAGGCCAAATGGTTCGTGATGATCTATGCTGGCATCGAACTCTTCTCGGCCATCTCCACAACGGGTGATGGCGTGGCTCACTTGGCCCACTTAGGAGGTATGGTATTCGGATTCTTCATGATACGCTATTGGCAGAAACACCCCACGAGCGGTTATGGAAAATCGGACGGACAGCAGTTCTTCGACAACCTGCGTCAATCGTGGGAACGGCGCAAGCATCACAAAAGCGACCCCGAACCGCCTAAGACGGGTAATCCTGATTGGGATTACAACGCACGTCAACAGGCCACCCAAGCAGAGATTGACCGCATTTTGGACAAGATTCGCAAGAGCGGATACGACAGTCTGACTTCGGAAGAGAAACGCAAGCTTTTTGAGCAAAGCAACAAAAAGTGATCAAGGGAAATGATCAAGAAACTGAAAAAATTCACTCTCCAAATGATAGCGGGCGCCAACATCGTCACCATCTTTATCATGATGGTGGTGGGGTATAGTGACCGTATCAGTCCTACCATTCTGCCTTCGTTGTCGAACGTGGGCCTCTTTCTGCCTGTCTTCATCCTATTGAACTTTGCTTTCTTGGTGTTTTGGCTGGTGTTCAAGACGCGTTGGGTGCTGATTCCCATTGTGGGATTCCTGCTTTGCTATGGTCCCATCCGCACCTATTTTCCCATCAACCTGAAGAAAGACATTCCCACAGATGCCATCAAGGTGATGAGCTACAACGTGTGGTTGTTTGCCGGTTGGGAGTATCGCGACGAACCTAACCCCATCTATCAATATATTATCGACACCGATGCCGATATCGTTTGCATGCAGGAGGCTGGCACGCAAGAGGTGAAGAAGCAAGGCGAACTGAAAGCCATTATCAAGAACATGTACCCTTATCGCGAGACCTCGTCGCTTGCGAAGAATGGCGATGTGTTGGCATGTTACAGCAAATATCCCATCTTGTGGAAGGAGGACATTGAATACGAATCGAAGAACAATCATTCGACGGTCTTCTACCTCGACATGAATGGTGACACGGTCATCGTGATTAACAATCATTTCCAGTCTATAGGTTTGACTCCCAAGGAGAAAGACGAATTCAAGAAGATTGTGAAAGGCGACATGAAACGAAATGAAGCCGAAGAAGGTTCGAAAAAGTTGATAGGTCGACTTAACGAGGTGTCGAAAATCAGGGCCCCACAAGCCGATGCCGTAGGTCGTTTCATCGACCAGCATCGAGACAAGAGCATCATTTTGTGTGGAGATTTCAACGACGGACCGAACTCATACACCCACCACGCTCTTGCCAAACGACTGACCGACTGCTATGTGGAAAGTGGAAATGGACTGGGTGTCTCATACAACCAAAACGGATTTTATATCCGAATCGACAACATCATGTGTTCTGAAGATTGGACCCCTTTGAAGTGTGTCGTAGACAAAAAAATCGATGCTTCCGACCATTATCCTGTGGTTTGCTGGCTAAAAAAGAGCTCTAAACCATAAAAAATGCATTATTTACGCTCATAAATTTTCGGCAAAGGAAAAAAATGCGTAACTTTGCAACCTTGAATGAAAACTTGAAACAGAAAAAATCAAATATAAATCAAATAACAACAAAGAAAAAATGCAAAACAAAGGAATTGTAATTGTAACCGCCGTCTTACTGACGCTTGCAAGCATCTTCTATTTGTCGTTCTCGGCTGCCACGAGATATTATGACAAACAGGCAGCGAAATTGAGCGACCCCATTGCACAGCAGGACTACAAGGACTCTGTGAAATACATGGGTATCTACAGCTATCAGAAGTGCTTGGAGACTCAGATTGGTCTGGGTCTTGACCTGAAAGGCGGTATGAACGTGATTCTTGAGATCTCAGTGCCCGACGTTGTCGAGATGCTGGCTGATCACAAGACCGACGCGGCTTTCGTGAAATCGATGGAGGAAGCCAAGAAAGAAGAAGAGACAAGCCAAGACGACTTCATCTCGCTGTTTGTGAAGGCTTATCACAAGAACGCTCCCGGACATCGTCTAGCTGAGATTTTCGCCACCCAGCAGTTGCAGGGTAAGGTGAGTCCTCAGAGCGACGATAACGAGGTGGTGAAGGCATTGCGCACAGAAGTGCAGGCTGCCATCGACAACTCGTTCAATGTGGTGCGTACCCGTATCGACAAGTTCGGCGTTGTTCAGCCCAACATCCAGAAGTTGGAGGGCCAGCAAGGTCGTATCATGGTTGAAATGCCTGGTATCCGTGAGCCCGAGCGTATGCGTAAGCTTCTGCAGGGAAGTGCCAACCTCGAGTTCTGGGAGACCTACAACGCAGAGGAGATTATTCCTTATCTGAACCAACTTGACATGCGTGCCGCCAATATGGGCACCAGTACTGACACGACTGCAGCAGTGAAAGACACTGTTGCTACTGCACAGGCTGATACCACCGCTACCAAGCTGAAGATCAAGAACGAGAACACCAAGGCTGGTGTGGGCACAAGTAATGATGCACAGTTGGCAGAGGCCAAGAAGCAGCACCCGCTACTTGTCATGTTGCAGACAACTGGTAGTGGCTCGCTCTCACTCGTTGGTTATGCCAGCGTTCGCGACACCGCCGAGATCAATAGCATCATCTATTCTGAGCTTGCCAAGCAAGTGCTGCCTTCAGACTTGAAGCTACTTTGGAGTGCAAAGCCCGAGGATGGTGTCCAAGCTAAGAACATCTATGGACTCTATGCCTTGAAGGTAACCAACGCTAATGGTCGCGCTCCGCTGGAGGGTGATGTGGTGACCGATGCTACCGACCAGTTCAACAACCTGACCGGTCAGCCTGAGGTTTCGATGTCGATGAACACTGAAGGTGCACACCGTTGGGCCAACCTGACAAAAGCCAACGTAGGTAAGGCAATCGCTATCGTACTTGACGGCGTTGTCTATTCTGCTCCGCGTGTGAATGGTGAAATCAGCGGTGGACAGTCATCTATCTCTGGTAACTTCACTGTTGAAGATACGAAAGACTTGGCTAACACCTTGAAGTCAGGTCGTATGCCCGCTCCCGCCCGTATCGTGCAGGAAGAAGTGGTAGGTCCTACGCTCGGTGCTCAGTCCATCAAGCAGGGAGTCATTTCGTTCATCATCGCCTTCATCCTGTTGATGATCTACATGCTCGCCATGTACAACATCATCCCTGGTATGATGGCCAATTTGGCTCTGCTTGTCAACATCTTCTTCACATTGGGAATCTTGACCTCATTCCAAGCGGCTTTGACTATGTCGGGTATCGCTGGTATGGTGCTGTCATTAGGTACTGCGGTCGATGCTAACGTGCTTATCTACGAGCGTATCAAGGAAGAGCTGCGTGGTGGAAAGAACATCAAGCAGGCAGTTGCCGCTGGTTACGACAATGCATTCTCAGCCATTTTCGACTCGAACTTGACATCACTTATCACGGGTGTCATCCTCTATCTGTTCGGTACAGGTCCTATCCGTGGTTTCGCAACGACTTGGATGATTGGTATTGTCTGCTCGTTCTTTACCGCTGTGTTCCTCACACGTTTGGTGTACGAGCATCAGTTGAAGCACGACCGTTGGCAAAACCTGACCTTCAGCACTCCTCTCTCCAAGAACTTGATGCAGAATGTGCACTTCCCCTTCATGGGCGTTTACAAGAAGTCGTTCGCTGTTGCTGCCGCTGCAGTGGTCATCTTCCTGATCAGCTTCTTTGTTCAGGGCTTGAGCCGTAGCATCGACTTCACCGGTGGTCGCAACTATGTCATCCAGTTCGAGAAGGCCGTGGAGCCCGAGCAGGTGCGTGGTTTGCTGGCTGAGGCATTCCCTGGCTGCAACACAGGTGCATTGGCATTGGGTACTGACAACAAGACCATCCGTATGTCAACCAACTACAAGATTGAGTCGAACAGTTCTACTGTTGACGACGAAGCCGAGGAAATCCTCTACAACGCACTGAAGAAGGCTGGACTCGTGAGCCAGGCTGACGTTCAGTCGTTCAAGAACCCCGACATTCGCGAAGGAGGATCTATCATCAGTTCTACGAAAGTGGGTCCGTCTATCGCTAAGAACATCACCCGTGGTGCCTTCATCAGCGTATTCATCGCTCTGTTGGCCATCTTCCTCTACATCTTGCTCCGCTTCCGCAACGTGGCCTTCTCAATTGGTTCTATCGTTGCCTTGGCACTGGATGCATTGGTGGTCATCGGTCTGTTCTCGCTCTTGCAGAAGGTCATGCCGTTCTCGCTGGAGGTCGACCAGACATTCATCGGTGCCATCTTGACGGTGATCGGTTACTCTATCAACGATAAGGTAGTGGTGTTCGACCGTATTCGTGAGAACTTGCGTCTCCACCCGAAACAGGATATCCAGAAAGTGTTTAATGACTCTGTGAACCAAACCTTGGCTCGTACCGTCAACACCTCACTCTCCACATTGATCGTGTTGCTGTGTATCCTCTTCATCGGTGGTACCTCTATCAAGGGCTTCGCATTCGCCATGACACTCGGTGTGATCTTCGGAACACTGTCATCCATCTTCATTGCTTCGCCCATCGCTTACCTCTGGATGGGTCGTAAGATCAAGGAAGATGTCGTTGAAGAAGCATAATCCCAACTTAACCTAACTTTATATACCAAGCAAACCAAAGGGCATCTGGGCCGTGTGGCTCAGGTGTCCTTTTTTCATCAGCGACAAAGAAATACGCAAATTATTGATTCCACAGATCTATAATTCAGGATTTTTGTATAATTTTGCAACGTAAATATTATCAATTGGATATGCAAGAGACAAGACAAAACAAGATTGCACGACTGTTGCAGAAAGAATTGGCCCAGATATTCCAAGAGCAGACTCGCGCCATGAAAGGTGTGATGGTTTCGGTGACACGCACAAAAGTGAGCCCCGACCTAAGCATCTGCACTGCCTATCTGAGCGTATTCCCCAGCGAACGCGGCGAAGAGATACTGAACAACGTGAATGAAAATACGCGTACCATTCGCTACGAACTGGGTACTCGCATTCGCAACCAAGTGCGCATCATTCCAGAGTTGCGCTTCTTCATCGATGACTCTCTGGATTACATTGACCATATCGATGAACTATTAAGGGGGCAATAAGCACGAAGCATTGAGATTGAAGCAAAGACCGATATGAATTTTCCTTTTTTCATCGCCCGTCGCTACGTCTTCTCGAAGAAGTCAACCAACGTCATCAACGTGATCTCGCTGATCTCGGTGATTGGCGTAGCTGTGGGTACAATGGCTCTCATCATCGTGTTGAGTGTCTTCAACGGTTTTCACGACCTTGTGGCTTCGTTCTTTACACAGATGGATCCACAGCTCAAGGTGGTACCCGTGGAAGGAAAGACAGCACCTGCCGATGATCCGATACTTACCCAGATTCGAGAGCTGCCCGAGGTTGACGTGGCGACTGAGACTGTGGAAGACATGGCATTGGCCGTTTTCCTCGACAAACAGGCGATGGTGACGGTGAAAGGTGTCGATGACAATTTCGACCAACTCACTCATATCACAGAGATTCTATATGGCGATGGCGAGTTCCAATTGCATGCCGCAGACCTACAATATGGCATCATCGGCATTCGATTGGCACAGGAACTGGGTGCTAGCACTCGTTTCGGCAGCTATCTGCGCATCTACGCACCACGCCGCGATGGACAGCTCGACTTCTCGAATCCCTCTGAAGGCTTCATGCTCGACTCTCTTTGCTCGCCTGGCGTTGTGTTCTCCGTACGTCAAGCCAAATACGACAAGAACTATATCATCGCGCCCATCGGCTTCACACGTAACCTGTTCGCCCAGCAGGGCATGGTCTCGGCGTTGGAACTGCGATTGAAAGACGGTAGCGATATTGATGCTGTGAAGAAAAAGATGAGCCGTATCGCAGGTACCGAATTCCGAGTGCTCGACCGTTTCGAGCAACAGGCCGATACTTTCAAAATCATGCAGATAGAGAAGATAATCGCCTACATCTTCCTAACGTTCATCCTCATCGTGGCTTGTTTCAACATTATTGGAAGCCTTTCCATGCTTATCATCGACAAGCGAGATGATGTGCAGACGTTGCGCAACCTTGGAGCTGACGACCGACAAATCTCGCGCATCTTCCTTTTCGAAGGTCGCTTTATCGCTGTTATCGGAGCCGTGTTGGGCATCGGGTTGGGTTTGTTGCTCTGTTGGTTGCAACAACGTTACGGACTGGTGTCGTTAGGAGAGAGTAGTGGCTCGTTCGTTGTGAACGCCTATCCTGTGAGTGTCCACTATATCGACGTGGTCGTTGTGTTCTTCACGGTGATAGCCGTAGGTTGGCTAGCCGTTTGGTACCCCGTGCGCTATCTGTCGCGCCGATTGTTAGCTGACAAGAGCGAATAAAAATATGCGCCATCTATATCAAGGTAGATGGCGCTTTATATTTTCCAAGAAAAAATTATTACTGAAAGAAGGATTTCAATCGAGATCCACATGCTGCACGTTGATGTCTTCGTGCAGGAAGATACGCGCACTATCCTTGAACTTATCGGGGTTCTCGGTGGTCAGGTAGCGAGCTGTAGCACCTTTCGAGCAACGTCGCTCCATGTCGGGATGGTTCTCGAAATAATGTTGCAGACTATCTGCCACGAATTCACTCTGTGGGATGATTCGCACACCTGGAGTTACATATTTCAGAATCTTGGGCATCAGCAGCGGATAATGGGTGCAACCCAAGATGATAGCATCGATTTCAGGGTCAAGGCGCATAAGTTGATCAAGCCGTTTCTTCACAAAATAGTCTGCACCCGGTGAGTCGGCCTCATTGTTCTCAATGATGGGAACCCACAAAGGACATGCGACACCCGTGACCTGTATATCGGGACATTGCTTTTGTATCTCCAGTTTGTAACTCTCGCTGCGCACGGTACCTTCTGTAGCCAATAATCCCACGTGGCGGCTGACAGTCAGTGGGTCGATGGCTTCAGCTGTGGGGCGTATCACACCCAATACCCGTCGATTGGGGTCCCACTCGGGTAGGTCACGCTGTTGGATGCTGCGTAGCGCCTTTGCCGAAGCTGTATTGCATCCCAGAATGACCAAATGGCAACCCAGAGAGAAAAGCTTGAGCACAGCCTGACGAGTGAACTGATAGACCACGTCGAACGAGCGCGAGCCATAGGGCGCACGGGCGTTGTCGCCAAGATACAGATAATCGTATTCGGGCAGCAACTGTCGGATGCCATGCAAGATGGTCAATCCTCCATATCCGGAATCAAACACCCCAATGGGGCCGGGCGACTGTGGTAGATGCATATCAGGTGATATAGTTAATTATTTTCCAATGGCTTTCATCACCTCGTTGGTGATATTACGTCCCATGGTTTCATCGACATAGGGCAGCGCATTGTTATCGGTGTTGAGCACGAAGGCCAGTTTTAGTTCCTTGCCCACATGCTTGATGGCATTGTTCAGTTTGTTCGTGACAGGTTGCATGAGGTCTTTTTCGGCCTTTGCCAACAGGCGTACCGACTCATCCTTGAAGGCGACGTTCTTTGCCATCATGTCCTGCAATTCAGCTTGGCGTTTCTTGAGTATCGATGGTGCGAACTCACGCTGTCCATCCAGAAACTCCACGTACTTCTTGTTGAATTCGTCTTCGCTCCGCTTCATCTCCGACTCGTATTGCGTTCTCAATGCTGTGATGTTGCGTTGTGCAGCCGCATAGTCGGGCATCGCTTGAAGCACCTCATTGTAACTGAGATAGCCATACGTCATGGCCGCCACAGTCGGAGCATTAGTCTCTGTGTTGGTAGAGTCCTGAGCCTTGCCCACGAGCGTTGTGAGAAGACACAGGATGAGAAGGATATGTTTCTTCATCTTCAATGATTCATTAAAAAGAGGGGGAGTGAGGGATGCCATGCGCCCTGATCACTCCCCCTCTGTGTTATGAGCAGAGGGTTTTACTTCAATTTCAACACCTCAGTCTTGCACTCGCTTGTAACGTCAGTGACGAGAGTGGAACTGATGAAGGGCATCGAGCCTTTCATCACGATGATGGAGTATTTTCCGTTGTTGCCCACATTCTCAATGGCCTTAGCCACCTTTGTTTGGATGGGGGCAAGCATCTCCTGCTGTTTCTGTGCCAATGTCTGCTCAGCATCTTGACGTGCCTGCATGATCTTCTGGTACATCTCATTGAGGCTCTGCTCGGTCTCCTGTTGCTTGGTAGCATTCATGGTCGACTTCGTCTTATCGTATTCCTCAGACTTGCGCTGCAACTCCTGCTGCATGGCCTGGAGTTCGTTGTCCTTTTCCTTGGCCAGAGCTGTCAGTTCACCTTGAGCCTTGGAAAACTCGGGAAGATTCTGAGCAACTGCGTCATAATCGACACAACCGATCTTCTGGGCGAACATAGTCATTGGCGCCAGAAGCATCAACATCATAATAATCTTTTTCATTTCTTTTTTCTTTTGTTCTTTGTTAATTGTTTATTGATTTTATTCTGATTCATTTATTAAGAGAGCAGGTCAATGGGCATAACCTAGTTTCTGGAGCACCTCGTTGCTGATGTCAACGCTGGGCGAACCAAAGATGATGCCGGCAGCCTCACTGGCACGGTCGAGCACAAGGCTGTAACCACGCTGTTCCGAGATTTCCTTCACCGTGTTGTAGATTTCCTCCTGAATGGGGCTCATCAGGCTTTCGCGTTTCTTGAAGAGTTCACCTTCGGGACCAAAGTATTTGCGCTTCAGCTCGCTGGCTTCCTTCTCCTTCTGCATGATGGCCTCTTGTTTGGTCTTCTTCTGGTCTTCGGAGAGGAACACCACTTCGTTCTGATAGTTCTTGTACATCGTGCTGGCCTCCGTGTTCAGCGCTTCCACCTCAGCCATCCATTTCTTCGATACTTGGTTGAGCTGTTCATTGGCGCGCTCAAAGGCAGGAATGTTTTTCAGAATGTACTCCATATCGAGCAAAGCAAACTTCTGTGCACTAGCCGTGAATGGCATCAAAGCCATCAGGAAAAGGGGCAAAAACCATTTTGCCAGCCTTGCGGTCATGTTGTTTTCTTTTTTCATTTTTGTTTCCTCCGTTATTGGTTGATACTCTTTTAAGACTCTTGACGAAATGGAAAGTTTCTTCAGAGTGTCAATATTCACTATTTTTTTGTTAATTTTTAACTAAAACTCTTGACCTAAGATGAAGTGGAACTGTGCACCACTGCGCTTATATGCGCCGCCATTGTAAATCTTGTCGAAACCGTAGGCATAGTCGATACCCATCAAGCCGACCATTGGCAAGAAGATACGGACACCTATACCAGCGGAACGCTTCATGTCGAAGGGGTTGAACTTCTTAGTGTCGACCCATGCGTTACCTGCTTCCAGGAAGCCTAGACCGTAGATGGTCGTGTTGCCCAGCATGAACGGGTAGCGCAACTCAAGCGTCATGCGGTCGTAAGCATAGGCGTTATAGTAGGCGCTCGACCCTGACAGATAGGCGGCGGTGTTCGAGAGTGAACCGTTCTCGTATCCACGCAGACCGATGGTCTCTTCAGCATAACCTGTAGAATAGCCACTCATACCATCACCACCAACATAGAACGTCTCGAATGGCGATTTCTTGTACTTGTTGTAGGCACCCAAGATACCAAACTCCACGCGTGTCATCAGCACGAAACACTTCGGCGTGTTGGAAAGTGCCGTATAGGTGCGGGCCTTGAATTTCCATTTGTGATACTCCACCCACCGGAACTTCTCCTGCTGCTCTTGCGAGTAGGTGGCCGACTGACGGTCGTTGGCAAGATTTTCATAGTTCTTTCCGTCCCACATAGACCAAGGTGGTGTGAGGCTGACCGATGCCGTGAACTCCGAGCCACGACGTGGGAACAACTGGTTGTCAGTAGAGGTACGGTTCAATGACACGCTCACATTCAAGTTGTTCGAGTTACCGTTGGTCATCAGGAAGTACGACCAGTTTCGCAGCATATAGCGGGTATAGGCCACTTGTGCCGACAACGAGAAGTAGTCGTCAGGCCAGCGCAGACGCTTACCCCAACCCAGCGAGAAGCCCATCAGCTTGACATATTTGTCGGGGTCATAGTAGCTCTCGTAGTTGTTGTAGTAGCTCGAGCCATAGCCGCTGTACAGATAACTATAGTAGTTCTGCATGTAGGCCGAGTTATAGTAGTTGCTCGACACGTCGGTCTGCTTCGAATAGTAGGCTCCAACGCTGAATTGTATCGGGCGCTTGCCACCAAACCAGTTCGTCGAATAGCTGGTGTTGTACGACTGGTAGTACTTACCATTCGTCTGAGCGCCAATCGACAGCACCTCGCCATCACCGATAGGCATGATGCCACGATGCTCGCGGTTCTTATTGAAAAGGTTGGCCATCGAGAAGTTGTTGAGCTTCAAGCCCACTCGGCCGATGACACCCGTTTGTCCCCAACCTAATGAGAACTCCACCTGGTCGTTCGACTTCTGTTCCAAGTCCCAGTTCACGTCCACCGTTCCGTCCTCCACATGCGGCTTCACGTCGGGAGCCACCTTTTCCGGGTCGAAGTGTCCCATTGAGGCAAGCTCACGAGCTGAACGCATCACGGCGTCGCGCGAGAAGAGGTCGCCTGGCTTCGTGCGCAATTCGCGGCGCACCACGTTCTCATAGAGTCGGTCGTTTCCGTTGATACGCACACGACTGATATGCGCCTGTGGTCCTTCCTGGATGCGCATCTCGAGGTCGATGGAGTCACCTACGATGTTCACTTCCACAGGGTCGATCTGGAAGAACAGATATCCGTTGTTCCAATATTCGTTACCCACGGCATCGTCGTCCTCGGTGAGTCGCTTCGACATCAGTCTTTGGTTGTAGACGTCACCCTTCTTCATGCCAAGGATGTCGCTCAGTCCGGGCACGTTGCCCACGCGATAAGTGGGATACACCGTGTTGCCCACCCATGTGATGTTGCGGAGGAAATATTTCTTACCCTCGTCCACCTTCACATAGACGTTCACGTGCTTGGAATCGTGGTTCCATACGCTGTCCTCCACGATGACGGCATCGCGGTATCCGTATTCGTTGTACTTGCTGATGAGGTTCTGCTTGTCGGTCTTCCAACGTTCGGGTGTGTACTTCTTCGATTTGAAGAAATTGGCGAACTTGCCAGCCTCGTGCGTCTTCGAGAGAGCGCCTTTCGTGAAGAATCCGCCTTTGATTTTCTTGTCGTTCAACTGATCGTTGCCCTCAATGATGATATTGCGAATCTTCATCTTCTCCTTCTTGTCCACGATGACATCCAGTATCACGTGGTTTTTCTCGCTTACGTCATCGTGTTGCGTGATCTCGATGTCGGCGTTCTTGAATCCTTTGTCGTCAAAGTATTTCTTCGCCAACACCTTGGCGCGGTCGATGGCGTTGGGATGTATGCTCATGCCTTTCAGCAGGCCCAATTTCTGTTCCATATCTTCGCGCTCGTTCTTCTTCAGACCGATATAGTTGATGGTCGATACGCGCGGACGAGTGGCCAATGTGATGTGCAGCCAGATGCGGTTGCCCACGATGGAGTCGGCCGAGATGCTCACGTTCGAGAACAGTCCATGCCGCCAATAGCGCTTCACAGCATCGGTGATGGCCGTGCCAGGCACGTCGATCTCCTGACCCACCGTCAGCCCCGAGATACTTGTCAGCATATAGTCTTCGTAGCCCTCGATGCCCGTCATGTTGATTCCACCAAGAATCAACGTGCGCGCTGTTCCAGCATACGAGATGTCGGGGTTGATGATCTTGTCTTGCGACGAAGCGGTAGGAACGATAAACGAGAAATGGAGCGCCAGCCATGCCACGAGCATCGCCCAGCGTTTCCGCTTCCTGCATTCCATCTTCCACATTCCACCTTTCACATTATTATATATATACATCCTGTAATGATTTATGATTGGTACTGTGCCTTGCGGCACGTCGTATAGTCTTCTATTTTTGTTTTTCCTCCTCTTCAATCTGGCTCTCGGTCTTGCCGAATCGGCGCTGCCTGTTCTGATAGCTCTCGATGGCCTTGTGCAGGTCCTCCTCCATGAAGTCGGGCCAGTAGGTATCGCAGAAGTACAGCTCAGAATAGGCGATCTGCCACAGCAGGTAGTTCGACACGCGCAGTTCGCCACCCGTGCGGATGAGCAGGTCGGGGTCGGGCATGAAGTTGGTCTGCAGATGCTGGCTGATGGTCTCCTCTGTGATGTCATTCATACGGATGCCGCCCGTTGCCAGGTTCTTGATGATATTCTGAGGCAGTTCCTTCATGTCGTTCACTTCGGCCACAATCTGCTTCACGGCATTGGTAATCTCCCAACGGCTGCTGTAGCTCAACGCCACCACCAGCGTCATCGAGGTGTTTCCTGCCGTGTGGTCCATGGTCTCCTGAAGTCTCGACTGCACCTCGTCGGGCAGACGCTGCATGTCGCCAATGACGCGGAATCGCACATTGTTCTTCATGAAGATCTCGTCCTCAAGCGACGACAACACCAGACCCATCAACGCCGACACCTCATCGGCGGGACGGTTCCAGTTCTCGGTGGAGAAAGTGTAGAGCGTCAGGAATTTCACACCAAGGCGTGCGCACTCGGTAGTGATGCGACGCACCGTCTCCACACCAGCCTGATGGCCATATTTGCGGGGCTTGCCTTGGGCGGCAGCCCAACGTCCGTTGCCATCCATGATAATGGCAATGTGCCCGGGTATATTGTTTTTATTCATCTTCGTTATGACATACTTTGCATTTCGCCATGAAACTATAGGTCAGCGTCACCCTCAAGGCGCTATAGCAGTCGGTGTTCTTGAACATGCCGCTGCTCTCCACGTGGTAGGGGTCCTTGCGCCCGTCGAGCAGATCGCTCATCGAGAAGTGGATACCCCATTCCACACCCAGATTCAGCCTGTCGCCAATCTTGTATTTCACACCGATGCCCATCGGCACGTTGGCCGTCAGTTCGTTGTCGTCCTGACCTTTCACGAACGTTCCTCCCAGTCCCATGAACACGAAGGGCACCAGCCTGCGCGCACCGCGATAGTCGCGCCCTGTTCCGTAAGGCCAGAAGTTGTATTCGTAGGTCAGACTCAGGTCCACCAGCGTGTTGTTGAACGTGTAGGGCATCGTCGCCATATCGGGGTAGTAGGTCTCCACATCGTTCGACGCGCCTTTGATTTTTCCCGCCGAAGCAGAGAGTCTCAACGCCTGGTAGGGTGTG
The DNA here is from genome assembly GCA_017557405.1 of Prevotella sp. Lineage (GTDB taxonomy): Bacteria > Bacteroidota > Bacteroidia > Bacteroidales > Bacteroidaceae > Prevotella. The sequence goes on from JAFYYV010000013.1 coordinate 45,347, forward strand.
AAAATGCGGCGCAGCACGGCGCTTCCCATCGGTTGCAGGTCGCGGGTGGGTGTTCCGTTGAAATCACCCAGGTAGCCCATCAGGCCAACGCCGCCACCAATCTCCATCATATACTCGGGGTCGCTCTGCGCATGTGTCTGCACAGCCGTCCATCCGAAGAGTATGAGCAAGATCAGTTTCCTAACAATCATCGATGCAATTTACAATTTACAGTTTACAATTTACAAATGTTCAATCTTCAATGTTCAACGTTCAATCATTGAAACACCATTTGTACATCTTTCCATCCCATTTTGTTCAGACGGCCGCGCCACAGACTACCGTCGCCGGGAATCATCCAGATGAAGTTGCTGCCATCCACGGCTACCGCCAACTTGCTCGTGGGCTGAGCCTCCAATGTGATGGGCCACGTGTAGTCGTTGTCGCCCTTCCAAGTGACGCCACCATCCATGCTCTGCATCACCGATTGTGTTCCGTCGGCAGCCATTCCGTATGCCACATCGACATCACCATAGCCGATGACCGACAGGGCATCCTGCTGAGGCAGCGCCCAAAGGTCGTCCTCGGTGGCCGTCACCAGCATCCACGTGCCGGCGCCTGGCGTTGCCAGGTCCACAATCTTCATCCATGCCATAGCCGTCGAGCGACCTTCACAGGTGCCAATCAGCATCACACGCTCCATGCCGTCGTTCGTGCGCAGGGCGTGAACCGTGCAACTGATGTTGGCCGATGGCAACAGGTTCGCGTCGCTATCGAGGTTCTCCGTCTGCCACGTGTTGCCATTGTCGGTCGACACCAGCAGCCCACCCTCCGAGCTCAGCGCGTATATCTCTTTTGTCGAAGCACCCACTAGGCGTTCCACGTTCGTTTCAGCCATTGACAGCTGGTTCCATTTCCCGTCTTCCGCGTTCCACGAATACAACTTGCCGCTCTCCTTTTCCAGCACATACATCGTGCTGCCGTTCGAGACGGCATTGTCGAGCGCCGAGGGTTCGAACTCCACACAGTCGTTCGCCACAAAGGGATTCAGGGGCATCATGCAGACAGCGCCATCAGTCTTTTGACCGAATCCGAACACCTTGTCGCCAACACACAGCAGCCGCTGAGGCTGTGCGGGCAGAGCGGCCATCGCCTGTTCATCCATCGCCTCCGCCCAGCGGAACTCGTCACCATCTTCCTGGTGCATGTTCACCGTCAGCTGATACGAGCGATAGGCAGTTCCTTTCATGTTCGCCACTCGCACTTCCATCGGCTGGCTCACGTCGATCGAGTCGTCAGCCGCATAGAACACCAGGCTGTCGCGACCCTCCTTACCCTTGTTCAGCATCAACACCCCTGAGTTCTTGCTCACGATGGTGCATACTGCCTTTGTCAGGTCGAGGCCGTAGGGCAGCGAGTCGACGTTGTAGATCAACCCTTGCTGCTGGTCGATGAAGAATTTGATATTGCTGCAACTCACCTTCTGCACATACACGCTGTCCAGTCCGCTCGAAGCCTTCTTGTGCATATAACGGTTCAATGTGCCCAAGCTAAACGAAGTCACAGCCGCGTCGTCGTAGTAAATCGTATCATCGTCGTCGTCCTTCAGGCACGATGTCAGCGACAACCCTGCCACCAGCATAATCACCCAAAAGCCGAAACGGAACCTCTTGTTCAATTTGTCATTTGTCATTTGTCTCATTCGTTAGGCCTCGCACGGGCGAAGCACTTTTCTTCATTTTGGATGCAAATTTACAACGAATTCCGCAAATACGTGACTTTTTTAATGCTTTATTATGTAAATTATGGATTAGGAAGGCCTTTTTTAAGGTTTCTTTTAATAAAAAAGAGACTGATACAATCACTTGCACCAGTCTCTCAAAGAATAATGTCATTCCATGTTGGCGTGAACCAAAGCAATAATACTAAGAATCGTCAGAATGGTGACGCCCACCAACATGATAGTTGTTTCAAAATCTAATAACATAATCTTTACCTTAAAAATCTATCAAACTACTAACCTAATGAAAACCTTTATTTATGAAGATGTTCTCCCGAACACGATGCAAAATTACAAATTGTGCGCGAGCACACCAACTCTTTCACCCTTTTTCTTTCCCATCGTCCCCATTATTTGATTTATGTCAAAATGCAAAATGGCAGCCCCCGTGTGGTTTCAGCCTATAGCACAAGATACAACTTTTATTAAAGAAAAACACGAAGCAAAACGAAAAATAAAAATGAAAAATCATGACAAAATTTAGTCAACTTTTTCGTTCAATCTAGAGAAGAAAATGGAGTAAGAAAACGACTTTTCCGTTCCATTTTCCTCATTTTTCACATCCGAATTTGTCACATATGGCATCTAAGGTTCTCAGATGTGGCAAATGACCCGCTCACTTGTGGCATCTGACGCCCTCAAAGCATAGCTGTGACAAGCTCATTTCATACATTTGACCACCTCATTGCATAGCTTTGACAACGCTGTAAAATGTAAAGAAAACAGAAGTTATTGATTATCAATCGTTTCCAAAAATGCTCAAAACTCGCGTATTTGCCCACGAGGAAGAATTTTTTCAAAATGTGGGCCTTCTCGTGGCATCAAAATTTATAATTTTCTTTACAAAAGAAAAGGGAGAGTCTAACTGGTTTTACCATTCCTGAAGTCAGAAAGTCACATATTCACATATTAACAGGAATAAAAACGAGATGTGACAAAGCTAACATGATTTAAAGATTTTATATAGATTATTATTATAATAATTACTATTTATAATATTATTCAAAATATGAAAATATTCCTGTTAACATGTGATTATGTGAATATGTGATTAACTGATATTCTAAAGAAAATAATCTCATTATTTGGAACTTACGGAAAAAACTTTTATCTTTGACTTCGTTGAAGATACTCACGTTCGACAATTAAACAAAAAAAATCTCTTTTTGTTTTGAATTGTTCTCACTTATTCGTATCTTTGTAGCCGAAGACATATAAATATAGGAGGAACCATAAACATGTGTATCATAGAAAAGAACAATAGAAGTATCACCGTTCGTCTTACGAATGCCCGATGGGAAAGACTGATGGGATTGGAAGCCGCTTATCGTACTGCACAGGCCATTGTGCGGGCTAAGCGCGAATGCGAGTCTGAGCCATCGATGAATGTTAATGAAGCTCTCGCCTTTGTCGATTCGCTATGATTAAGGAGATTCGCTTCTCAAAAGACTTCATTCGGTCTTTCAAGCGGCTGAAGAAGCGCTACCGTTCCCTGCCAGACGATTTCAAGCAGCAGCTGTTGTCGCTTGTCGACAATCCTTTGCAAGGAGATGAATTGTACGATGGCATGCGCAAGGTAAGGATTAACTTCACTTCCAAGCGAAAGGGTAAACGCGGTGGTGGACGTCTCATCATCCGTCTGACGATTTCTGATACTTGTCTGTCTTTCCTATATATATACGACAAAAGTGACATGGGAAATGTTGCAGAAAAGTTCCTTGATGAGATCATCCTCGAAATGGATAGAGGAGAATTCTCGTTATTGACTGAATTATCATAAATTTATCAACCTCTAAAACCGATGATTGCCTATGGGCTAAGAAAAATATCGATGCGAAAGCATTAAGGACATATAGGATGAAGCGTCCGCTTTGATTCTTGTTTACTGAAAATCGCCAATTAGAAGTAAGCACCAAGAGTAAAGAAGGATGCTCACGCCGTCTGGCGTGGGCTTTTACTCGGATATGGTGCAATGGTGTTTGGCGATACCTCAGTAAACGTAGACGTAGTAACAAGTCCACGTTTTCTTTTCCATCTAGACAATGGTAATTGGAAATATGTGGCATAAGGATAAAAAACTGAGAAATGTGACGCAAGATTTGCAATACATATTCGTTTTATAATATAGGAGGAAATCATAAAAAACTAAATAGGAGGAAACAACATGAAGAAAGCATCATTGATATTAGCAATAGTCACAGCATTCCCTTTGTTGGCTTTCGCTCAAGAAGTGGGCAACCAGGAAATGTTGAAAGAAGGACGACGGTGGAACTATGAATATCGCTATACCATCAATGGAGCAGAACAGAAAGAGGTTGTGACATTCGAACTACGCGGCAACACCATGATTAATGGGCAGTATTGCCAGAAGATGTATGTGACCACACCATCGGCCCATGCACTCTATGGCTACTATTATGAGGAGAAAAAAGGCGTGTGGGGAGACATCAATAAAAGCGTGCTGACGTGTTATTATCCGATGGTCGAACTGGTTTATGGCAACGAAGGGTTGCAATGGACGGAAAATGCCGCCAGCTCTCCCGTTGAGTTGTTCGACATGAAGTCGTATATTGACGATTTTGGCGTGTTGCCCTTCCAGAGTTTGTTGGCTGACAGGCCTGGAATGAAAGCCTATAGGAATGAACTGTATCACGGCCTGTCGGTGCGCGGTTCAGATATTGTTGAGAAGAATGGCGTACAACGCCGCCGCCTGAGTTTCGCCCTTCCCGGCGATTTGGGTAGTGAGACGTGGGTGGCTGGTATTGGCGAAGCCCGATGGGGAATCCTGATGCCCCGCTATGATATACCTCTCACAGACGATAGGCAGTTGGTGTTCTGCTCCTGTCAGGATGGCGACAAGGTTTTGTTCAGTTCGGAGGACTTCTCCATGCCGGGTATAGGAAGCGGTGTGACGGACTACCAGCCTTTGGTGGAAGACGGCAAGAAGTGGGTTTATCGGGGAGAGAAAGGTTCAAGCCCCCAAACTTGGGTTTTGACGATGGAACTAAAAGGTGACACGCTCGTTGCTGGAAGGAAATGCCTGAAACTGTATGGCCACAATCTGGAGAACAACGGACGGGACGAGTATCTCGGCGCATTGGTGGAGGAAGACCGTGTTGTGAGTTGCTTCTTTCCTCGCAGAGAGGAACCTGTAATATTATACGATTTCGGCATGCAGGTTGGAGACGAGGGCGCGTTCTTCTGTTTTGACGATAACAGGTCATTCGACATGACCTATATAGGCGACTTTTACGATGTGGTGGACGGCGCGTTGGTACATGGGGAGATGATGTACTACCCGAAAAGCAGCCTGAGTTGGAGCTGGATGAACCTATGGATTGAAGGTGCGGGATGTGTACATGGGTTGTTGCAACCTTGCTTTGGCGACCGGGTAGGCGGTGATACTATGACTTTGCGATTGTGTGGTGTGAATGGCCGGCAGATCTATCGGGGGAATGGTTACATAACCGAAGTTATGACAGGAATCGCCGAGCCATCAACCAACACCCAACAGCCATCATCCAATATCCTCTACGACCTGCAAGGCCGTCGAATGGCTGAAAATCAGCCGTTGCACCCTGGTATCTACGTGAAAGACGGGCGGAAGTTTGTGGTGAAGTAGTAAAGACACAGAGCACACGGAGGAGACGGAGAGCACAGAGGAAGACCATCGAACTCGAGCGAGTGCGGTGGTCTTTATTTTTGAATCTTTAACTACGTTGAAAGGCTACGGGTAGGCTGTATCTTTAACTACGTTGAAGATAGGAGGCACCTCGGAAATGCGGAAAAGTCTTTCCTATATTTTTCCTTACGCTTCCAACCTTTGAAGCAAGCTTCAGGTAGGAGTAAAGGAAAAAAACAAATAAATATATTTGGCATTTCACTCGGTTTTGAATAAAATTTTCACGTTCGACATAATAAATTCATTTATTCTGTGCTCACTTAATCAAATTTTTCACTATCTTTGCAACACAGTAAAATGATGGAGAATGTAATCTATTCTTGTTTCGGGAACTAACTAATTGATATAAAGGATAATACAATGAAAAGGATTAAAATGCAATGGGTCGTCAGTGCCATGATGCTACTGATGGTTACCCCTGTGTGCGGCCAGAGCCGTTATTGTAACAGTTACGAGGATTTTGTTGGAAACCGATGGGAACAGTTGGACACCATCTATCTGGTCGGTCATAGCAAGAGTCGCCAACTATGGTGGGGCGGCAACGACTATTCGCTGACTTCGGGGGACGATGCCATCGACAAGAAGTTGAAGAAGGAAGCCTTTGTCGTGATGCAGGGCGACTCAATCTTCCTGAACTGTCACAACCTGAGGTATCAGAAGACTGTCTTCGGCAATGGCTTTACAAAGGCCAGACGACTGGGGGACCTGGGTCTGCTGTTCGTCAACAAGATTATAGGCAAGGAAGCGATGTCGGGTGCCATGTTGGGCGCTATCGGTGGCGCTATTGCTGCCAGCAAGCAGATGAAGCAACAGGTGTGCTACGTCATCTCGAACGGTGCTGACAGGAAGGGACGCATCGAGGTGAGGTTGATTGACGATGAGTTGATGGACCAGATGATTGCGAACCGCGCCGATCTTCACGACGAGTACTACGCTGAGAAGAAAGCCTCGAAACGTCGGTTGGCCGAACATGTAATCCCCATTCTCGAGAAGGCTGGTCTGTTTTAACAGGCGAAAGAGTAAAACGATTCGGAAGAAGACAAACAAAAGGCGGAACTTTGTGGGCTCCGCCTTTTTGTTTTTGTTTATTTCACTACGTATTTGCGACCGTTGCGGATGTAGATGCCCGGTTGGTCGGGAGTGGTCATGCGTCGGCCTTGCAGGTCGTAGATGGCGTTGTTGGCTGGGTTTTCGATAGCCTCTTCGGTGTTTACGATCTCAATTCCATCAGCGGCCTCGTTAACCTTGCGCATTTGTTCGGCGTCGAGTATCAACCAACGTTGCGCGGTGGACGTGTTCGCGAGGTTCAGCGTGCCCGCTGTGACAGCGGTGGCAGAGCTTGCTGAGAGCACGTGCGGCGACCAGTTGTAGGTCTCGGGATGGATGATCCAATAGCCACGCAGGCGGTCGGAGGTGACGTCGACGCGGCCTTTCATGAGCTGCATACCATCGGCGGTGCTGGGGTTGGTACGCTCTACGGTGCCGAAGCCGGTGCTGGAATAGGTGAGCAAATGGCCTGTCGCCACATTGCGGAACTGATAGAGTTGGTTGCTGGGCGTGAACGTGAGCACCCATGCAACGCTGTCGTTGTCTTCGGCCTCGGCGGCCGTCATGGCGCGAAGGGCGAGTTTTCCGTTCTTGACCTCCTTGAGGAACGAGGTGCCACGACCACGTGAGGCGTTCTCGTTCTTGATGTAGTAGCGCTGTCCGTCCACGATGTCGAACGAATAATAAGGCATGGCGTGATGGGCGCTGCTGGTCTCCAGTCCGTCCTCGGCCAATGCCTCGCATACGAGTCCATTCCCGAAATAGAGCAGTTCAGAGTGATTGTCTTCCTGCGCACCATTGATGCCGTAGGGCCACATGTGCTGATAGTCACCGTTGAGTTGCTGGCCAGTGGTGTTATCCCAGAAGTCGAGCACCTCCGTCACTCGTTCACCGAGCCAATGGCCTGTTCCGTATCCGTCGCCGTTGACCGACTCGCGCAGAATCCTTCCACTCCATTGCGTGCCCGCCCAAGGGATGACACCGATGCCATGTAGCATCTCGTGGAGCAGGGTGCCTGTGGCCTGATACGACGTGTTGGGTCCCACGTGAATCCATCCTCCATAGGAGCAATCGGCTGTGGGCGTATCCTCCGCGTAACCCACACTGAAGTTCACGTCGCTGAGTTGTGTGAGGTTGTTCCAAATGTCAACAGCATCCTTCGTGGCTTGGGTGATGCGGTCCTTGGCTGCGCCTTCCCCGCCAGAGCGGATGTCGTAGGTCAGTTTTCCTTTGGGAATGGTGTAGAACTTCAGCACATCACCGTATTTCACGCGTCCGTTCACGTGTTTCACGTAGGCTCGCATGAAATAGAGCGTGGCGGGCTGCAGGTCCTCCAACCTGTAGATGCGTCCGCTGTTCTCCAGATAGCGCGTCGTGGTATTGTCTTCGATAGTGGGATTGCCTGTGGTGTTCCAACAGAAGCCCTGCTCGACAATGTCTTCTTCTTTGAATCCTTGGTAGCTCATGCGTCCGAAGGCCTTCGTGGCACCACGAGCATAGCGCGTATCGGTGGTCACAATGTAGCCACCGTTGTACCAACGGTAGTCTTCGTTAGCAGCCTGCAGACGGCTGTTCATGGCCTTCACATCGGCCAGCTTCGCCTCATCGTTGTCGTAAAGGGCTTGTGCCTCATCGATGAGCGCCTTGAATTCGGTAGCCCCCGTCCCACTTCCGTCTCCATAAAGGGTGTTGGCTGCATCGAGATACGACTTCAAGAACGTTTTCTGGTAGTCCACATCCGTCTTGTCGATGTCGTGGTCGCGTAGGATTCTGACGCGGTCGATAATCAGCTTGGCCGTTTCGCCATTGGCATTTTGTGTGGCCATGTAGCCCACTTGGATGTGTCCCGAGGTCTGTGCCGTGAGTGTGAAGGTGAGCGTATCGTTCGTCCATTGTCCTGTGGCAGCTTGCTTAAGCGCTGACTGTGCGCGTTTTCCACGTTTTGGAACCCATGCGTTTTGTCCTTTCAGGTTCTCTTCGGAAGCGGCATTCCATAGGGTCACAATCACTTGGTAGCTGCCTGGTAGAAGCGTGACATCTTGCGTCAGATAACCCGAGAGGGTCTTGTTGGGAATGATGGCCAGACCACCGCCCGGCTCACCATTGGGACCTGTTGCAGGAACAGCCTCGCCGTTGAAAGTGGCTGCCGTGCCATATTGGAACACACCTACCACGACATAAGCGTCTTTCGAGTTGTATAGTTCCCAACTCTCCACGTCGTACTGCTTGTCCTCCACATTCCCCATGTCGCCTTGCTTCACATCGAAATGCTGGTCGAACGCCGCATTCTGCAGGTATTCAGACGTGATGTCATAGTAGTCGGTCTGTGCCTGGGCGTTCCCAGCCATCGCAAAGGCTAACAGGCCTGTTGTCAGCAATCTGTTATAGTATTTCATAGGTATGAGTTTATGAGTTCATGAGTTTTAATGTTTATTAGACTACTTCATCACCTTGCGGCCATTCACGATGTAAATGCCTGGTTGCAGAGTTCGACGTTCGTCTAACTTCACACCTTGTAGACTGTAGATGGCATTGTCTTTTTCCATTTTTTCGATAGGTTTCTCGGTAATGCCCACTGTCACTTTGTCGGGATTGCCTAGGAAATGAAGGCGGAAATTATCGAAGATGCTCCAATACATGTTGTCAGACGAAGAACAGCGGATTCCCACATTGAAGTTTCCTCCACTAGTCGTATGCTTGTATTCGACCATGTTGTCGTAGAGTCCTTTTGCGAAATAGGCGCTGGTGGATTGCATGTCGTTGGGGATGAATCCATTGCCTACTTCCACCTCGTTTCCTTTTCCAACTTTGCTCTTTTGAGCCTCTGCACAGACGTTCTTCACCTTCGCCTGTTTGGTGCTCATGTAGAGATAGGTCGAGATGTTATTGGTAGGATTGGTGGTATAGGCTGTATAAGCATCGGCCGACGAACCAGGACGTTGGAATGCCTGTGCATGGAATTGATAGACGCCAGCGGGCATGTTGCTCATCGTCTGATAGAAATTGAAGGTGGACTGATAGAACTCGGCACATGAATAGTTGAGTGTGGCGCCGCCGTTCCATCCCGAAAGCGTCTCGATGGAGGGGTCTTTCATCATGTAAGTCAGGTCGAAAGGATTAGCTTCATCGGTAGGTGTAGCATTCGACAGGAAAGTGAAGCTCGCAGTCCGCGCCTCTTCAATCAGTGAGGCAATCGTAGCAGCCGAGGGCGAAGTGGCTTGCTGGCTCTCAATGGAGGCGATGGCTGCATCAATGGCTTCGTCAGTACCTGCGGCATTCTCTTCGTGCTCAACGGCTCGCAAAGCTTTGATGTTCTTCAGCAAGTCGTTGAGTTCAGCATTATAAGCGGTCTTGGCACTCTCTTCGAGTACGTCCAACTGACTCGATTCCAGGATGAGCCATCGTTGTTGTGTGGCGTCATTGGCCAATGAAAGCACCGCTGTCGAGACGCTTCCATTCGCTGATGCGCTCAGTCCGCGTGGGTCGCGAGCGGCATGATGTAGCATCCAGTAGCCACGAAGACCCGTCCCAGATGCGGCTTCGATGCGGGCGGGCATCAGATGGAAGTCTTCGTTCGAAGAGGGCGACGAAGTTACCGTACGTGCCGATGTGCTGCTGATGGAGAGGTATCTGCCTGTGGCGACATTATGCAGTTGATAGAACTGGTTGCCAGGTGTGAACGAGATGTACCAAGCGGCATGGTCATCATCGGTCGCTTCGTCGTTGGTCATCTCAGTCCATCGCAATTGTCCGCTATCGTTGCAAGTCAGGAACGAATTATATAGTCCGCGGTCCACAGACTCGTTCTTCAGATAATACTTTACGTCATCCTTGCAATCGAACGAATAGTAGGGGTCGGCAAAATGATTGTCGGTGTGCTCCAATCCATCTTCTCCCAAAGCTTGGCAAAGCATCGCGTTCGCGATATAAAGGCTTTCGCTACCATCATCTTCACTCGCACCATTGATTCCATACGGCCACATGTGTTGAGTGTCGCCATTGAGCACGGTTGTCGTGTTGTTGTCCCAGAAATGCAGGAATTCAGTCACACGGTCGCCCAGCCACAGTCCCGTTCCACGTCCATTGCCATCGAGTCGTTCGCGCAAGATGTCCTTGCTCCATTGCGTGGAGTAGGGGACCAGTCCCAGTCCGTGTTGCATCTCGTGCATGATGGTTCCCGTGCGCTGATACGACGTGTTGGCTCCCACGTTCATCCACGGCTGGTTCTGATAGTTGCAGTCGGCTGTGGGCGTTCCAGAACTATAGGTTACATCAAAACACTTCACCACACTTGTCAGGTTGTTGAAATAGGAGATGGCCGAGTTCACGGCATCCTTGATGCGCGCCTCTGTGGCAGCATCGCCACGGTTGTGGAAGTTCCACGTGATGTTACCCTTGGGGATGGTGTAGAACTTGATTACATCGCCATAGCCTACCTGTCGTCCGCTCGTGATGGCATAGGCACGCATATAATACAACGTGGCGGGCTGGAGATTCTCTATCTTGTAGATGTAGCCGTTGTGGTTGTAGAACGAGGTGGCGCGCTGGTCGTCGATGGTGGGATTGGGATTGGTGCTGATGCAGAAGCCGCGCTCCGTGATGTTCGAACCCGATGTGGAAAGTCGACCGAATGCCATCGTGGCGCCACGAGCGAAACGCGGGTCGGTGGTCACAGTGGGCACACTACCCGTGGGATTCGCCCATAGATAGGTGTCAACGGCTTGCTGGAGGGCCGTGATGGCTGCCAATACGTCGTCGAACGATGCATCGTTGTTGTCATACACGGCTTGCGCCGCATCGATGGCGGCTTTTAAGGTTGCGGCTCCGTTGCCATCGCCCGAGCCATAATAGCTATTAGCGCTGGTCAGTTCGTTCTTCAAATCTTGCTTTTTCAATGCGGCATCAGCGGTTCCGACTGGTGTGTCGCGCAACAGTTTTACAAAGTCGAGTACCACCTTTGCATGGTTGCCGCTACCGCTGTTTTGCGTCGAACCGTAACCAATTTGGATTTTCCCTTTTGCTTCGGCGGTGACCGTGAATTTGATGGTGTCAACCATCCATTTGCCCGTATCGAATGATGAAATGCTCGACATGCGACGCGTGCCCGACGAAGGAATCCATCCCACCAAACTCTTGCCCACCGTCTGGCTGCTGGGATTATACCAAGCCGAGACCAATGCGTATTCACCAGCAGGAAGTGTCATATTTTGATAGAAGATGAGCGATTGTTCCCAACCGGTGCTCAAAGCCAAGCAGCCACCTTGTGACGTTCCGTCATAACCCTTTGCAGGAACAGGTGTGTTGTTGAAGGTTTTGCCTGTGCCAAAGGCGTAAATGCCCGTGATGGTATAATCTACTGTGATATTCTTCGTCCATCCTTCAATGTCGCGAATCTCTTGCGCTACATTGCCTGTTTGGTCGGCATCATATTGGATACCCGAGTCGAAACCGGCGTTCTGCAGATACACCGATGTAACATCGTAAAGACTCTGTGCGTATAGGGAAGAAATGCCTAAGAACCAGCATCCGGCAGCCAATAGCCAACACCAAAACGATTTGATTTTCATATATTAGCGAGTTTGAATTGTAAATTGGTTTTCATTTTGTGCAAAGATAATCATTTTTTTTGCATTTACCACATTTAAAACACAAAAAAACAAAACAACGCCCTAAACAATGGTTCAAGGCGTTGTTTCGAAGTATAAAGTATGACCTTTGTCGATGTTTTAGCGCATAGCCCAATAGGTGCCACCACCGGCAGCCATGCGAACCTGGTGCAGACCAGCCTCGTCCAAACCGACATTCATCTGCTGGCCATCGGACAGCGTCACACGGATGGTGCCATCGTGGTTGAAGCGGAAGATCTCGCGCACCTCACCATTCTGGATCTGTGACCATGAGTCGTTCTTTTGGTCGTGGATGAACTTCAGCATCTCGCCCTCGGGGTTAGTGATTTCATATCCATCCTTCAAAGTCTTCACGGCATAGTAGCGACCGTCTTGTCCCATCACTTGCTGGGTCTTGCCTACATTGCTGGCAATGGGGTTGTCACCTGACCAGAACTCGATGGTATTGAACAAAAGGGCGTCGGCGAAAGAGCAGATGCCATAAACGGGCAACAGCACAACACCAATGATGGCATTGAGGAACTTGCTGCCTGTGGCGTGGCAGTTCCAATCTGCGAACTTGTTGAACAAACTGTAGGAACCGATGCACGAGCTTGTCATCATAGTGCCAGCCATCAACAGGGCGGCGACTTTCAGATTCTTGATTTTCATATTCAATATGTTTTAAAGTTAGTAAATGATTGTTTCTGATTGCGAAGATAAATAATATGGTTGATAATTACCACAAAGGGCGGTTGTTTTTAACAATTTTTCCACTTAATTCATGTTATACGTGTGAACACTGCTGCCTTGAGCCGATGGTAGGTAGTTGATTCCCCACCAACACATTTGCAACAAAATGAAACACACGATCAGCATCCACAAGGCCACATGGAGCCGCGACTGAGGTAGACGACGATAGTGAATATAAGCCAGATAACCGAACCAAGTGATGGCTGCCCACGTCTCTTTCGGGTCCCATGCCCAGTAATGTCCCCACGCCTCTTTGGCCCACAAGGCTCCGAAGAGCATTCCAAAAGTCATGAAAGCCAATCCTACATTGACCAAGTTATCTGTAATGGCCATCTCGTCGCTCCTCACTTTACTATTTTTTTCATCTTTCATCTTTCGCTCGGCCCTTTGGGACGCTTGCCTGAGCAAGAATCTTTCATCTATTAACAGGTATCCTGCCATCACCGTGGCGGCTCCTAAAAGTGCGTAGGCGAACATGTAAACGATGACGTGAGGTGCGAACCAAGGGCTCTGTAGCGCTGGCATGAGCGTCTTGGAATGGATTTCGGGTTTGATGACATTGATGCAGACGAAGACAAAAGCCAATAACGTGGAGAACGAGAGTATCCACTTGTAATGCCAGCGACCATAGATCAAGATGCCCACCAATGGTAAGAAGAACGAATACCACAGACGAGTCTCGCCCATCGTGCGAAGCGGTGGACGCTCGAAAGAAATCCACAAACCCACGATGAAGGCGAAGAAGACGACCAATCCGATGATGGTCGTCACGTAGGCGGTGCGCGTCTTGTCGCGCCAAGCAGCGTATGCGCCCGCTACCCAAAGCACAACGGCACAAACGGCAAAATAGATGAAATGGCTCCAGTTCATAGCGTTTCCTCCTTTATTAATCTTTCATCCTTCATCCCTCTTCCTTCATCCCTTAAGATGAACATGAACAACGCTCCGACGAGCAGCATAATAATGCCTGTATAGACGAAAGGCAACCAGGGGTCTCTCACTAGTTCCAAGATGCTGATATTGCTCCATCGACCCATGCGCGTGTCGTAGTTCAGTTGATAGATTTTCCAACCATTGATGCTATATGGTTTGTTCACCAAGATGTTGGTTTCGACATGTTTCTTCGACTTCGTGAAAATCTCGACACGCGAGATGAAACGTTGCGGTTCACGGTCGGCCATCACAAGGCTGATGCTATCGTTCAATGCCAGCATCTGGAATGGGAACATATAACTTCCACACGTCAGCCACCCGCTACGTTCGATGCCTGTTTGGTCAGAAACGGCTTTCACGAGCAATGCCGATGTGGCGCCCACTTGCTCCCATGGCTCGTAATAGGTGGTGTCGTCGGTCATCACAGGTTGTGCTTTGTCCATGAACTGCTCCACCTTGATGCGCCAGCCATTCAGAGATAGGGGTTTGTAAGTCTTCGCCCCATCGCTCGTGGCCTCCACTTGGGCCATCTCGGGTTTTCCACCTCCCAAAGGCCTGCCCGTCTGATGGTTCACGAGCAATAGTTTCGGCATATATTCGTCAATCTGGAACTTTTTCAGTTGAATGGCTAAAGGCAGTTCGTGGAACACACCTTCGTTGTCGATGGCTCGCCACTCGGGTTGGTCGTTGGCTATGGTCATCTGTAACCGTTGCATGTCGGCATTACCCAAAGTGGCTGTCAGAAGCGCAATGAGCAATCCCAGATGGTTGAGGACAAATGGAAGGTCACGTGTTAGCAATCGCTTCCATCCTTGATGTAAGTGCAACAACCGATGAAGGGTGGTAAGTCCCAAGATGAAGGCCATCCATACATAGACCAACACAAAGGGCCAGAACGATAACATGCGCGATATTCCAATGACATCGGCTGCCGAATGATGAGCCACCACGCCCGTCGAGTCGGTCAATTGCTTTGTGAGGCCCATGATGGTTGTCAACACTACGGCATAGACCAATGCTGGCACCGATGCCCATGGTGTTCCCAAGAAACGGAAGGCATAGACCTTGTTTCGCAATACGTAGGCCATCGCCACCAATAAAAGGAAGCCAATGAGTACGAATACGTTGACAGGATAAGCAAAATGGCTCCACACGACGGGTCCCACGCTTAGTTGGAGCAGTAGTCCGATGATCACCAATCCGCCACCGATGACAAAACCTTCTTTCAACTTCCAAGGTTTCTTCCACATAAATTCTGATAGTTATTAAAAGGATACAACATCGAATATAATCGACAAAGTTAAGCATTTTTCAGCTAAAAACAAAAAATTTTTTTCCTATATATATTATAATGTGGAAAAAACTCCTCTTGAAAAAAAAGTTTGCTTTGTTTTAAACCTTTTCTTTAATCCTGCGTCCAATAAACAGAAAGCAACAAAACAGGATAACTAAAAAACAATAATTAATAACCGTAGGGACTGGAGCTTTCAGGATGACAATCAGGATAACAACAGAAGAGCTCAGATCCCGAATAAAAACAAAGAAAGGAAACAAAAAATGAAAAAGATTGTTCTGACACTGGTAGCCATGATGACATTCACTTTTGGTTATGCCAAAGACGAGAGTAACAAAGCAGAGCAAAGAGTGGTAAACGAAGTAAACTACGACATGACATTCGACATGCGCCGTCTGGCTTCAAAACTGGAGATGACCTCCGATCAGATGGAAGCAATGCAAGTCATTCAGAACGCATTCAACAACGAAATGCAGTCAGCAGCTACCGCTAAAGGCCTAGAGCGCAGATTCAAGGTTCGCCAGGCAGTGAGAAAGGATGTTCAGCAGACAAAACAAGTACTCAATGACAAACAGTTTGGTACCTATATGATGTTGCTGGGAACCACGTTACACAACAAAGGCCTTTAAAAGTTATCGGGGGAACGAAAGTTCTCCCGATGCTTTTTGTTGATAGTTTGATGAGTTTGCCTTTCGAGGCAGACTCTTTTTTTGCTATTTCTTATAGGAAGAAGATGGCTTCGTTGCCTTCGTTGAACAGCAGGTCGAGAATGCTGAGGTTAGGTTGGAAACCGTGGCGCGAAGCGTATTGCTGATAATAGGGACGCGGCTCAAAGTCGGTATCGGGTAGTGGATGCTTGGGGTGGATGACCTCTCGGAAATCGGAAAACGATGGTGAATTGTCAATGTGTAAATACTCGCTTGTGCGGGCAAGGTTGGGTTGGATATCGAGCAGTTCGCACACTTTATTGGTGATCTCCATGTTGAAGTCGAACAAAAAGTCCCAACGACGCTCGAAGAACTGACGTAGGTCGTCGGCATAGAACTCGAAGAAGGGACTCTCACCGTAAGCCGACTGCAGAGCATTCCAATGCAGATGCCGCCACGCTCCGTGGTCGCTAATGCGGACATCGCGCATCAGGCATTTCCCCTCCGTGCGCTCTACAGGCACCGTGAGCACTTGCGAACCGTTGGCTGTTGCTATGCGGCAGCGATTGCGGTAGGTCTGCTTCTGGAAATGGTCGTATTGCTCTATCTGACAATGGTCGTATCTATAGAGCTTCTGATACCATTGGACAGGGCCGAAATAGGTGGAGGTAAGCAGGGCAGTGGACATGGATATTGGGTGGTAGGTGTTGGTCAATGGCCGATTCCCTTGAATAGTCGGTGGGCTTTGCCAATGATATCGCCTCGTGCAACGAGCGAATGGTCTCTTCCCATGTTGACCAAGAAGATATTGCATTCGCCACAAGTGCATTTGGGATGGCATTGTTTGGGGATGAGGAACTGTTCGCCTTCCCAAAGGATGGTGTCGCCAGGCACAGCTTCAATGCGGCCAATGTAGTTGCAAGTGTCGCCGAAGACCACCAAGTCGCCTTTCGCCAACGTGTGGCGCGACAGTCGATTGACCAGCACACGGTCTCCTTGGCTGAGGAAAGGTCTCATGCTATTGTCTGGAACGGTGAAGATGGTGGCAACAAAAGCCCTTATCAGGAGCATCAATGCCAACAGACAAAGACAATTGACAACGAACAAGAGCCACTGGCGCAGCACAGATGTGCGGCGTGTAGGGGATTTTTTCATGGTCTCGTTGTTCATTGTCAATTGTTAATAGTTCAGGTCTTCGGTCGTGCAGCGTGGCTATTTGATGTTATCGACCATTCGGAATAATCGGCTCCATCTGATACCCGAGAATCCGTGTCGGTCGGGGTCACTGCTCCACCAAATGAAGATAGGCTTACCCACCACATGGTCTTCGGGAACGAAGCCCCAGTAGCGTGAGTCGGCTGAGTTGTGGCGATTGTCGCCCATCATCCAGTAATAGTCCATCTTGAAGGTATAGCTGTCGGCCAACTTTCCGTTGATATAGATCTGTCCGTTCTTCACCGCAAGGTCGTTGCCTTCGTAGACGCGAATCGGACGCTCGTAGACAGCGATGTTGTCCATCGAGAGTTTCACGCTCTCACCCTTCTTGGGAATCCAGATGGGGCCATAGTTGTCGCGTGTCCAACCATAGGAGGCATTACGCGGATACACTTGGTCGTCGGGACGAATAGTGGTGTTGAGACTGATGCTGTCGACAATGTCCTTGTGGGCTGCCAATGCCTTTGCTGCCTGGGCGGTGAGTGGCATCGCGCCATACATGTTGAGGTCTCTCAACTGTTCGGTAGAGATGTCCAACTCCTTCATCAGTTCATCGGGCAGGTTCTGCTTCAACTTCATCCGATACGTATATTGCACGTTGTCGGGCTCCTTGTTGGGCTTTCCGTCAAGATAGACGATACGATCCTTGATCTGGAGCGTCTGTCCAGGCAGACCCACACAACGCTTCACGTAGTTCTCGCGGCGGTCGGTGGGACGGGCGGTGATGTCGCCATATTCATGTGGATTGTTTGCCACGTAGTTGCGACCGAACGCATACACCTGTTTGTAGAGGTCGTAGATCTGCGCCTGGTTCATGGTCTCGAAACTCGGATTGCCGATGTTCTGGGCGTAGATCTGCTCACCGCTGTCGTACACCATGCGATAATACTCGGTCTGGTATTGCACCTCGTTGCAGATGGTATCGCCTGCAGGGTAGTTGAACACCACAATGTCGTTCAACTGCACATCACCCAAACCCTTCACACGGCGATAGTCCCAATGAGGCCAAGCGATATACGACTTGGTGCCGAAGAGAGGGAGCGTGTGTTGGGTGAGCGGCATGGTCAATGGCGTCTGTGGGATTCGAGGACCGTAACTCAACTTCGAGACGAAGAGGTAATCGCCCGTGAGAAGCGATTTCTCCAACGAACTGCTGGGAATCACGTAGTTCTGGAAGAAGAACTGGTTGATGAAATAAACGGCCACGAGGGCGAACACCAAGGCGTCGACCCACGACATTATGAAACGTATAGGCCCCTCGGCCTCTTTCCACCATTGCCAACGAATCTTTTTTGTGATATAAACATCGAAGATGAAGGGCACCACAAGCAGTCCCCACCACGACTTCACCCAATAAAGGAATAACAGATAGAGTGCAAGAACCACCAGAAACTTGGCCCATTGCACCTTCATATTGGGCTTTTTCTTTAATCTTTCATTTTTCATTTTTAATTCCTATTTCCGTATTACATTTAGGAGTCTTGAGTTAAATGCTTTTGTCCCTTTAAGCCCAACCACTCCCCTTTCTTTCTCCGCTTCGCTATGAAAGCGTCTCCAAGGAGCCGAGCGATACCCTTTATGCTTCTATTGACGCCCCGATGTTCAGAATGGTTGCGACAAAAGGAATCATTAACTTTTCCAGGGTCTCTATGTTAAAATTTGAACATATCGTCGATGGTCAACAACCCCTCGTGGTCCTTGGTATATTCTGCTGCGAGCACGGCACCGAGTGCAAAACCTTTGCGCGAGTGGGCATCGTGGCTGATGGTGATGATATCTGCATCAGAATCGTAGCGGATAGTATGGATTCCAGGCACTTCACCACGACGGATATGGTCCACACGCAGCAGTTTTTTGTCAGTTGTGTCCTCGGCCCATGCCTCCTTGCGGTCAATCTCTTGAACAATCTGCTCAGCCAACGTGATGGCCGTGCCACTGGGATGGTCGAGTTTGTGCACATGGTGCGTCTCTTCCATTTCCACGTCGTATTGGGGGAATTGGTTCATGATACGCGCCAGATAGCGGTTCACAGCCGAGAAGATGGCAACGCCGACCGAGAAGTTCGAAGCCCAGAACAATGTCTTGCCTTCCTCTTTGCACATGCGGCGCACCTCGTCGCCATGTTCCTTCATCCATCCTGTCGAGCCACTCACCACCTTCACGCCCTTTGCCCAAGCCTTCAGGTAGTTGCCATAAGCCACCTGCGGGGCGGTGAATTCGATGGCCACATCGGCCGAGGCAAAGGCTTCGCTCTCGAAGTCTTCCTGGTTGTCAATGTCAATAATGCTCACAATCTCATGACCACGGTCAAGGGCTATCTGCTCTATCATCTTGCCCATCTTGCCGTAGCCTATCAATGCAATTTTCATATCTATTTTTGTTTCCTTAAAATTCTCTGCAAAGATAATGATTTTCAAACACATATTGTGCAACTCATCACGAAAAAATACAAAAAACTCGGTGTCCCGCTAAAAAAATGAGCTTCTATGCTCCATATATCCGAAAAAAAAAGTAGTTTTGCATTGATTAATCGCCATTTTGCATGGAACAACTGCTTCATTACGTCTGGAAGCACAAGCTCTTCCCACTCCATGAACTCCGAACCACCGATGGACGGAGCGTGGAGGTCGTCGATACAGGATTGCACAACCGCAATGCCGGCCCCGACTTCTTCAACGCCAAGCTGAAGATCGATGGTACGTTGTGGGTGGGGAATGTCGAGATTCATCTCCGCGCCAGCGATTGGTACGCCCACCATCACGATACCGATGAGGCCTACAACAACGTGGTGCTTCACGTGTGTGGTGAGATAGATGCTGTTGTTTGCACCCAAAACGGGCGCCAGCTACCGCAGATGCAACTCGACGTACCTCCTTATGTACGCGAGAACTACCAATTGCTGCTGGCCACCATGCAGTATCCACCCTGCTATCGCATCATCCCAGGTCTTTCGAAACTGATGATCCATTCGTGGATGAGCGCCTTGCAGACCGAGCGGTTGGAGCAGAAGACCGAGGCCATCCATCAACGTCTGAAACAATGTAACGGTTCTTGGGAGGCGGCCTGTTTCGTCACACTCGCTCGCAATTACGGATTCGGTATCAACGGCGATGCATTCGAGCATTGGGCTTTGGCCGTTCCACTCGAAGCCGTGGGGCATCATCGCGACGACTTGTTCCAGATAGAGGCCATCTTCATGGGACAGGCAGGTCTGCTCGACCCTCTCTCCATCAGCGAGGCCCATCGTCCAGAAGCTCTTGCCGACGACTATTTCCAACGTCTTCGCAACGAATACACTTATCTTGCCCACAAGTTCTCGCTCACGCCCATCGACCATCAGCAGTGGCGGTTCATGCGGCTGCGTCCGCAGAACTTCCCTTACATTCGCATTGCCCAGCTCGCCAACCTTTATTACAACCGACGTGCGAGTCTCAGCCAGTTGGTCGAATGCGAGACTGTGGACCAACTTCACGAAGCCCTTGCCACCCAAGCCACACCCTATTGGCAGACCCACTATTCGTTTGGCGCACTCAGTAGGAAAAACGCGAAACGGCTCTCGAAAAGCTCCATCGACCTATTGCTCATCAATACCGTCATCCCGTTGCTCTTCGCCTATGGTCGGTTCAGGTCGTCGGAGAAGCTCTGCGACCGCGCTTTCGACTTGTTGGAACAACTCAAAGCCGAGCAAAACCATATCATCCGACTTTGGAACGAGTGCGGAATCGAGGTGAAGTCGGCCGCCGACTCGCAGGCGCTCATCCAACTGAAAAACGAATATTGCGACCGGAAAGACTGCCTGCGCTGCCGATTCGGTTATGAGTATCTGAAACAAAAGAACTAACATCCAACACCTATGAACTATATCTTCGAAACCCGAATGGAAGTGCGCGACTACGAATGCGACATCGAAGGCATTGTCAACAATGCCAACTACTTGCATTACATCGAGCACACGCGCCATCTCTTCTTGCGCTCGCTTGGTGTCAGTTTTGCCGAACTCCATCTGAAAGGTGTCGACCCTGTTGTGGCGCGCATGAACCTGCAATACAAGACGCCCCTGCGTTGCGACGACGAGTTCATCTCGCGTCTGGCGCTCACCAAGGAAGGCATTCGCTATATTTTCCATCAAGACATCTTCCGCGCTTCCGACGAAAAGATCTGCCTGCGTGCGAAGGTGGAACTCGTCTGTCTTATCAACGGACGGTTGAGTGTGTCGGAAGACTACGATCGTGCATTTGAAAAATTCCTGAATCCATGACGCAACACTCTGAACCCTCTCCACAGGAGGTCATCAATGCCATAGCCCTGACGCGCCTCGCAGGTTGTCCGCAGTCCGTCGTGCTCGAGCTCTATCGTCGATTGGGTTCGGCCACTGAAATCATCAACCAGCGCGACCAGTTGCCCAGTCTTTTCCCCGACATTCAACAACGCATCAGCCAAGCTTTTGAGGGCCTCGGTCAGGCACTCCAACGCGCAGAGGAGGAATATCGATATGCTGAGGAGAACAGCGTGCAAGTGCTGACGTTGAACGATGCGCGCTATCCCCAGCGACTGCGTGAATGTCCCGATGCACCGCTCGTGCTCTATTACAAGGGAGTCGCCGACCTCAACCAGTCGCGTGTCATTAGCATCGTGGGAACCCGGTTCTGCACCGCCTATGGTCAAGACCTCGTGCGCCGCTTCATCATCGACCTGCGCACACATTGTCCCCATGCACTCATTGTCAGCGGATTGGCCTATGGCATTGACGTCTCTGCCCATCGCAACGCACTTGAAAACGGATACGAGACGGTGGCCGTGCTGGCTCATGGACTCGACACCCTCTACCCGTCGCGACACGCCAACACTGCGAAGAAGATGCTTTATCAGGGGGGATTGCTGACCGAATATCCCACACATACGAATGTCGACAAGGGCAACTTTGTGCGTCGAAACCGCATAGTGGCAGGCATCAGCGACGCAACCATCCTTGTCGAGAGTGCGGCTCATGGAGGCGGACTCATCACCACACGCATCGCACGCGATTATTCGCGCGATGTCTTTGCCTTCCCTGGTCCCGTGGGAGCACAGTTCAGCGAAGGTTGCAACAATCTGATTCGAGATAATGGCGCCGCCCTCATCTCCTCGGCCGACGACTTTGTGCGGGCGATGGGGTGGGAGGAAGACGCCCTGCGGGCAAAGGCACAAAAAAACGGCATCGAGCGACAACTCTTCCCCGAACTGACAGATGAGGAAAAACTCGTCGTCGAAGCCTTGCAGAAACACAACGACCTGCAAATCAACGTGCTCAGTGTGCAGACCAATATCGCCATAGGCCCTCTCACCGCCATCCTCTTCACGTTGGAGATGAAAGGGGTTGTCCGTCCGCTATCGGGTGGAGCCTACCATTTGCTTGCCTGACAACACTTGAACACAAACAGATAAGCTATGCTTTCATTTCGGAAGCATAGCTTTTTCGTTTAGTCGTCCTCGATATTGCTCAATATCCGATCGTAGAACTGCTCAATGATGGTCAGCATCTCCTTGGGCAGGAACTGGTAGGCACGGTCGGAAATCTCCTCGGGAATCTCGTAGCAAGCCTCGGCGATGGAGCAGGCGATGGCAGCCTTCGTGTCGGTATCTCCTTGTGCCATAACGGCTTTGCGCAACGTGTCTTCGAAGTTCTCGGCGTCGATGAAGCAACGCAGGGCGAAGGGGACAGTCTCCTGACAAGTGGAATCGAAATGTCCGAGATCGCCCAATCGGTTGATGTCGCGCAGTGGTGGGAGTTTGTAACCGAAATTCTTCATCACGGCAACAGGAATCTCGTCTTTGATGATTCGCGTGGTGCGCAGCCAGTAGATGACGGTCGCCACACATTGAGCGCCTTTGATGCCTTCCGAATGGCAGTGGCTCACTTCAGCACTCATCTTGGCCTGCTGAAGCACCTCCTGGTAGTCGTTGAACAGCCATCCCACAGGGCTCACGCGCATGGCCGACCCATTGCCAAACGAAGCATGTGGGAGCGGATTGTCAGAATGGAGCCATTGCCAGAACATTCCTCCATATCCACCCTTGGGATCAGGGTAGCGGCGGCACCAATCGAGCAAGGATTCCTTGTAATCGCGCCCGTTCAAGATGGCGTCAGCAATGGCGACTGTGCAGATGGTGTCGTCTGTGAAGTCGCACGTGTCGGTGAAGAGCTCAAACCCTTCGGTGGGCTTCTCGTCGAACTCGAATCGAGATCCCACAATGTCTCCAATGATTGCTCCTAACATGATATTTTAGTTTATGAGTTTGTCAGTTTATGAGTTTATAAGTTTGTAAGTTTTTCAGTTAATGAGTTTAGAGGACTTGTTAACTTAAGAACTCAGTAACTCACGAACTTGTTTAGCTTTTCGTGAATCCCAACGATAGGATGCTGACTCGGAAGGTGGCGGAGCGTTGCATCTCGCTGACGCACGAGCAGATGGTGGCACCTGTTGTCACCACGTCGTCCACGATGAGCAGATGGCGGTTCTCGATGGCGGCGGCATCAACCAGTTGGAAGGCGCCCTCCATGTTGTCCGAGCGTTCCAGTCGGCTTTTCTGCGTTTGGCTCTCGGTGTCGATGATTCGCTTGACCACCTTGTCCATCAGCGGCAGTCCTGTCACCTCGCTGATGCCCCGTGCCAGTTCGCGACTTTGGTTGTAGCCTCTGCGGTGTTCTTTCTGTCGCGAGAGGGGGATGGGAACGATGCCGTCGATGTCGTTGAAGAACCCTTTGCGAGCGAACTCCTCGGCCATCATCTTGCCCATGAAGCCGCCTATCTCAGGTCGGTCGCGATATTTCATGTCGTAGATGATTCGGCTCGAGGGAGCTTGGGATTGATGGTTCATGAAGGCCGCACATCGTTCCACGTTTTCAATCCTGCCCCAGAAGAGTTTTGCCATCTCGTTCTCGTAAGGTTCGTCAATGTGGCTTGTTCGCGGCAGCTCACGGTTGCAGTCGGAGCACACCATTCCGTCGCCCAGTGCCACCCTCCTGCCGCAGACCACACACGCCTGGGGCGCCACCATATCCATCAGCCGTTGCCAGAAAGCTTTTATCATTTTTATTTAGAGGTAAGAGGTAAGCAGTAAGAGGTAAGAGAATAGTCTTTTTCCGAGTCATTAGCCTCACCCCCGACCCCTCCCCCAAAGGGAGGGGGGAAGGGACATTAGTCTTTCCACTCCTTCTTTTTTAATTATTTAATTATTTAATTTTTTAATTTTGAGGGGGGCTTTAATCTTCCAACGCAAGTTGGATTACCTCCATCGTAAACCCTCTTCCGAGGGCGAACTTCATGAGTTTCACCCGCCGCTCGTAGTCGTTTTGTTCTTTGCTCTTTTCCGGGGAGGAAGGTTTCCTGTCCAGCTCGCGCGCCTTTTGTTGGATGAGCGGGCGAAGCACGGCGAGATAGTCGTCTTCATCCACCTCGTCGAGCACTCGGCGGGCGATGTCCTCATCTACATGTTTCGCCCACAAAGCCTGCTCAATCTTCCGCCGACCCCATTTGTTGAACTTTATCTTGTCGTTCACGAAGAGACGGGTGAAGCGTTCATCGTCCACATAGCGATTCTCCACGAGCCGCTTCATGATGCGCGCCTGGGCTTCCTCTTCAATGCCCCACGTCCGCATCTTGGTCAGCAGCTCGCCCGTGCAGTGCTCTCCACGCGAGCAGAGAGTGGCCAACCGCCGCAGTGCCTCGGCTTCGCTCATTTCCTTCGTGCCTCTTCCGTCTTCCATCTTGTAGTCTTGTTTTCTTCTTTTTCTCATGCAAAAATAGGAAAAATAATCCAAAAAGACGCATAAATCAAAAAAAATATATACCTTTGCACACTCCAAGGGCTCCCATAGTTCAATGGATAGAACAAGTCTCTCCTAAAGATTAGATCCGAGTTCGATTCTCGGTGGGAGTACACACTCTTGGTTTTTTGTTTATCTTTGCAGTCGTAACAACAAAAATCATATTGATAATCATGGATAATCTGAAGAAAGCATTCGCATCGAAACTGCTGAAGATAAAGGCCATCAAGCTTCAGCCGAACAATCCTTTCACATGGGCAAGTGGGTGGAAATCGCCCTTCTATTGCGACAACCGCAAGACGCTCTCCTATCCCGACCTGCGCAACTATGTGAAGTTGGAGCTCGTTCACGCCATTCTCGACCGCTTCCCCGAGGTGGAGGCCATTGCTGGCGTTGCCACAGGAGCCATCGCGCAAGGGGCATTGGTGGCCGACGCGTTGAACCTGCCGTTCGTCTATGTGCGTTCGAAACCCAAGGACCACGGTCTGGAGAACCTCATCGAGGGCGAGCTGGAGCCAGGTGCGAAGGTGGTCGTCGTCGAGGACTTGATTTCCACGGGTGGCAGTTCGCTGAAGGCTGTTGAGGCTCTTCGCAAGGGAGGCAGCGAGGTCATCGGCATGGTGGCCAGCTACACGTATGGCTTCCCCGTCGCTCGCGAGGCTTTCGAGGCAGCAGGAGTGGAGCTCGTCACGCTGACCGACTACGAGCATGTGGTGGCTGAGGCTCTCGAGACCGGCTACATTGCCGAGAGCGATGTGCAGCTGCTCAACGATTGGCGCCGCGACCCGGCAAACTGGGAAAATTAAAAAATTAAAAAATTATAGAATTAAAAAAATTTTCCCGCAAGCGACAGGGGCTGTTGGGCCTTGCCAGGCAAGCGTTGAGATTTTAATTTTTTAATTATTGAATTTTTAAATTTTACAAAAGGTGGAAAGTAAATTTGAAAGCAGCATCCGGCAGATAGAGGCTCCGCAACAGACCGTTTACAACACGTTGAGCAATCTGCAGAATCTGGAGAATGTGCGCGACCGACTGCCCGAAGGGAAGTTCAACGAGTTCGAGTTCGACAACGACTCGGTGGCCATCAGTGTGGCTCCCGTGGGCAAGATTGCCATGCGCATCATCGACCGTGAGGAGCCGAAGACCATCAAGTTCGAGTCGGTGGAGAGCCCCATGCCGTTCAACTTCTGGATTCAGTTGTTACCCGTGACGGAGACCACCTGCAAGATGAAACTCACGTTGAAGGCCAGTCTCAACCCGTTCCTCAAGAGCATGGTGCAGAAGCCGCTCTCCGAGGGCATCGAAAAGATTGCCGATGCGTTGCAAATGATACAGTATTAATAGGTGATGGCGAATAGGTGTTAGGTGATGACAAATAACTAACACCCATCACCCAACACCCAACACCCAACAAATAATTATGGCTAACAAACTTTGGGCGAAAAACTTTGAGATCAACAAGGAGATAGAACGCTTCACGGTGGGACGCGACCGTGAGATGGACCTCTATCTGGCTCCTTACGACGTGCTGGGCTCGATGGCCCACATCACCATGCTCGAGTCGATAGGCTTGCTGGGCGCCGACGAGCTGCCACAGCTGCTTGCCGCCTTGCGCGACATTCATGCACAGGCCGTGCGTGGCGAGTTCGAGATAGAGGAGGGCGTAGAGGACGTTCATTCGCAAGTGGAGCTGATGCTCACGCGCCGACTCGGCGACATGGGTAAGAAAATCCATAGCGGTCGCTCGCGCAACGATCAGGTGCTCGTCGACCTCAAGCTCTTCACGCGCCACGCCTTGCGTGAGACGGTTGATCAGGTGAAAGTGCTCTTCGACGAGTTGATTCAGAAGAGCGAGCAGTACAAAGACGTCCTGATGCCAGGCTACACCCATCTGCAGATAGCCATGCCCTCCTCGTTCGGTCTTTGGTTTGGCGCCTATGCCGAGTCGTTGGCCGACGACATGCTCTTCCTGCAGGCCGCCTACAAGCTCACCAACCGCAATCCGTTGGGCTCGGCTGCCGGCTATGGCTCGTCGTTCCCACTCAACCGTCAGATGACCACCGACCTGCTGGGCTTCGACTCGATGGACTACAACGTGGTCTATGCGCAGATGGGCCGTGGAAAGATGGAACGCAACGTGGCGTTCGCCCTCGCTTCTGTAGCTGGTACGCTGGCCAAGATGGCCTTCGACGCCTGCCTGTTCAACTCGCAGAACTTCTCGTTCGTGCGCCTGCCGAAGGAATGCACAACAGGTTCGAGCATCATGCCACACAAGAAGAATCCCGATGTCTTCGAGCTGATTCGTGCCAAATCGAACAAGATACAGTCGCTGCCGCAGCAGGTGATGCTCATCATGAACAACCTGCCCGTAGGCTATTTCCGCGACCTGCAAATCATCAAGGAGGTTTTCCTGCCCGCGTTCGACGAACTGAAAGACTGCCTGCAGATGGCCGCCTACATCATCAACAAGATGGAGGTCGACGAGCATATCCTCGACAATCCGATGTACGACCCCATGTTCTCGGTCGAAGAGGTCAACCGCCTGGCTGCCAACGGAATGCCCTTCCGCGACGCCTACAAGACCGTGGGCCTGCAGATTGAGGCTGGCACCTTCCAAGCCGACCACCACATCCATCACACCCACGAGGGGAGCATCGGCAACCTGTGCAACGACCGCATTAGCGCTCTCATGGACGATATCCTCGCCCAATTCCACTTCGAGCGTGTGGATGGGGCGGAAAGGAAACTGTTGGGCATTGAAGATTGATGATTGAAAGTTCCGATTAAGTGAGAGCAGAAGATAGCTTGTTTGCATTCTGCCGAGCGTGAGGAACTTCGCCCGAAAGGGCAACATTTTATATGATTTCACTATTTCACAATTTCATTATTTTACGATTGATATGATGGAGAGGATTAATAAAATTGTCAAATTTTCCAATTGTAAAATCAATTGTATAATTGTAAATTGTATAATCGTAAATTGTCTCTTTCTCTCTTGTGGTGAAAGCCAATACGAATACAGTTCGCGGCGCAGCTACCTGGTGCTCGACAACGCGGTGCATCAAGATCCCACGCTTGCCGCAGCCATGACCCCCTATAGTGGCGTGTTCGTTGCCATCACTCTTAAGAACAAGGGTGGCGCACAGTACTTCCAGTTCACCAGCAACCAGGGGCAGACCACCGAATCAATCTTCAACGCCATCGACCAGCGGCGCACCGTCCGACTCGGCATGAACGAAGGCCTCATTGTCGGCTACACCACGTGGAGCGACCTCACCTTCTACGCTTACGACCGCGAATGCCCCAACTGCTTCAACCCCGATGTCGTGCCCGTCCGTAGCAAAGCCCTCCAGATGTCCTCTTCCGGCATTGCCACCTGCTCCTCCTGCCATCGCAAATACGACCTGAACAGCGGCGGCATCATCGTCGAAGGCGACAAAGGCGACAAGCTCGTCCGCTACCGTGCTGGCACCACTGGCCCCTACGGAGTCCTCAATGTCAACTGATTTAAACCTCGAAATACAAAGCCTTGGGAAACTTGCCAGAGCTAGAACGTTCAATTATCTTTTTCAATAGCTTTCAATTTGAAAGCACTTTTCAACCTTGTTTTTGGCACTCGATTTCTGCGTGTTTTCGTTCGAAATTGCTAAAAATCGCTCGTTTTTTGGCTCATTCGGCCAATTACCCCCTCATTTTTCACCTCGTTTTTTTACCACTTACGATTTGCAACCCCTACAATCAACTATACTCCTTCCACTTTTTTAACTTCAAACGAGAGGGCAAACTTTTTAGATAAAAATATAAAGTCCTCAGAATCAGGGGGGAAACACCAAAACGCAACATTGCAACTTTGCAACATTGCAACATTAAGGTGTTTCCAACTTTCCAAGATGAAAATTTGAGTTTTAAATTGACATATTTGATAGGGTGAAAATTAATGGAGTGTAATATTAGTAATTTTATTATAATATATATATATATTATAATAACCTATAGTAGAGGAGGGCATTTTGCACATGTGGAAGGTGCTTAATGTTGCAATGTTGCAATGTTGCAAAATGCGCCCCATGCCTCTCTCAAATTATATCTACACACTCGCAAAATTACCTTTTTTCGGCTAGTTTCATTGTGCCTCTGCAAAAGACTAGCAATGACCATCTCATTGCATAGCTTTGAGGTGGTTAAAAGCCATAAATGAGGCGGTCAAAGATGGCTTTTGGGGCTGTAAAGATTTTTTACTGCCAAATTTGGTGGTTTCAAATATTTTATGTACTTTTGCAATACGAACAATTTATTATCAACTAATTCCTTATATCTAAAATGCTGAAAAGTATCAAGATCTCGCTCGTGGCAGCGATGCTCGTCCTTGGCGGAGCCTTTGGATGGGCGGCAAAGGTTGACAAGGCTGTCAACATCAAAGTGGGCAACAAAACTCGCAAGTATCGTCTCTATGTACCCAACAACGTGAAGGAAAACACCGCGCTCGTGTTCTGTCTGCACGGTACGGGTGGCTCGTCGGACAACAAGCAGCCGGCGTTTGACGCCATTGCGAACACGGAGGGCATCATCGTGGTGTATGGACACGGAGAGAACGTGAAGTTCCCCTTCTTTGGAAACATGGAGCTGCCGGGCTGGAACTCCACGGGCGAGTATAGCAAGGACATCGACTATATATTGGCCATCATAGAGGATGTGGCGTCCCAATACAGCATCGACCGCAATCGCATCTACTGCTGTGGCTTCTCCAATGGCGGCATGATGACCTATACGGTCGCCAATCTGCTGGGCGATGTGTTTGCCGCCTACGCCTCCATCTCGGGCTATCCCATCAACGAGTTCCACTTGCATCACACGGGCGCGCGTCCTGTTCCTTTCCTGCACATACACGGTACGGAGGACGATCTGGTGAAATCGGCCTATGTGTCGAAGATCATCGACAACATGGTGGCTCGCAATGGCTGCAACCCTGTGCCTGAGACGACTACCAAGACGGGCTTCACGAAGAAGGTGTATGCCGCTGGTGAGGGTGGATTCCCGATTGTGTTCTATTCTATAAAGGGTATGGGACACTCGCCTGAAACGAGTGCCACTGAGGAGGGCAACGCTTCGAAGACCATGTGGAACTTCATGAAGCAATACCGTCTTGACGACCCGTGCGACCCCACCCTGAAATGGCGCCCCTGCATCGAGCAGGAGGGTTGGGCACCGAAGAGCCACGGCTGGACCATCAACTCGGGCACTACCATCTGCGCGTTTGGAAAGGCTCAGAACACGAGCAGCAACGCCAATGTCTATCCCTCGCTGCAGTTCATAGAGGGCGACTACCGTTTGACTTTCAATGCCATCGGCGATGCAGGCAAGAAGGTGACTGTCACGCTGAAGCGGTTGGCAGGTAAGAAGGACGTGGTGTTCGAGGAGACGGTGGATGTGGGCGAGAATCGAGCCATCGAGTTCAACATCCCTGATAGTTGGATGGAGTTTGGCATCACGTTCTCCAAGGCTGACGAGGCCGACGAGATCAGCATCACGGGCATCGAGGTGCATTCCATTGCCAACACCGCTGGCATCCAACAGCCAACAACCCCACGTGCTGCCCCCAACGCCATCTACAACCTGCAGGGGCAGAAAATGAGCCAGCCGGTGCCTGGCATCAATATTATTGATGGGAGGAAAGTGGTGGTGAAGTAGCCTGCCCAAATTAAAAAATTAAAGAATTAAAAAATTAAAAAAAGAAGGAGTTAACGGGAGTTAGCGGACGATAGCCAAATTGGTAAATCAATCGTCAAATTGTAAATCGTCAAATCGTAAATAGCTTAAACTCCCTATTAACTCCAAAGAAAAAGGGGGATGTTACAACAAAATGCTGGAACATCCCCATTTTTTGATAAAAAATTATTGTTCGATGCGGGATATTTTCCCAATTCTGTCGTATAACTAATAGAAGCGAAAACTAAAAACGAGCGTGAAGAACGACGAACATATCGTAGAAGCACTCAAAAGCGGTCGGCACGAGGGACTTAGCCAGATGATCAGTCGCTATGGGCAACAGGTCTTCGCCATGATTGCGAGGCAGGTGGGCGACGTGGTGGATGCTGAGGAACTGACGCAGGACACTTTCCTGAAGGCTTTCAACAACATCGGGAGCTACGACCCGCAACGGGCTTCGCTCGGCACCTGGCTCTGCCGCATTGCCTATCGCTTGACGCTCGACTTCTTGAAACGCCGCCGACCCATCCTCGTGTCGATTGAAGACAGCCAGGTCTGGCAGACAGACATCAGTGACGAGCAACTGGAGGCGGAACTCTCTACAGGCAACGAGGAGCACATCAACCGACTGATGCAGATGCTGGACGACCTGCCACCCGATGAACGCCTGCTGCTCACGCTCTACTACTACGAGAATCGTCCGCTTGACGAATGTTCGTTCATCATGGACACCACCTCTCACGCTTTGGCAAACCGCCTCTACAGAATACGAAGGAAACTTTACAAACAACTCACGAAGAAATGAACACATTCAAAGATACCGACCTCCGCGAAGCCCTCAGGCGCAAATATGCCGATGTGCCGCAAATGCCTGACAGTCTGAGGAGCCTCACCCCCCGCCCTCTCCAAAGGGAGAGGGAGCAGAAACGCGCTTCTCATACTTGGAGGAAGACTGCGGTATGGGGAGGACTGTTGGCTGTAGCCGCCAGCATCGCGTTCTTGCTTGTGTTGCACTTCGGGAACAACCCCTCTGAAGAACAGCCGATGGTGGTGCAAGCCCCCCTCAAAAGTGAGATGAAGGATGATGGAATAGAGATGAAGAAAGCTTCATCAAATGTCCCCCTACTGGGGGGATCGAGGGGGGCCCCCCTCAATAAGCCCAAGAAGGTGCACAGGAAGGCGGTGAGGAAATCAAACTTCGCAATGCCTGCTCCCGCCGATGCTGACCGTACGCTGGCTGAAGCAGAGCCGACTCCTGAGGAAGAGAGACCTGCCAACCTCCGTCTGTCGCCAGAAGAGGAAGTGCTCCTTGCAATGGAAGCCCGAGAGCAAGACTTCCGCTCGCGTGGCAAACGGTTGCAACGGGAAATTGAAGAGTTAATGAACAATTGAACATTTCTTTCCCCGCTTCGCGACAGAGACCGTTGGTTGAAGATTGAACATTGAACATTATTGTCAATTGTGAATTGTTAATTGTTAATTAGTTGACATGAAAAGACGATATATTCTTTTAGGGTTGGTTGCGCTGGCAACGACGGCTTTCGGACAGAAGAAGAGCCTCTGCCAGTTGGACGAGTACCTGAAGAAGCAGGATCACTACACGGTGGCCCACTTCCAGAGCAGCATGAGGAACAGCATCCATCACACTTGGAGGATTTACCTCACTCCCGATGCGATGAGGCTGAGCGACATGACTCCGGAGGAGATGAAAGTGATGCTTGCCAAGCAGGACAGTGTAGATGCCATTTGCCAACGGCAGATGCCGGGCGACCTGGAGACCATTCGCGACATCTTCGCCAACCTCAGGAAGGAGACTTCGGCGAACTACATGTATGAATATCACAACAACGATGCCGACACGTGCTTCTATTCGTTGGCTTTCTATGATGACGACGATGAGATTTCCTCCACGAAATTGGGTAAATATCCGAATTTCGTGGATTGGAATGAGAAAGCGATATTCGAATACAGAAGAGGCCAAGTCATTTTGAAAACAGAAAACACTCTTGCCGACACGCTCAGATTCATTTATGGCAACCGCGCTCTTGGCGAATACTACCATGTATATTCGGAGCCCAAGACCGAGCCGATTGAAGAAAGGAAAGCCTTTGACATCGCTGCCTTCAAAGCGGTGATACAACCCACGTTGGAGTCGATCAAGCAACTGAAGGGTGCGAAGGAATATCCCGTCTATTGGAGGCACGACACGGAATACAAAGATTCACTGCGGGGTGGATTGTTGTGGGATAACTGGCGCAACACCAAGGACCATGCGGGAATAACCACTGGAACCCACTACCTCATTCCTGCCCAATGTGACAAGGAGGGAAGGGCGTTGTATCAGAAGCTCGCCGCGGTGGCTCACGACTACGTGAACAACCATCCTGAGCAGGAATACTACTACTCCTATTACAATGCATTCCCCGCCGTAAACGAGCTTCATTACATCATCCAAACAGACTGTGAGGAAGGCGAAGATGATTACTATCTGGGCTACTATCGCGACATGGCTGGCCTTCACATCGTTTCGGTCACCACGAAGGGCGAGCTTTGGATTCCCAAAGATTGGCAAAAGCTGAAGAGTTGGGTGAACGGTACGCGCGACTATCTGAAAGAGATGGAGCAGCGTGCAAGGCTTCAGGAGGTGGCTGAAGCCATCAGGGTCAAGAAGTGGAAGATTGACATCACTTCGATGAACACCATGCGCTATGGGTCGAGATCGGTGAGCCCCGATTTCTTCCTCGAACTGAGAGGCGACACACTGCGCAGCAATCTGCCCTATCTGGGTCAGGCCCAGGTATCGCCAACACTCTCGCCATCGATTGGTTTGAATTTCGAGGTGCCTGTGCTGAACTATGCCAAGGGCAAGCGGGAATCGAAGAAACGCACAGAGATTTATATCGATGTGAGGACAAGGGAGGATACCTACCACTACACGATTTTCATTGATGACAATGGCGATGCTACCATCCGCGTGCGCTCGATGAATCGCGACCCCATCAGCTTCGATGGAAAGATGGTGACACACGTTTATTGAACCAATCAAAAACTACCCAAACATATGAAGAAAAGCCTTACAACCATTGTGCTGGTGCTCATTGCCAACCTTGCAACCGCCCAGACGAACGAGAAAAAGCTGACAGACCGTCTGGAAGCCAACTCCATGCTGAACTACCGTCGTGGAGCAGCCTATATCTTGAACAGTATCGAGACCTTCCGATACGAAGGAAATCTGGAGGCGAAGGAATGGCTCACGGAGGCACATGAACCGGTGTTTCCCGACAAAGCGACAACCGAGGAGGAGCAAAAGGAAAGGACTCGTATCAAGGATGCCTACTACGAGAAGTTGTGGAAGATGCGCGATACCTGTCCCGAGCATGATTATCTGTTCATGGTCTTGCCTCCTAACGATGGTCCTATTGCCCTCACCTACGATGTGAAGGACACTGCCTTGGTGTTGCTGAAGTGTCGCGATGTGCATCCCAATTATCCCACACTCGGGAAAAGCAAGGTGGAATCGTATAAGATGAAGGTGGACGTGGCTGCCTACGACTCCATCCAGCGGCTGCATCTGTTGGCTGTCTATACCGCCGCGCACATGGACCCGACACCCAACTCAAGCTTGATAGACACTTATATTAAGAGAGACCCCAACATGCCTATCCCCGTAATGCCGTCATTCTTCAACCATAGGACCATGAAATTTTATTTCGTTTGGGGACACCTCACGGGCGACCTCTATGCCAGAAGCCACAACAACGAATCGCCGACTGCCAAGAAACTGATTGAGACGTTCTTCAACATCTGTGCCTCTGTGGCACACCAGGACCGCGAAGAACTCCGTTCGCTCTTACCTACGGTCAACGAACTACTGAAACATTACCGCTCCCTCGTTCTGCCCGACGTGCTTGTCGATGAATGGACGGACGAGAGATATAGGGCATTCAACAACTAATTAGCAAACGATTATGAAAAAGTTTAGCATCATCCTTTTGCTCGTGCTTGTCGGTCTGACGGCTCAGGCGAAGAAAGGCAATGGCATCCTCAAAAAGTCGAAGGGGAGCATCACCTTCGTGGTCGACAAAGATCTGCCTGCCCCCAAGCAGACTCTCCCTGCGTACGACAACCAGTGGGTGGCCACACAGATTATCGGCTCCTTAGCGATACCACAGGAACTTCATCATGTGCTGAAGACAAGTTTCGATGGCGAACGCATGAACTACCAAGGCGACGACAATTTCTTCAAGTGTATGGTGCTGGCCTACACCGACCACCGTCCGCTGGTGTTGTCGCCCGACGTGGTTTGGCTCGCCATCAGCCAAGGTTTTTCTCGCTATGTGAATGCGCATGTGGAGGAGATGCGCGACTTGTTGGTGTCTCATGAGGGGAAGATGGATCTCCTTGTTATGTCCAATAATGATGTGTTGTCGGACAAGGCTGATTGGGAACTCTTGCTGAACGACTTTTCCGCAGCTATTGCCCAGCACACCAAGGGCGAGCTGGCCGACTTGATAACCGCCAACTTCACCACTACAGGCATCACCGAACGCATCGCCTCGCAAATCTCGCTGATGGATGTTGTCAAGGAGTATTTTAATTATCTCAACGGGGTGATTGCTTGCGGAATTCCTTCCATCACCCTAAAAGGCACACCAGAAGACTGGCAGAAGGTGCAGGATAAGGTACGCGGATTGAAGAAATACAATCTGGGAAGATGGCCTGACGATCTTGAAGTCATCCTGGAGGAGTTTGTGGAGGCTTCCAAAGGGAATCCCAACCAGAAGTTCTGGCAGAATATCGTCAAGAAAAGACGTGTTGACCACGTGAAAACACGCAAGGGGTGCCTTCCCGACCCCTCAGGGACCACCTGGCTGGATGGCTGGTTCCTGAACTTCTTCCCCAATGAACAGGGTGTAATCAAAGACAGTGTAATGTGGGACACCAGCATGCCGAAGGAGATGACGCGCGTGGGCTTCAAGCAAGTATTGATAGATCCCGTAACTGGTGAGACGATGATGACCATCCCCTTGGAATTGTGGGCAGGTTTTGTGGGTATTGAGGAAAATGAAAAGACACGCGCCCTCACGCCCAAGATAGGCTGGCTGGCACGCTTGTCCGACGAGGAAGCCGAAGAAGTGGGACGTCTGGGAGAAAGAGACAAATATATGGGAGGGCTCTCCTACTATATGTGCGAAAGCTGTGAGAATAAGAAAGTGCCTGAGATTCTTTCAAAGCTGACGCACATCCGTAAGTTGAGTCTCGAATTCTGGAACATGCCGGTCGATATCCCAACATGGTTGGACAATATCGAAATAGAAAGGCTCAACATTTCGGGTATAATGACTGAGGAGGAAGAAGCCCAACTGCGTCAGCGATTCCCGAAAGCCAACATCAGAAGAACTGAGCAAACCAAGAAGACGGACCTGCCAATACCAATAAGAGTTGTAAATGAACCCTTATAAACGCCATAGAGGTAACATCTCATAAAATCCAACAACCATGAAGAAAAGCTTTGCCCTCATCATTTTGGCACTCGTTGTCAGCCTGGCTTCAGCACAGACGAGCCAGAAGCAGACAAAACGGACTTTCTCGATGGAAGACCTCGAGGGGTTGAGTTTGGTCAATGTTGATGATGAGCCCCTTCAAGGGCCAATTGCTGGGCTGGACGTCGTGAGCATCACCTTTGATGTTGACAAGGGTCTGTCAGCACCCAAGGAGATTATTCCTACGTATGACGATCAGGAGATTGCCCAAAAAATAGTCGACGTCATACAGATTCCGCAGGAACTTCATCGTGTGGTGAAGACGAGTTTCGAGGGTGAGCGCCTGTGCTACTTGGGTGAGGACAACTTCTTCAAATGCATGGTGCAGGCTTATGCCGACCATCGCCCTTTGGTGTTGTCGCCCGATATGATTTGGCTCATCATCAGCCAGGGCTTTGCCCGCTACGTGAATGCGCATGCTGAGGAGATGCGCGACTTGTTAGTGTCTCATGAGGGGAAGATGGATCTGATTGTCAACTCCAATAATAATGTGTTGACGCCTGATGCTGACTGGGAACGTCTGCTGAACGATTTTTCCCTCTGCGTTGCCGCTAATACCAAAGGCGAGTTGGCCGAATTGATGACCGCAGACTTCTCCACCACGGGCATCACCGAACGCATTGCCTCACAGATCTCGCTGATGGATGTGGTCAAGGAGTATTTTTATTATTCCAACATCGCTGGTATCTGTGGCATTCCTTCCATCACCCTCAAAGGTAGAACTGAAGACTGGCAGAAAGTGCTCGATAAAGTTCGGTGCCTGAAGAAATACAATCTGGAAAAATGGTCTGACGATCTTGAGGTCATTCTGGAGGAGTTTGTGGATGCTTCCAAGGGGAAGTTCAGACGGTGGTTTTGGCAGAATATTGTCAAGAAATTGCCTGTCGATCAATTGACAACTCAAAGGTCTTGTCTTCCCAATGCCGCAAAAACCACTTCGTTGGATGGTTGGTTCTTGAAGTTCTTCCCCAATACGGAGGGTGAAACCAGAGACAGTGTGCTGTGGAACTCCAGCATGCCGCAGGAGATGACGCGTGTGGGCTTCAAACAGATACTGACCGATACCAACACCGATGAGGTGGTCATGACCGTTCCTATGGAATTGTGGGCAGGTTTTGTGGGCATTGAAGAAGATGCCAAGACACGTGCCCTCACGCCCAAGATAGGTTGGCTGGCACGCATTGCCGACCTGGAAACCGAGGAGCTCGCACGTTTGGAGGAACAAGACAGACAAGTGGGGCTCTTTTTCATGTTGTGTAATAACTGTGAGGACAAGAAAGTGCCTGAGAATCTTTCAAAGATGAAGCACATTCGTTCACTGAGTCTCGAGTTTTTGAACACTCCTGTCGATATCCCTTCATGGATGGACAATATCCAAATTGACAAATTCCACGTTAGGGGTAAACTCAGTTCATCTGAGGAGCAGGACCTCATCAAAAGGTTCCCCCATGTTACTATCCGTAATACTAATAGGAACTTGGATATCGTCCATAACACAGGTCCGTTGGATAGACAATCCTCGTCTGTCTCACCGGCGACAGCAAAAAAGGCGAAGAAAAAGAATGGTGTGAAGGCAGGCCAAAAAATCAGCGGCACCGTGAGCGACGAAGCTGATCCACTGTTTAACGTTAACGTTGTTGAGGTTGATGAGTCAGGCCGCACCGTAGGATATACAACCACCGACATCAAAGGGCGCTTCACGCATAAAGTGGTGAATCCTCAAGACAAGATTCGTATCGTGTACGTTGGAATGAAGAGCGTGACACTCGATATTCGCAAGAAGAAGTATGACATCATCATGGAACCGTCTGAACCCACAATCCCGATGAAAGCATTCGAAGGGTTGAAAATCCCCCCGATGAACGAGGGTCAGCAAGGACCTAAAGTAATATATATACAAGATCGCGGGCCTGACTTCGTTTTGTCAACAGAAGACAGTGGATACAACATCGATTCCGTTCTCATTGTTGTCAATGGGAAGATGCTTCCAAAGTCCATGAACCGGCAAATCATAAAGCCTCAACGTCGGATGAGAGAGTATGTAAAAGCGCCACCCTCTACGGTAGAAGAGGCACTGAAGGCCCCCCTCGGTCCAGCAGATGGCAACCTGGATGATGGTCGTCAATTCTACTTCGACTCCGAACTGAAGAAAGAACTTCAGCCATATTTCCTTAACCGCGATGAGTACGTTGACAAAGTAAGGGTGATCAAGGATGTTGTTGGGTGGACGGTATATGGGAAAATGGGCTACAATGGTGTCATAGAAATTACCACCAGACCGTTTTTATCCGAAGCACCACTTTCTTCCAACGAGTTGAAAACTCGTAGGCAGAGGTATCTTCTGGATGCTTATCAGGGCGACAATCAAGTCTTTAGTTCCATGTCGCTTTTCAAGCCAGACGGTTTCATCTATAACAGTGAAACCAATCCTTTCGATCCCGACTTGTTTGACACACCTTCAGAAGAACGTCTCTTTGGTTTGCTTACACGCCAGCACGGCCATATACGCCAGGAAACCTTCGGCTTGGTGGGCAACGATGCCAACGGCATCTATGTTCCGCTCATTCGTGAGGTTGAGATCAAACTACCCAGTTCCGTTGACCTAAAACATGCGGAGGATGTCATCAACGATATCAGACAGGCTGCCAAACAGGCCGACAAATCCATCGAACAGACCGACAGTATTGTCCGTTTGGCCTTCATCTTTGACGGGAATGTCAAAAAAGGCAAGCCCCGTCGTCTTGGCGCCTTTCAAGAAGGGGCGAAAGACAACATTGTCAAGGAGAGTATATTCTATTTCACACCCGATAAAAAGGCAGCCTCATACTGGTGGGCTGAGGTCTATTACAATACCACCAGCCCTCGGCAATTAGTCATGCATCTGCTTTCCGTTGACAAACTTTACGCTTCCGAGTGTCCTGCCATACTCAAAAACCGCCGCCACATTGAGGGTACGGTGTTGGATGAGAATGGCCAGCCAATGCCAGATGCACTTGTCGATGGCTTCCTCGCCGGTGAACCTTCTGATGCTGGAGGGGTTAGGACCGACAATAAGGGGCATTTCGATCTTTGGCTGCCGTATCACGATACTCGGGTCAGAGCGAGCAAATTCGGTTATCTCCGAGGATTTGTTGCGCCTACTGATACCGACCTCACTATCCGCATGCAACCCAAATAACTATAAAGATATGAATCAAATGAAAATTACGAATAGACGATACACGCTTTTATTTCTTGTTGCATTGGCAACGACAGCTTTCGGGCAAAGGCTACGGGTAGGCGATGCTAATGCATCGGGAATGGCGAACCAACGCCTCCGTCAGTTGGAGGAAAGCCTGCAGAAGCAGGGGTATAAATTCGGTTACTCCCAATCGAACATAGAGGGCAGAATCCGCTATTATTGGAGTGGTCAAGTCAATGCACTGGGGAGTCTGAAAATCAGTTGCCCCGATGATGTGAAGGCCCAGCTGCGTCAGCGTTTTGAACAAGCCCTCGACTCGATACGTGTAGCCTTCATCGACCTGAGCAAGGAAGCTACGGAGAGCTACCAGTATGAATTTCACCAGAACGAGGCCG
Source organism: Prevotella sp. (assembly GCA_017557405.1). GTDB lineage: Bacteria > Bacteroidota > Bacteroidia > Bacteroidales > Bacteroidaceae > Prevotella. The sequence goes on from JAFYYV010000013.1 coordinate 84,915, forward strand.
ACACCATCGAATATTCTGTGGGGTTCAAACCTTCAAGAGGCAATGTCAGGTCTAAGCAGGACAACAACAAACTGATTTTCATGGATGCGAAAGAGGCTGCTTCCTATACCTATAACAAGAACTGCGACGACTGGGATAGCGGTGCCTACATTCATTGGTATTTGGAACGCAACAGTGTTTCATGGAACGATATGAGGGCGCTTGATGTGGAGGCTTTCGAGTCCTATATCCAACCCGCGTTTGCGCTGATGAAGAAATTGAAGAGTGCCAATGTCTATCCCATCTATTGGCGCCACGATGAAGGATTTGAGGACGATTTCAATGGCGGGATTCACATGAAGTTCGGCGACAACGCCAACCATACGGGGCTGATAACTGGAACCCACTATTTCATTCCTGCCCAATACAAAGCCGAGGCCAATGCCCTGTTTCTGCAGCTCGATTCGCTGGCACTTGACTACCTCAATCATCATCCGGAACAATTGTATACTTATTTTTATTCTCCAACCCTTCCATACGCCAAATCTCCAACGGGTGAACTCTTTGTTGACCCCAATGCTGACATAGCTTCGTTTATGGTCCAAGCAGAAGGAAAAACCATCGGAAACGATGCCTATTTCCTGAACCGCTATCGTTTTGATGATGGCCTCCACATCATTTCCATCGTCATCAAAGGCGAGGGTTGGATGCCCAAGGAATGGACGAAGCTGAAGAACTGGATCAACGGCGAGAAGGTGTATCTCAAAGGTATGGAACCGAAGAAGAGCAAGAAGTAATGCGGGGCTAGTATTCTTTGACGTCGACTCTCACTTCTCTCACTTAATCACGACTTTCCTTCCATTGATAATATAGATGCCTGGAGGAAGTTGGCTGTTCATTTTTTGTCCCTGCAGATTGTAGATGGCACTTGACGTTGGGTGTTGATTGTTCGTTTGTGGCAAATCGATTCCAGCGGTGGTGGTGACAAAGATATTGAACCGCACATCATCGAGGAATAGTTCGTTGGCATCGGTGTCGGCGAAGATGATACGCGAGAGTGATGCCTCGTAATTGCCTTCAGGCAGGTTCTCATCCACTATTGCGTTGAGCGTCAGCAGAGGGCCATTGCCAGGAAATATAGTGCCTGCAGTAATGGAAGTGGAAATAATAGAATAGACGTTGGAAGGGGTGAGCGCTATGCGGATATCTTGGTTATTGTCTGTATAGCGTGCTGTTTTTTCGTAATTGTATTCGCTACCATTGTTCTCCAATTGTATACCTTGTGGCAAAGAGAGTACGAATTGATGGGCAGTAAGGTTGTTGGTATCGTTGTTAAGCATGATGTTGATGGAAGCCTTTGCACCCATCGCAGCCTTGATGTCGGGGGAGGAGAGGGCGATGGATTGTTGGGCGTTTTCCCATTGGATGGGATTGATATCGAAAGCAAGGACTTCTTGCTGAATGATGTCGATGGTTTGAAAGGCATCGTTGACGTTTACATTGCCATTGTTGTTCACGTCAGCTTCTTCAAAATGGAACTGCTCGGTGGGTTTTCCTTGGGTATATCGTATCGTTTCCACAACATCGGCAACGTTGACGCGTCCGTTGCGGTTAACATCGCCACGATAGGTTTGCAGGTTCACACCCGCCCTGAAGTCCTTTTGTTCTGTCTCGCCTATTCCTGCAGGAGAAGCGTAAGTAAGCATGATGTTGTTGAAACTAACATTATATACTCCCGTTTGTCCATCTCGAGGGGAACGCATCGTGACATAAAAGATGGTATCGCCGTCAAAAGCCTCTTGTTTGGCCATCGACAGGCGGTAAGTGTTAAAGGAAGAAGGATGAGGGATGAGGGATGGGGTTTGTTGGTTGTCAGCAGCCAACTCGAATCCTTCGGGGAGAGTCACTTCTGCTTGAAGAACTGTAATGGGGAGAGTGGGTAGCAGACGTATAGGAAGACGTTGCCAAGCATAGCGATTCATCTTTTGCGCGTCGGCAAAGATGCCATATTGGCTAACATTCTCGAATTGATTCCATGGGGTAACAGCCATGTAGTCGGTGAGCGAACCTTTAGGCACGAACAGAGTGGCGTTAGAGAATGCTGAGGGATTGAAGATATAAGGTGAAAGATTGGAGGCAGGTGGAGTTCCTGCACAGATGATTTGTGTAAGTTGGTCACAGTCATCGAAAGCTTGAATTCCTATCGAAGTCAACGATTGCGGCAGATTCACCGATGAGAGGGCGTAACAACCAAGAAAGGCATAGTCAGCGATTGACTCTAGCGTTGTAGGCAGCGACAAAGCGGTGATGCCAGCATTGTTCAAGAAGGGTCCGCTAGGGATGGAAGTCACTCCTTCTGGCACTGCATAGATACCTTGCTTGGCTTTGGGCACAGCAACGATGGCGGTCTTTTCAGCATTCAGGAGCACACCCTCGAGTGATTGGAAGGCATTATTGGCATTGTCAACATGAATCTCTTTGAGTTCATCGCAGAAAATAAATGGATTCTCGCCGATGTCTGCCATGTGGGAAGGCAATGTGACACTCTCGAGCAGATGACAACCATAGAAGGCTTGTGGGGCAATGGAATCGATGGATGCAGGGATGCGATAGTTGCCCTTGCGACCACCAGGAAGTGCGATGAGAGTTCGTTGATCGCTGGTTGTAAGCACACCATCAAGCGTTGCAAAATGAGAGTTGCCGTTGCTGACGAAAATGTTCTGAAGAAGGTCGCAGAAAGAGAATGCTCCGTCACCGATATGTTGGGTGTTTCGCGGAATGATAATGCTAGTGAGAGATTTACATTCCGAAAAGGCGTACATGCCTATTTCCTCCAACGTGTTGGGCAATGTAACGTGCGCAAGGGCGGTGCATTGAAAGAAAGCTGCCGACTCGATGTTGAGAAGCCCTTCGGGAAGTGTGATGTCAGTGAGTTTATCGCAATAAGCGAAGGCACAACTATCAATCTGTCTCGTCGAAGAGGGCAGGGTGATTGTTGAAGAGGTATTGGATGCTAGTTGTTGGTGGTTGGGTGGGAAAGCAACAACGTGCGTTAAGTCGTGGTTCATCAATATTCCGTCTTGTGTGGCAAATGAGGTGTTCTCTTCGTCTACGACAAATCGGTTGAGGTTGGTGCATTTGGCGAATGCCTGCGTACCAATATGTGTAAGATGGGCTGGAAGAGTGACGGAGAGTATTTGGGTGCAACCACTGAATGCTGCATCGCCAATAGACAAAAGTGAGGTGGGGAGGTTGATATATGAGAGTGAGGTGCATCCTGCGAAAGCCGATACGCCTATGTATTCGAGTGTAGCGGGAAGCGACACACTGCTGACTTCGCTGCACAGACAAAACGCCTTGTCATCAATGCGCGTGACTGCCAATAGGTTCCCCTCATAGAGGATGGAGTCGGGGATGTCGACAAATCCACTATAGGGCGTTTTGTTGGACACCACAGCGGCTTGTTGGCTGTCTATGAGGAGGTAGCAAATGCCGTTGATTTCCACATCGTGGGCATTTGCACAGACACTTGCCAAAAGCAGCAATAGGGTGAATATTCTAGTCATAGATGCAAAGGAACAAAAAAAAGGGCGAAAAAGCCCTATCGTTGTAGTTAAGAAAAATTAAAGAGAATAGTTTGTGCTCGCTACATCGAAATTTTCACGAAGATGGGATAGTGGTCAGACGGATTACGTCTGCGTTCACTCCAATAACTGTTGGTGAGAACGCCGTATGCCTCGACATTGAAGCTGGGCGAAACGAGGATGTGGTCGATGCGGCTGTTGGTCCATCTGTCATTCTTGAAGCTGTTGAAGGTGCCATTCTCAGCAAAACGGATGCGGGCGCATTCGTAAGTGTCCTTTAGAAGTCCCGAGGTGGCGAATAATTGATAGATCTCGTCCCTTTGGTCGACGTTGAAGTCACCCGTCAAGATGACAGGTTGGTCTTGCGCGATTTCCTTGATTTTGCTGATTACTAATCGGGAGGCTTCACGACGTGCCACCACCCCTACATGATCCATGTGAAGGTTGAAGAAGTAGAATTCTTTTCCTTCACCCTCTCCACAAATCTTCTTGAACTTCCCCCACGTGCAGATACGGATGCAAGCGGCATCCCATCCCAAACGGGGTTTGTCGGGTGTCTCGTTCAACCAGAAATGTCCATTGTCGAGTAGTTGTATGCGGTCGGTCTTGAAAAAGATGGCGGCATACTCTCCTTTCTTTTTGCCATCGTCGCGCCCCACCCCAATGTAGTTGTATCCGTCAAGTGCTTCAAGCATATCCAACAATTGGGGGTGAAGCACCTCTTGTGCTCCGAAAATATCGGGTGACTCGAAGTTGATTTGTCCGCATATCACAGGGCACCTCCGCCACCAAGAGTCGCCGCTCACCGAATCATCGGGGTTCAAATAACGGATGTTATAAGAAGCCACGTACAACCGTTGGGCTTGTGTGCATTGGGGTGCAAGCAACATTCCCAAGAGGAGCAGGAGGAGGAAGCGCAGACGAGACACTACTATTTAATAATTCAAAAATTAAATAATTAAAAAATTAATGGACGTGTCAACAAACTTGCGAACCTGGTTTCACTTCACCGAGCGTGGTGGTTACACTGAGCGAACTATCGAAGTTCTCAGCTGAAAGAATCATACCGTGACTTTCAATGCCCATTAGCTTGCGCGGGGCAAGGTTGGCAATGAAAAGCAGGTCGCGACCGATAAGTTGCTCGGGGTCGTAGAATGCTGCAATACCCGACACGATAGTGCGGTCTTCACCAGAGCCATCATCGAGGGTGAACTTCAGGAGTTTGTTCGACTTCTTCACCCGTTCGCAATGCTTCACATGACCTACACGGATGTCGAGTTTCAAGAAATCGTCGAACTCGATGGTCGGCTTCACTTCCTTCGCTTTATAACTGGCTTCGGCATTGGCTTTGCGTGCAGCCTCGAGTTTGTCGAGTTGGAAATGAATGGCCTCATCGTCAATCTTCTCGAAGAGCAATGCAGGCTCTGCCAACTGATGACCAGGCTTCAGTAGGTCAGTATCACCCAACTGACTCCATTCGAATTCGGGCATGTTGATGAGGCTGCGCAATTTATTCGATGAGAATGGCAGGAACGGTTCGAAGGCGATGGCGAGGTTTGCCACCAGTTGAAGTGATACGTAGAGGATGGTCTCTACACGCTTGGGGTCGGTCTTCCACACCTTCCAAGGCTCGCATTCGGTGATGTATCGGTTGCCGATGCGGGCGAGGTTCATGGCTTCGAATTGGGCTTCGCGGAACTTGAACTCGTCGAGTGCCGCCTCCACCTTGCCTTTCACTTCTTTCATCTCAGCAATGGCACGTTGATCTACGTCCTGCAGTTCTCCGCAGGCAGGCACCACACCGTCCCAATATTTCTTTGTCAGTTGCAGGGCGCGGTTCACAAAGTTACCATACACGGCGACGAGCTCGTTGTTGTTGCGGTCTTGGAAGTCGCGCCAAGTGAAGTTGTTGTCCTTCGTCTCGGGGGCATTGGCAGTCAGCACATAGCGAAGCACGTCTTGCTTGCCAGGGAAGTCAACGAGGTACTCATGCAGCCACACGGCCCAGTTACGCGAAGTTGAAATCTTGTCGTCCTCAAGGTTCAAGAACTCATTGGCGGGCACATTGTCGGGCATGATATAATCGCCATGGGCCTTCATCATCACGGGGAAGATGATGCAGTGGAACACGATATTGTCCTTGCCGATAAAGTGCACTAGACGCGTGTCTTTGTCCTGCCACCACTGTTGCCAAGTGCCCCAACGCTCAGGATTCTTCTCGCAGAGTTCCTTGGTGTTTGACACATAGCCGATGGGTGCGTCAAACCAAACATAAAGCACTTTTCCGTCGGCACCCTCCACTGGAACAGGAATACCCCAATCGAGGTCGCGAGTCATCGCACGAGGCTGCAGATCCATGTCGAGCCAGCTTTTGCACTGTCCATACACGTTGGAACGCCACTCTTTGTGATCCTCCAGAATCCACTGCTTCAGCCAATCCTGATAGTCGTTCAGGGGCAGATACCAATTCTTTGTCTCTTTCAAAACAGGGGTGGATCCGCTGATGGTCGATTTGGGGTTGATGAGTTCCGTGGGGCTCAGATCGCGTCCGCATTTCTCGCATTGATCGCCATAGGCGCCTTCTTGGTGGCAGTAGGGACACTCGCCAACAACGTAACGGTCGGCCAGAAACTGCTTGGCTTCCTCGTCGTAGAGTTGGGCTGTGGTCTTCTCAACGAGTTTGCCCTCGTCGTAGAGTTTCTTGAACCACTCGGCGGCAAACTTGTGGTGGGTATCGCTGGTAGTGCGGCTATAGATGTCGAATGAGATGCCAAATTCCTCGAACGAGTCCTTGATCATCTTGTGGTAGCGGTCCACGACGTCTTGTGGGGTGATACCCTCCTTACGGGCGCGAACGGTAATGGGCACTCCATGCTCGTCGCTTCCACCTACGAACATCACGTCCTCACCCTTCAATCGCAGGTAACGAACATAGATGTCGGCGGGTACGTAAACGCCTGCCAAGTGACCAATATGAACTCCGCCATTCGCGTAAGGAAGCGCCGACGTCACAGTCGTTCTCTTATACTGTTTCTTTTCCATTTCCTTGTTTTTTGATATTACAGAGTGCAAAATTACAAATAATTATTGAAAAACGGAATCATCTGATGACGATTTTCTTCTTCCCAATGAGATAGATGCCAGCAGGAAGTTCGTCGACCACGTTCTCACCCTGTTGGAGTTTCAGCGTACGTACAATCTGCCCACCCACTGCGTAGATGCTGATGTTTTGCTCCGTTTCTGCGAATATGACCACCTTGTTGTCGCGCAAACAGATTTCGAGATGGTTGTCGGCGGTGTTCTGGGTGATGGCTGATGGCAGGTCGTGGATTTCAAAACGAACATTGTCCAGATACCTCATGCGTCGTCCGATCCATTTTTCGATGTATGAGAGTTCGTCATCGAAGTCGAGTTCATAGCCTGCAATGTCGGAGTCGTAGTTCCATTTTGCATATTCGCGTTTGTCGGCACCAGCGGTTTTGAACTCAGCACGTTGCTTGCGGAAGCGGTTGAGGATGCTTTCCGTAGAGAGCCAATTGTCGCGTAGGTCGCGGTAGCGCATACGAACCTTAAGGTTGAAGTTGTCAGCATTAGTATTGCGGAGACGACGGAAGAGGTTGAAGTCGCCGTGCTCGTAGTTCGTGATGTATTGGGTATAGTCCTGTTCGGGATTCATGAAGTCTTGGTGGAAATAACTGTCGCTCCAGCGTTGTCCGATAACAGCATCGAGGTCCCAGATGGCGAAGGTAATCATGGGCGACGTCTGCTTGTCATAGCAGGCGAGGAACATGTTCTTTCCGTGGTTGTCGGTAGCAATGATGGTTTCGAGCAGGATGTAATAGTCGATGACAAGTGGCAAATCGAAGTATTGTCCTACTTGTTGTTTGAATTGCTCGTCGGAGGCTGTACACACGAAGTTGACTGCGTCGTAGAGTGTCTGCCAATCGGAGCGTCCGATGTCCTCGAAGTCGGGGTATTTCGTCTCGTACCTGTCCCACATGTCGTTGGAGTTGCTGAAGCCTGTGGGCGACGTACCTGGGTAATTGGGGTTGTCGGAATAGTGGCCCATAAAGGTGGAGTACGACCAATCTTTCGATTTCCACAACTGACCGTGTATCTCATCTGTCTCTTCGTCGTATTTCTTCAATTTCATCTGCTTGCGATCGATGTTTTCAGTCATGCAGTAGATACCCCGATACTCACCGTTGAGGATGAGTTCTACGAAACGACCGCGTGTGCCAGTCATAGCTTTGGGTTCCTCATCGAAGTAGTAGGGGGGGGTGGAATAGTCGTTCCATAGGTCGGTGACCATTCTGTTTCTGATTCTACTCATGTCCACCTGACACGATTCGAGAATCCACGAGTTGTCTTTCCTCAATCCGAAGAACTTCTGTTCGAGTTTGTTGCCTTGGTTGTCCTTCAGCTTCACGTGGTAGTTGCGTTTGTGCTTGCCACTTCCATTGGTGATGCCACCACGCCATTTGGCTTTCATGTTGAGGAGTGACGATTGCAGCACATCGGGTTCGATGACGCGAATATAGCCATCGCTATAATTGTTGTTGAACGAACCGTAGAGGGTGACCACGGGTAACGAAGTGAATTGGATTCTTTTCGAGAGTTTTGCGCCATCGGATTTGTATGCTACCACAGTTGTTACTTTCTCGGCGGTGATGGCGGAGAATTGATAGACATCACCATCTTTGATGGTAGAGATGCCGATGACCACTTTGTTCCATCCGTTGCGCAGTTCATAGTTGATGACAGCAGAGAATGGATTGCCGAACTGCTCGAGTGGGATAGGACAGAGATAGAGGTCGTTCGACTGGTCATAAGCTAAAGCATGTCCATCGATGGTGAAATTCTTCAATGCTTGTGCGAGTGGGTCGATGGATGGTTGGCTGGTAACCTTCTTGCGCAGTTCCTCCATCGATTGGAAGTCGCGAGGTACGGTGGCCATCTCCTGTTCGATTTCGGCATCGGAGAGATAGTCTTTCAGGTCGGCTCTCAGTTTCGCCTCCTCACCTTGGAGGAGTTCGTCCTCTGTTCCAAGGAAGGCAAGCAGGATGTTGTCTATGGCAATCCAGTTGGCGTTAGTGTTTTCAGCCTTGATACCAAATGTCACATCGCTCTCTTCACTCACCGTGAAATCAAGGATGTATCGTTCTGGCATGTCGTCGTTTGTTGAGATGTTGACGGATTTCGTGTTGGCAGGTTGTTGGGTGCTGGCAAAAAGTGTAACGCCTGTGCCTTTCTCCTCGGGGATGTTTTCCCACCAGTTATCGCTACCTTGATAGACAGCTATAGCATCGGCTTGCAATCGATAGTTTCCGGCAGGCAGATGACTGAGCGTTTGTTGCAACGTACAATCGCTGAGCGGTCCTTGTGCAGTTTCGTGCCAGTTCTCGATGAAAGGAGCTACCAGCGAGGCATCGCCGTTGTAGTGGGAGCCACCAGCGCCGGTATTCATGAAGAAATCGTTATAGGTCCATCCGTCAAGTGCATCCATCGTAGCTGTGAACCACGAAGAAACATCAAAACCTTCATCCACCGTGCGTTCGAAAACCTGTTTTCCGTTCTGGTCGTAGAAGGAAAAACGTTGGTTGCTTCCGCCCGTTCCTGTGTTTGAGTAAGTACCTACGGTATATGAACTAGTTCTTACATCCCACAGATGGTCGGTGTGTTCCACGTTTCGGATACAATAGACACCATCGCTGATGGGCTCTACCGTCCACAAAGAAAGGTTGCCGTCGATGGTCGCGGTCATACTGACATAGCGTCGTCCTGAGCCTGTATAGACACCATCGTAGGTGATGTATTGCTTTGTCTTGGCGTTTTGGATGGAATAGTATCCGTTTTGCACCTCACTGAAAATCCAGTAGGTCTCTTCCGCATCGTTACGTTGGCTCTGATAGTAGAGGGGAGTGTCGTTCACACCAGCGGTGAGTCCGTCCACCACGCAACCATCGGGGAAATATTGGCTTACAATGTGGTATTTCTTGGTGGCAGAGAAGTCGGGAGTGGCGTTTGTTTGCACGAAGGCGACCATTGCCAAGAGGAATGTCAGTAGTTGTTTCACGTTTCGTAAAAATGATGAATGTAATAAATGAAAAATGGATGATACATGTTAGCGGCTGCAAAGATACACATTTTTCATGAGAAAACCGATAAGATATCGATTTTTTAAGATTTCAGCGGAAAAGAGAAACAAAGCGGTTTCGGATGCTACGGCAAAGGCAGCAAACCTTCCCATTGCACATCCCAGTCGGCGGGGAAACCAGGATTCTTGCCTTCTGCTCCATCCCATCCCGCAAGCATCATGGCAACGGCTGTGAGCAATCCTCCGTTTCCAGGGAGATAAACGCGCAGGCGGTCATCTTGGTAGTTATGTCCGCTCACGAGATAGGTGTTGGTGCGTTTGTCCATCAATAAAGCATCAACGGCGCGTTCAGGTTCTCCCAATCGAGCGGCGCACATCGCAACCATTGGAAAGTCCCATCCCCACGTTTTGTCCCAATTCCAATTATCCCAAATCCAATGCAACGTATGGCGCATGATGTCATTGTCAACCAAGCGGTTCTGGGGAAGCATTCCAAGAGCACCAAGCACGGCGGGGTGGTCGGAGATATTGGGTGAGCCCCCTCCCGACCTCCCCCCGTAGGGGAGGGAATTGTTAGGTGTTGGATGTGCGTAGATAGGAGCGGTTTCGGCAGCCCAATAAATGGAATCCTCACCCGAAGCGAGGGGCGAGAGACGGTTGATAATGTCATCCCAGTCAGCACGGCGTGGTTTTCCACTCCGTTCGCGCCATTTTTGTGCTGTCTGGAGCCCCCAGAGCCAATACGAAAGTTCGAAAGGCGGGTTTATGGTTTCATCGGCTTTCAACGTCTCTTGTGCGGGAATGCAACCTTTCAGGATGTAGCGGTTGCGTGCTGAGTCGAGGGTGACAAAAGATGACATGAACTCGGCTGTCTCCTCCACCAAAGGACCATAACCCGCAAGCATCTTCTTTGCCACTTGTTCCATTTCTTTCGCTTTCGCAGGCACACGCTTCATAGCCTCGTGGTTTTTGCAATAGCGGTAGAGAAGTTCGGCGAGGTAGATGTAGTGCGGCTGTTGCCAGATGAGGTATGAACCTACATTCGATGGAGCCTCCTCACCCGATGGGTCGGTCATCTTCATCCATCTTACCCCCTTGAAACCCTGCCGTTCTGCTATCTTGCGTGCTTTGGGAGCGGCACCTTGATACCAATCCATCGTAGGCAATAGCAGATCGGGATGTCCCCACAAGCCGAACTGAACAAGATGCCACCACGTCATCTCAAGATGGAATTTGCCGAACCATGAGTTGTAAGTCAATCCTGTCTCTGCTGGTGGTGTGTTGCCAGCATCGTTTACCGCCAACAGATATTGCGAAAGAACGATTCGGCGCTCCAACTCGCGAGCTCGTGGGTCTTTCACACGTGAGAAATCGACAAAGGCGCCATTCTTCCAATATTCGTTCCAAAAGGCTGCTGTGCGCAGGGAATGGTCGGTGAAAGGTTGGTGGTGGACGCTCGGTGTGGAGTAATACCTTAGCCTGTGATGCTTGAACTCCACAGAGAAATCCAATGTTCCTTTCTTGTTCGACAATTTCACGGCATGGCGCCCAGCCTGACTGATGTGAGCCTCGCCTACCCAAGTGATTTTGACATCGTACACAATATCATCGATGGTCACCGTGAGGTCGGCGTCGTTATCCGAGAATCTGTATTTCACCCGCTGTTTGCGCTCCTTGCTCCAGTCGGCTGCATCATCGCTATGCCCTCCAGTGGGGTAGGGCACTCTGAACAACACTTCGACACGCCCTTTTGTCTCCACACGCGAAGCAATCTGGCTGGTTGCAGGGTTGCACACCGTCTTCACGTGGTAAGGTTGCCCATTGTAGGTGAAACGACTCTCAATCTTTCCCGTCCAAAGGTCGAGCGTTTGATTCACATTCTTCACAAGACTCGTGTCAGCGAGATTCAATCCTATGCATCCCATGTGCAATCGATGTGGATTTGCACGCAGGTAGTTGGCGGCATCTTGTTGACGGCCTTTCTCCTTGAATTGCACCGAATAAACCTCCTTGTGGCCACGCCCGAAATCCTTCTCCACCAACGCCTCCCGGGCCTTGTAGTATTTCGTATTCTCGAACGCATGCCAACCCCAGTCGCTCATCGTGCACAAAGGCACTCCCTTCGCGTATTCCTCGGGGAATGTCTGCAATCCTGTCGCATCTACGGTAAAGGCAAAATGTCCGTTGCCCACCGTGAGTGAAGCCAACGGATCAACGGTTGTCACGTGCGGATTGTTGCGTGTGATAACCTTCTTGCGATCGATGCCTTGAGCGCAGAGCATACTGGACAAGCCAACTAGGATGCAGATGACGACAAATCTTTTCATATCTCCTTGCAAAATTACAAAAATCTATCGGAAAAACCAAAAATCACGCCCGTTTTTTCATCGACTTACAACAGTCTTGTCAAAGACCACAAATGAGCCGCTCAAAGCTATGGAATGAGGCGGTCAAAGCTATGCAATGACACGGTCAAAAGCCACAAATGACAAACCGCTTACCCAAACTCCAAAACATGAAATTTTATTGAAACCATAAAACGTTGAAAGACAGCGGTTTCGTGAAATTTTATGAATCGATTAACTTTTTTTATGTTCGCGCGGATTAACTTTTCGCGCGCTCATACGTCTAATAATCGATATGAATCGATTAATTATCATTTTTTTGCTGCTTTTCAGTGCAATGGCAGCAACAGCACAAGGACTAGTAAAAGGCAGAGTTTTAGACAAAACTAACAATGAGCCGCTGAGTTTCGTAAATGTAAAAATCTCCAATCAGGGCAGTGATGCACTGGTTAAAGGGGCTGTGACCGACACTGAAGGACACTTTAGTATCGACGGGTTGAAAAATGGTCAATACACATTGACGCTCACCTTCGTGGGTTACAGGAACGTAGTAAGGAATTTTGTTGTCAACGACCGCAACCGCTCGCACAACTTCCCCGCTCTCTACATGAGCGAAGACGCCCATCAGCTGAAGGAAGTGACCGTCACAGGACAGCGATCGGCCATGAAGTTGGAGGTGGACCGCAAGTCGTTCGATGTGTCGCAATTGGTGACCAACGCGGGTGCATCTGCTTCGGAGGCTTTGGAGAACATCCCTAGCGTGGAGGTTGACAACGATGGCAATGTTTCGTTGCGTGGCAACACGAGTGTGGAGGTGTGGATCAACGGTAAGGCGAGTGGACTGACCACCGATAACCGCGCTGAGATTCTGCAGCAGTTGCCTGCGGAGAGTATCGACCACGTGGAGGTGATTGACAATCCGTCGGCGAAGTTCTCGGCTGAGGGCTCGGCGGGCATCATCAACATCGTGCTCAAGAAAGACCTCAAACCCGGCTATTACGGTTCGTTGCAGGCAGGTGCCAACACGCAAGGTGGCGCCAACACGAGTTTCAACATCAACTACAACTCGCCCATCATCGACACCTATTTGAATGTCGGTTTCCGCCATCGCGAGGGCGAAGGACGCACGGAGAGCGAACAGGAATATCTGCAGACGAACCAATATCAATGGTACAAGGCGAAGAACTCGAACATGGGTAACAACCTCTTCGGACGCGCAGGACTGACGTTCCACGTGACCAAGAAGGACGACATCTCGTTGTCGGGTATGATGATGAAGGGACGAAACAAGAACTGGAGCACCACACCCTACCATTATGGTACCATCGGAGCCGCCAGCGATACACGTCTAATGACCCGAAGAAACACCGGCGGAGGTAATATGAACATGCTCTATGGCGAGTTCAACTACCGCCACTCATTCACCGACACGCATTATCTGGACTTCGTGGTGGGCTTCAACCGTTGGAAATCGGACAACGACGCCTTCTACCAGGACTCCACCGTGACCTATTTCGAGCCTTACACCACCACCTATTCCTACCAGTCTCGCCCGCGTCACATGAACAACCGTTCGATGGAGGTGAAACTCGACTATGAGAACCCCATCTCAGAGAACATGAAGCTGCAGGCGGGCTACCAGGGACGTTTCTCGCATGAGAACACGCCACAGGAGTCGTTCATCGACAACACCAGCTGGGACGGGCACAATGCAGTTGAGGACAAGCTCTATTTCAACCGATTCATCTACGATATGGATCTGCATGCCCTCTATACCACCATCACCTACAAATGGAACAAGTTCGGCATCATGGCAGGTATGCGTGGCGAATACTGGAAGGTGAACACCGAAAGCTATACATGGGAGCAGGAGCACGACGCTTCGAAACGCGACCTGCCCTTCAAGAAGGACTACTTCCAACTGTTCCCATCTGTGTTCTTGAGCTATCAGATTACAGACAACGACCAGTTGCAGTTGAACTACACACGTCGTCTGCGCCGTCCGTGGGGTGGACAACTCAACTCGTTCAAAGATACTCGCGACGCCACTACCGTTTCCTTCGGTAACCCCGAACTGACGCCTGAGTTCTCGAACTCGTTCTCGCTCAACTATCTGAAGACGTGGACAGAGCACTCGATGATGCTTTCGGCCTATTACCGTCCCACCAGCGACGTGATACAACGCATCAGTTGGCAGAGCTCGACCGACGGACTCATCTACAACACCAGCAAGAACCTGGCAAAGAGCCTCTCATCGGGTTTCGAACTGACGGTGAAGAACAAGCTGTTCCGCATCCTCGACCTCACAACGTCGGCCAACGCCTATTATTACAAACTCAATGGATTCAGCTATGACATCGACGGACAGACCGTGCGTGGAGAGGAAAACCACAACTTCACTTGGAATGCTCGAATGACGGCCAGCCTCATCCTACCCTACGACATTTCCATACAGACAACCGGACGCTATCGTTCGCGTCAGGTCATCACACAAGGTTACCGCAAACCGGGATATGGAGTGGACTTCGGACTTCGCAAGAACTTCCTGAACAAGAAACTCACGCTCGCCATCACTTGCCGCGACGTGCTCAACTCACGTCGTTTCGAGAACTTCGTGGAGAGCGAAACCTTCACCCGCCATCAACTCAACAAACGCAACTCGCGTACGGTGAACTTCACGCTGACTTGGAACTTCGGAAACATGATGCCCAAACGGAAAGATATGCCTGGCATGGGAATGGATGGAGAAGAAGGAATGGAAGGTGCTGAGGGTATGGGAGCCCCGATGAACAACAACATGTTGAACAATAACAATAGGAACAATAATACCAACAATAACAATAGAAACAACAACCAAGCCCAAAGAGAAGAGCAGAGCGGAGGTGGTGAAGAGGAGTAGGTCAATTTTCAATCTTCAACGCTTTCACCATTCTACACTTGCCAAATTGGTCGTTTCGCAGTTCAATCTCCACGAAGCCTTGTGACTTCAACATCGATGACAACTCGTCGGCATACAATGGGTTGATCTCGAAGTACAAGAGGCCACCTGGCTTCAATGCTTGATGTGCATAACGTGCAATCGTGCGATAGAACAACAACGCATCGTTGTCGGGCACGAACAAGGCTTCGTGGGGCTCGTGTTCCAACACATGAGGTTCCATCTGGGCCGCCTCGCTTGCACAGACGTATGGAGGATTGGAGACAATTACATCCCACAGTGCAACATCGTCGGGAGCAGCAAGGGCATCCTGCTTCACAAACGATACATTTGCTCCCAATTGCTCAGCATTCCCTTGTGCAATGCGTAGCGCAGCATCGGACACATCCCACGCGGTAACAGAGGCTGACGGAAGACCCAACGCCAACGAAATGGCAATGCAACCCGAACCCGTACCGATATCGAGTACATTCATTCCCCTACGGGGGGCTTCTTTTATCTCCTTATCTATTATCTGAATATCTCGTTGTAACGCCCACTCCACCAACAACTCCGTCTCAGGACGAGGAATCAGCACCCCAGGCTCCACATGAAACCGATGGCCGTAGAACCAAGCCTCACCCAACACATATTGTACAGGTTCCCCTTGCTCCAAACGGTGCATCAGGCTCTCCAGTTCCTCTTCGCCTATCTTATATCTATTATCTTTTATCTCTATATCTCCTAATAGCATTTCCGCCAGTGTCAGACCGAAACGCTCTTCCAACACCAGCCTCACAATCGCCTTCGCCTCGCGCTCATCGTACAACGAAAGCAACCGCTGCCACAAATCCCTGTATCTCATTCTCTTACCTCATATTTTTCCGCAAAATTACATTCATTTCAGCAATTTACAAAAAAATCAAACACAAAACTATTGACATTCCCAAATTTTATTTATATCTTTGCACCAAGACCTATCAACTATTATTCAATACCTAAACAACATGAAAAGGATTTGCTTTGCCATACTGATGCTTGCTGTCTCGATGGCGGCTATTGCACAAAAAACCATCGTGAGCGGAACGGTGGTCAACGAGCAGTCGGGACAACCCATCGCGGGAGCCAACGTGTCGTTTGTGGGTACCAGTGTTGCGGTAGTAACGAATGCCGATGGATTCTTCACTCTGAAGACCGACCAAACACCCAAGGCCATCCGAGTGTCGCATCTGGGATTCCAGAATCTCATCCACAACCTCACAACAACCAACACCTCGCTCCTCCTCAAACTGCGTCCTGCAGCCATCATGCTCAAGGAGGTGGTGGTAACGAACGACAACGCACGCACGCTCGTGGAGAGGGCCATCGATCGTGTTCCAGATAACTACAGCAAATCTCCCGAACTGCTCAAGGGCTTCTATCGCGAGACGGCCATGAAACGGCAACACTTCATCTACGTGGCTGAAGGAGTCATCGATATGTATAAGACCTCCTACACCCGCTCCGTTTATCAAGACCGCGTAGCCATCCGAAAAGGACGTCGCCTGCTGAGTCCCAGACAGGGTGATACGCTGGGCGTGAAAGTGATGGGAGGACCTGTGCAACCCATACAACTCGACATCGCCAAGAACACCGATTTCGTCCTCGATCGTGAGGTGCTCGACTGCTACGGCTTCAGTATGGAAACCCCGCAGAGCATCGATGGTAGAATGCAATATGTCATACGCATGGAACCACGCCTCGACTGTTCGCCCGATGCTCTATATCACGGACATCTCTACATCGACCAGGAGACATTGGCCTTCACACGTGCCGAACTCTCACTCGACATGTCCGACCGCGAAAAAGCCACACGCTTCATGCTCATCAGGAAACCCCTTGGCGTGAGGTTCAAACCCAAGGAGATGTCGTTGCTTATCGACTACAAATTGGAGGATGGCGTGACACGCATATCCTACATCAGAAACGTCTTCCGATTCAACTGCGACTGGAAACGCAAACTGCTTGCCACCTCGTTCACAGCCACCTGCGAGATGGTGGTGACCGACCACACGAACAAAGACGTGCAACACATCAAGGGCCGCGATACGTTCGACTCGCGCGATATGTTCTACGACCGAGTGGAATACTTCAAAGACCCGCACTTCTGGGAGGACTACAACATCATTGAGCCCACCGAATCGCTCGACAAAGCTATCAATCGACTCCTGAAGAGATATAACCAAGAGTGAGGGATGAAAGATGAAGGATGAAGGATGAGATAAAAAAAGTGGAATGAAGACCTTGAAGGTTCATTCCACAATTTTTTGCTACCGAATCGAAAGGTTTATTTCAATTGGGAGAACTTAGCGTTCTTCTCGATTTTCCAATCCTTGCGCTTCGACAGTTCGCAGTCATTGCCTTTGAACATCTGGGCGGCTTTCTTGTCGCCTTTCAACTGCCATTTCAACCAAGCGGTTGCCACCACCGAGAACTCACCTCCATGTGGCTGGGCGTAAGTTCCACCGTGTCCCACAGGGAAGTTCGTGGCGCAAGCAGGAACATGACTGATGCGATGGAAGTCGTCCATACCATTTTCGTAAGCGATGTCCGACTCACCACCAAGGATATAGATGATGGAAGAATGAATCTCGTTCAACTTCGACTTCGGGGGCATCGGCATTCCACCCACTGCAGAACTGGCATTCTCGCTGTTGAAAAGTCCGCTGTTGCAAATCATCAACGTCTTGATACGCGGATCGGCACAGTTGTAAAGCGTCTGAAGTCCACCGCACGACATTCCTGCCACAGCAATGTTCTTCACGTCGATCTTGCCGTAATAGGGTGAACTCTTGTCGGCGTTCTGCGCAATCACCCAGTCCATCGACTCAATCTGCTGCTCAGTTGTTGACATCGGACCACGATAGCGTTCGCCTTCCTTCGGCATATAGCCCGTAGCCACCACAATGAAGCCATAAGAGGCAATCTCGTTCAAGAACTTATAATGCTCGAAAGGTGAGTTGTTGCAGGCACCGTTACCCCAAACCAGCACGGGAAGAGGATTCTTCTTGTTGAACTTCGACAAGTCTTGTGGAACAAAGATGGTGTGTGCGTTCAACGTAGGTTCCTCTTTCATAATGGCCTTATAAGGACCTGTTCCACCCTCTTCCACCACGGTCTTGCCAGGATTACGCTGCCGTTCGGTCTCCTCGCGTTTTGCTCTGTAGAAGCGGTCCACAAAGTCCACCTGCTCGCGGTTCGGACGTGTGATGAGCGAAGCGCCATTGCTGAATTGCATCGTAGTGGCTTTCGAGTCGTCGAATGTCGGCCAGTAGGGAAGTCCCTTGCCATTCGGGTTTCCGTTCTTGGCGAAGTTCACCCAATACTGCTGCATGATCTCGGCCACAGCAGCCTCGGCAGGATATTTGTCAGGTTGTGTGAGGAACTCGCCATTCAGATAGAGAATGTCATCAGCGTGTGCAACACCTCGGCGAAGTGGGCTGGGCGAGAAACTACGCTCAGAGGGCTGGGCGAGGTAAGCGGCATAGGCAGGACTCTTACCCGTCTTCGACTGCAGGTTCACCCAAGCATACGACGGCCAAGCAAATCCCATATCGCGGAAAGCATCACAGTTAGCATACAAAGCCTCTTTCGATGTGTTGGCAGGATAAACCCTCAAAGCCTCGTCGGTCATGTTGCCAAACACGCTCTGGGCATATTTGCGGAACCTATCGGGTTGGTACTCGTCAAGATTGCCTCCAGTGAACAAGATGCCCTCGTCCGAGTTGGTCATCACGATGACGGGAACATCATTGTATTCGCCACGCTCGTAGAGACGATAGAGGTCGTCTGTAATCACATAACCATCGACACACGGCCAGAATCCACTGAAGCCCACATCGCCATCACAAAGGGCCATCGCGTCCATCTTGCGGAGTTCTTTCAGCGACTTCTTCTTCAGATGCTTCTGGAAAGCCAATCCCTGCTGCTCGGCACCCTTCTGCGAACCACCTACGGCCATCGAACGAGCCTGGTCGCTCCAAGGTGCGAACGAGCCACCACTCTGACTGATGCAGCGATGGAAGAGTCCTTTTGCCAAAGGCGAGCCACAGAGGATGCTGCAACTGATGGCACCTGCCGACTCACCAAAGATGGTCACGTTCGAGGGGTCGCCACCGAAGTTGGCAATGTTGCGCTGTACCCATTTCAAAGCATAAATCTGGTCGAGCAGACCATAGTTGCCCGAATGGCCATCCTTTGATTCCTTTGTCAGTTCAGGATGAGCCATAAATCCCAGCGCACCTGTGCGATATTCGATGCTCACAACAACCACGCCACGCATAGCGAGATGCTTCCATAGGTCACCACCATAGTATTCGGTTTGGAAGCCACCACCGTGAATCCACACCATCACGGGCAGTCGGTCGCTTGCGGTCTTGGCAGGTGTGGCGATGCCGAGATAGAGGCAATCCTCATTCATCATGTCGGCCGTACGACCCGGACGTGTAGGTTGTGGAGGCCAAGGACCAAACTTATCGCAGAGGCGCACACCCGTCCACGACTTTGCCGGCTGGGGAGCCTTCCAACGCAAGTCGCCCACAGGTGGGGCGGCGTACGGGATGGCTTTGTACATGGCCAGGTCAGTTCCCTCGAGAACGCCTTCCACGTCGCCCGTTTCAACATGGGTTTTCAACAAAGGCTGCCCCTGCACGGAAGCAACCGCTCCCAATAGCAAGAAGGCTACTGAGAGTAGGATTTTCGATGTTTTCATTTTTTAGTATTCTTGATAGTTTGTCGATTCTAACTGCAATTTGTCAACGGGTTGCCACAAAGCCACTCCTGCTCAATCCAACCCGTGTGTTTCCCGTCGGTCACTTTCACCCACGTACCCTTTATGTCGATAGGTCTCAACACCAGTTCTTCTTTGAACGAATAGACCGCTTCGGCATTGCTCGAAGGGTTCTTGCGCAGTGTGAGACGCTGGCCGCCATAGTTGCGTGTGCCCACTCCGAGCACTGAATAGTGAAGCCAATAGCCGTTCTTGGAGGCTTTGAACTGCGGAGTTTCTCCCTCGGGATTTGCATAGGAGTCGCCTTTGATGCGCCACCAACCATTCTGCGGTGTCTCCACAACCATCGCCCAAGCTTCGTCTTGGGTGAACTTCCCCACCACAGCACCCTTCGGTGCATTGCGCACGTTTGTGTCGCCATTGGCATCGTTGATATACACTTCCAATGTCTGGGCTTTACCGACCAGGACACAGAAAATCAAACTTACAATTGTCAAAAAGGTTCTTTTCATGTTTGTTTATGTTTAAGTGGTTTAATAGTTTCACGGTCTCAGAATCTTCTCAATTTCCTCGGGCGTGTTGATCAGCCGTTCGGCCTCTTTCAACTGCTTGTCCCAAAGGAACGAGTTCTCGATGGTTCCGCGCTGGTAATAATAGTTGTGGACGATGTTGTTGGCCAGCAACTGCTTCAACGTCTCCTTGTTGTAATCCAAATCCTTCTCCACATTGTGCTTCAGTTTGGCGCGCAGGTTCTCGAAGTCAGCGCGTGCATCATCATAATAACCCTCGAACTTGGCCAACTTCTCCAGGTTGTCAAGATAAGTCTCGGTCGAACGGTCGTATTTGAAATTGCTCTTCAACACACGCTGCTTGAATTCCTCGTAATCGGCATCAGTCAGTTGGAATGTCGCTGCCGACCCTATTGTGGGATGCTTGGCCACATAGTCGAGCTCGTAGTTCAACATCACCTCCGCAGAGTCGAGATAAACCAGATTGGCCACAAGGTTGGTCATCGAGTCGGCCTTTATCTCCACATCGGGTTTGATACCACCACCATCGCGCACCTCACGGCCGCCCTGGGTGTAAAACACATGCGTGAGTGAGTCGGGCACATGCTCCACATAACCGCCGCGTGCATGCTTGTAGTTGATGGCTTGGATGCAACGACCGCTGGGAATGTAATATTTGCTCGTGGTCAACTTCAGCGAACCATTATAGGGCAGGTCCATCGTCACCTGTACGAGACCTTTTCCATACGTGCGCGTACCTAAAATGACTGCACGATCCAAGTCCTGCAAAGCACCGCTCGTGATTTCGCTGGCACTCGCCGACTCGTCATCAACCAGCACCACCAGCGGCATCACCGAATCGATGGGCTCCACCGTTGTCTTGTAATCGTGGTTCATCTGCTGCAGTTTGCTTCGGTTCGACACGATCAACTTCCCCTTAGGCACAAACATGTTCACAATGTTGACAGCCTCTTGCTCCGAACCTCCACGATTGCCACGAAGGTCCAACACAAGACCTTGCATGCCCTGACGGCGCAACTCGAGGACTGCACGGCGCACATCGCGGGCAGAACCTTCGGTGAACGAATTCAGATTGACGTAGCCAACCCCATTGGGACGCATACCATAGAACGGAACGGCAGGCATCTGGATGGCTTTGCGCGTCAATTTCATCTTCATCGTCTTGCCCGTAGAGGGACGCAGCACCTTGATCATGAAACTCGTACCGGCATCACCACGCAGATGATCGCTCACGTAGCTCACGTCCTTGTCAGTCATGTCCTCATCGTCGATGGCCAATATCACATCGCCACGTTTCAACCCCGCTTCAGCGGCAGGCATTCCTTCGTAGGGCTCTGAGATGATGACGCGATTCGACTTCAGGTTCTTGCGAATCACAGAACCTATACCAGCATAAGTACCCGTGCGCAACTCTCGCAATTCATTCATGTCGTCCGACGTGTAATACACTGTATAAGGATCCAAACTCCTGAGCATCGCCCTGATGCCGTTGCCCAGCACCTCGTTGGCGTCAAGCGTATCAACATACATCATGTCGAGATGTTTGTAGATCACGTTCAACACATCCAGGTTCTTCGCGACATCGAAATTATGGTCTTTCTCCTGAGCCATCGCAGGAACAGACAGCAACACCAACAGGTGAAGAATAATTCGTTTCATATCCATTTCATGATTAACCAACTGCAAAAATACGATAATAAAGCCATATACAGCACAACAATCTCCATTTTTTATCATTATTTTGCGATAAATCGAAAAAAAACACCAAAAAATTTTGCGGAATAAAAAAAACATCGTAATTTTGCATCCGCAATCGAAAAATTGCTGCTTCAGTAGCTCAGTTGGTTAGAGCACCTGACTGTTAATCAGGGGGTCGTTGGTTCAAGCCCATCCTGAAGCGCCAAAGAAAGAGTCCTGTAAATCAATGATTTATGGGACTTTTCTTTTTCTTATATTTCAAATTTGTAGCCAAATTGTAGCCAATTTTACATCTGTAGCCAAACAAGAACTAAACCCTGCAGAATATAATCCAAAAGATTCTGCAGAGATTTGTATTCGTCATCCGTTGTCAAGTTGTAACGTTGACAAGTTGAAAATACCTATGTGATTTCAACTGTCAACTACGACCTAAGTGGTAACCTATATACCTTATTATTATATACTACAATTCTTATGAATGGAAGCAGATGAAAACGCACTTGCGTTCGATAATATAAATAAAAATGGTTTTTTATTTTGTATTCTTCTCACTTAATCGTAACTTTGTCCACGATAAACGGAAAAGAAGAATGCTGAAAAGGTTGTTCCATATTGCCATTGTGCTCCTGCTGCTCTGCGCCTGCGGCAGTCGGGAAGCCAAGCAAATGCTCGACAAAGCAGAGGATGTTATAAATGAGAATCCCAGTGAAGCCATTACCATCCTCAATAGCATTAGCATTGATGGTCTCTCCCACAGCCAGTGTATGCGCCGCCTGCTTCTGCTCACCAACGCACAAAACAAATGTGACACCATGTTCCGTTCTGACAGCATTCAGCGTATGCTTGTTGATTACTACGATCATCATGGCTCCGCCAATGACCAAATGCTTGCTCACTATCTACTTGGCCGTGCCCGTTATGATATGGGCGAAGTCCCTGCTGCTCTCAATAGTTTCCAGAATGCAGCCAACTGTGCAGATACCACAGATTTCGAATGTAATTATGCACAACTCAGCAGGGTTTATGCCCAAATGAGCGAGATTTTTTATTATCAAAATCTTATTGAAGAAGATTTGAAGTATAACAACCTTGCCATCAGATACGCATGGAAAGCAAAAGACACTCTTGCAGCCATTCTAACTATTGCAGGAAACATTGCAGTCTATAAAAAGAATGGGAATGCCAGACTCTGCGCTCTCCATTTGTGAACAGGCATCCATGCTGGCCAGAAAATACGGATATAAGAACATGTCTGCTGGTATGTTGGGCGGAGCCATTTCGATGCTTGTGGAAAAAGATTCCTTGGATAAAGCCAAGATGTTCATGGATATTTATGAATCGGAATCAGGTTTCTTCGATAAAAACCATGATATAGAAAAAGGCCGTGAAGTATATTATTATCCGAAAGGAAATTATTATATGGCATTAGGGAAATACGATTCGGCAGAATACTATTTCCGCAAAGAACTCAATGCGGGTAAAGACTTCAACAACCAGAATGCCGCATCAAGAGGCCTTGCCCTACTTTATCAGAAAACACACCGTACGGACTCCGCAACCAAATACGCTTTATACAGTTATGCCATGAACGATTCTGTCTATGCCCACATGGCTACACAGGAGGCAGAACGGATGAAAGCCATGTATGACTATACTCGTTATCAAGAACAGGCTCAGGTGGCTAACATGAAATCGGAAAAGATGCGCAGCAAGCTTATGCTCATCAGTTTCATAACACTTTGCATCATTGCCATCACTATCATAGCCGTTCAAAGGGAAAGAAAGAAACGTAAAGCCGCACTCATACAATACAAAAAAAGTATTGCTGAACTTGCCAAAGTGCAATCGGAAGTCATCAAACTTAGGTCTCATGGAAAAAACATAGAGATTGCCCTCTCTGTGGCCCAAGACAATATTGAGGAACTGAACAACTACAATGCCGATATGAATCTGTTAATTGAGAAAAAGGAAAAAGAAATCGAACAGTTACAAAACTGGATACAGAGATCCCAGAACAGGAAGTCCAAAGAACTACATATAGCAGAAACTAGACTAAAGGAATCAGAAGTATATCAGACTTTTGACAAACTGGCTATGAAAGGAGTCCCGCCTACACCTGAAAAATGGCAGCAGATGTATATGACAGTAATAGAACTGTTCCCGGATTTCTATCAGTTTATATCTTCTAAGAAATATGCCTTGAACGAAAAGGAATTCAACACCTGCATCCTTATCCGCATACATTTCCGTCCCAAGGACATCTGCAATTTGCTCGGAGTGTCATCTGCCTACATCACCAAGATACGCAACACCATGATGAAAAAGCTATTTGGCGTTGATGGAAATTCCAAGGATCTTGATTTGAAGCTTTTGGATTACTGATTACCATCTTATTAACCCCCTTATAATCAACAACTTCCTATAAGGTTAATTCTTGGTTAATTATCTTCATCGTTTTTGTTTTGACGTTATTTCATAATAACGTACTTTTGTTTGCGAATAAAAAAACGAACAACTATGAAGAAGATTACTATTATTATTTTAGTATTTGCAGCTTGGTTTGGCAACATGCAAATAACAAAAGGGGACCCCATTATCCTACATTCTCAAATCATTGACGAAACACCCATCTACCCAGGCAAGCCCAAAGCACCTCCGCGTCCATTGACCATCGATGTGACCAATCACACACTTACCCTTTTCTGTTCTTTAGAAGATGTGGTGACCATTGAACTACTCGATGAAAATGAGAATGTGGTCTATACCGACTGGCTGGCACCTGACCAGACCACCCTCATATTCCCATACACACTCACGGGTGAATATACCATCCGTCTGATTGTCGGTTCTACTATCTATATAGGTGTTATCGAGTTGTAAGTAGATATAAATTAACCGAAGTATCTATCCCTATGAACCCACTCGCTATGACTCTAACACATGTGATAGTAAACGATGAACCCGAAAAAGGCCTGACACCTTTTAAAATTGAGATT
This sequence comes from Prevotella sp., assembly GCA_017557405.1. GTDB lineage: Bacteria > Bacteroidota > Bacteroidia > Bacteroidales > Bacteroidaceae > Prevotella. The sequence continues at coordinate 109,829 of JAFYYV010000013.1, forward strand.
ATCAGATGAAACTGTTTTTTAGCATTTTTGCTTTGTCTTTGCTATTTGGAAAATCAGCAGCTTATGGCCAAGTGAACCTGTCTGAAATGATTCCGGCATCAACTGACAGTATACAGAAAAACAGAATTCGTTATTTTTTTCCAGGTAAAGGTGGAAGAAACAAAGTGTGGGATTTTTCTAGAAAACTCGGCGCTAAAGAATCTGAACGGGTGATGTTTGCAAAGGACAGCACAGGTGTGGTATCCGTCATTGAGCCTGGCAAAATCAATTATTATCGTACAACTCCCGATACGCTCATTCTTATTGGTTGTGAGTCACCTCTTGCAAAGCGGGAATATGTCATGGAAAAATTCTCCAAGAAATATCCTCTTGAATATGGCGACTCTATCAGCATGGACTTCAGATGTGAGGGTATGTATTGCGGTAATCATCCTTTTCGCGAGGTAGGAACAACATATGTCATGGTAGATGCCGATGGCTCAATAGTGTTAGCGGAGAACGATACTGTCAAGAATGTGCGGAGAGTACACGTCATCGACTCTTATTCCATCTGTATGGACATCGACTCTGCCGCACTTGACACTGCAAAACTCACACAGATTATTGACGAGCGTTATGAATGGTATCTTCCCGAGTCACAGTACCCAATTATAGAAGATGTTACAAGCACCAGCTATTTCAACATGAATGTCGTCGGGACAACGAAATATGCCTACTGCAATTTACCTTCGGATATGGTATCTTCATATATAACTCAAACTGATGAAGACATAGATGGTGAGCAAGAAGGCTTTTCTGACGGCGGGCAACAAGTCCCTGACATTATCCATTATCAAATTGAGACACATGGAAAAGTAATAAAGATGACGTACGACCTTGACGAAGACGCTATCATTACAACCATCATCGCAAACCACATGGGAATGTTTTGCGTGAGCAGACAATGGACACAAAGCACAGGACTGGGATTTTATGAGCAGATAGACTGCAACGGATTGCGTCCAGGAGTTTATATCCTCTATATCAATGTCAACGGGAAAGTTTATAGCGAGAAAGTAACACTATGAAGAACACAGTATATAAAAACAAGAAAGCGACATTGTTGGCAGTGTGTGTATTCCTTTCATCATTTCTATCTGTTATGGCAGACGGGGTACAGGAATCACTCAATCTTGATTACTTCAGGACGCCGGAAGCAACTGCTTTCAAGATATACGGAGAAGAGTCAGTAAATGAATATACAGGGACGGCTAACATCTCTATTCCACTTTACACGATAAAATGTAAGGACATCGAGATCCCTATTGTGCTACGATATGATGCTTCTGGCATCAAAGTTGAACAAGAGGCTTCTTGGGTGGGACTTGGATGGAATCTGGCAGTTGGAGGATGCATAAACTATGTCTGTGCTGGGGGCACCGACATGTATGGCGTCCGAGATGTTCATGATAGTATATGGACAGAATACCTTACGTCACGGTTTGGTCCTTGGTCTGGTAACGGTATTTATGGTGGTATTTCGAATGGCACTCCTGTAACCAGATCTCAAATCAAGTATTATAATTACACACCCAACGAGACATCCAACTGGATGGCAACTCTGCCTTACAGCAACTCACTCGTACCACCATATATTGACCAATTCAAAGGTCAGGGAGGGATGAAAGATTATGTGGACTGGGGGTTCGGTGAGCGCGATTTCTATTTTGTCAATGTCCTAGGCAAGTCCTTCATGTTTTTTGTCGACCCGTTCACCTTGAATATATATAACATTGGTCAGGCCGGAGAAGACTTTAAAGTTCAGACAGATCCTGTTCTGGAGACAAGAGGTATCGGTCGTAATGAAGATATTCAAAAATGGATAATAACTGACTCTGAAGGATACGTTTATCGTTTCGAACAGCGAGACCGACTCGCAGATCAATATCGTGCATGGTATTTCTACACTTCATGCTGGTACCTCACAGAAATCAACACTCCTCTAGGAGAAAAAATAAAATTTTTATACACGGAACACCAAAAGACATGCCGGGCCACAAGGTCAGAATCTGTTCACCTGGCGAATGCTCATGTGGGAGGACAGGGTTGTTGTGGCAATGCTTATCCAAATGGACGTGTTGATATTCTACGACATGCAACAGTAACAAGTCATTATCTTAGAGAGATAAAGACAAGTAATCAAACAGTGACCTTCGTTACATCGAATAGCAATGAATGCAGTGGAATGAGACTGGATACCATAACCATTCTGTCAGATACAGATACCACTATCAAAAGCTTTGCTTTCTCATACGACAGGTTCGGATATTCCAATATCGGAGGAAACTATGCTCCAGCGAACAACGAAACCGATTCTGAATATAGACTAAAACTGGATAACGTCAAGGAGATTGCTTTCACAGACACACTAACGACAAGTTTCTCCTATAACACATTAGACCTACCGTCAAAAAGGTCATGTGCGCAAGATTTCTGGGGGTATTTTAATGGTCGGAATAACCATGTGTCAGGAATCGGATACACTATGATACCTATTCCGCAAAGCTTCATGTCTTTAAATTATACTCAGGGGGTGAGTATTTATTCAATAGGAGGCGCTAACAGGTACAGCCGTGGCCACTACATGCAGGCTGCTATGCTAAACAGGATGGATTATCCTACTGGTGGCTATACCACCTATGAATATGAGTCAAACAGTATTCTCACAAGAGATTTCACCCTGTCCGATAAATACAGGGAGAAGCAATATGATATCTCCGTTCATGCTGGATTCTACGTGTCATCTACTCCCTATGGGCTAGACGTGAACCAAGATGATCAAGTACAGTCTTTTGCACTTTCACAAGAGGCCACATTCGATCTTATATTACAGTGTAGCGGATCAAGTCAATTGTATGGGCAAAATATGCATATTCAAATAAATAAGCATAATACTGGTTTAATAGAAGACATCTCCGTAGCGTTTCCCTCGTCATCCGAGGAGACCTATGTACAGAGTTTGACACTTACACCAGGGCAGTACACCTTGATTTTAGTACCGATAAACAATAATGATAATTTGCCATTTACAATTAATTGTTATTTGAATGGCTGGTATGAAGAAACATTATCAGAAACATATTATCCACTAACATGCGGTGGGCTGCGAATTAGTAAGATAAGCAATTTTGATCATGATGGTAATGAAATCAATTACACCACATATGACTACAATAACAATGGAATGACTTCCGGAAAACTGCTAAAAAAGATAGAAACAATAGATTATGCGCATTGCTATAATTTTAGTCCCGTTGGAGGTCTTCCCGGAATACATACTGTTGATGTATATACAATAAGCTCCGGACATTCTCGAATGCCAGAATTCTTTGTTTCCTGTACTCCTGGTATTGTCGGTTATTCCAAAGTAACGAAAAGGAAATACGACGCAGATGATAACCTTGAGAAAAGTGTGGTCACATCATATATAAATAATGAGCCTCAGACTGTAAAGATAGATTATTATGATTGTTTGGATAATGGCAAAATACAGAGTCAGGAAATACGTGACGCGTCGGATGCCGTTGCCGCAATAATAGTAAACACATACGACCGCCAGAGGATTCATTATGCGACTAATCTGGTGACACAAAACAAAAGCCTCAATACTAGTGGTTATGAAACAGAGGGAGTCGTTGACGTATGGCGTTATCCGTACATCCTCTCACGGGTAGAATTGTCCAATTCCGTAACGACAGAATATAATCCAGACGGCAGTACTATTGTCAAGACAAAGGACTATCTCTATAATGGGATAAACCATCAAGTGTCTCAGATAGATGAGAATACGGGGCTGCCAAACCAGACCCAACGAACGAAATACACATATTCGGCGGATGGAATAGATTATATCAGCAGATGGATGAGAGATGCCCATAGGTTGAATGACGTGGTGGAAACAAAAAAGTTATTGGTGGAAAACGGTCAGGAGAAATGCCAAAGCACTCAGAGGACAGACTATACAAGCTATTATAATAATGGCACTTCACATTATCTACCTGTTTCTCTCTCCACATCCATAGGTGACAATGCACCCGAGACCCGTGTGACATATTCATACGACGACTCCTTGAATGTATGTTCAATAGTTGTCGATAGCATGGAGACAGTCTATATCTGGTCATACAAAGGGCATTATCCAATCGCAAAGATTGAGGGACTCACCTATGCTGAGGTTCAGAGTGCCATAGGAACATCAACAATTTCCAATTTGTTAGACAAGGCAGAGCCAACCACTGAAGACCTCAACTCGATACGCAATGCCATCGAACTGACAGGAGGACATGTGACAACCTATACCTACGAGCCTCTTGTCGGAATCGTGTCCCAGACGCTGCCGAACGGCTACACTATTCATTATAATTATGACTGTTTCGGACGGTTGAGCAGTATCATAGACCATAATGGCTCTGTTGTTTCTACTAACAGTTATAACTATAAGAAACCATGAGTAGTATATATAAAATACACATAACGCTGATAGCGATGCTTATGGTGCCGCTATGCTTAGCCCGAGCTCAGACAACCTCGCAGAACTACGTCAAGACCGTTACGATGCTCGACGCTTACAGGACGGATTCCATACAGGCGGTGCAGTACTACAACGGCCTGGGCTACCCCACGCTCTCCGTCGCCACGGCAGGAGGCAACGGAGAGACGGCCTGCACACTGACGACCTACGACGGCGCGGGGCGCGGGAAACGCAGGTA